>NZ_AP018194.1:6561073-6871352 GCF_002368235.1 Scytonema sp. HK-05 | reverse complement strand
TGGACAGCGAGAGATAAGATTGCTGTACCAAAACAGAGCAACATCACTACACGCGTTAATGAGTCGTTTCTTACTATCGCCATCGTCTCTCTCCAGCAGACCCAGATCTTCCATTTAGCTATCACCTTACCCTAGCTTACTCTACCCTAAAGCAGAAAGCCGTACTGATAGTGGGCTATGCAAATGACGCGTGAGGGGTATGCTGTGGGGAATGCTCTTTTTTCTGACATCGTACTTCCAGTCGCAAGTCTAAGTCAATCTTCTTAGTCAAAATTAACTTGCAATATCAATAGCATCTACCGATAGTTCAACTTATACTCTGATGATTCGGTCACTAAAAATTCATAAATACTTATTAGTTCCCTCATGAATTTCTCAATAGTCCCAGGCAAACTAGGGCTATGGAGATTGCGCTACTGCAACTTTGACGAAAAAGTCTAGGTGAAAAACCGCGTGAAAGCGAGGAACTCTTCACTAAATGTAGCAATCAATCATTATTGGTGTGGGGGAGAAAAAAACTATGTTAGAAAAACTATTACTAGCGGTTACGATTACTTTTTCCTTAAATCTGTTTTTGCAAGTTCACGTAAACGACCAAACAAATACAAATAGCAAAATTTACCCACAAGAAGCCGAAACAGCACCAAACCTCGTAGTAACCTTGCCACGGCAATAAAGTTTTATGAAGCAGTGGGGGGAGTAGCGGCAGATGGAGTAGTGGGGAGCCAATGCCTTCTTGTATCTTTGTCCTGATTGCGTAACTCAAATATGTCAAGCGTAGGTGGTCAGTTCTTAATATTGCACAAGTATAAGTAACATTGCCGTGCCCCTATTACGTAATGACTGAAGGGTGAAGGAGGCAAGTTTCTTCAGCAAAAGACTCAGGAAGAAGTTGTTTGTGCCGCCACGTATCTACCACTCGTTAGTATAGGCTAGTGTTCCAGTCATAAATCCGTCACTCAATAAAGGAACTTCCTGCTCATTAGCAGGTCTAATAGATAGGGATGATTTACAGCCAGTACGATCTATGAGTCAATCGATTACTGTATCCTGGTCAACGGTTGATACGAGGCTTCCAGAAGTTTCGGTGCAAGTTGACAAAATCTCAAACCACGACCTAATTTTGCGTTGTCAAGCAGGACTACGCCCTGATCGTGCGGCATTTGCCGAATTATTGCACCGTTATCAATCCCAGGTTGATAGAGTTCTATACCATCTGGCTCCTGATTGGCCTGACAGGGCTGATTTGGCTCAAGAGGTTTGGATTCGCGTATATCGGAATATTAACCGATTACAAGAGCCCGCCAAATTCCGGGGCTGGTTAAGCCGCATCGCTACCAACTTATTTTACGATGAGTTGCGCAAGCGCAAGCGGGTTGTTAGTCCCTTGTCGCTGGATGCTCCCCGTGCGGTAGACGATGGCGAAATGGATTGGGAAATTGCTGGAGATACTCCAGGACCCGAGGAAGAACTGACGACTAGAGAGTTTTACGAGCAACTGCGGGAGGCGATCGCTGATTTGCCAGAGGTGTTCCGTACTACAATTGTTCTTAGAGAAATCGAGGGATTGGCATATGAAGAAATTGCTGAAATCACTGGTGTTTCTTTGGGAACAGTCAAGTCGAGAATAGCCAGAGCAAGAGCGAGATTGCAATCTCAGTTGCAAAATTATCTAGATTCGTAATGAACAGTTTCCGTCCTTTGGTCAATGGCAGATATGATAATTCATTAAGAATATTAAAGAAATTACAGAGTGCTTCTGCCAACAGGAGAAGAATTGATTAAGTTCTCATGCTTGTCCGCTGTGTTTACCCGTGTAGGAATTGGTAATAATGTTAAGATGACTACTGATTCTCAGTTTGATGACCGTTCCCAATTGCAAGATCATAAAGATTTGCCAGATGGTTCGGCAAAGCATACCAATGAATCAACGGGTGCTGCTATGGATATGATGAAGCGCGATCGCTTCGAGTTATTGAGTGCTTACCTCGATGGTGAGGTGACGGCTGCTGAACGCAAGCAAGTTGAACAATGGCTTGCAGACGATCCCACAGTTCAGCGTTTGTATGCCCGACTGTTAAAGCTGCGGCAAGGTATACGGACTCTTCCAGTACCGGAACCGCAACAGTCATTAGAAGAAACAGTTGAGCAGGTGATGGCGCGTTTGCGCCGTCGTTCCAGGCTAGTATGGTTCGGTGGAGGCGCTGCTGTTGCTGCTTGCGTCATTGGTGCATTGTCTGGTTTACTAGGCGGCGAATCAAGGCTGCCTCAAATGGCTCAAAACCAACCAATACAACAGGCACAATCAGCAATGCCCACTCCTGCTGTTGTCAGTTCACCGCTCATGGTTGCCATAAATAACCCGGTGATCCCAATTCCGAAAACAGCAAAAGCTTCTGCTGAAAATCCAGTGAATCAGATGGAGCCTCAATCGCAGGATATCGAGCACGACCTAAATATTCAATCCGATATAAACTAAAATTATGAATTATGAATTATTAATTTTAAAAATTTCATAATTCATAATTTAAACTTTTTAAATTTCAGATCCACTCCACCAACCGTCAGGTAGGTGGACGCCTCCTAATTGAAGCGCTCGCTCTTGTGTCATTATATAGACCCAAGCCCAACCAAGCGGATGCCCTTGTGGGTCATGGGTCTCAATTTGCTTTCTATTGTAAAGATTTTCTGACGCGGCTCGGTCGGGGTGGTAATCTTCCAACTCGTCCAGAGCCTTTAAGACATCTAAATTAGTGAACGAGAGTAAGTAGCCGTGGACAGGGCTATTTCCTGGTGTCATCGCCGGATAGCCCATTGGTAAGGCAAATAATTTTCCTTGTGCGATCGCTTTAGTAGTATCAACCACGTTACCAGCACAATATCTTTGATAATTTGCTTCACCTGGTTTGAGCGTGCCGTAGACAAAGACTTTTAGCACCAAGAATCCTCAATAACTGAAGTTCACCCTTTTAGAAGGCGAGCAACTTGTTTTGCAAGCAGAAAGTAAGCCCTCTACTCATCTTATGCTTTAAATACAACGTAGTATTGTATTTACAATGTAAAAGATGTAGTGTTGTATGTCTGTATTCTGCACAAGCTGTAAAATTTTGCTAATTCTCCCAATATATAGATGTAACGATGTGAACTAGGGGAGTAGATGTGCCAAAAGCTGGCAGGAGAATCAGACAACTAGCCCGCGAACATAGAAGTGGAGCTTTAGCACGTTTTGGAGGAGCGTTTAGTTTAGCCGTCCCTCCCCTTTTGATTTTGTTACTGATACCAACCACATCGGGATTAGGAGTGTTGGTTGTGCTTGGCTGCTGGGTTGGTGCAGCTTTGCTTTACCAACAAGGGCAACAGTTGTGGATCAAAGCCAATCAAGCAGACCAAGGTGCTGACGGAGAAGAAGAGGTAGAGCGACTGTTAAAACCTCTGGAACGCCAAGGCTGGAGAATTGAATACAATGTTCCGCTTAAGCGCTGGGGTGATGCAGATGTGTTTTTGCGTTCCCCAAGAGGTAATTATTTTGTAGTAGATGTCAAAAGTAACAAAGGCAGAATATTTTTTGATGGTGCTATGCTGAAGCGACACTACGGCAAGCAGGTTTATGATCTTAACAATGGGAAAAACTTGTTAAAAGCAGTTAAAGGTCAGGCAAGCACTCTAAAAGATATGAAGCGCGTGAGTTTTGTGCAACCAATCATTTGTTTTACGCAGGCAAACCTAGAGAAAATCGAGCAGAACAAGCAAATTAATGGTGTATATGTAGTTGATGCAGTAAATTTATTGAGTTTATTGACGTCAACATAAAAGAAATTTACAAAATATAGCTAGCTTAGTTTTGATGGTAGTATAGCTGCTTAGATACTTAAAAGATAAATATTTAGCAGTTAAAATATAAGGCTCAGAAAAATCATCGCATAGTGCATAGTATTGCCTAAAGAGTGGAAGCTGTTGATAATACATACAAACAAAGTTTTTCATCAATCCCCTTGAGTTTCTGTAGACAATGACAAGTCTTGTATTTGTACATGGCACAGGGGTACGCCCACCTCAATACGAGGAAACTTTTGCGCTAATTCAAAAAAAGCTTGGTATCCAACGTCCCGATATCAAGGTTGTCCCTTGCTTGTGGGGTGAGATGTTAGGAACCAAGTTAAATGCTCAAGGGGCATCCATACCTTTGTATGACGCGACACTAGCGTTGTCAGAAGAAGAGGAAGAAGAGAAGGAGATTTTGCTGTGGGAGCAGCTATACCGTGATCCCCTTTATGAATTACGGTTATTGTCACTAAAACCGAATGCGGAAGATGTTGCTAATCCTTTTGCAGAGCAACCCAGCGATGAATTAAATTTTCGGTTGCAAAGCCTGAACCCTTCACCAGAACTACAAGCCCTTTTGGTAGAGGCGGGAATTGCTTTGGTGTTTGATGAAGCACTACAAGCAGTTCTTCGCAGTCAAGCTTACCAAGAAGCCTTGCAAAAGGCATCAGAATCCTTAAGCGAGTATTGTGATGCTGTAGCAAGAGCGATTGTGGCTCAGGCTATGTTTTACTGTGAACAACAAGAAAAATATCCACCAATTCTCACTAATGCTGAATTACGGGATGAAGTGGTAGAAAAGCTCAGCTGTGCCTTGGGAGAAGCAGAGTTGGGATTGGGAGGCTGGGTGTGGAAGCCTCTTTCTCTGCTGACGCATCCAACTACGTTTGCTATGAAGCGCAAGCGCGGTAGCATTACAGACGCAATTTCGCCCTTTCCTTGCGATATTTTGCTTTATCAAAGCCGAGGAGAACGAATTCGCCAATTTATTCGAGAAATTATTGAACAAGCTGAACCACCAGTAGTCTTATTAACTCATAGTTTGGGAGGTATTGCCTGCGTTGACTTGCTTGTTAAAGAAGGGTTGGAACAGGTGGCGCTATTAGTGACGGTTGGTTCCCAAGCACCATTTTTATACGAAATTAATGCACTACACAGTTTAGAATATGGTGAACCACTGCCAGACCATTTCCCAGCTTGGTTGAATATATACGATTTGCGGGATTTTCTCAGTTACATTGGGGCTAATGTCTTCCCCAATAAAGTGCAGGATGTATTGGTAGATAACAAACAACCATTTCCGCGATCGCACAGCGCTTACTGGGAAAATCCAGCCACATGGAAAGCGATCGTCCCCAGATTACCATGACTGAGATAGTCGCCAAACCAGAGCGGACTTATGCGCTAGTTGTAGGTATCGAGAAATACCACGAGACTGCTTGGAATGTAAAGGGCGGTGGTCCTGTCAATGACGCCCTGAAATTCGCGGAATGGCTGTGTAAGCGAGGTGTGCCGAAAGAAAATATCCGGCTTTGCTTGTCGCCGCTAGAGGAAAGTTGTTACTTAGTCGAGCAATCTGAACTAGAAGTAGAAGCAGCAACCGAGAATAATCTATCTGACATAATTGAGAATGTTTTATCCAAAAAGAAAGGAGATTTGCTCTTTATTTTTTGGGTGGGACATGGCTTGCTTACCTCTGAACGAGAACGCAGGCTATTTTGTGCTGATGCCACATCCCAAAATTGGCGAAACCTAGATTTGAATTCTTTGCTCCTTTTATTCGCTTCCAATTGGTTTCAGATTCCGAATCATATTTGCATGGTTGATGCTTGTGCCAATTATGTTTCGGAGTCGAAAGGAAGACCAACTAATTTCAGAGGGAAAGAATTTTCTAGCGGTAGTCCTAGGCAAGACATTCAACAGTTTGTATTGCTTGCCACCAGAGAAGGAGAAACAGCAAAGGTTAACACTAAAAGTCAAACAGGATATTTCTCTCAAGCAGTCAGGGAGGTACTCGAACAGGAAGCTTTGGAATCTTGGCCTCCAAATATGGAGGTAATTGCTGAAAAAGTCAAACGGCAATTTGCCAGTTTAGATAAAAAACAATTACCAACTTATTTTTATCGTCGCAGTTGGGATGGAGATGTAGATATTTCTCGTCCAACCAACTTAAATCTACCAGAGAAAATTCCTCAGTTCAACGATGAATCGGTAAAAAATATCTCAGCGAAATCGCCAAATTTGTTAATTCCAGACACCACAACTTTTGACTTTGAAGTGGTGACTGTGAATGCACAAGGTAGAGAAACCAAACGGTGCACGGAACAGGGAAAGTACTTTATAGAAAGTTTGGACAATGAAGTTTGCCTAGAAATGGTTTACATCCCAGATGGGAAATTTTCAATGGGAGCGCCCAAAGAAGAATTTGAATCCGATGAAGATGAGCGTCCCCAACATTTAGTGACTGTAAAATCTTTTTTTATGAGTCGTTATCCCATCACTCAGGCGCAGTGGAGAGTAGTTGCAGAATTTCCAAAAATCCAAAGCGAACTTGATTTAGCTCCATCCTATTTTAAGGGAGATAACTTAGCTGTAGAGCGAGTCTGTTGGCGTCATGCACAAGAGTTTTGTGCGCGACTATCGCAGCAAACAGGACGAATATATCGCTTACCCAGTGAAGCCGAATGGGAATATGCTTGTCGTGCTAGAACAACAACCCCATTCCATTTTGGTGCAACAATCACAACAGATTTGGCAAACTATTATGGAGAAGACGCCAATAGAGTTTATAAACAACAGACAACCGAGGTTGGTATTTTTCCAGCTAATACCTTCGGACTATGCGATATGCACGGGTTAGTCTGGGAATGGTGTGAGGACTATCAACACGAAGACTATCAAGGCGCACCATTAGATGGTAGTGCATGGGTGAATGATGGAAATCCTGAATATCGAATATTGCGGGGTGGTTCTTGGGATTCTTCTCCTCGTTTCTGTCGTTCTGCATCTCGGTTTTTTGAGAACCCAAACATCAGGGACAAAGAATTTGGTTTTCGGGTTGTCTGCTCTTTTGGATAAAATTTTATGATTAATTCGGTATTAATTTAGCTATTCTTTCTTTGATTGACAAAATGGACAAAGGCTCAGATACTTGGAAGCTAGTTTCTTGACGGATTTGAACCTTCTTATTTATGAGCGATTTCCTACACGCATCCCTATAAGGATGAGAAAGCCAGTTCCAACTTCCTACAACAGCAAATTTGGTATCACAGACTAAAATTTTTTCGTTTGTTCCCCTGCTTTCTACTTGTATTTCTTTGCCTAAGCGACGTATAAATGAACCTGGATATTGGGAAAATAATTCCCTTAAATTTTGTTCAGCTTGAGCATCATTATTATCATTTTCTTCATCTCCTTGAAAACCATAAATGACTTTTACATTTACCCCTCTTTCCAAAGCAGAAATAATTTCATTAACAAACCATTTTGGCTCATGTCCCCGAATCCAAGGTGTAACAATCGTCAATTCTTGTTCGACTTGCTCAATAGCATCTTGAAAAACTTTTAAATGGTTACAATCATAAACTGGCTGACTTCCTGGCTGCTGCTCAGGAATTTCTGCCTCAGTCTTGTACTCTAAAATAACTCCATACTCTCGAATATGTTCAACAAGCCGACGGGTATAACCTCCTGCTTTCTCTAACCTGTAAAGGTTACCAACTAAAATAAAAAGTTCTTCGGCTCTAGATACAGCAACATTGAGAAGATTTGGTCGTTTGTTAATCCAGTTATAGTTATCCAGCGGTTGGCAAACCTTTGTGGATAAAATAATCACTTTCTTTTGAGAACCTTGAAAGGTGTGAATTGTGCCAATATTATCATTTCTCCGCAGACGAGGAAATTGTTTGAGTAAACTATTCTCCAATGCATCAGCATGAACACGAAAAGGTGAAATCACACCAATGTCTTCTGGTGAGTACCCCTGGTTAACAAGGTGTTTGATTAATTCATGTACTGCAGTAACCTCTTGCTGATTAACTCTAGCCTTGATGTTTCCCTCAACGTGGTAAGCAATTAAATTTGTTCCTAATGGTGAAGAGGTTGGTTCTGTTTTTACCTCTAACCCATACCCAACGATGCGATCGCAATATTCAATAATGCTAGGCTGACAGCGATAATGTTCAATCAGGCGAATACCTTGACCTGTATTACCTTCTTCTCCACTTGCTCCCGCAGCTCGATGATAGGTAGTCGCGCATTCTATCTGTTCCGGGCTGTAACAATGGTACTCAGTTTCGGATAATCCACAATCAAGAAAAGCTGTTTTGCAGTATTGCTCGCGTCTTTGCCTTGCTAGTGAGATGATAGGCTCAATTTGTAATGGATCACCAACAATAATGGCGTTGCGCGATCGCACTAGCAAGGGAAATGTCTGATGTAGTGGAATCATTCCTGCTTCGTCTACAATCGTGCGATCAATGCATTCCTTCACCGAAGGCAACATATTTCGCACAGATTGTAAAGTACAAGTAATGACAGGAAATATCAAACTCAAAGCTCTTAGATAGTCATCTGAATTTTTGGAAAACGTGTTAGGAGTTTTATTATTTCCAGAAAAAAAGTTAGAATATGAAATCAAAGCCCGCTTGACATCTTCCTTGTTTCGCAGTGCGTGTTGATTGAGAAATTGCCGCGATAATTCAAATAATCTTTTGTGTTCTTCATGATAGTCTTCATGAAAGAAACTATAAAAATCTTTTGGTTGAGTTTCCAATCTGCGTTCTAAAGCAGTCAAATTTTTAAGTGTTTCATCACGCTCGTTACCAAAACGGATTATATTATCAGAATTTTCCCTTAATTGAGCTTGTACACCTTGTAACTCTCTCGCTCTATCAAGTCTTTCTTCAACGAACCGCGTCTGTTCAACCAAAATACTACGACTGGTGGGGTTTTCAACAGGAAAGGGAGTATCAATGGTTTGTACAATATATTTTTTGCATTTGGAAGCCGTTCTTGTAACAATATGTCTCTCTGTTGTGCGAGTTACCCAGAGGCACAGCCTTCTCCACCAAGATAAATTTCCTCCAGGTAGCTGTGATATGGCATTATTAAAAATATCCTGAATTTTTTGATAAATATCTATTGGAAGTTCTGTGTAAAGCTCCAGTTGTGCAGCCCTTCTCTGAAACTGAGTTATAGCGGCGTTGGCGTTGTTCAGTTTTAATTCAAGTTCCTGGATTTTTGCTTGAAGTTTAGGTTGCTCCGATTCATCTAAGGCACGTTGGCGACGCAGATTTAAATAGTTATTTTCCTGAAAAGTGAAATCTGATTTGATTCTTTTGATTTCTTCTGCTAGACAATTGTAAAGGTTATCATCAAAATTATTTTTGTCTAAATAATCAATAATTGCACTTTGTAGCTGTTCTTTAGCGCTTCCGGGAGAATTAATATTAGCTTTACTTCCTCCTTTCAGATATAAAACTTTCTCGTTTAGAGGTTTATCTTTTAGATAAAAATCCAGCTTGTCAATGACATTTGTAACAGCTTTATTTACTGTACTGCTAACAACCGTCAAGTTATTGATGTCCTCACCAGTTTCAATTAAATGTATTGCTCGCTTTACAACTTGTTGAGCAATCACATGAAGGATGAGAGTAGTTTTTCCTGAACCTGGTGGTCCTTGGACAGCAGTTATGGTTTCTGTTTGAGCGTGTTTCAGTGCTTTTAATTGCGAGCCGGCAGGTGGATCATCTGTTGGGAAAGCACCCATGTACGTCACTTCGGGTTCAAAAGGCTCTGGTTTGCCAAACAGATATTCATAGGCTGGATGCTTTTGCTTCAGCCAATATCTTTGATTCTCCTTATGATTTTTTAGGATATCTTTTAAGTCAAATCTGAGGTTCCTATTAAAATTGCTACCCTGATACTCAAACAAGTAAGGCTGCCGTTTAATTTCTTTAATCTCTGATGAGCGAGGAATATTGACTGATTTCATCCAGTTTTCATAACTTTCTTCAAAATCTAATCCGAAGATATTATTCAGTAAATGCCTAAGTCCATTTTGAATATTTAGTTGTTCCCGCTCTTCATCATCTAATTTGAAAAAAGTGGCTAAATTTTCTCCTGCTTCCGTCAGTGTAAGTTCATCAATATTCCACCCTTCTGCTTGATATTCTCCTTGAATAATGGATGTTATATCTAAGCTAAATAGAGGACGAAAATAAGATTTCTCTTCTTCTTGAGTACAAATTTGAGGAAAGGATGATGCCCAGATTGTCTCTTGACTTGATTGCCCTTGACTAACTTTTTTTTGCAACTCTGAAAAGGTCTCTGGCACAATGAATACACGATTGCCTTTCAGGTTTACACCTCGCTGCTTCACTGCATCTGATGAAATCTTTGCCTTACTATAATCCTCCAAAGCAATGAACTTTAACCATGCGTTGAGGATTGCTTCTACTTTGCTGGCTTTGTTCAAAACAGCCTCCACGTTGCTGCACTTGCTTGACTGTATTATAGGTTACTAGTTATCGTATCTGATACAAAGCATTAACCCGCAAGTCAAAGCACAGGTATTGCTATTATCAAAGATAATGGCAGGGTAAGGAGATTTTATTCAATATTTTGAGCGCAGTCTGACCTAACTAGCAACTTGGGTTAGTAGAAACACATAAGAGTAGTTGAGAGTGGCAGTTCAGTCGTCAGGGTAACTCTAGAGTATGCCACAATAGCGAAACAGAAGCGACCACTAGATTCAGTTAGGAGTTCTCATTGTGGAGTCCCGATACAACCCAGCAGCAATTGAGGAAAAATGGCAAAAAACATGGACTGAACAAGGCTTAGATAAAACTGTTACAGATAGCAGTAAGCCAAAATACTACGCTCTGTCCATGTTCCCTTATCCTTCGGGCAGCCTGCACATGGGTCACGTCCGTAATTATACGATTACTGATGTGATTGCTCGCCTCAAACGGATGCAAGGGTATCGGGTACTACATCCAATGGGTTGGGATGCCTTTGGCTTGCCTGCAGAAAACGCCGCAATTGACCGAGGTGTTCCGCCATCGAAGTGGACTTATGAAAATATCGCCCAGATGCGACAGCAATTAAAGCGTCTTGGCTTTTCTATCGATTGGGATTGCGAACTTGCCACGTGTTCGCCAGACTATTACAAATGGACACAATGGATTTTCTTGCAGTTTTTCCAAGCGGGGTTAGCTTACCAAAAAGAAGCAGCTGTGAACTGGGATCCAGTTGACCAAACTGTCGTGGCAAATGAGCAAGTTGATAGCGAAGGACGTTCTTGGCGCAGTGGTGCTAAAGTTGAACGCAAACTCTTGCGGCAGTGGTTTTTGAAGATTACTGACTACGCCGAACAATTGTTGAATGACCTCGATAAGTTAACAGGTTGGCCTGAACGCGTCAAGTTGATGCAGGCAAACTGGATTGGTAAGTCAACAGGGGCGTACTTGGAATTTCCTATTGTTGGGATGGAAGAAAAAATCGGCGTGTACACCACTCGCCCTGATACGGTTTATGGCGTCAGCTATGTTGTGTTAGCGCCAGAACATCCCTTGACAAAGCGCGTCACGACACCAGAACGGGAAGCAGCGGTAGAAACCTTTATTCAAGAAGTTTCCAATCAAAGCGAGTTGGAACGGACTGCGGAAGATAAACCAAAGCGTGGTATTCCCACTGGCGGTAAGGCAATTAACCCGTTTACTGGAGAAGAAATTCCCATCTGGATTGCTGATTACGTGCTGTATGAATACGGTACGGGTGCAGTCATGGGCGTTCCCGCACATGATGCACGCGATTTCAAGTTTGCTAAGGAACAGAATTTGCCTATCAAAGTGGTGATTGTGCCACCAGATACAGATAATGTACAGACGGGTCATCCGAGAGTTCTACAACAGGCATACACAGAACCGGGATTTGTGATTAATTCCGGTCAATTCGATGGTATGGCTTCCACAGACGCTAAGCAAGCGATCGTCGAATACGCCGAAAAACAAGGTTTTGGCAAAACGCGCGTACAGTATCGCTTGCGGGATTGGTTGATTTCGCGGCAGAGGTACTGGGGCGCGCCCATCCCAGTGATTCGCTGCCCTAACTGTGGCGTGGTGCCAGTTCCAGACGAAGATTTGCCTGTGCAGTTGCCCGAAAATGTGGAATTTACAGGGCGTGGCGGTTCACCCTTGGCTAAGTTGGAAAATTGGGTGAATGTTCCTTGCCCAACTTGTGGCACTCCGGCAAAGCGGGAAACTGACACGATGGACACCTTTATTGATTCCTCGTGGTATTTCTTGCGCTTTACCGATGCTAAAAATGAGCAACAAGTTTTTGACCCTGCAAAGACAAATGACTGGATGGCAGTGGATCAGTATGTGGGTGGGATTGAACACGCGATTTTGCACTTGTTGTACTCGCGGTTCTTTACTAAGGTACTGCGAGACAGAGGTTTGTTGAATTTTGACGAACCTTTCCAACGCCTGTTGACTCAGGGGATGGTACAGGGTTTAACTTATATGAATCCCAACAAATCTGGAAAAGATAAATGGATTCCTTCCTATCTTGTCACCAATCCAGATGATCCTCGCGATCCGCAGACAGGTGAAGTGTTGCAACGCCTTTACGCTACCATGTCTAAGTCTAAAGGCAACGGTGTTGCACCGGAAGATGTGATTAAGAAATACGGTGTAGACACTGCCCGGATGTTCATCCTGTTTAAAGCACCGCCAGAAAAAGACCTGGAATGGGATGAAGCTGACGTGGAAGGGCAATTCCGCTTCTTAAACCGCGTTTGGCGATTGGTGACAGATTTTACTGCCCAGCCCACAGTGGCTAGCAATCAGCAAGGACAACTGAGTAAAGCCCAAAAAGACTTGCGGCGGGCAATTCACATTGCTATCAAAGAAGTCACGGAAGACGTGGAAGGCGAATATCAATTCAACACCGCTGTGTCAGAATTGATGAAGTTGAGTAACGCTTTGGCTGAAGCTAGCTGCAAAGACTCACGGATTTATGTAGAAGGCATTCGCACTTTGATAGTGTTGCTGGCACCTTTGGCACCTCACATCGCTGAAGAATTGTGGCATCAATTGGGTAACAGCGAATCAGTCCACAAACAAGCTTGGCCGAAGTATGATGAATCTGCCTTGGTTGCTGATGAAATCACTTTGGTGATTCAAGTTAACGGCAAAAAGCGTGCAGATCTTCAAGTTCCGGCACAAGCGGATAAAGCAGAGTTGGAAAGGTATGCCCGTGAGTCAGAAGTTGTTCAGCGTTACCTTGAGGGTAAGGAAATTAAAAAGGTGATTGTTGTACCAGGGAAGTTGGTAAATTTTGTGGTTGGTTAGAAGTTTTTTCTCATTGACAAAATGAAGAAAAGGAAGAAGGTGATATTTTGTTGCCTTCTTCTTTTTCTTATAATCAAAATAATGCCTTTACTCAGATCTTGCACCTATCCGTATAACCCTGGGTTTAATCAAAAGCAGCGCAATAAATTTACAGTGTTTGTCTTGGCTTTTATCGGCAAAATAAGGGCTTTAGGGTTAGTACTGTGTGTACATTTTACATCAACTTTTCTTGGTGCAAGATGTGAGTTTAGGAGATTGACGCTTCGGACATATATCTCCCCAAAAACCCTCTCCTTAGAAGATTTTCTCGCCCAATACCACCTGTAAAGTTGTGTTGCAGTTTTCAATATTTCTGGTTTGTAGCACCAGTTTTATCTTAAGATAACCGCATTTGGTCAGGCTGGCTAAGACTTATTCGGAGAATTCCGGAATGCGCATTCCGGCAACTGTAGTACTCTCTAGTCACTTAAGTTCCCTAGCACTAAAGGAGGCCGAACTGATGAGTAACAATGAGCAACAAGCTACCACGACGCCAGCACAAAAACCATTGAGCTTTATTGCACCGATCAAGCAACCCGTGGCGCAACACTATAAAGAGTTAAAACAGATTTTAACTCATGTTGACGGCAAGGCCCTCGATCAGATAGGCACGGTACATTTTGGACGTTTTATGTTCCTCGAAAGAGATACTACGTCAACTGATGAGGTCTACACCAAATTTGCACTTTTTACTGCCTATGATGGGGATTTTAAGGAATATGTCCAAGACTTCGTTGATGTCGTCAGTGAAGTATTCGATGCATTACTCGAGCATCTAGTAGATGGCGAAAGTCTTATACCCGTAAAAAAGAATGCTCAAGCCTTTGCTGATTTTGTAGATGCACACAATGAAAAAGTAGAGGTGTGGTACAGCGCTTATCCTACTTTGAGCGTAGTTCAAATTCTTACAAACGCAAAGAATTAAACATTAGCTCACGAGATATTTCCTCTCAAAATACTGTCTCAAATCGACTTTTCAATCGACTTAGATTGTAAAATTCCTCCGTTCTTTGTTCGACCGTATGACTGATACTTTTGTCTATGCAGTCTGAATAGACAAAGTTAAGCTTAGCGATAAAAAATCTATGGAAAATGAGCAACCGCCAGTTACTCTTCCCCTCGACAATATCCAAGGTTTGATTATTCGTGGCTATAACATGAATAAAGTGCGATACTTTATTCTGCACATTAATAAAGCAGATGCGGCGAAGCATTTCATTGGTAATTTTGTGGGGGGGGTTCCTACCTCAAGCCCTCAAATCACTACTGCTGCGCCGTGGGACAAAAAGCCGAGCTACTGCTTGAATATTGGATTTACTTTTGAGGGTTTAAAAGCCCTCGAATTGCCAGAATTTTCGTTTCAATCTTTCAATTCATTTAGACAAGGTGCCCCTGCTCAAGCAAAGGAAATTGGGGACCTAGGAGAGAGCGCTCCTGAGCATTGGAAAGGTGAGTTAGGAACGCCTAATGTTCATGTCCTACTTTCCCTGTATGCCCAAGATGATGATGTATTGGAGTCGCAGTCAACAACATTGCGGTCCTTGTTTGCTCAGGGAGAAGCGGTCAACGAGTTATCTCATTTTGACGGAAATACTTTTCCCGATGGCAAGATTCATTTTGGCTACAAGGATGGAATTTCACAGCCTACTATCGAGGGTGGCCCTCAAATGCCATCTGATAGGCAAGCAATTATTCCTGCTTATCAGTTTATTGTGATGAATGACGATAAGCGTTTCTACGAAATACCGACCCCCCATGAGTTGGGTTTGTATGGTAGTTTTGTGGCTTTTCGAGTGCTTGAGCAGGACGTTGCTGGCTTCGAGAAATTTCTCCAAGACTATGCGGATAAAATCGAGCCAGAAAAGCTGGCTGCTAAACTCTGCGGTCGATGGCGCAACGGTGTACCCCTGGCTCTTTCACCCGATGCTGATGAACCCCCAGATCAGACGCCGATTAGCTGCAATCAATTAAATGACTTTGATTATTCCGACGACTCGAAAGGGCTTCGATGCCCCATTGGCTCACACATACGTCGCACTAACCCTCGCGCCGCAAAAGTACAGGGTATAACTTCAAATCACCGGCTCCTACGACGAGGAATGCCCTATGGCCCACCCTATAATCCTAACTCTCCTGACGATGGAATCGAAAGGGGACTGCTCGGTATGTTCATCTGTGTCAGTCTTGAAAACCAGTTCGAATTTGTTATGAAAAATTGGGTGAACAAAGGCGATTTTGCCGGTTTACCCAGCAATAATAAAGATCCCCTAGTTGGCGACAACTCATCCCAAAGCAGTGAATTCAATATTCCCGGTGAACTCCCTCAGAACTCTCTGAAGATTCAGGGGTTTCAACAGTTTATTAAAACCCGAGGGAGCGCTTATTGCTTTCTCCCTAGCATTACTGCGCTAAAATACATCGCCGCAAATGGCAATAATCGCCAGGGTAGCAACCCAAGTTGCTAGTTACAGATTCAGGTGGTTCCCCTGTGTCAATTAAGCAATAAAATCCCCGACACCAGAGAAAAGTTAGGAGGGGAATATGCGCGCGGGAAATAGTTACCACTCATGCGTCAATCGACGACTTGTTAAAGGCGGGCGCATATAGTGGTTGGGGGAGGGGGAATCACCAAGTTAACGTTATCTGTTGACTGATTTTTAAGAAACTTTCTCAATCCTTAAACAGGCGATCGCCTGTTTTGATTAATTTGTATAAAAATCAACTCTCACTCATCAGCGCAGCCAGCAAAATCCTGAGTACCACTTCCAATTCTTCAGTCACTCGGTAGAGGTTAATCGCTTGTTCTATACTTTGTGTCTGTCGGTATAATATACCAAATTGCCAAACATTACCTGTCGTTACTGCTCCCAATATTTCTGCTTGAGTCGAATCAGTCCATCTATCAAGGGCTATCATTTCAGTCGCCAGTTGTGTAAATCCTTTGTTGATATCTGCGTGCTTGGCTTCAATTACAATGACATTAGCCTTTGTTCGCAGGTAATAATCCAAATTGCCTTGGAGTCTATTGTCAACTTTAATACTGTATTCTATTCGTAATTTAGCGTGCGAATAGTGGATTAAATCAGTGATAATCGGTGCAATTAGCATTTCCCGGCGTGTCGCTTCGTTCTCTAAATCCACATACGGTAACACTTCTTCAATCCGCTGTTTTAAATCGAGAAGTCGGTCTAATGTACCTGAATATTGAGGTAAATTGATAAATTTACGCTCAAACGAATAGCCAAATTCAGCTACTAAATCGTCAACCGCAAACCCTAATTCAAAGTAATTGTTAAAAGTATACGAGCGATTTGGGTCTAGCAATGATTGGCGGCTCATTTGACTGCTCACTTCTGGGCTGAAATTCTTTCAGATAAACTGAACTTTAAACCAATACAGTTCAGTTAAGGATTGATCCTCCCTAGCCCTCCTTAAAAAGGAGGGAACTAAGCCCCCTTTTTAAGGGGGTTGGGGGATCTTAACAAAACTAAACACCACTAACTGAACCGTATTGAACTTTAAACTCCCAGTTCCAAAATTTATCTTCTTGTCCGTACAATCTTAATTGTTTTTTTCACTCCAAGGCATAATCATTGATGTCCTGCGTGTGCTTTCGTCAGTCCTGATCTCGTGAATGTTCCAGAAAGCACCCTGCATAGGAGAAAATTTGAGATTATGGATGCGCGATCGCACTGCCTCAAACGAGGGCAGATGCACCAGGAAAAACATCGGTAACTGTTCGGCAACAATTTGCTGAAATCTGCGATAAATTTTTTGGCGCTTGGTTCGATCCAGTTCTTTCTCTCCAGCAGCGAACAGATTATCAATCTCTCGCTGCCAGTCAGTCAGTTGCTTCACAGATGAGTTTCCACTGCGCCAGAATATAGACAGAAGATCGGGTTCAAAATCTGCACCGGGAAAACCAGTCGCGCCCACATAACACTCCCAATCTCGACTGTTGTACACCTTTTGCAGTACAGTGTTCTCGTTGAGTACCTGCAAATCCGCTTTGATGCCAATCTTGTTTAAATCTTGTTGAATTTGAACTGCTGCGTATATCCTAGACCTCTCCTCTGATTTCACCAAGAGGGTAAATTGTACCCGATTCCCTTCCCAATCCAAAAGCTCGTTTTCGGCATTATACTTAAAACCCGCTCTTATTAGCAGTTGCCTTGCTTTTTGGGGGTCGTAGTTGTAAACCTTTAACCCATTTTCCGCAGACAAGTAATAGGGGCTTTGCACGTTAAGGGGTGAATGTTGCACTTCACCCAATCCCCAATAAATATTGTTTTTCATCGTTTCGCGATCAATGGCGTAAGCAACTGCTTCCCTAAAAGCTAAGGTATTGAACCAGCGAGACTTGATTGGATCTACAAAAGGTTTACCTTGAGCATTACGACCTTGATTGAGATTGAAACGAACAAAACTGCTAATAGGATCTAAGCCATTGTAAACGGTAAATTTCCCGCGCTTTTCCTCGCGCTTTAGCAAGCTAAACGCCTCAGGGGCGACTTTTATAGTATCAAGTTCCCGAGAGCGAAACTTGATCAACTGATTGTCAGTGGATGTGATAATTTGTAAGATAATACGGTCGATGTAGGGTTGAGAATTTCCCCGTTGATCAGAGCGCCAGTAGTAGGGATTGCGTTGCAAGACTACGCGCTCACCAGTAGTATAGCTTGCCAACTTATAAGAACCATTGCCGATGATTTTATGGGGATTTGTATCGGTTCCCCAAGTGTAAACAAACAAAGGATTTCCCTTATCATCGATGGACAGTACCGACTCCTGCAATGCATGAGCGGGAAGAATTAACAGTTCTTTTATATATTTTAAAAAAGGGGCAAAAGGTTCTGGCAAAGTAAACTCCACTCGTCGTTCATCGAGTTTCTGCACCGATGGCAAAGTACCAGCGCTACCAATCTGCAAAAAACCTCTGAAAGCTGTAGGAATCTTTTTATTGAGGTAAATGTCTTTAAAGGTAAAAAGCACATCATCAACAGTGAGTGGTTCACCATCTGACCACTTTAATCCCGCACGCAAAGTGAAAGTAATTCGCCGCTTGTCTTGAGAAATTTCCCAAGACTCAGCTAATGCTGGCTCAAACTCTCCCGTGAGAGCATTCTCAGTTACTAATCCCTCATATAATAAGGGAAAAATAGGGTAAGGAGATTGAATGAGGGGATAGTTAAAGGTCGTTGGCTCATTTGCAGTGACTAAAACTAATTGAGAAACCCCAGCCTCCTTGATTTTAAACTGTACAGGTCTGCAACTGCTTGTGATGATTAATAAACAAGATAATGCCAAAGCCACAAACAGACGCAGATGTCGAACAACTGCAAACCTACGACCAAGCCAAACCATCAACTAGCCCCACATAGAGGTAAAACCAAGAATATCCACCAAGCTATCGTCAGTTTTTGCGGTTGTGTTGCAAAAACGATATTCCAATTATGCTAATAATTTTATCAATAACTTAGGGCATGAAATGGCAAGTCAAGTCAATGATCGTTACCAAGATAAACAAGTGGAGCGTATTCATGTATCTTTGAGCGAACGGGAATTACTGGCTGGATCAATTACTAACCTGAATATGTATTACCTGATGCCATAGTATGGTTGGTTGTTATTAGACAAGATTGCATAAATATTATTTTGTCTCGCGCAAAGACGAGCCAGCGCTGTAGGAGGGTTTCCCGACAGAGGCGACTGGCGTTGCAAAGACGCAAAGAAGAACACTAAGAAAAAAAATGAGTGCAAGAAGTCTATTGTCCAGACGCAGCCTTTTGTTATGAATCAATATATCGACAGCATTCTCAACAGTTTCCAAACTAATTTAAACGGATATCCCACATCTGTAGCAACAGATACCTCCAGAACAGAAGTTGTAGATTTATCTATTGGCGAGATTCAGCTTGAACAGCCTGACTGGCTTAAGGAACTTATCCTAGCTAGTGTGAAAGAAGCGCCGTTAGGCTATGTCGATTCTCTGGGGTTGAAAAGTTTGCGCTCCGCATACGCCAGCTACTTGTTTAAACAAGGCTATAGCATTGATGAAGAGCAAATATTAATTGCATCAGGAGCCAAGGAAGCTCTGTGGATGGCTTTTTTGGCTAGCCTGGATCGAGGCGATACAATTGTTTTACCCAAGCCTGGCTGGACTCCCTATTACATGTGGGCGCAAGCTTTAGCTAGAGCAGAAGAAGCCCCACACTGTAACGGTACTCCGTGAGCGTGTTGGGATGAATTCTGGGCAATAACGAATTGACCAACAAGCGGCATTGAACGCAGTTCAATCAGCAATGTTGGTCTCGGAGGAATTGCCTCTCTCTGGGATGGGTAACGAGTCAATGAAGTCTTCCAGTATTTGAGTCATTGTCTTATCTTTCCAAGCTGAGTATAGCCGCAACTTATTTAACCTGCGTTCTGATATTCTCAAGTTTAATGCTTTATTTTTCATAATTGCCTACACATTGCCTTTGCATTTATGTTATTATAATAGCAAAAAGGAGGTGATGAAAGTGTTGAAAGCAGTTAAGGTAAGACTATACCCAACAACTGAACAAGAAATAGCCCTAGCTAAGTCATTTGGTTGTGCAAGGTGGTATTGGAATTATGCCCTTAATGCTTGCATTCAACACTATTCACAAACAGGAAAGTCGTTAAAGCTAAGCCTTTACAAGGCTTATCTCCCGCAACTAAAGGTCGAGTACCCTTGGTTGAAAGAGGATTGTTATTCTGCTGTTTTACAATGTGTAGCAATCAACCTAAACAAGGCTTATGCTAACTTTTTTGAGGGTAGAGCTAAGTTCCCTAGGTTCAAGTCAAAGCATCACAAGCAATCAATCCAATATCCTCAAAACGTTAAGGTTGTGGGTGATTGTTTAGAAGTTCCCAAGATTGGTGTTATTAAAGCAGTCTTTCATAGACCCATTGAAGAGAAAGTTAAGACTGTCACTATCAGTAAAACACCTACAGATAAATATTTCGCTTCAATCTTACTTGAGATTGAGGGTGAATCTAGTCAGATATCTGGTGACAAGACGCTCAGCATTGACCTTGGCTTGAAAGACTTTGCTATTGTTCACGATGGCAATGAAGTTACCAAGTATTCCAATCCAAAATACCTGAAGCGTCATGAAAAGAATTTAGCGAGGAAACAAAAGAAGTTTGCTCGTAAAGTAAAGGGAAGTAATTCAAGAAATAAGTACAAAAAACTAGTAGCCAAGGTTCATGAGCGAGTATCAAATTCCCGCCAGGATTTTCTGCATAAACTGAGCAGAAAACTGGTAGACGAAGCAAGCGTCATCATTGTAGAGAATCTCAATTGTTTTGGGAATGGTGCGGAATCGTAAGCTATCAAAATCAATATCCGACGTGGGCTGGGGAATGTTTGCTAACTTTCTGGACTACAAGTTAAAAGCTAAGGACGGTCAACTTGTAGAGATTGGCAGATTTTTCCCTAGCTCAAAAACTTGTTCATGCTGCGGTCATGTTCTTGATGAGTTAACGCTCGATATACGTGAATGGGATTGCCCATCGTGTAAAACTCATCATGACCGTGATGGTAATGCAGCGCTGAACATAAGAAATGAAGGTATTCGGATATTATCTATGGACTTGGGAACCCCGTTCTTGCTGATAGAGGCTGTGTAAGACCACCTACAAAGTAAGGGCAAGGGGCAACGGTCGATGAAATCAGAAGCCCACACCGACAGACGTTAGGGTCGGTGTTGGGTAGTTCACGAACAGTCATTCGCACATACGATCCAAGAGATGAAAATGTCGCCAAGGCGATCGCACATTCCATATCTGCTTACCAGCCCTCTGTGCTCGTCTTGAATTTTCCCAACAATCCCACCGGTGCTGAAATATCTCAGTCGGATCTTAACCGGATATTAGACATTGCACAAGAGTATCAGGTTAAAGTCATATCCGACGAGGTTTATCGTGTTTTTTCCCTAATGAACCAACCAGGAGCCAGCATTCTGGATAGAATGAATTCCTCTAGCGGAGAAAACTTAGTACATATTGATTCCATGAGCAAAATGCTCGGTTTGGGCGGTTTGAGGATTGGGTTTGTTGTCTCTGACAAGAGTACTATACAGAAGATGCAAATGTTTCGTAGCAGTTATGCTTCTTGCGTCAGTTCAATTTCTCAGTCCGCTTGTGCCTCAATTCTCCAGGATAAGCGTTTAATCAGTCAGATTCAAGCCTTGGTGAGCGTTACGCAAAAAAATATCAAATCTGCAATTGACCAACTATCAAAGCATCAGTACTATATCGAAAGTTCTGGTGCTGTTTATGTTTGGGCTAAGTACCAAGACTTTTTAGAGTGTAAGGCTCCTAGCAACTATATTATCCTGAATGGCAGCAAAGTAAAAGTCTCACCTGGTAGCATATTTGGATGTCCGGATTATTTCCGTGTGTGTCCTGTGAGACCGCAATATCTGCTGGACTGTATTTTCAACTAACTCAGTCCCCGGATAAATCGCAGGGGATGAAAGGCGACGAGCAAATCCATTTAACTAACTAACTCTACGTCGAACTCACATTCACTTATAGATTTTAAACATCTTAGGGCTTTTTCGGTTGCATCAGGCATTAATCTTCTAGCAACTTCTTTGAATATCTGTGAATATAATGTTATTGATTTAAAGCAATGAACAAGCTTAATATCATTCAGTTGAGGGAGGTCAGGTTTTAATTTATTTATCTGCTCTATATCCTCTATCTGACTTATATTTACGAGCAAAGGAATTGGATAATTATAAGTAGATGGTAGATGTGCAATTTTAGTTTTCGTTTCCTGAACCGCTCGGCACAAAGCTAATTGATCTTGCTGCTTAAATATCCTCCATTCTTTTTGCCAAGTTTCAAATAGAGTATGAGCATCTGAGGTATTTCTCCAGAGCATCACCCCTGAGTTAAAATGAACAGAATCAGCAGCACACGTTTTTAAGGTGTAAGTTTTTTCTACTTCGTCAATATGGCAGCATTGAGAAATGGTAGGATATGGATCAAGTGCCATAGCAATATTTTCAAATTCTAAGAACCTCCAGATTTCATCAATTGGTTTTAGAGGCAGAATATCAGCATCTAAGTATAGAGTTTCATCAAACTCTGTAAAAGTATGCAAGCTGGTTTTAATCAGCCTAGATACCATGACATGACTCAGCCTCTCTTTTTCAGGAATAACAATTGGTTTGATGACAATATCAAGTTCTGACAACTGCTCTTGAAGTCCTGTCTTTTTTATATTTGACAAGATGATGATTGGTAGCTTAGGCGATACCTGACGAAGAGCAAAAGCACTGATGACAGCAGATTCTAAATATGACCATGCGTCTACAGCACAATATATTGCGCCTTGAGTTGGTGGTTTGGTTTTCATGAAACGGAAGTCAGTTCTAACCATAAGCAAAAGCCGGAAATAGGTGAAACCCACATTCCGCAGGTAGGATGAAATAACTGGGTATTTTTTAATAACACTAAAATCTTTATCATGTGAATATTTTACCATGTCTAGCCCAAACTAACATTAACTAGGATAAAGAAATGGTAAATAAATTTTTTGAAAGTTTCGATTTAGTTGCAGGGCAAACGCATCAAAATTATTTTGACAACATGCTATTTATGTGCGAGAAATAAAAAATGAGGAATGTATTGGTATGTCGAAACTACCATTTGGAGACTGCTGCTACGGATTGCCCAAGGGGGAGTGCGGGGAGTGCGATCGCTTCCAAATTGAATGGGGTGAGGTAGTATTCTCAAGCAGGATTCTTGTCCGTCACAAAAAGCATTCTTTTTAGCACGCAGTCATGACGGTTTTTTGAATTGTTTTGACCGAAACAGTGAACAGTGAACAAGTACAGTCCGAGGTAACAGAGAGACTTTTCACTGTTCACATTCCGGGTACAAGCCCCCAAATTCATTTGTGGAAAGAAAAGAAAAGTTATTCCTTGCCAAAATCCCCGCTCATTTATTCATGGGGATTAACTGGTAACTGATAACTGGTAACTGATAACTGTTAAGCTCCCACCTAACCCCATACCCAGTCTATTTCAAACTTTCTAGAGCTATGTTTAAGCTGCTAGTTGGTGTTAGCTTGCTTAACCCTGCTCCTGCTTTTGCTCGTTAGATGGAGTTGATTCTGTCTTTTCTGGTTGCTTCTCACCCGTTTGTTGTTCTTGCAGTTGGTTGAGATGAATGTTATTCACTTGAATAATAAAGTATTCTAATGCCTGGCTTGCCTTTTGTTGCTGTTGGGTTTCGTCAGACACATCGTAACAACGGTAAGGCGGAGTTACTCCCAATATAAATTTCTCTTGTTCAGCCTCTAACAATTCAACGGCTGTGTTAGCAGCAACCGAATTCTTCTGAAAAGGAAAAGAGGTAACTATACTGGCGATTATAGAAGCAATAGCTGGGCAAAGTACAGGGAGCCACTTCAGCCAGGCTTGTCCTGCTTCTAATTTGTCTACCAAAACTAAAATTGGCGTGACTCCTGATAAAATTACTGTCGCAATTTGCAAACTATAGTAAAGGTTTCTCGATACACTCCGAATTCTTTTATAATCATCAATTAAGTCTTGGCAGTACTGTAAAGCCTTTCCTCTTGCCAAAGTCAGCGTATTTTTATTCCAGGAATTATGATTACTTAATAGATAAGTATACAACTCAGCTTTTTGGGTGAGATCAGATTCCTTAACAGACTTCTTAGAGTCTTCAAACACTTGTCTATTAATGAGCAACAAAAAAAACAAAATAGTTAGAGATACTGCTCCTGCTATGACAATTTTCTTATCATCTGGATAAAATATCACAATTATACCAGAAGAGAAAAAAGCAGCAAGTAATAAATACTCAATTACCTTCAAGGTAAACAAATTTTTCTGCCCTGAGGGAGAGGAGAAGCTTTCAACGGTCTCGAAAACTTCCCTTTGGTTTTTCTGGTCAATATTAGTCAATTCAGAAGTAGCCATTTGCTTTTACTCAATTCGTTACGGGTCAAATCTAGCACAAAAATTATGCTGAATACACTCGCCTCTACTTCGCTAGTCATTAATTAAGGAAATAATCAATCCTTACAATACAATTCTTTACTTAATATGGCAACACTTTTTTTATCATGAGTCATTAGTTATTAGTCATTTGTAGAGACGCGCTGTTTGAAGCGTCTCTACATTTTCTTTAAGGCGATCGCTACTCGCGGTGCTGTGCGCTGACAACAGAAAAGCAAAACAACTAATAATTTTTTATTATTTGATATGCTACTTGAACAAGCGTTATTAATCCGTTATGTGTAGTCATCAAATTCATATATCTCATGGTTTTTGATGATTAATTTGGCTTATATATTTACACGGAATAGTCGTTTTTCTGTAATCCTTTTTTACAACCAAATACAATCTTACAACCAATAAGCAAAATTAAGATGCGTTTGCCTTAGTTCAGTACGCAATATGGAAAAAATTAGTAGGAGACAATTAAGACAGTTAAGACAGTTAAGACAGTTAAGACAGTTAAGACAGTTAAGACAGTTAAGACAGTTAAGACAGTTAAGACAGTTAAGACAGTTAAGACAGTTAAGACAATTAAGACAGTTAATATAATTAAGATCAAAACACGCAGATACTAGCTTAGCTAGATGAGACAATTCAAAGCCAAACGAAGACGGGGTATTTTGCTGAGCAATGAAGGGTTACAGCGGTTGCAAGCAGCAATTTTGGCTATGGAAATGGCACAGAACAATGGCGATCGCTTCACCTCACCCAAACAATAAAACCGTTCCCCCTTAACCAAACAAGCGTGCCATTCGGTGAAAGGGAAAAGGGAGAAAACACGCTCTCATGATTTCCTTTACCCTTTACCCATTCCCCCTTAACCAAACTTACGTGTCATTCGTTTATAAGTACTGGGTGCGGAATCTGAGTCAATCCTCAAACAGGCGATCGCCTTTATGCAACCGATATGCAATTTGATATGTTTGGACTTGCGATCGCATGGTCGGTGAGTGTGCTGCTAAATACCTAGTCACAGCAACTAATACATGAATACCAGCAGGAGTTTGACCCAAAAAAGAATACTGACGGAAAGCCGCTTCGACTTCTTGAATGACATGAAATTCCCGATTTTCTCGTAGCATTAATTTACCAAGCATTGCTAGCAGTTTCTGCGAGTTGCCGCCACTATAAAGATATTGAGCAACTAACTGCCCTGCTTCATTCACCTGCTGTTGACGATTCAACAACTCCGGCAATTGTTGAAGCAATTCCTCGGGATTTTCAACTGGTTGTTTTGGTTCTGGAAGTCGGGCTGGTGGCACATTTAAAAAGCGGTTGAGATAGACACTCATTGCCGCATCAAATACACCTCGAAGTAACTCTAACGAGGGCACCCGGCGCAATCCTTGATGAACTGCATTGGCAAAGGTGAACGGATGGTGTGCTGTGTTCCAGTCTCCAAAGTCATTATTGGTATTGAATCGGGCAACACGAAGGGCGGCTGTGTATGTGACTACACCAGCTAATTGCTCTTGAGTGCAACCTTTTCTCAATGCAGTCAATAGCGCGTCGGCTATAGCTTGGGCATCTTCACCTAATAGAATAGGAACCAACTCTTCTCGACCTGACCAAGTTCCCGATTGCGATCGTCCTTCTTCCAAGGCAACTGGCAACTGTTCAAATGTAGACTCTAAAATTGCGACTAAATCCACAGGATAGCGCCAAGAATTCGACTCTTCCATCCGGGAGGCGTTTGCCAAGCTAGGAATCAAACTTGCTAAAACTTTCTCAGCACCCTGCCAATCAACAACATCGAGTGCTTCTAACGCCTTATTAATAAAGTCGAGTGTGTGACCGACATCAATATAGCGGTGGTCTGTCGCAGCAGCAAATAACATATCTGCAATCTGTTTCCTATCTGCACCCATCCGAATTGCAGAGATTAGGCAGCGTTCTGCTGCTTCACTATCGCGCCGTTCGATAAACTGGCGGAACCAACCTTTGAGAGTCTTGATGTCAACAGTGGAATTGGGCAATGGGTGAACCACAAAGTGAGGCGGTGCATCTCCACTGTCACGGGCGACAGCTGAAAGTCCTTGATAAAGGGCAAGCGGTCGGTCTTCTGCATCCAGATACGGCAGCAAGTTCATCATGCACGTATGAATGGTTAAGCCTGTACTCCAACCTTCCTTGTTGTAACGGGTGCCAAACTCTAATCCCATTTCAAAGGGTTCAGTAGCTTCTAGCCCCATGTCTAGTAGGGCAATGACAGATTTGGCAATCACGAGGGAAATGCCTTGTTCTAACCCATCCTGAAGCCGTTGGCATTGGTGTATATAAGAGTCAACTTGGGAAGTCAAATTCACCCACACCTCGCCATCGCGAATTTCTACAGGAAAGGCACGCACATCATCAGCCCAAGAATCGAACGTTCCCCCACTTGCAAGGTCAAAGCGAGCATAGTGCCAAGGGCAAGTGACAATACCATCTTTGCAAGTACTCCCGTGCAGGGGAAAACCCATGTGAGGACAACGGTTATCTATTGCATAGACCTTATTGTCAGAGTAGAACAGGGCAATGGTGTGTTTTTCTAAATTAACGAGCAAACTGCCTGCTGCTTGCACATCTGCAAGTTTGGCAGCACGAATGTATCTGTCTGTACCTGTTGTGGGTTCAAAAGTTTGAGTCATATGCGCCTGATGGGATAGGGGATGAGAAGCACAGGTGATAACTTCTACTTTCTACTCTGGCGAAATTTTAAGGGTTTGAGCAGAAAGTGACTCTAAATTTTGTTAAGTAGGTCAACAGCAGATCCCCCCAACTCCCCTTGAGAAGGGGGGCTTTATTTTTTCTTTTTTTTCTCGCAGTAAATCTACGGTGGTTGCCCACAATATGCATAGCCTAATGTTCCATTAGTGTAAACTACCCACACTGACCTTGCGGTACAGTGTGGGCTTTCAGTAGCCCTGAAGAGTCCGTGCTGAGATTACAGCACAGACCGTTCGAGCCTCCAGGCAGGTTTACAGACTGCCCCAATAACGCAATCATTTTCGCTCCGTTCAAATCAGCATCACACGACAACCCGCAATTACCGCATTTGAATCTTTTGTCAGAGCGCAAGCCGATATACAAGCATTGATAACAGGTCTGGCTTGTGTAAGCAGGAGGGACGACAACAACTTCCACTCCGTCTGTTAATCCCTTGTACTCCAAAAATACCCGCAACTGGTAGAACGCCCACGAGTTGCTTCTACGACGTTCAGTTTTGTTACGTGGTTTTTGGTTTGTCCTCTCACGGATACCAGTTAAATCTTCAATTGCTACAAGTGCTTGTTCACTTTTGGCTTGCTGAATGATTGTTTTAGAAATGTTGTGGTTCACCCACGCTTGAAATCGTCTCTCCCGCCCCGATAGCCGTGCCAAGACCTGACGACATCTACGTCGGCTAGACCTTGTGCGTGTGGAAGCTTTTCTTTGAAGAGACGCCCTCCTTTTTAAGGGGGTTAAGGGGGATGATCACGACTATCAACACATACAACCATCCTATTCCCCCCTTGAGAAGGGGGGCTAGGGGGGATCATCGTAAGAATCGGCATATGCCCAAACAAAAACGCCTACTCAACACAGATTTTCACTTACCCTACAACCCAGAACTTGTTGAAAGGGCAAAGGAACTTAGAAAAAACATGACACCTGCCGAGAATAAGCTGTGGAACGACTACCTGAAAACATCCAAATTTCGCGTTTTAAGGCAAAGACCAATTGACAATTTTATTGTTGACTTTTACTGTGCAAAGTTGAAATTGGTGATTGAGATTGATGGAGATAGCCATTTCACCATTGAAGGCAAAAATTATGATGCAGAAAGAACACAGATATTAGAAGGTTATGGACTAGAAGTGATAAGATTTACCAATAAGGATGTGTTAAACAATTTTGAAAGTGTGTGTCAGCAAATACAGGAGTTGATACGTCAAATCCTCGGTTAAGATCCCCCCAACCCCCCTTAAAAAGGGGGGCTTTATCAAGTCAACGCTTGCGTGTCTTTCTACACGCTACATCCCGCAGCTTATTATTTAGTAACTTCATGACTAAGTAGATTCGCTTAGTTTGTTATCTCGATAGATGGTAGGTTTCAAATACTCTAATTCGCCATTTTCCCCTGGAATCACTTTGTTTGCCGGATATTAAGCGTACCCAATGACAAACAGTTGTAAAATTTTATCCTGGATAGAAAAACAGTGCGGTATATCTAGAAGATGAAAAAATTTTTGGTGTCAGGTGCGTTGCTACTCTTGCTCCCTTTAACAGCTTGTTCCCCCAGCACATCTGGAAATTCTGGTACAGGTGCAAAAGAGGTAAAACCTTTGGTCACAGGGGCAATTCCCGATCAAGACCCGCAGAAGTTGCAGCGACAGTACACCAAGCTAGCCTCTTATTTACAAAAAGAACTGAATGTTCCTGTAGAATATAAACCCGTTACAGATTATACAGCAGCAGTCACAGCATTTAAAGTGGGAGATTTAGATTTAGTTTGGTTTGGGGGATTAACTGGTGTTCAAGCAAGGTTGCAAGTCCCAGGTGCAGAGGCGATCGCCCAACGTGACGTAGACGAAAAATTCCACAGCGTTTTCATCGCCAACAAAAAAACGAATCTCAAACCATTCAAAGACACCGCCGATCTCCAACAACTTAAAGGGCGTACCTTCACCTTTGGTAGCGAGTCTTCCACATCTGGCCGTTTAATGCCACAATACTTTCTTCAACAAGCTGACGTCAACTTAACAGATTTTAAAGGACAAGCAGGCTTTTCCGGCGACCATGACAAAACCATCAAACTTGTAGAAGCAGGAACCTATGAAGTCGGCGCTTTAAACGAAAAAGTTTGGCAAAAGCGCGTCAACGCCAAAGAAGTAGATTTAAATAAAGTAGAAGTTCTCTGGCGCACCCCTGCATACTACGATTATCACTGGGTACTCAACCCTCAAGTCAAACAGCGCTACGGTGAAGATTTCGGCAAAAAAGTGCAGAATGCATTGTTCAAATTAGACCCCAAAGTCCCAGAACAAAAAGAAATTCTCGACCTCTTACAAGCAGAAAAATTCATTCCCACAAAGAACGAAAACTACGCTCAAATCGAAAAAATTGGTCGAGAAATAGGTAAGATTAAATAGTTGCAATGCTGTTGCAAACAAATGGAAACAACATTCAAACTAGCAGATAACTTTGATACTAAACTTCTTATTCAGTTCATCCAAGAGTTTTACAAGTATGATGGTCATCCATTTGATGAAGCGACTGTTAGCACAGCTTTGGCAAAATTTTTAAATGACGATTCTCTAGGGCGAGTGTGGCTAATCCAACAAGATAGCCAAGTGATTGGATACATTATCCTGACATTTGGCTACAGTTTAGAGTACCGAGGACGTGATGCTTTTATCGATGAATTTTATATCCGAGAAAGTCATCGAGGACAAGGAGTAGGCGTGAAAAGCATACAGTTTATAGAAAGTGTATGTCCTTCTTTAGAGATTCATGCTTTGCATTTAGAAGTTGAACGGGAAAATACAATTGCACAAAGCTTCTATCGAAAGGTTGGTTTTACAGACCAAAATCGGTATTTGATGACAAAATGGATAGCAACCTGATCTCCCCTTAACGCACCTAACTACTTTTTGTAAATCTCTTGGCGTCCTCTCTTGTCTTGGCGGTTCAATGATTACTATGAACCCACCTACACCAATATTTGAACTCAAAAACGTCACCAAACAATTTGGAACCTTCCAATCTCTCAGTAACATCAACTTGCAAATCTATCCAGGTGAACGAGTCGCCCTTGTTGGTTCCAGTGGTGCAGGAAAAAGTACCTTAATTAGCTTACTCAACGGTACACTCCAACCCACACAAGGGGAAGTTTGGGTACTCGGTCGCAACCTTGCACATCTACGTCCCAAGTCTCTACGACAAATACAGCGGCAAATTGGTACAATTTACCAGCAATTTCATTTGGTTGACAACCTGCAAGTTATTCACAATGTCAACGCTGGGCATTTAGGACGCTGGTCATTTTTCAAAGCTGCTGCTTCACTCATTTATCCCTTGGAAGTGGAAACAGCGTTTAAAGCATTAGCGCAGGTAGGAATTCCTGAGAAGCTTTACGAACGTACAGACCGCCTTTCTGGTGGACAGCAACAACGGGTGGCGATCGCCCGTGTTCTCGTGCAAGATCCCGCTGCTATCCTTGCTGATGAACCTATTTCCAGCCTCGATCCAGAACGCAGCCGTGAAGTGATAAATTTATTACGCAGCTTAAATAAAAATACGGGTAAAACGCTCATTACCAGTCTGCACGCAATTGAATATGCCCGTAGTCACTTTCAGCGCCTTATTGGTTTGCGACAGGGACGCATTTTGTTCGATGCACCTGTTGAGGAGGTGTCTATAGGGATGGTGGAAGATTTGTATAGAATTTAACTGTATAAGCACAGGAGACGCGGACGAGGAGATGGGGAGAAGAAGGACACGGGGACACAAAGACGCGGGAACACGGAAAATGACTAATGACTAATTCAATATTGCCTAAACGACCTTCCTTTATTAACTGGCAGACTTTTTGGGGAGTGCTGTTTGTTTTGTCGGTGGTTTGGTCGTTGTGTGTGGCTGGTGTATTTCAGCCAGATTTGATGAATCAGGGGGGTTGGTATCTTGTTGTCCGCTTTGTTGTTGCTGCACTTTCACCGGATTTGAGTCCAGAATTTTTGCTGCTGAGTCTTGATGCGACTCTGAAAACTCTTGCTTATGCTGTTTGTGGCACGTTTTTCTGTGTGATTATTGGGTTGGTGGGTGGTGTTTTATCGACTGAGGTGTGGTGGAAGTCGATTTCATTTGGAAGTTTTCAAGCACCTTGGCTGATAGTACGGGCAATTTTAGCAGTCCCGAGAGCAATTCACGAACTGATTTGGGGATTGTTTTTTGTGAATATTTTTGGACTTGATCCACTGGTGGCGGTGCTGGCGATCGCCATTCCTTTTGGTGCTATCACTGCTAAAGTATTTTCTGAAATTTTGGATGAAACTCCCCGTGGTTCTTTACTTGCACTACTTAATAGTGGTGTTTCTCCCCTGAATGCTTTTGTCTATAGCCTCATTCCTCAGGCTTTCCCTAATCTACTTTCTTACGGCTTTTATCGGCTTGAGTGTTCAATTCGTGCTGCTGCTGTGTTGGGTATTATCGGTGCTGGTGGACTGGGTTATCAAATTTTCCTCAGTCTTCAGTCGCTGCGTTATGAGCAAATGTGGACTTTGATGTTCGCTTTGCTGTTGTTAAGTGGTGGAACAGATTTTTTGAGTGGGTTGTTGCGTCAGCGTTTGGGTGTCCCTAGTCGTTTGGATTTGAATGTTCTCAATTTGAAGCAGCGGAAAAACCAGATCCCGCCAACCCCCCTTAGGAAGGGGGACTATGATCCCCCATTTTCAAGGAGGGCTAGGGGGAATCATCAAGTCTTATCTGAACAGTACCGACGTGACCCAGTGATAACTTTATCCTTACTGGGCGGTGTTGTTCTACTTATATTTTCGTTCTGGTATGTCAAAGCCGATTTTACAAAACTCTGGGCACCCCGAACTGCTCAATTGTTGGCGGGAGTGTTTCACCACTTGTTCCCTCCGGATATTAGTCAGTTGAATCAAATGTTCACCCTTTCGGCGCAGACTTTAGCTATGTCGATTTTGGCAAGCACAGGCGCAGGTTTAGGAGGAATTTTGCTTTCTTTCCTAGCAGCGAGGGGAGACAAATCAATTCAAAATTCAAAATATGTCCGGAGGACACGCTACGCGAACAAAATTCAAAATCTCAAATCTGCTGTGACTCGTTTTGTGTTGCTTTTTGCCCGTGCTGTTCCAGAACCAATTTGGGCGCTGATCTTTCTGTTTGTGTTGTTTCCGGGGATTTTGCCAGGTGCGATCGCCCTTGCTATCCACAATTTAGGTATTTTAGGGCGTTTGATGGCAGAGGTGATAGAAAATTTGGATGAGCGACCTTTGCGTTCCTTGAAAGTTTTGGGTGCAACTCAATCTCAAGTCTTTCTCTATGGTATTCTTCCTCTGACTCTTCCGCGCTTCCTTGCTTACATCCTCTACCGCTGGGAAGTCTGCATTCGCGCCACGGTGATTGTGGGGTTGGTGGGTGCTGGTGGTTTGGGGCGTCTCCTCACGGAGCAATTGAGTAGTTTTGATTACAAAGGTTTGCTAAGCACCTTAATCGTTTTTCTTGGTCTTACTTTTGTGGTAGACATGATTAGCGCTTCAATACGGCGCTCTTTAAGGTGATATATATATTTTTTTTTACGTATTATCACGGTTTACCCCACTCCGTACGCGGGGTGGGGTTAGTTCATCGTTGATTTAACTAGACGTGAGTTCGATGTATCCTGATTTGACCCCTGTCCAAACCTCTCTGGTTGTAGGGGAGAGGCTTAAAAATCCCATTTTTACGTAGCTCCTCCCTCTCCTTGTAGGAGAGGGAGGTTGGGTGGGAGAGGTCCTGAGAACTCACGTTAACTAGCAGTCAAGTAAGCTTCTAATGCTTCGGAACCACCGATGAGTTTGCCATCAATAAACACTTGGGGAACAGTTGATGCACCAGTGACAGCTTTTAACGTGCGAGGTGTCACACCTTTACCCAAAACAATTTCTTCGTAATCAATGCCACGTTCTGTCAGCATTTCTTTAGCATGGGCACAGAAGGGACAACCAACTTTTGTAAACAAGGAAACTAAGTTAGGTTTCACTGCTTCAGGGTTGATGTATGCAAGCATTGTCTCTGCGTCAGAAACCTTAAAGGGATCGCCTGGTTCTTCAGGCTCAATGAACATCTTTTCAATCACGCCATCTTTCACCAACATGGAATAGCGCCAAGAGCGTTTGCCAAACCCTAGGTCTGTTTTATCCACAAGCATTCCCATGCCTTCTGTGAATTCAGCATTGCCATCGGGTATAAAAGTTATATTTTGTGCTTCTTGGTCCTTCGCCCATTCATTCATCACAAAAGTATCATTAACGGAGATACAGACGATATCGTCCACCCCATTGTCTTTAAAAACTTTTGCCAACTGGTTGTAGCCAGGAACATGAGTTGATGAGCAAGTGGGAGTAAACGCACCTGGTAGGGAAAAAACTATTACGGTTTTACCTGCGAATAAATCATCGCTTGTTACATTTACCCACTTATTATCCTGACGCAAGCGAAAGGTAACATTGGGAACTCTTTGTCCTTCTCGATTAGACAACATAAGTTTGGCTCCTTGGTGAATCTCCTCATTAATCATACTCATAACGAATACGAGTTAGCAAGAGCAAATGTCCTCAGTTATTCTAAAGCAATATACGGGCGATCGCCCAAAGGGTACTGGCAAAGCCAATCGCACAAAGTACCCGCCCCAAGGGAGCAATCGCCCAGCCGTAGCACGCAAGAGAGCGCGATCGCACAGAGTGCCCGCCGTAGGCGATCGCACCAAGCATCAAGTTTCTTCAGTACGAAATCGTACTGATCTTAATGCGGGTTGCAGTTATCTTGAAAGAATAATATGAAAAATAAATTCCGTTTGTCTTTGGACAGAAAGGCAGGCGAATATTGTCTGCTCTATTTAGCCATAATGTTTACCCTAGGACAAAGTATTTGGTACTAGCTATGTATAATCATTCTTTGCCGCTCAACGGTCTGCGAGTGCTCGTTGTTGATAGTGACCTTGATTCTAGAGTTTTGTTGACAATGGTGTTTGAAGAGTATGGCGTCGAGACGATCGCCGCAACATCGGCTCTTGAGGCTCTAGAAATCGTCAAACAAGTTAAACCAGACCTCCTGATCAGCGAAATTAGCTTGCCCAATGAAGATGGTTACTCGCTAATGCGGAAGCTGAGAGCCTCTGAGAACGCGCGACAAGTCGAAATTCCAGCAATGGCTCTGACAACATACAACAGCCAGGACGATCGCGCCCACGCCCTATCAGTCGGCTTTGAGAAGCACTTACCTAAACCTTTCGACATCGACGAGTTAATCACAACAGTTGCTTGCCTAACTAGACAAGTTGAATCGATGAGTTAATCACAACAGTTGCTTGCCTAACTAAATACGTTCAATGGGTGCTTATAGCATGAATGCCACTGCCTTTACTCAACAGGTCAAAGCGATGTCTGATCGCTTAGTACACCTGTATCAAGGGATCGACACATCCTCTTCACTACCGCTATCGGCTCTTTCTGAACTCGGCATTGCCTCTGAGCGACTTCAGCTAGCGGCAAAGATGCTGTACCAGCAGAATCAGCAGTTATCATTGGCTGACCAAACTGTGGAAGCTGAGCGCCAGCGCTACCAGGAGTTGTTGGAGTTTATCCCCGATGCTTGTCTGCTGACAGATGCAGCAGGAACGATTCAGGAAGCGAATCAAGCGGCTGCCAAGTTGCTTAAGCGCCAGCAATCTTTCTTAATTGGTCGGTCTCTAACCGCTTTGCTCACTCATGAAACTCGGCAACACTTTCAAACTCAGTTGCAGCGGCTGCAGCAAAGACCAGGGAAACAGGAGTGGCAGGTCCGTTTGCAGCCTGCTCAAGGTGTAGCGTTTGATGTCAGTGTCCTCGTAGAGGTCAACCGCCAACAAGCAAACCAACCGCTTACCCTGCGCTGGCTGTTGCGCCACGCGAGCGATTGCAACCAGGTCGAAGCACAAAAACAGCCTGACAGCAATACCGATTTGGGCTACCCTTTGCAGGTTTATCACAAGGGGGAAACAATTCCTTTAAACCCTGAGACGATTTGGCAGGTTCATTCAGGACTGGTGAAGCTAACAACGTTTTCTGATAGCGGTCAAGAGGTGTTGGTTGGGTTAGCAGGTGCAAAAGCCCCCTTTGGTTCTAGCTTGACTGCCCTGCCGCTCTATCAGGCAACTGCCCTCGCCGATACTCAGCTATGGTGCATTCCACTCACCGATTTCGCGACTTCTCCTGAACTCAAGCAGCAACTTTTACCTCAAATTAGCCAACGACTCAGACAAACCGAATTGCTAGTAGCGGTTTACGGACAACCACGAGTCGCAGACCGCTTGCATAATTTATTACAGTTGTTAAAACAGGAAATTGGGCAGCCTGTAGCGGATGGCACTCGGCTTTTGGTTCGTCTCACGCATGAAGACCTTGCTACTGCTTGCTGCACAACCAGAGTCACCATCACCCGGTTGCTTAAAAAACTACAGCAGCAAAAGAAGTTGAGCGTAGACTCCAAGCGTCACCTGATTTTAAACAATTTGTAGCAGACATTTCAGAAATTAGTATCGCTCAACACATTCTTTTTTTAAGAAAGCTGTTTTGCATTAGTTTTGTGGCATATCCATTTTGCTAGTTGATCACGTTATAAATAATTGACATGATTGAGAATCAATGGAGTTCTTGCACAAATACTCGAATGAGGTTGCGCGAATCGATTTTTGCTACGCAAAAATCGATTCGCGCAAGAGGTCCATTCAGTTGTGTACTTATTCCTGACCTCTATATGGCTACTGAAAACCGCCTGCTTGCCGCCCTGCCCCGTGAGCTATATGAAAAGCTCGCCCCCAACCTGAAACGAGTCTCGCTGGAACTGGGCACGATACTTCATCATCCTGGCGAGACTATCGAGGATCTCTATTTCCCTATCGATTGCCTCCTCTCGATCACCGTCACGATGAGTGACGGCTCGACGGCTGAAGCGGGTATGGTCGGCAACCGTGAAGTGATCGGCGTCAATGCCTTCATGGGCGGAAGGGAGACTACGCAGACGGAGTACATCGTACAGATGGCGGGCAGCGCGATCAAGGTGGATGCAGGGATTCTGCTAGAGGAGTTTGATCGCAATAAGCAGCTGCGCGACGTGCTGCTACGCTACACACAAGCACTGATCGCGCAGATCTCGCAGACCACCGGCTGCAACAGCCTCCACGTTCTAGAACAACGCTTGGCACGCTGGCTGCTGGAGGCGCAAGACCGCGTTGACTCAGATGACCTTAAGCTTACCCAGGAGTTCCTCGGCCACATGCTAGGCGTGCGCCGCGCTGGCGTCACCCAAGCTGCCCAAAAGTTTCAGGAGAGCGGTCTCATCCGATACCAGCGAGGTCGCGTCCAGATCCTGGATCAGCGGAGGCTGGAAGCGACTTCGTGCGAGTGTTTCAGAGTTCTCAGAGAAGAATACGATCGCTTGCTCGGAGCAAAGTACAGAGATGGCTGATGAGATCATTCTCACCTTTGATCGTGGGGCAGAGAATGAAGCACCAAGTTGAGTCTCCGTGTCTGATTGTGTACAAATTTAGTCTGTTCAGGCTGCAAGATTTCTCGTCTCCTCAGTCTGCAACTAACGGTTTTAAAGAGGAGCAAACCCAGAACAAATGAGCGAGAAAAAAGATGCGCCACCGACAATCCTGATGATCGAACTAGATGACGAAACGCGCCCGATCCTGAAGCTAAACCTCAATAACTGGGGCTACCGCGTGATTTCAGCGCTACAAGAAGAAGACGCGATCGCCTTGGCGCGTGGTACGCGCGATCGCCCTGACTTAATTTTGCTCAACCAAGTCGATCTGCCGATGGACGAGGTTCTTAACATGGGGCGGCGCATTTGTCAAGGTTCAGAACTCTCCAGCAGCACGCCGATTGTCGTTATGGCTGAGCACTACGGGGAGGATATGGAAGGCAAGAACGTTAAGGTGGGCGAAAGTGAGTACGTCACCTACCTGGAAGATGGGGAACAGTTGATGAATCTCCTGCACCGTCTTTGCCCGGTGTAGACGCAGCCTAATCAACTTGCGTGGGTTCGGTGATTAACGACCACCTTTAAAAGGATTGGTATAAAGCTTGTCCTGGCACTCGACACCTACCTCAAACTTGCAATCTGAACGAGGATATGCTATGCAGAGCAGTACATAGCCCATCTCCTCCTGCGCAGGTTTGAGGGCAACTCCTTTAGACTGATCCACCTGACCTTCAATCAAACATGCTGCACAAGTGATACAAGCACCATACCGACAACCTACAGGTAACCGCAAACCTGCTGCTTCCACAGCATCTAAGATATATTGATTTTCTGCAACTTCAACAACAAAGTTGTTGCGATTCACAAGTTCAATTTTGTATGTTTTCATACAAATGTTGTAGGGCAGGCATCTTGCCTGCCATATTTTCCCTTAAATCCAAATATCAGAGGTGCAATCGCCACCAGGATAGCGCATCTCATGAGCGCGAGATGGACCTGCTGGTTCTTTGCCAAAGTCAACGTAGAAATTCTCGTTGATTTTCAATCCCCCGTTTTCAGTGTCGCAGTCAATTTGTAGTAGATATGAGCCAGTTTTGGATAAGTCAGGGTAAAACTGATTGTCCCAAGTGCTAAACAGGGAATTGGTAACATAAAGCCGCTTGCCATCAAGACTGAGTTGCAGCATCTGCGGTCCACCAGCCAATTTTTTGCCCTTACTTTCCTCACTCTTGCCCAACAAGCCACCAACCCAAACTTGACCTGTCAGTTTGGGATGCGAGGGATCGCTGATATCATATTGGCGAATGTCTCCGTGCAACCAGTTGGAGAAATAGACATAGCGATCGTCCATTGAAAGTAGGATATCGGTAATCAAAGATGGTACAGGAATGGGCCAGCCTTCCACTTCGACTGATGGTACATCAATCACTTTCTCGACTTGCCAGTGACCGTTGGGCTTGTGCCAATGCCAAACATTACTGCTGAGTGCTGCACCAACGAACCCGTGAGTACTGTCGGGGTTATGGTGAAAGCGCACTTCTAAGGGGATGAGTCCTTCGTCACCTAAGTCAAAACTTTGGATAATTTCGTGTTTCGACCAATCCCAAAAATGCAGTTGGCTACCGTAATTCCCCGCTGCTACATCATTGAGGTCAAAGCCGGGATAATAGGTTTTGGGTGCGCCCCACTCGCTACTCACCATGATATTATGACGCGGCTGGTACCAAAAGTCGTAGTTAAAGCGCATACCGTCGGCTTGGCGTTCCCAACGTCCAGCAATGTCAAAATTCTCATCGAGTAACAAAAAGCCACCAGGACCGTTCCCTTCGCTGTCACCCAGCATGGAAATCATCACATGACTATCAGCAAGGCAGTGTACGGTATGGGGGGCTGTTAGATTGGTTTTTTCCTTGATTTCTTCAGGTTCAATGACTTTATGAAGTTTCGGGGCTTTTGCATCCGCTGTATCTACAATGTGAATTCTGCTGGAACGTTGACCGGGAATCACCATAAAACGCCGCGATTTACTGGCATCCCCATGACAAGAACTGCAAGCATTCCAGCCAAAGTGGTGTAGTTCATCGCCGATATATGGCATTGGCAAGCGGTGAATGACTTGCGAGTATGTCGGGGAGTTGGGATCAACGTCTACGGTTGCAAGATAATCCGGCTGTTCAATACCTGTACCCGTATAGAGTGCAATTGTATAAAGCACCTTTTCGCGTTCCGCTTTCATCGCTGCTTCTGGGGAAGCGTAGCCGGGACCGCAGCAAGCATGAGCCATATTTTTATATCTCCAACAAATTTTGAAAAATCACAATACACAATCTTAATTTATATAGCGGTTTGCAACCCGGAGTAAGGTATAGAAAGAAATAATGAACCACAGATGGACACAGACAAATTTGTACTTCATTCAATTGAGTTGCGCTATATAAAAAACTACAGCCAAATTTGTAAGCCCAATTGTTTTAAATATCTTAAGCCCAACACAATCTGCTCACGTCTACCCCAAAGCTCTAAATCAAACCAACCGTCATTTTCAGTATCTTTATCTAGTAAGGCTGCGGTAATGTTAACAGTTAATCCATAGCAAGAAACTAACCCTGCAATGACCGGATAAGAAATATAGTTTTTAGGAATACAAACTTGAAATTTAGCACGAGTGGTTTGTCCTTCTACCACAGTCAAATCGGCTTTTTTTTCATCGTCTTCAATCTCGTCACTTGAATTGCCACTAGTGCATAAAAGCTGTAACTTATCTCTGTTTTCTTTTGGAAGGCTTTTGAGATCTAACTGCAAAATTTCTATATTCAGTTCTTGAAGATAGGCAAGACCTGCTTCTACTTGTTGAGAAATTCCGTGAATTTCAAGATTAAACCAACCATCGTCTTCTGTATGAGCTTCTAAAAGAGCTGCTGCAATGTTGATTGTTAAATCGTAACGAGAAATCAATCGCGAGACAATGGGTTGGCGATGATAATGCTGAGGAACCTTAATGTAGATATGACCTAATGTGGAATGAAAAATTGTAGATAATACCATCACCCTAATTCCTCAAATTATCAGCAGTTTTACGAGCTGATACAAATCAAAAATTCCCCTAGCCTTTGAAATTCCCAACGGCAGAGTTATAAAAACCAGTAAACTCATAGAGTTACTGTAGATTATCATAACTCATTTTGCTTCTCAGGAGGTAGAGGAAATTTCAGGCATTACGACTTTAGGAAGAGAGTCTTAAGGTAGATGAGTTTTAGTCGCAGTTATTTCACCTTGGTGTAGAAGGGATGCTGCACAGAGGTAGAGGCAATGGCTAATTACCGACGAGACAAGTCTGGCTTGGGACAGCAGTTTGAGAAACTCAAGCAACAAGTCCCCATCAGTTTTACTCCAATAGCAAGGGCGAAGCGATCGCTCTGGGCGATCGCCCGTTTGGATACTGTTGGGCGCGTTTTTGCAATTAAACGTATCGGTGTGATTAAGCAGTTAGAGTGCGATCGCTATCCTATACCAGACAGCAATGCTACTAGACCTCAAACTTCCACAATGGGGGTTTGAAGTTTTTGCTTGGATAAGACAACAAAGGCTTGTGCCAACGCGCATAGCGTGTCCTCTGGACTTATGTAAACAAGGGTCCCCAATCCCCAATCTCCATTGCCCCTAATCCCCACTCCCTCCGGTCGTGGGGACCCCGAGTTCCCCAGTCCCCTTCACTCCGTAACAGGTTTTTTTTGTAATATCTAATACAGAATTAAGTCAAAGAGTGTACAACAGATGGCAAGGAGAGCTTTGCAACAGAAAACAATTTTAGTCGTTGACGACGAATCGTCCGACCAATTTCTGATTCAAAGGGCGTTTAGTCACCTTAGTCCAGAATTTGATCTCCAAGTCGTCGAAACCGCAGAAGATGCGGTTCGTTATTTGGAAGGTAAGGAACCCTATCAGGATCGGGGAAAATACCCCTTACCCGTTTTGCTTCTGCTGGACTTAAGACTTCCTGGAATGTCAGGTTTGGATTTGCTCAAATGGATACGACAACAATCGTATTTAGAGGAGTTAGCAATTATAGCTTTGACGGCTTACGGTAACCGTGAGTTACCCCGCGCGTATGACTTGGGTATCGATTTTTATTTGCTTAAACCAATACAAGCTAATAGTTTGGCTGAAATCTTATATGGACTTGGCTTATATGATAATAGTAATCAAATACAGTAGGCTTTCTGCTTTTATAGCTCTAAAGCTAAACTTTTAGCGTCGATTCCATGACGACGCCCAAAAGCTAATACGATTCAGTTAAGGATTTTGGTGAGATTGGTGATGTGTAGAGACGAGAGGTGGGGCGTCTCTACATTATCGTCCTCATAAGGGTTCTGGTCTTATCACCAAGCCTATTGCACTATAGTTGCTTTATGCTTGTGTTGCAGAATCAGAATGATTCAGGGCATAACGACTATTCAATGACAGCATTATGCGTGAAATACCGGTGGAGAGAATGCTGACACCTACCAATGTCCCAATCACCCAGGGTGCATTGAAGGGCCACTGGAACCAAATCATTGCGCCTAAGAGCAGGGTAATAACGCCGTTACCGAGTGCCCAAGTCCAGTTCTGTTGCGGACGTAACCGGAATGCCAGAATAAGCTCAAATACGCCTTCTGTAAGCAGAAAACTACCTAACAATAGAGTCAGTGTGAGAACTCCTGTTAAGGGATAAACAAACAGCATCACGCCTGTTGCAAAGTAGAGGATACTGAGTAGGAGTTTCCAAACAAAGCCTCCTTCATGGCGGGTTTGAAACGCATAACTCAGCTTGGCTGCTGCAGAAGAAATCAGAATTAAAGCAATCCAAGTTTCAGCGAAAATTGTTGTAACTCTAGGCACAGCAAATGCTGCAATCCCTAAGACAGTCAGGAGAATGCCAATCAACAGCGAGTTATTCGTAGCCTTGTTGATATCACCCTTGTTGATATCACTCTTGTTGATATCACCAGAAACGTTGGTTGTCATAAAAATCTTTTCCTTGTAGTTTATTGAACTCTATGATTTAGGCTAGAAAATTTCTCAAGAACTTTATAGAACCCTAAGATATAAGCTGTACGAGCCTCTACCCCTCTAAAAACAGATGTATTAAAAGGCAAGAGGAAGTATGTTATCCCTCCACTCTCCTACCTAGCCATATTTCCAGGATGAATTCTCCCCATTCTTCTGATGTCATTTATAGGGACGAAACGGCACGATCGCAACATACGGAAAAGTTACTCCTAATTTTTCCATCAAAAAGCGGAGAAATGGAATGTCTTCACCTGAATTCGATACGTCTAACGCCTTAGTGGCTTTGTCCAACAATTTAGCTGACACTGTAGAGCAAGTTGGGGGTGCTGTTGTTGCGGTGAACGCTGGTACGCGTATTTCTCCTAGCGGTATTCACTGGCGCAATGGTATCATCGTTACTTCTGACGAGTCACTTCAGCGCTATGACGAAATCACAGTCACTCTATCAAATGCTAATAGTGTACCTGTGACACTCATAGGGCATGACTCTAGCACCGATGTCGCTGTCTTCAAAATAGAAAATGCAGACATCCCGGTGGCGAACATAGGCGACGCCAAAACACTAAAAGTTGGTAATTTGGTACTGGGCTTAGGAAGAAGTAGCGAAGGTGACATCCGAGCAGCTATAGGTGCAGTGAGTGTTGTTAGTGGTGCTTGGCGGAGTATGAGCGGTGGTAATATAGACCAGTTTATCCGTCCAGACATCAGGCTTTATCCTGGCTTTGCAGGTGGACCACTCATCGATGCTGCGGGTTCTGTGGTAGGCATGAACACATCGGGACGACGCGGTACTGCTCTTACTATACCCGCTTCTACAGTTAATCGAGTGGTTGACCAACTGTTGGCAAAAGGACACATTGCACGCGGCTACCTAGGTTTAGGGATGCAACCCGTACGCTTACCAAAGAACCTGAAAACGTCACTCAATTTAACTTCTGCTGCTGGAGTGATTGTCGTTAATGTAGAGCCAAATGGACCTGCTGACAATGCTGGTGTGCTGATTGGGGATGTTTTGGTAACTTTGGATGGGACTCTTGTGAATGATACGGGTGATGTGTTGGCGCTTTTGAACAGTGGCGATCGCGTTGGCAAAACTATCAAAGTGCAGCTGATCCGAGCTGGTGCGTTAGTTGAGTTAGCAATTTTCATTGGCGAAAGACCGGTGCTTTGAAGAGTCATACCAATTCAAAATTCACGCATTCAAAATTCACTCGTCGGAACATGAGTATTGCAACAATGACACGCATAACTGATGAATTGGCTACAGTAGCTGAAAATGTACGCAAAGTGACTGTACAAGTGCGTAGTAGCTCTTATGGAGGTGGTTCCGGCGTTATCTGGCAATCTTCCCTTCACCCCCTCCAACTCCCCCGCCAGCAGGGGAGAGATAAGGATAAACTTTTATTGCCGGGAACTGAGGGGGGTAGTTTAATTATCACGAATGCTCATGTTGCTACCAACAACCGAGCAACTGTGGAACTGTGGGATGGACGGGTATTTGAGGCTGTACGTACCAATATAGACCCCACAAAAGATTTAGCTGCTCTTAAAATTGATGCGACTGACTTACCAACTGCAACCATCGGCAATTCGGATGCATTGCGAGTGGGAGAATTCGTCTTGGCTGTCGGGAATCCTTTTGGTGATAGCGGTGCTGTGACAAGCGGGATTATCCACGCTAGCCATCAACGTATGGTTATCGCTGATATTCGGCTGTTTCCTGGCAATTCTGGCGGTCCACTTGCTGACTGTCTTGGACGAGTCATCGGGATTAACACCATGATTGTAAACGGTTTGGGTGTGGCGATACCAAGCCTTGCTGTAGAAGGTTTTTTGCGTGGAAATCGTCAAAAGCTTGGTGTCACTGTGCAACCTGTGGTGGTAGATGCAACCAACAAACGCACCTTAGGTTTATTGGTGTTGTCTGTCAATTCTGGAAGTGCTGCTGAAGCTGCTGGTATGCTTGTTGGTGATGTCCTCATGGGAGTCTCAGGACAAGATTTTACCAGACTTGATGATTTAAGCAAGTATCTTGAGCGTACCGACAGCACCAAACCGCTACCGTTACAAATCCTGCGTGGCGGAAGGCAATTAGTTTGTCAGGTGGCGGAGGTGGTATGATACGTCGGGTGTTTGTAGTTGCTGCTTCCCCAGTGGTGCGAGCTGGATTGTCAGCTGTAGTGGCAAGCAGTTCCAAACTCACAGTCGTAGGCAGTGCATCAGATTTGGATGCACTTACAACGGAATTTGAGCAATTACAACCCGATGTTGTGCTGCTGGATGTGAGTGGCAACTTTCAGGAATTAGTCTGGGAATTGCTTTCCTCACAACAGCAGCAAGACCCAGTTGCAATGATTGTTCTTGCTGATGTCGATAGTATAGACTTTCAAGCAGCACTGCGTGCTGGTGTACGCGGCATATTGCCAAGTACCAGCACAGAATCAGAAATTGTCGCGGCTGTTGAGGCGATCGCTCTTGGGTTAGTGGTGCTGCATTCTGATACTATCGAATCTCTGCTTGCTTTAAAAGAGTCGAGTATGCGGCAAAAAGAAACCGCAAATCCTATGCAAGCACTGACACCACGAGAAATAGAGGTTTTAAATATGCTTGGTTCTGGATTGGGTAATAAGGCGATCGCCAAACGTTTAAATATCTCAGATCATACTGTTAAGTTTCATGTCTCATCTATTTTTCAAAAGCTGGGTGTCTCGACACGCACAGAAGCTGTTGCTGTTGGTGTAAGGCTGGGTTTGATTATGCTGTAAGACTACTTTAACCGCAACTTGAGCCAGAAAACACTTGCGCAACTGCCAACCGCAAGTTTAGAAATTCTCCTACTGGCACTTTTGGATAAAAAACTAACAGATACTTCTTAAGACATATCTTAATTCTAATTACCTATGTCTTAAGGAGTATTTTCATCATGTCTATTATTAACCTAAGGTTAAGGATACTTCGGTTTTCATGGAGAACAGTTCATTTTTGAAAGTTGTGGATGAGGAGTGCCATAGAGCCCAAAGTTGGAGACAAAGTGCTGATTCTACGTCCAGCATATGTAGCTGGACGAGTTGGGAAAATCTGTGCCAAAGAAGTACTATCAGGCGCTCACCCTAGTGGACGCTGGCTGATTCAGGTAGATTCAGAAGACATTGTGGTGTCTTTGAGCCCAAAAGAATTTGAGGTAGTCAACGATGATTTTGAGATACTTTAGGTTATGTCTTTAGTTATGTCTGATGATCCGTTGCCAATTCCCAATTCTTTTTTGCTGCGTTTTAGCTGTTTCCAAAGTGCCTTAATCTTGTCATAAGCTTCTTGTGGTGCTAATTTCCCTGATGTTTCTAAACAACTGATATAGCTTACCTTCTGAGAAAATTCTTGGAGATTGGCGTTAAATAGTAGATTTTCTGGCTTTATTTGACCGTAGTAGCGAGCGTGAGGGTAGAGAAGTTTTTCCTTGTCTCTTTGATTAGAGTTTTCCATGAATCTACCTCCTATTTATAATTTACTTTAATTGTATTTAATTTGAATTTAACTTATGTAAATTTTATAACAAATTAAAACAGTAATTATTACCTTGTATCTTCCAAAATATATATTTTTACCTATTGATTAGGTAAAAATATGAAAAATGAGATCGACAAATAATTTCTTCTGTACATCTTGTTTTGATTCATCTGTCTTCTAAATTAACCGTTTGTGTATAAGCTTTTCCGATTATTTCACCCCAGATTCGTTTCTTAACCTAAAGTTAACAATTAAAATACAATAAGTCGGCAGATTTACCGTATTTTAATAAAGTTCTTAAGACTATAACATGGCAGGGTCAAACACAATCTAGCTACCTTTAGCTTGTTTCCACCCAAGACGCTGGTCGATGCTTGGGATATCTGTTCTAGTTTTCCTAGTGGGTGCGCAATGAGTGAGATGTTTTTCAGTCCGAACGATTGGCAGAGTGTAGTTTTCCGTCTAACTACAGCTCTACTTGTTGGTGTTGTCATTGGTGGGAACCGCGAGCGAACTGGTAGACCTGCTGGGATGAGAACTTTTACAGTAGTGAGCCTGGGTTCTGCTCTGTTCGTAATGATTCCCTTGCAGATACTACCTGATGGTAGTTTTGCTGATAATGTTATGGCTCGTTCTACTGCTCTCAACGCAATGGCGCGAATTGCTCAAGGAGTGGCTACAGGGGTGGGATTTTTAGGAGCCGGGATTATTCTGCGACAATCTCGTCCAGAACTCGGTAGGGAAGAAGTCAAGGGACTGACGAGCGCTGCAGCTATTTGGCTGGCTGGTGGATTAGGAGCCGCAGCAGGTTGTGGGTTATGGCGAATGAGTTTGATTGGAACTGTTTTGGCGCTGGTGGTTCTTAGCGGACTAAAGCGACTCAAGAGGTCTAGCTCGAAAAGCTTTGATGATAACAATTGAATGATATTTAGAATATTTAGAACCGCAGATGCACGCAGATAAACGAGGCAGTGCGTTGCGGTGAATAAGCGCGCTGCAGGCGCGTTCCCCACGCCCAGGCGACTGGTGTAAGCGCAAAGCGCAGGCTCCTTCATGTGCGTAGCGTGTCCGTGCCTCCTCCGGAGGAGCTTGCGCTAACGGCCTCAAGCCGTGCCCGTTCGCCCTTGGCGTGCCGCAGGCATAGGGCTCAGGACATACCCGGAGGGGGGTTCCCCCGAGCCCCGCAACTGCCGTGCAGATAAATAACTAGTGTCCATCTGTGTCCATCTGTGGTTTTTTTTCCTAAACTTGAGTTTTGCACTCTTGTTTAATGCCTGAGACTGAGAAAATGGTAATCGCAATCGCTTTCAGTTATAGCCAACCGTGAATCCTACAACTCCAGCAGCAACCCAATCGCGCAAAGCCGACCATATCCGCATCTGTTTAGAAGAAGATGTACAATTCCACCAAACCACAAATGGACTGGAACGCTACCGTTTCACCCATTGTTGCTTACCCGAACTCAACCTTGATGAGATTGACATCAGTACTACGTTCTTGGGGAAACAGCTTCTTGCACCAATGCTGATTTCTTCTATGACAGGAGGAACCGAACAGGCGGGAATCATTAACCATCGTTTAGCGGAAGTTGCTCAGCATTATAAAATAGCGATGGGTGTTGGTTCCCAGCGTGTGGCGGTGGAAAAACCCCAAGTTGCTGATACCTTTGCCGTTCGCAAGTACGCCCCTGATGTTCTGTTGTTTGCCAATTTGGGTGCAGTCCAACTCAATTACAGTTATGGTTTAGATCAGTGTTTGCGAATTATTGATATCCTAGAGGCTGATGCCTTGATTTTGCACCTTAACCCGCTACAAGAGTGTATTCAACCTAAGGGTGATAAAAATTTTCAAGGTTTACTTGACAAAATAAGTATTTTATGTAGTAAATTACAAGTACCCGTAATTGCTAAAGAAGTGGGCAATGGCATCTCCTCGGCAATGGCAGAGAAACTCATCGCTGCTGGAGTCAAGGCGATTGACGTGGCTGGTGCTGGTGGCACATCTTGGGCAAAGGTGGAAAGCGAACGGGCAGAAAATTCTTTGCAACGCCGTCTGGGAAGCACATTTGCAGACTGGGGTTTGCCAACGGCGGAGTGTATTACTAGTATTCGTGCGATCGCTCCTGATGTGCCTTTGATTGCCTCGGGCGGATTACGTCATGGATTGGACATAGCAAAAGCGCTGGCACTGGGAGCAGACATTGCTGGGTTGGCAATGCCTTTTCTGCAAGCTGCTGCTGTTTCAGAAGCGGCTGTTTACGACTTAGCTGAGGTGTTAATTGCCGAAATCACGACTGTCTTATTTTGCACTGGTAACGCTACACTAGAACAACTTAAGTGTTCAAAAAGTTTACAAGAAATAAAATAATAATAAGAACCGCTCCGAAAAACCTATACAAAACTAGTCAATTGTAGACAAAGCTGTACAAAGTCGGAGCGTGCAGACTAAGACTTTAGAGGTCTACGATTTTTGGGTCATGACACCTTGATGTGAACGCCAGCATCAAGCTCTGTCGAAGGTAGTTAAGTAATCAGCAAACAGGTTTATAGCTGTAGTGCTGCCTTCCCAACAAGCTCTTAAATCATTGTCGAGGCAAACATTACTTAGAAATAAGGATGACAGAATATGTCAAACTACGTTTTTCTTATTGACCAAAATAAAACACCTCTCAATCCAGTGCATCCGGCACAAGCAAGAAAGTTACTGGATTCTGGGAAAGCAGCAGTTTTTAGGCGCTATCCGTTCACCTTAATCTTAAAGCGAATTATTGAGAATCCAAATGTATATCCTCTCACACTCAAAATTGACCCAGGTTCTAAGTTTACAGGGATTGTTTTAGTTACCAATCAGGGTAATGTTATTTGGGGAATGGAGTTGCAGCACCGTGGTCAACAAATCAAAGATGCTCTGGAGCATCGTAGAGCAGTTAGAAGAGGACGTAGAAACCGTAATACCCGTTACCGTAAAGCTCGGTTCCTCAACCGCAAGCTCAATCATGGTAGGCTCAACGCTCCGTCTCTCAGACATCGTGTCTTAACAACCGAAACCTGGGTAAAACGTCTTCAAAAGTTCGCGCCAATTGGTTCTATCGTTCAAGAACTGGTTAAGTTTGACACGCAAGTAATACAGAATCCAGAAATCTCTGGAACTGAATACCAGCAAGGAACTTTGCACGGTTATGAATGCCGTGAATACCTGTTAGAGAAGTGGAATCGCCAGTGTGCCTATTGTGGTGTCAAAGATGTTCCACTAGAAATTGAGCATATTCAACCAAAGTCAAAAGGAGGAAGTGACCGCATATCCAATCTTTGCTTGGCTTGCCATAAATGCAATCAACGCAAAGGTAATAAGGATATAAAGGATTTTCTCAAAGGTAAACCAGAAGTGCTAAATCGCATCCTTAAGCAAGCAAAAGCACCGTTGAAAGATGCAGCATCCGTTAATAGTACTAGGTGGGTACTATTCAACATTTTGAAGTCTTTTGGTTTGCCAGTTAGAACAGGAACCGGAGGTCAAACCAAGTTTAACCGGATTCAGTTTGATTTGCCAAAAGCGCATTGGATTGATGCGGCTTGTGTTGGTCAGTGCAGTGCTGTAGACGGAAAAGCCAGTGCAGGCAACTGCCGTTGGCGCAGCCTCTCCGGAGGAGATACCCGTAAGGGCGTAGTCGAAACCATCAAACTCGCTACTACCAAAATTCTTCGAGTTAAAGCAACTGGTTTTGGTGGTAGACAGCGATGCCAAACGGATAAGTTTGGTTATCCACAAAAACATCGCCCATTGCGCCCAATACTCGGATTCTGCACAGGTGATATTGTTCGCGCTGATGTCTTGAAAGGCAAATATGCTGGGACTTTCACCGCACGAGTCTGTCCTATGTCTCACGGCTATGGTGAGTTTGTTATTGACAAAAAACGGAGGTCAATTAAGTTGGACTACTTAACACCTGTTCATCGAAAGGATGGATACGACTATGCCTAGACCTCTACAAAATGACTAGAAATGTACAGATGTGTACAGAAAACAACTTACAGTTTCTAACCCTTAGTGTTTAGGTTGTTGGGTGATTGGTGTGAGAAATTGAGTCTAATAGAGTGGAAATATCAAGAAGATACAGGGTGAAGTCATTAGTTCTCAATTCCTAAGTCTAAACACTAACGACTGACGACTAATGACCAATAATTAATGACTAAATATCGAATATGCGTAATTTTCTCAAACAAACTTTTGCCAGCTTAATCGGAAGCCTACTGGGGCTGTTCATTTTCTGCGGTCTGGGAACGACTGGACTGTTGTTGCTAATATTTGCAGCAGCTTCATCGAAAGATACGGGTCCTCTTGTCAAAGATAAGTCAGTGCTGGTTTTTGACTTGTCAACAAACATCACTGATGGGGAGCCAAGTTCTAGCGAATTTCTTGAGAACGTATTATCAGCAGAGGATAACAAAACGATGTCACTGCGCACCGTTTTGAACACGTTAGAAAAAGCACAACGTGACAAACGAATTGTGGGAATATATTTAGATGCCAGCCGCGCTACAGAAGGTAGAAGCACTGGCTTTGCGACTCTTAAGGAAGTTCGTCAAGCGTTGGAGAAGTGCCGCGCTGCTGGGAAAAAAATTGTGGCATATGGCATGGATTGGGGGGAAAGAGAATATTACTTAAGTTCGGTAGCTGATAATATTGTTGTTAATCCGTTAGGAGCAATAGAAATTAACGGTTTTAGCACGCAACCGTTATTTTTTGCAGGAGCATTACAGAAGTACGGTATTGGGGTTCAGGTTGTACGAGTCGGCAAGTTTAAAGGAGCAGTTGAACCGTATTTACTCACAAAGCTGAGTCCAGAAAACCGTGCACAAACTCAGCAATTGTTGAATGATGTTTGGGGTGAGTGGCGTGCTACGGTAGGAGCAAGTCGCAAAATGAACCCGCAGCAATTGCAGGCGATCGCCGATAAACAGGCTTTGTTGTTGGCAGATCAAGCCAAAACCAATCGCTTGGTGGATAAGGTTGCGTATTTCGATCAGGTGGTTGCTGAACTCAAGCAGTTGACCAACAGCGACAAGGAAGATAAAACATTTCGTCAAATCAGCCTCAGAGAGTATGCAGGAGTTCCTGGCAAGTCCTTTGGTGTAGAACGCGACTCGAAAAATAAAATTGCAGTAGTTTATGCAGAAGGTGAGATTGTCGAGGGTCTAGGAGATGGTGGAGATGTAGGAGGCGATCGCTTTGCCAAAATCTTCCGGCGACTGCGACAGGACAAAGATGTTAAGGCTGTCGTTTTGCGGATCAACAGCCCAGGTGGTAGCGTAACCGGTTCTGAACAAATGCAACGGGAAGTGCGGCTGACGAATCAGGAAAAACCAGTTGTGGTATCGATGGGTAATGTCGCAGCCTCTGGTGGCTACTGGATTGCAACAGACTCCAAACGCATTTTTGCTGAACCAAACACAATTACAGGTTCGATAGGTGTGTTTGGACTACTCATGAATGCCCAAAAGCTAGCCAATAACAACGGTATCACCTGGGATTCAGTGAAAACAGCCCGCTATGCTGACAATCAAACAGTTGCTCGTCCCAAATCACCAGAAGAATTAGCACTATACCAGCGCAATGTTAACCACATCTACAGTTTGTTTCTCAATAAAGTAGCACAAGGTCGTAAACTCCCACAGCAAAAAGTGGCTGAAATTGCTCAAGGACGAGTTTGGTCTGGTGCAGCGGCGAAGCAAATAGGTTTGGTGGATGAGATTGGCGGTTTGGATGCTGCTATTAAATACGCTTCTAGTGCGGCGAATCTGGGAGAAAATTGGGAATTGCAGGAACATCCCAGAGGAGGCACCCTTAAAGAACGCCTGTTTGGACAAGTCACTGAAGAAGCGCGAACTGCTTTAGGAGTGGATGAAGCGCAACTCAAAGCACCAGATCCGTTGATGGCTGAATTCCAAAAACTGCAACAGGAATTAGCAATATTGCAAAAAATGAACGACCCACAGGGTATGTATGTTCGCTTACCCTTTAACTTACGGATTGAGTGATATCTAAAGATTGGAGGGCAACACAACAAAGGGAAAAGGAGGAATTTTCTCCCTCACTCCCTCACTCCCTCACTCCCTCACTCCCTCACTCCCTCCCTCCCTCATCTCCATAAAAAATTAACACCCAGCTGACAAGAGCCGCGTGGATGTGTAAAGTAGTTGTGGACTACTTACCATGCACAACAATTTATGCAACTGCCCAAGGACATAAAAACTAAACGCCTTTTGCTTCTCGTTGTTTCCTGTAGTTTAGCTGGTGTGATTGTAGGAGGCACCACAAGTTGGGCAGAGAGCAATTCGTGTTTGCAAGCTAGTACAGTTACTAGTGAATGTCTAACCAATGACCCAACAACTAGAACTATAGAGGGAATGAGTACCGGCTTGATAGTTGGGGCTGGGGCGGCTTTTGGTGCAGCATGGCAACATCGGCATGAAGATTGAAAGCGCTTATTATAGTTATTAACTTGTAGCTGTGCCCAAGCACAACTACAAACTCATTACTAATGACTCAATTGATTGACACTCCCACGGCTTGAAGCCGTGGGATTCTTGGTTCATCCACTTGAAGCAAATTACCAAGAAAGACCGCACAGTAGGAACTCAGAAGCCAGAATATTAAACGCGAGGACGAGCATGAATTAAGAGTTCTGGTCGTGAGTGTTGGTTTAAAGCCCCTGGATTTATCCGTGGAGACTAACGCGCGTTTTTCCGCACTTATTTCCCGCCGGATTCTCCTTGTGGGGATATTCTGATTACTGTGTTCTGTGTTCTGCGTTCTTCTTAAATGCGTTTACCCTGGGGCTGAATATTGGCATCTTTTAATTCCAAGTCTTTGCGTAGCTTCTCGTTTTCTTTTGCTAGCTGATTAATGAATACTTGGTCAATCAGGTCGATGTTAGCGGTGGTGTAGACGTTGACGCCGCGCTGTTGAGGTGGTTTCTCGTGATATCGGCTTACGTACAATTGCTCTAACTTGCGCCCGACGTCTAACAGCTTAGACTGAGTACAGTTTAACTGTAACTGCTGACACCTTTCACTAATAGTGATGCGAGGAGCTACAGTACTTACTTCTGCATAGGATTTTTCGGCTACAAAAGCTGATGTGCAGGTCATAAGTAAAGTTGCAAATATCACAATGACGGTTTTCATATCTCAGTGCAATGAGAAAACTTATTTTCATCACCTACTGTAACTTAGGAAAGCACTTTGAGTGCGTGGTAGCCGTAATCGCTTTGGGGACACCTTTATTAACTAAAAGACTATTAGGGCTATAAGTACGTGGGCTGAATTAAATATAAAACCACTGTAGGATGCGTTAGCGTTAGCGTAACGCATCAAATTGGCGGGTTTGGTGCGTTACGGCTTCGCCTAACTCACCCTACACTATCTTCAATTTGTTTTCGCCTACTTACTTATTGACAACAATTTATGGAGAAAGCTTCTAATTTATTACTTAAAGTTTCGCGCCGTTTATTTAAAAATCTAGATGACCAAGAGAAATTTGTTGATGCTTTAATTCATCCTCAACCTTTCCATCCCTGCATTCTTTGGTGTCAGGAAAAGCCTGAAAAATCTCCCTTTTATGTGGAAACACCAACCACTTGGCAACCAGAATTCATAGACCGTTTATCCTTTGGAGAAAAACCCGGTCAACATCCCCTGCACGCACAGGGATATTTTTATTGTCTAGATTTTTCTTCTGTGTTTGCGGCTTCTATTTTGTTAACAATTCCTAGTCCTGTCAAGTTAGTTTTTGATATGTGTGCTGCACCTGGAGGAAAGAGTGTCTTTGCTTGGAAAGGCTTGCAGCCTGAATGGATCATAAGTAATGAAGTTATTGGCAAACGGTTGGGAATGTTAATTTCTAATTTAAAGCGTTGTCATATTAACCCCTCTGCTGTGGTTAATAAAGATTCTAGTATTTTGGCTGAAAGGACACCTTTATCTAGTGATTTAGTAATAGTAGATGCGCCTTGTACTGGGCAATCTTTACTTGCTAAAGGGGAGAAAGCACCAGGATGTTTTCATCCAACAGCTATTAATAAGAGTGCAAATCGGCAAAAGAGGATTATAGCCAATTCTGCTCAAATTGTGGCACCGCAAGGGTATCTTGCTTATATGACTTGCACCTATTCTCCTGAGGAAAATGAGGAAGTTTGTGAATGGTTTTTGGAAAGGTTTCCTCAGTTTCAAGCGGTGGAGATTAGTCATTTACAAAGTTATCAATCGCATTTAACTTCTGTGCCTTGTTATCGGATGTTTCCTCAGGATAGGTTGGGCGCAGGTGCGTTTACAGTGCTGTTTAAAAATACTCAAGAGGGTGAGAGAAAGGAGATAGATGTAGAGGTTTTATCTACGATTTGGATGAACACAAACCGCGAGGACATTAACGAGTAATATCATGTCTGGAAGTTCGTAGTGAGGAATGCGCGTCCTCTCCACTAAAGCAACGTGAGTTCGACGAAACCTAACCCCAACCCCTTCCCTACAAGGGAAGGGGCAAAAAATCCGCAACGCACGTACGAGCATAATAGGCTTTTTAAGCCTCTCCCCGCTTCGGGGAGAGGTTTGGAGAGGGGTCAAATCAGGATATATCGAACTCACGTTAAAGCAAGGACTAAAGTCCTTACTACAAAAATCAACCACAGATAAATACAAAAAAACACAGATATGTAAGATTTATCTGTGTCTATCTGTCAGAAGCACTTTGCACGGGGCTTCTGCTAAATAAAATTTTTAGCTAGCTACAACTTGAATGTTGACTGTTGCTGTCACGTCAGAATACAGCTTAATTTCAGCCTCATAAGTACCTAACTGACCAATATCGGGTATGGTAATACCACGCCGATCTACTTCCAGTCCTGTGGTTTGTTGAATGACATCTGCCACGTCTTGGCTGGTGACAGTACCGAAAATAGCTTCGCCTTCACCAGCCTGCTTCGCAATTTTGAAGCTTTCAACTTTTTCCAAAGCTGCTTTTTGCTCTTGGGCTTGTTGCTTCAATTCTAATTGCCGCTGGCGTTCTAACTCGCGGCGACGTTCGACTTGCTTGAGAATACCAGGAGTGGCACGAGTTGCCAAACTTCTGGGAATGAGATAATTACGAGCATAGCCAGGAGCAACTTCTACTAAGTCGCCAGATTTGCCTAGCTTGATGATATCTTGAGTTAAAACTAACTGTACACGTTTCGCCATCGTTGTTCTTTTTTCTGTGCTTTCTCTAAAATCTTAATTGCTTGGGCAACAGCCGGATAGTTCGCTAGGAGTGTAGCTGTCTTCCAAGGAGCTTTGCGTATAGCCCGAAACTTACAAATCATAGCGAAATGTAGGGCGCGATCGCAACTGTTCCCTACACGAAAAATCAATTTAGTGTCAGAAGTCAGAAGTCAGAACTCAGAACTCAGAACTCAGAACTCAGGAGAAAAAACTTACATCACCAAGGTTTGAACCTATTTCTAACTGTATAGTTATTTCTGTCGTCCCATACTACTTTCTAAGCGTCCTTGTATTGTATCCTTTAGCAAAGACTAATGACTAATGACAAATATGTAGAGACGCTTCAAACAGCGCGTCTCTACAATGACTAAAATTTATCTTTCATTCCTCGTATCCAGGCAAAGGTTTGCACGGAGTCGCGACTGTTAGCAGCTGATTGTAATGCTGGTTGCTCCCAGCGTAAAAAGGGATTTGTGCGTTTTTCCACCCCCAAAAGCGAGGGAACAGTCGCTTCTTTCCGACTCCGGGACGCCTTCACCTCGTCGTAACGCCTTTGTAAGTCGGCGTTTTGTGCATCTACGGTGAGGGCGAATTGCAGATTTTTCAGAGTGTATTCGTGGGCACACCAGACGCGGGTATCATCAGGTAATGAGCGGAGTTTGCTTAAGGAGTCTACCATTTGCGTTGGTGTCCCTTCAAACAAGCGACCACAACCACCAGCAAACAGAGTATCGCCGCAGAATAACTCACCCGTCTCACCTGGGTTTTCTGGAGGAAAATAATAGGCAATATGAGCGCGAGTATGTCCCGGAACGAAGATCACCTCAGCTGTTCTTTGTGCAAATTCGACGCGCGAGCCTTCTTGTAAAAACACCTGCTGTCCTGGTATTCTCCCTTTATCCTCAGCCCCACCATAAACTGTCACTTGGGGGAATTTTTGAATGAGCTGGCGGTTCCCTCCTACATGGTCATTATGATGGTGCGTGTTAAAAATCGCCACCAACTCAGCTTTTAGTTCTGCAAGTTGCTTTAATACTGGTTCAGCCTCAGCCGGATCGACGACGGCGGCGATGTTTTGCTTTGGCTCGTGCAGCACAAAGATGTAATTATCTGAAAGTGCAGCCAGACGGATTACCTGCATTTGCTGTTACTCCCTCACTTTAGTATTTATCAACAATGCTATGCAAAAGAAGCGTCAGGGCTACCTGCACAAGTTAGATCAACTATATTATAGCTTTACCCTTGCATTAAAAATGATGATTCACAAGCGTAATTTTACGCAATTCATGTTATAATTCTTTCCGCCCCCTTCTACGTCTTATCCATGAAATTCTTTGTTAAGTGCTAATTCTTTTTGGAGGAAAAAAATCAATGAATTCCAATTAGTAATATCTTATATCATCCAGTAACAAAAGTATGTTGTTGTGCGTTGACTTAAAGTTGTAATTTTTCCGAGACAATTAGAGACCATCAGAGACAAAAGGAATAATTTATAAATGACACCATTAGTATCAATTATTGTTAATTGCTTTAACCAAGGTTGCTACCTTGAGCGTTCAGTAAAAAGTGTCTTATCACAAACTTTTGCTGATATTGAATGTGTGATTGTGGATGATGGTTCTACTGATAATACTCGTCAGGTGGCTGAGGAGTTGATGAATCTAGATCCGCGAGTTAAATACTACTATAAGGAAAATGGCGGACTACCCTCATCTCGTAATTTTGGTGTTCAAAAAGCACAGGGTGAATGGATACAATGCCTAGATGCTGATGATTGGATTCATGAAGACAAAATTAGATTTCAATTAAGCTATTTAGAACAAGTTAATGTCAATGACGATATAGTCTTTTACTCCGATTATGAACGAGTGTTTATAGATGCCTACCAAAACATTGCGAACACTCAGGAAAATGTTATTGGTTTCCTGACGAAAGACGAACTCATTCAACGTTTACTCATTCCAGATTTCCTAGCGGATTCACCTCATCCCGCTCTCCAGCAAGCTATGCTGATGAAAAAAAGCATCTTAACTAAGACAAAGTTTCCGGAATACCTGAAAGCACTAGGGGATAGATATTTTGCTATAGATATTTTAATGGCGGGTGCCAATTTCATTTACACTCCCATGATTGGTGCTTACTACACAAAGCATCAATCAAACCGAACCAATAATTGGAAGTACATGACAAACTACTATATTATTTTTTACGAAACCGTAGTAAAAAATTACCCGCAATTGAACAAACTATGTAAGATAGGTTTGGAACTTTTCTTAGAAGAAGCCATTAAGGATAAAGAAGAAGAAAATTTTGAGAGATTACTACAAATAGTTCCTATGCCTGTTTATCTTCTCGATAAAAAAATCAAGTTCAACAATAAAGCTCAACTCAAAATTTTCAAAGCCTTCAGGGAAATCATACCCAGTTTCTTACTATACGAACAGTATCGCGGTCCCCGCTCAAAGAAAGTGATATCTATTGTGTCTAAGCAACTCAACTTTGTCAAAGCAGCATTAAATTTATCTCAGCGACCGTTCGTGTGATTTGAATATGTTCAATCATCAAATATTATCCTTGAGTAAAGTAAATGATTACTGGCATCAAAAGTAAGCTCAAAAATTTGCGTAATCAGGTAAAAAGAATACTTGCTAGACCAGCATATACAATACCTTACGCTCGTTCTTACATAAAATATTTAATGAGTAAATCGCAACCTAAGCCATCTCCAACCGAGGGTTTAGAACAGTATGACTTAGTTTTTGTCGTCTTGGATTTGGCGAAGGGTTGGATACTTGAAGCTATATGTAGAGAGATTGCAACTTACTTTCCCGGTAAATATTGTTTTCATTATTCAGAATCTTCTCTACCTCCATCTAAAGCTTACTTTTTCGCTCATTACTCTTTTGTGCCAGTCTGTCTAAAACAAAATCCATCTATTTGGGGAAGTAAGATATTCGTTTGGCACACTCATCCCCGCTCAGACCTTAATATCGGTAACGATGAACTGATCTATGCGCTCAATAAAGCTAGTAAGGTTATATGTATGTGCTCGCAATTTGCTAGACTTCTTATCTCACAAGGAGTGAATTCTCAAAAGGTCACTTATATATTGGGAGCGGCTGATCCCGAAATTTTCCAACCGCATCAACGTCATAATAATGCTATTGGCTTCTGCACAGCCTTTTATTACCGGAAAGAACCTGACCGCATTTTTAACATCATCAAAATGATGCCCCACAGAAAATTCATTCTGCTTGGTAAAGGATGGGAGAAATACCAGAAATTTCCGGAAATGAAAGCTTTGCCAAACTTTTCTTATATTGAAGCTCCCTACTCGGATTATCCCAAATATTATGCTTTAATGGACGTTTTTGTTTCGCCTGCCAAGCTAGAAGGAGGTCCAATTCCTTTGGTTGAGGCGATGATGTGCAATGTTGTTCCCGTCGCCAGCAAAACAGGGTTTTCTCCGGATCTCATTGTTCATGGCGAGAACGGACTTCTGTTTGACGTTGATAGTTCTATTGAAAAAATATGCGAACTGATTGACAAAGCATTTGAAATTCAAACAGATGTCAGAAAGACTGTTGAGCATTTAAGTTGGAAAAACTTTTCTCTCGAATTCCAGAAACTTCTAAAATAAGGTTTTGTAAACAGTAAGTAACATGAAAGCAAAAAAGCCTCTTGCTCTTGCTGTGCCTTATTTGCCATTTAGAGAACGGTTTATTTAATAAATATGAAGGTTTCATTAGTTGTCAGTGATTTAAGCGGTGGTGGCAGCGTTCGTGCCTTTTTGCTTGCACAAGTCCTGAGAAAGCTTAACTATAAAGTAGAAATTGTCGGCTTTATTTTTGGGAAAGAATTGTATGCAATTCCTCCCGATGGCATCAATATTATTTCTATCCCTGGCGAAAACTATCCTCAATTTTTTAGCGCTAGTAAGCAACTTCTGCAAAAAATAGATGGAGATATTATTTATGCAGTAAAACCCAAGTCTACGAGTTTTGGTGTGTCTTTACTTAAGAAATTTAGGAGCCGTCGTCCTTTACTTTTAGATATGGATGACTGGGAACTGAGTTGGCATGGGGGTTTTGATTGGAAGTATAGTCCGAGTCTTAAGCAATTTGCCAGGGATATCTTAAAGAAAGATGGTGCATTGAGATTTCCCGATCATCCACTTTATATACAATGGATGGAAAGCTTAGTGCCAAAGGCAGATGCGGTAACAATAGATACTGAGTTTCTTAAAGAACGCTTTGGCGGTGTTTATGTGCCTAATGGTAAAGATACTGCCATGTTTGACCCGAGTAAGTACGATCCAAAGGTAAGCAGAGAGCGTTATGGTCTCTCTAACTATCGAATTTTAATGTTTCCGGGAGCACCACGACCGCACAAGGGCGTTGAAGATGTTTTGATGGCGTTGGATCGGTTGAATCAGTTAGATTTAAGACTGGTGATTGTGGGTGGCAGTCCTTACGATGACTATGATGATAAACTCATTCAAAAATGGGGACGTTGGATTATCAAGTTACCCAAGTGTCCTGTTGAAGTTATGCCTCTTGTTGTAGCAGCAGCTCACGTTGTGGTTGTTCCCCAGCGAGATACGATAATCGCTCGCGCCCAATTTCCCCTAAAGTTAACAGATGGAATGGCAATGGCTAAACCTGTATTATCGACCAGAGTAGGAGATATTCCAGAAATTTTAGGTGAAACTGGTTATTTAGTTGACCCTGATTCTCCCGAACAAATTGCAGAGCAAATAGATTTGATATTTCAGAATTTAGATTCAGCAAACGAGCGAGGTTCAAAGGCGAGAGAAAGATGTGTAGAAAAATATAGCCTCTATGCTATGGCATCTATCCTAAAGTCGGTAATTGCTCGCTTGTGAGCATTTATAGTGGGTGATTTTAAATGGGGTATTAACTATATTGAACTGTCTGGAAAGTTAGGATTATGGTTGCAATTGTGTTTTGACAAAACAGAGATATGAAGATTATTAAGTTTAATTTCTCGGAGAATTGGCAAATTCAAAAATAAATTGATGAAGAATGTTAACACTAAGTAAATTGTAATATAAATTTCTAATGTCTAGCAGCAAGCTACTACTAAGATTTGCTAAACCATATCCAGGTCTGATTCTCATAACGATAATGTTGGGATTTTCTGGAGCTTTATTTAATGGTTTAAGCACTGCTCTGATTGTGCCAGTGATTTTAAGAATTGTGGGACAACAAGTGGATTTAAGCAGTGCTCCTGGCATTATCAAAAAAATGTTGTTACCCTTTGATAATGTTCCAGAAAATTACCGCCTCTGGGTGATGGGAGGAGCAATTATATGCGCAATTGCTTTAAAAAATTTAGCAAGTTACGCCAGTACTTTGTCATCTAGTAGTTTAACGCGCAGGCTGACTTCTGATATGCGGGAAGCAGGCTTGCTGTTATTACTAGAAGTTGATATAGATTATTACACCAAGATGAAAGTAGGTGATTTAATCAATCGCCTTGGTGGAGAACTAGGTCGTGCTACAAGTGCTATAGGTAATACGGTAAAATTAATTGTCCTGGGAATTACAATTTTAGTTTTCGTCGGGTTGCTGCTATCAATTTCCTGGGAGTTGACGATTGCTGCTACGATTTTGCTATCTTTGGTGACGTTAATTAATCAGTTTGCCATTGCCCGTTCTAAAAAGTTCGGCAAGGAACTAAGCGATATGTCTAAAGCATATTCAATCGCTGTTTTAGAAACCTTGAACGGAATTCGTTTGGTAAAGGCAACGGGTAATGAAGAAAGAGAATATCAACGCATTAAGAAATTAATTCGCGATCGCGAAAAAGCAGAATTTGAATCTCAGGTGAATTCTGAGGCGATCGCACCAGTCAGCGAGGTCATGGGCATTACAGCCTTACTACTGATTGTCTTTCTGAGTCGCGCCTTCTTTGCAGACCAGATTAGCTCTCTTTCAGCATTACTACTCACATATTTATTGGTGCTGCTGCGACTGTTACCGCTTATTTCTCAGTTAAATACCATTCGCAGTAGCTTTGCCAGTACTGCTTCCAGTGTGGAGATGGTGATTGACTTTTTAAGCTGGGAGAATAAGCCGTTAATGAGTACTGGTAACATTGCCTACACAAAATTAGAGAAGGGAATCGATTTCAGCCACATATCCTTTTCCTACCCCGGTCATGACAAGCTGGTACTTAAGGATGTAAATTTATACTTACCTAAGGGCACAACTCTGGCTTTGGTAGGTAGTTCTGGTGCGGGTAAATCAACGATGGCAGACCTTTTACCCAGATTTTATGACCCCATATCTGGCTGTATTACCATCGACGGTATCGATTTGCGCGAGTTCGACCTGAAGTCGGTGCGAAAAGCAATGGGAGTTGTCAGTCAAGATACCTTCCTGTTCAATGACTCCGTGCGGAAGAACATTGCTTATGGACGACCGGAGGCGACAGACGAAGAAATCATGATTGCAGCCACGCGGGCGAATGCTTATGAGTTTATTATCAAATTGCCCCAGGGATTTGACACCCAGATTGGCGATCGCGGCGTGATGTTGTCTGGGGGACAAAGACAACGCCTAGCAATAGCGCGTGCTTTGCTACAAGATCCGGAAATTCTCATTCTCGATGAAGCAACCAGCGCTTTAGATACCGTTTCCGAACGCCTCGTGCAAGCTGCAATTGATGACCTCAGTCGCGATCGCACCACCTTAGTCATTGCTCACCGCCTTTCCACAGTCCAAAAAGCTGATCAAATAGCGGTATTAGATCAAGGACGTGTGGTAGAGGTGGGAACCCATAAAGAACTTTTAGAAAAGGGTGGTTACTACTCGCGCCTCTACTCAATGCAATTTGCCGATAAGCCGCAAGCTAGCACCAAACACCAGCAAAGCTTAATCCGCATCTCTTACGAACTTCGCACGCGGCTTAACTCAATGCTTGGCTTTTTACGCTTATTAATTGATGATATGGCAGACAATCCTCAAGAGCGGCAGGAATTAATTGAAGAATCCTACAAATCAGCCTTGAAAATTCTCAACACCATTGATGTTTTTGAAGATGTTGTTAACTTGCAAGTCAACTGCCAATCTTTGGGAGTAGCAGAGCAAAATCAGAGCGTAGGTACCCTAAATCAAATCTTGAAGGTCAGTTGCAATCAGTTTCGGATAACTCTTAATCCCGTACTAAGCTCTCTTAATTCCCTAGCCGATGATTTGATAGACACGCCCCAAAAACAAAATAAATTAATTGCAGAAGCTTATCAATCTGCCATAGCTCTGCTCGATAAATTAGAGTATTTTGAGGATAGTGTTAAAGTAAAATCATGAAAAATGCAACTTTAAAAAAACACTATAATTTTTTCATTATAGACGAGTTACCCAAACCAGAGGCTCACGTAGTTCAGTCTGTTAATGCGGCAAACGCAGCAGCAAACTTGGGTATATCAACAGTTTTGGCGTATCCTTACAAAGGACTAGCAAGTTTCAACCCAGTTAATTTAGCTTATCCTTTTCGACCAAAAAAACCGCCAGCAGAATTTGTCACATATTACAACTTTCAGGACAAGCTAAAAGTTGCTCCCCTACCAATGCCTTGGCCTATTGACCATATCAAAAGTAAATTTACTGACTCTAACACCGTTGCCACAAAATATTATTTCCCGTTCCATATCCTTTCTAGAACTAAACTTGTCCACGCTTGGAACTGGAATTTCGTGAAAGCAGCAATTAAAAATGGCGTGCCAGTCATTTACGAACACCACCACCACGAAGATAAGCAATTTGAACCGGAAATTGTCAATCATCCGCTGTTTCAAGTTGCTGTAACAGTTGCCGATACAGTCCGAGAAAGCATGATCCAACACGGAATGCCACCGGAAAAACTAATTAAGCTGCACAATGGTTACAATCACTCGTTCATGGTGAGACAGCCGGAAAAAGCGGCAGAATGGCGCAAAAAACTGCTGCAAGGACGCTTGCATTTGGTAGTTTATTCGGGAGCGCTACAGAATTTTAAAGGCATTGATGTCCTAATTGATGTTGCTGGGCAAATGCCAAATATTCAATTTGTCTGTGCAGGCGGTAATACAAAAGAGGTTGCACATTATCAGCAATTAGCTCAAGAAAAGCAGGTTAACAACATTACATTTTTGGGCTACATCTTGCACAAGGATTTACCATCTTTGCTGCAAGCAGCCGATATTTTGGCTCATCCCCATTGTTCAGGCTATGCCGCAACTTTCACATCTCCCATGAAGCTATTTGACTACTTAACCTCTGGGAATCCCATTGTAGCGACGGAAATTCCCTCGTTAATGGAGTTTAAAAATACGAAGGCGATCGCTGCTTGGTGCGAACCAGATAATCCCAGCAAATTTGCTCAAGCAGTGGCGCAGGTTTTAGAAACTCATCCTAGGAAAATTGAAGGATATCAAGATAGTATCAATTTTGTTAAGCAGTTTTCTTGGGAAAATCGAGCAGCAAAAATTTTGAGTTACGTTAATGAATCTTTTCGCCCACCTATTCTTGCATGAGAAATTCGTAAAAACTAACAAATGTACAGACGCGCCATGACGCGTCTCTACAACTAACCACTAAAAACTAAAAAAATGGCTATACAAACTGTTGGTATGATTAGCAGCTATCAAAATCTTGATAAAAGATGCGATTGGCTGTGGCAACAAACGCCTCATCAATTTGGTGTTTGGGGCAATATACAAATCCAGGCGCTTGCACCCAAGCCAGATTTTTTGCTGATGTATCAATTTGATTTTCCCCAACCTACACAGAAAAAATCTTGGTTAAATTCGTTTCGCAAACAACAGCAAAAATCTCAATTAAACATCGATTCTTTACTACGCGGCGTCAGCAAAGAACAAGGGATTTATCTGCTGCGAGAACCACCATTAGATGAAGTTGTTGAAAGAAACAAACAGAATTATCAGCAAGCGCAGAAATATTGTGGCTACGTTTCCGGACCCGATGATTTTGCTCCCACGCCTGATTATATGCCTGCAATTTGGTATCACAGCAACTCATTTCGGGAATTAAATGAAATGCCACCTCCAGAAAAGGTTGCATCTTGCAGTTGGATTACCTCCGGAATCAGCCGCACAGCTAACCATCGCCAACGATTACAGTTTTTGCAATCCTTACAAGCCAGTGGAATTAAGTTTGATTTGTACGGGCGCGGCTTACCTGCATGGGCGACAACACCACGAGAGTTGGGCAACAAATGGTACGGCATGGCACCCTATTATTACAATCTGGCAATTGAAAACTATGCTGACAATGATTGGTATGTCAGTGAAAAACTTTGGGATGCAATTCTTGCATGGTGTCTGCCAATTTACTATGGTGGACCAGCTGCTGATAAACTATTGCCACCAGGAAGTTTTCTGCGGTTACCCAGCTTGGATGAAAAAGGCATTGCCTACATACAAGAGGTGACTGCTACCCCTGATGCTTGGTATGCAGCAAAAGAAGCGATAAGCGAAGCCAGACAAATTATCCTCCACAAACTAAATCTGCTCAACTGGCTTTCAGAATTTGTTGCCAAATTCTCGTAACTTATTCTTACTTCCTTCCCGCTACAAGATTACCTATCTTTTTCTTGGCGTCCTTGGCTCAGGAGCGGTTTATTTAATTTGGTATTCTTTGGGTGGGATAAGAGTAGTTATTTGGCAATCTCCCTTTGTCCCCTAGTCCAGAAAGATATGGATGGTATTTGTACCCTCGCTAATGACCGAGTTTACGACCAACTCGTTGCCCTACTCAATAGCATCGAGGCAATTTATGGCCAAGAAATGCCCGTTTGCGTCTATCCCTACGACGACAACACAGCCCAAATTGCTGCGGAAATTGCTCGCCGCCCTAATGTACAACTTTACGATCATCAAGATTCAATTCAGCAATGGGATGAGTTTGTCCGCAATATTTGGGATACTCATCCTACGGCGCAGGAACATTGGCGGCAAATTGGTAGTGACAAATATCATCGAGTCGGCACCCATAGGCGTTACTGTGCCTTTGATGCTCCTTTTGACCGCTTTGTATACATGGATGCTGATACTTTATTAATGAGTTCCTTAGAGCCAATTTTTGCTCAAGTCAATCAATATGACTGGGTGGTGTATGACTTCCAGTTTAAAGATTTATCTCATGTCTATAATACCTCATCGACTAAATTAAAAGAATTATTTACACCAGAAAGACTGCAAACAGAAATATTTTGTTCGGGCTTTTATGCTTGCAAAAAAGACATATTTGATGCTCAAAAGCGTTCATGGCTGCTGGAGAAATTGCGGCAAGGAGAAGCAGAAGTTCTCTATGATATGGCTCCCGACCAAACCATTCTTAACTACATGGTCATGCGGTCAGGCATTTCTAGCTATAATTTTGCTCATTATCTTCCTGAAAATGAAAGAACTGGCTGTTGCGTTACCTCTCCTCATTTTCAAGCAAGAGACAATATCTTGTATGACAAAGGCAATAGGTTAACTTATATTCACTATATTGGTTTGTCGTCTAAGTTGTTTAGCCGCGTTTGTGCTGGGGAAAATATTGATTTTCCTTACCGGCAAATTTTCTTGCACTATCGCTATCTGCACGAACCAGACAAGCAACCAAAGTTCAAGAGTAAGCCAAAAGCTTACAATGCACCTCCAAGTTTAGCTACGCGTATTTTACGAAAGATAGGATTAGCAGGTTGAGGATTATTCAATGACTAGGGGAATTTATATTATTGCTAACGATAAGGTGACTGACCATGCGATCGCACTACTCAATAGTATCCGGTTGCATGATAAAGAAACACCAATTGTCATGATTCCTTACGATGACAATTATCACGGCATTGCAGATACACTTAACCAGCATTATGGAGTAAAAATATACGAAGATTTAGATTTCATCGATAGATTATCAAAAAAATTACATGATGTTTTTGGAAGTAAGTTTTTTGCCCGTCCCAATCAATTTCGCAAGCAAGCTTGTTGGTTTGGACCGTTTGATGAGTTTTTGTACATAGATACAGATATAGTTGTCTTTGAAAAAATTATTGACAATCTTAACTATCTGGCTAAATACGATTTTATTTGTTGTGATTATCAACATGTAGGAGGCATTAAGAATGTCTTCACACAGCAAGTTTTAGAAGAAAAAGTATTTACTGAAACTGAAGTTAAAGATATTTTCAACGGTGGTTTTTGGGGTTCAAAGAAAAACATCATCTCAGAACAGGATTTGTATGAAACCTTTGCTGAGTGCGCCGCCCATCCACAATACTTTGATTTTTCCCAGAAAACTTCCGACCAACCGATTATTAATTATATGCTCCTCAAGCGGATTGCGCGCCGCTTCAACATTGTCCGCAGAGAGGGTAAAGCACCAGGAAATTGGGGAGGAAGCCCTCATTTTCAGACTCAGGGAAATATACTGATTGACCCTTCAGTTAATCAACCCCTACAATATCTCCACTGGGCTGGTATTCGGATTGAACCTGGTTGTCCCTACTGGGAAATTTGGGAATATTACCGCAATCTTAATCCTGCATTGCCACCTGCAGTTTTCCCACCAAAAGCTAAGAAAAGTCAGTGGCAGCAAACATTGGATAATCTGAAGAATCAATTAAGGCAAATCAAAGCTAAGTTATAGCTCAATACGCTTGGTGATAAGACCAAAACTGTTATCAAGTTTTGTAGGGTGTGTTGTCGCGTAGCGCAACACACCATTCCAGATTTTCGGTGCGTTAGGACTAATGTCCATAACGCACCCTACTAATACCAATTCTAAAAATGATTGCTACAAATGAATACCTTGGTAGGGGCACGGCACTGCCGTGCCCCTACTCCATGTGTCGCATTATTTACGCCTGCTTAGTTTAAAGTCCAGGAGATTAAACAAGAGTGCAAAAGCCAATTCTATGAAAATGAAACCACAAATTAACACTAGTTATTCATCTGTGTCCATCTGTGTCCATCTGTGGTTCTAAATTCTAAATACGGAAAGAATGCAAAAATCTTATGATAGATTGCTAAAATCCCTACATAGCTTGGTTTTTCAAAGTCTTAAGCATTCTTTTAAGTGAGCTTTTCCTAACGCACCTGATTGCTTGAGGGACATCTAGCCACTGGCGTTTTCTTTGATTTGCTTCTGGATAATCTTCCAAAACATTTTCGACTGGCAACAAAAACATTCTAACTTGGTAAATATTGCCCCGTTTACGATACTTATAGATGCCAATTTCCTGAGTTTCCACCTGACCGATAACTCCGGCTTCTTCCCACGCCTCTTTTGCTGCGGATTCGGGTGGACTCATTCCATTGGAGATACCCCCTTTCGGCACGACCCAGTCTTGACGGTTACGGGTTGTAATCAGCAAAACTTCGATTTTTCCGTTTCTGACTCGATATGGAATTACCCCTGATTGCTTAAGTATTTTGCTATCTTTCTGGCTCATGTAATTCTGATTCCTTTGATATCAATATTATTTTTATTGAGAAAGTACCTTTTTGTGAATGTCCTTGACTTTCTATCAAAAGAAGAATTTAATGTTAAGTTTTTTTGTAAACAGAAATACAAGCCTGAATATTTTATACTTACCTGATGTCACTCAACTAATTTTTCATATATGCTTAAGATAACTGCTAAAACTACCAACTTCACTCAGCAAATATCTACCAGAGGGTAGTTTTTTTTACCCAATTCTTTTAGCTACATTTTATAGAACCTAACGCCAACAAGAATAATAGAGGCGCTATCTTATGAGTCAAGAGCAAAAAGATTTTTGCTTCTGTACATTAGCCTTGGGCAAAAAGTATCGCCTGCTTGCTCAACAGTTAGCTAAGGATTTAGAAGAAAATTCACCAGGCACTTCCATCGTAATTTACACAGACGAACCCGAAGATTTTAAAAGTTACGGTAATACTTTAGCGTATAAACATCAACAACAAGGCATTCTTCTTTGTTATCATGATAAACGTTTTGTTCTAGCCAAAGCTTTATCAATTTTTCATGCAGCTATTTATATTGATGCAGATACTAGAATATTATCTAGAGTTTCGGATAATGTAGACTGGCAACCTGGAATCACGGCAGGTCATTGGGAGAATTTAATTGAACATATCAGCAAATATAGCCCTGAGAGATTAGAACCTTTAAAGAAGGTAGCATCAAAGTTAAATTTCCCTTTAGAAAATACTAAATATATCGGAGAATCTTTATTTGTTATTGCTCGAGATGAGGGAAGAGAAAGCAAATTTTTTGAGCAATGGGGGATGATTGGCAGGTATTTGGAATTGAAAGGTGTTCACTCTGGTGAAGGCAATGCTATGGGATTAGCTGCTGCTCAGGTAGGATGGACTGTTAAACAAGAAGGTTGGCAAGTCATCAAACAAGCTGTTAACCATATAGGGGCTTCTATGGCCTACACGCAGGAAACATATTGGGATAAATGGAAAATGAGGCTTGGTTATCACTACCGACTCAATTTAGCTAGGCTAGCGGCATTGAAGGATTACGACTTTTTCTATAAATAGATACAAAATTAATCACCATCTTTCTTTATGACTAGCTATCGGTAGTAGAAATCAAAATTCTTTAATGTTTGAATTCTTAAATTCAAAATGTTATAAGAAAATTTCATACTTTTAACGATTTTCTCTACAATTCGTTTAAAAAAAGAGCGATTTGGGTGTTCCAGCATTTGCTGCTGCTCAAAATAGATCGACATTTGTTCCATCTTCGACTGTCCCTTTTGAATTTTCGTTAATTCGGTTCTATCCTTAAAAAAGGTAATGCCCTCCATCGCACTCCATCTTACTGGCAAACCTGCCTTAGCAGCAGCCAAACCTATTGCATTTCCTTCTCCATCATAAACTCCATTGAATTCGTAATATGGTGCAATTTTTTCCCATTCCCTAAGAAACTCTATCTCCCTTCCAGAATCCTTTGTAACGGCAAATAAATACTCGTAAACAAATTTAACTTCTTCACTTTCTAGTTGTAAATTTAACTTGTTTGCAGCTTTCTGAGTCACTTGAAATTCTTTACCAAGTTTGGCATTAGCAGTTCCAGCAAGAACTGTGGCATACTTTTTGGGCATACTGTCACACCCTCTTGCCGTTATTCCTGGTAATTGAAGCCATTTCATTTCTTGTGGAACAACTGGTGCTAAAATTCTCATATCTGCATCTAGAAATATGCAGGAATTAAACATAGACAAAGATTTTTCTATGACAAATCTTTTATCGTGATAACATTTAACACCTTGTTGTCTATGTTTGAAGGCAAGAACATTAGATTGCTCGCTAAAGTCATGGGGATGATCAGTTAAAACGACAAAAGAAGTATGAGGTGAGTATTTCTCTATATCTTTTGCTAATAACAATGCAAGACCACGATATTTTGTACCTAATGCTAAGGTACAAAAGCAAAATTTTGGTTCTGCTTGAGTCATAATTTTTATTTAAAAAAAGTAAAATTTTGAAAAAATTATCTAACTATATTCTTTATTTATATAGAAAACACCTATCTAATTAGGTATTTTTCATTTTTAGTAATAAAATAATCATGATATAAAAATATTTTTAAATATAAACAGGGTAGGCACTGTCCACCCAGAAATCAACTGGTTAGCAGCGCCCACCCTATATGTAGATAGTCATTCTACTAAGAATCTAAATCTAGAGCTTGTATTCCTTGGCGTTCTACGAAAGCCAGCATACTTCCCAACTGTAACCAAACGAGCAAGCAAGTGAGAAGAGCGACTGGTACACCAACTGCATAGGCAAGTAAGGGCGGAAAGCCAAATATTTCAAAACCTGAACAGAGAAATAGACCAACACCAGCAGTAATTCCTAAAAATGGCACAGATAAATTTCTACTTGCTATACGAGAGCCAGAACTTTGTGCACCATCGTTTTGCCATTTCTGCACAATTGATTTAAGTGTTCCGGCTAACGCTGCACCCGAGGCTAATGCTGCAAACAATCCAACAACTAACAGAACATAAGGCGGTTGTTCAGGGTAATAGTACATGAAAACTCCTGATAGGTATTGGGTAAAGAATTATGAATTCTGAATTATGAATGATAAAGAAATTTTTTCATAATTCATGACTGATAATTCATAAATTTTTCAAGGTTTTCGGTAAAATAGCAGCGACTCCCTCTCTGGAGAACCCTGTTAAAACTCCAATCGCTACGTTTAACAAGCGAGTCGGTTTTAAGTCATCTTTAACCAGATTCCACAAGCGTTGGACTTCTTCTGTATGAAGGCGATCGTCTTCAGTCAGCGCAAGCACCAACTGTTTCTGGAGAAACTTGCCTTCATCAGACAGTAGATATTGCAATCCCAATTGAGCCGTGGGTAATACGTCAAAGTTACTATCAGTACGGGCGATCGCAATCAAATTCTCTAACCGATGCCACTGGAATTTCCCATCTTTGAACAGCACATTGAGCAACCGTCGTCGCAGTTCTGGAGATTCTCCTGTTAGCAAGCGCCTTGCCACATAAGGATACGCCACTTCAACAAGCTTGAATTTTGGATTGAGGCTAAGAGCAATTCCTTCCTGCGTCACCACAGAACGAATAATCAAAGCAAACTGTGCTGGGATTCGGAAAGGATATTCATACATCAGTTCCGAGAAATGATCGGTGATGGTTTTGAGGTTAAAATCCCCTACGTTTTTGCCAATAGCATTATCCAGAACTGTTTCTAATGCTGGTATAATCGGGCGAATATCCGTATCTGGAGTCAGAAAACCTAGCTTGACAAAATCTTTGGCTAATTCGTCGTATTCTTTATTGACTACGTGTACGAGTGCATCTACCAAAGTTTCTTTTGTGATTTCATGCAACTGATCCATCATGCCGAAGTCTATGTAAGCCATACGACCGTCGGGCATAGCAAATAAATTGCCTGGATGGGGGTCAGCATGGAAGAAACCGTGTTCTAAAAGCTGTTGCAAACCTGCGGTCACGCCAATTTGGATGATTCTCTCTGGATCTAAACCTGCTTCGCGGATACTGTTTGTTTGGGTAAGTTTGAAGCCGTTAATCCACTCTAGGGTTAAAACGTGGGTATTGGTGTAACGCCAATATATACCTGGTACTTTAACCTGAAGGTCGTCGCGGAAGTCATTGGCAAATTTTTCCGCATTGCGGGCTTCGTTGATGTAATCTATTTCCTCAAATAACTTGGTGCCAAACTCGTCCACAATCATTGTCAGGTCATGACCTAAGTTTAAGGGCAACCAAGGACCTAACCAACCAGCCGCCCACCGCAGGAGATAAAGGTCAAGTGTGAGAGTTGGGCGTAAGTTGGGGCGTTGTACCTTCACCGCCACTTCTTCGCCGGTGATCAAACGACCGCGATAAACTTGACCTAAGCTAGCCGCAGCCACGGGAGATGGCGATAACTCGCTAAAAATTTCGTCAATTGAACGTTCTAGTTCGGTTTCGATAATTTTGTAGGCGAGTACATTATCAAAAGGTGGTAACTGGTCTTGCAGCTTCACCAGTTCGTCTAGGTAATCTTTGCGGATCAGGTCTGGTCGCGTTGACAGGGCTTGACCAACTTTAATGAAGGTCGGACCGAGGCGGGTTAGCAACTGCCGCAATTGGATAGCTCGTTTTAACTTGTTTTGCTCCTCTTGATTTCGCCATTCATCCCACTTGAGACTAAGAATAAATACCGCAAAAAACCAAACTATCTTGATTGCCCGCGCCCAAGCGAGCCAGGGACGGTAGCCGTAGTAACGGGCGATCGCCTTGGGGTCGTAGCGTCGATTCTCTTGTTGTGTAAGGGTCTTTTCATTCACTCCCTTATCTTCCTCTTATATTGAAAAAGGTTTTGCTTTTTTTGAGCCGAACAAGGGCATCCTTCAAGCTAAACAATTGCTTTGTAGGCATTTCCTGTGTTGTCCCTTGTCATTCGGCTAATCTTTACTTAACGTTACTTTTTATCTTTTATTTTATATTAGTACATAAAAGTATAAATACTTATCTTACCTTATAGATAGAAAAAAATGTTTATTTCAGTAAGATAATCATATAAATGTGCGCTTTTTATCTTAAATTCTGACTATCAAAAGCTATAGAAAACCTAACTTGAATTCTATTGACAGAAATTACCGTCTCTGTTAGAACAATAATAACGTTGAAAGGTAGTATACTTTTACACTCAGATAATCTTTACCTGGAGTGAGGTTGCCCCAAGGGTACGTAACAACAGAAAAAATAAAGCAAAAGTACCCAATCACTAAAATCTTGGCATCTCTATTCATCTTTTAAACAGGCAATGTGTCCGTTGCAAATAGAGAAAATAAGTACACATCCATGAAACTTGTGGAGGTGGAATTGGTTTGTGTAGTTGCACTCTTTGTTGTAAACCACCTCAAACTAAAAGTTTTCTTTTTTGTGTAAATTTTTCTTTATAGGAATATAAATTTGAAAAATTTGCATTACGTTGTGTACGATGTTACGGACTAATTGACAGACATATTATTTGATGAGCCATGCCAAGAGCTAGCACTATTGCAGTAAATCATTGAGGAATGGCTTTTTCATGAGCATTATTCAACATCTGACAAGCCGTAAGCGGCAGCTTTACGGAGTTGCATTTGTCATTAGTGTCATTGCCACTCTACTTATTAGCTTGTTTGCAACCCCTAGTCCTAGCCAAACCCCTACACGCGACAAATTTCTTTGGCCATTTGCATCCACATCACCTTGGAATATGCCAATTGGCTCGAAGGCACGTTACATTCCCGCAAACATTGGAAAAGCGGGCTACGCTGGGGCAGATAGGGAATATTTCTTCAAACTCAAAGATGGAGACCCGTTGCGTCCAGTTTATGCTCCTGGTACTTGGGGTGAAGGACGCTGTACAGGTAAGAAATATTTGGATACCAAGCTACCAATTCCAGACGACCTCATCGTTCCAGACGCCACGAGCAAGCCATATAGCACCCCTAACAACGCATCAGCTTTTCTGATGCCTAATGGAAGAACCCTAGTGCAGCTTGAACCTCTCGCACGCTGTCAAAAAGGAGGTTCTATCTACGGTTGGCGTTTTCCAGATGTTGATATTTACGGCGATGGCATAGGCGGAGCACATTTTGGTTCTGGTCTTTCTTCGATTGGTGGTTCTATTCGCAAAGGTGAACTGACCAGCAACCAACCAATTCGTCACGCCTTAAAAGTTGTCATTTGGGGGAAAAAATACCTCTACTACTCTGCGTCTAATCCTGGATACCGCTGGCCCGCAGACCGGGCAGATGGAAATGCCGCCAAGCAATACCACGGTAAAAACCCCTCTTTAGTACAGGGGACACTACTCGCAATTCCTCCGAACGTTACCGAAAAAAATCTCAACTTGCAAACACCTGCTGCGAAAAAATTGTTTCGTGCCTTGCAAGATTATGGTGCTTATGTTGTTGATGACGCAGGCTGGGATGCTCACTACTTTGCAGTCGAAAAAGGAGCGACACAAGAGTTTCGCAACACCTTCGGCTACGATTTTGAGGGCTCAAGTGGTCCGTTTTATGAAGACTTTATGAAGCTATTTCAAGCACTTTCCATTGTTGATAATAATAGACCAAAGAGCATTGGTGGTGGTGGAACTCTCCGTGTCGCTCTTGCTCCGCCTATTGGGAACTAATCAGCGAGTGGACAAATCCATAAGGGGTGGGTCATGGCCACCCTAAAAATGCTACAACCAACACAAATCTGGATTGTTATCCAATCATTTTCCTGAAAAATCAAATTTGTCTTTGAGTCCACCGAAAATATAACGACCTTGAGTACTATCAAGATTTTGAAAACGATCTAAAACAGAATTGTTTATAGTATAATGTTTTACCTAAAGACTTCCAAAGATTTAGCTAGTTTAACCAGGTCAAAACTTTATAATTCTATAAATTTCTCTTTACTAAACGACTCTGAAAATAAGCCAGAAGGCAGAAAAAATAAGCATTTTCATCCCTGGTGCTGTAGTGAAAGTTCATAACCCACTCAACTACAAATATTTACAAATTCGCACTAGCTTGTGTACGATGTTACGGATTGATTGGCAGGCACATTATCTATAATGAGCCATGCCAAAAATAAGCACTACCACGGTAAATAGTTGAGGAGTGGCTTTTTCATGAGCATTATTCAACCTTTGACAAGCCGTAAGCGCCTGTCTTATACAGTTGCATTTGTAGCTGGTGTCATTGCCGCTCTACTTATTGGTTGTTTTGCAACCCCTAGCCTAAGCGAAACCTCTCCACGCGACAAATTTCTTTGGCCATTTGCATCGACATCGCCTTGGAATATGCCAATTGGCTCGGATGCGCTTTACATAAGCGCAAACATTGGAAAAGCACACTATGCTGGGGCAGATAACGAATACTTCTTTAAACTTAAGGATGGAGATCCGTGGCGTCCAGTTTATGGTCCTGGTGCTTGGGGTGAAGGACGCTGTACAGGCACGAAACCTATGGACATCTGGCTGCCAGTTCCAGACGACATGATCATTCCAGACGCTACGAACTATCCATATCACACCCCTAACAACCCATCAGCCTTTCTGATGCCTGATGGGAAAACCCTAATACAGCTTGAACCTCTTGCTCGCTGTCAACATGCAGGTTCAATCTATGGTTGGCGTTATCCAAATGTTGATATTTACGGCGATGGGATAGGCGGAGCACATTTTGGTTCTGGTCTTTCTTCGATTGGTGGTTCTATTCGCAAAGGTGAACTCACCAGCGACCAACCAATTCGTCACGCCTTAAAAGTTGTGATTTGGGGGGAAAAATACCTCCACTATTCTCACTCTAGTCCTAATCCTGGGTATCGCTGGCCCGCAGACCGGGCAGATGGAAATGCTGCCAACCAATACCACGGTCAAAACCCATCTCTTGTACAGGGGACACTATTGGCAATTCCCCCGTACCTAACCGAAGAAAGCCTCAACTTACAAACACCTGCTGCGAAAAAGTTGTTTCATGCCTTGCAAGATTATGGTGCTTACGTCGTTGACGACGCAGGCTGGGATGCTCACTACTTTGCAGTCGAGAAAGGAGTGACAGAAGAGTTTCGCAACTCCTTCGGCTACGATTTTGAGGGTTCAAGTGGTCCGTTTTATGAAGATTTTATGAAGCTGTTTCAAGCATTTTCCATTGTTGATAACAACGGACCAAAAAGCGTCGGTGGTGGTGGAACTCCCCGTGTCGCTCTTGCTCCGCCTATTGGAAACTAATTAGCGAGAAAGACAAATCAATCAGGAGTGGGTCATGCCCACCCTAAAAATGCTACAACTAACACGCATCCGGATGATCATTTGAGTTAACCAATCAAGTGCAACATTTAAGCTAAACAAATCAAACATTTCTATCTGAATCGATAACTATGGCATCCCCGTCAAAGGAGAAGGCAGTTGCCTGCAAAGCTCTAACCATAATGTTTAGAGCGCCGTTCCAATCTCTAGGTGCAGTGTATTTGCACTTTGGACATTGGAATTTTTTGTTCCCACCTAGTTTGGCGTGGATATGCCCACAACTTGGGCAGGTTTTAGAAGTATAAGACTCGTTGACCAACGCTACAATGACGCCTTTTCGTAAAGCAGCTTGTTTTAAGTGTTGTTCAAATCGGTAATGAGAGAGACTTAGCATAACTCGGGCAGACTTGCTGTTAAGAGTGCGTTTTTTACCTTTGCCGTTAATTTTGACCACCATTTGAGAACTATCAAAAGTTGGCAGGTAAATCAACTTGTAAGAATTAACAAGTAGCGATACAGCTTTGTTGTGCAAATCTTTTACCAGATTCTGAATCTTTTCTCTCATCCGGTCACAAGCAATCCGCATTTTTCTACGTTGACGAGCTTTAACTTTGGTAGAACGGCTAATTAAATCATCAAGGTGCAGGCTCATACGCTGTATCCGCCCGATATCTCCCTTGCCAATCTCTAAAATGTTCTCCCCATCGTAGCCAGTCAAAAAAGTGCGGTTTCCAGGGTCGAGAGCAATCACTCTTTCGCTTCCGGTTCCCACAATCTCAACCACTTGCGGAAAGCAAGCAAACCATTTACCCCGCTGGTAAACTAGCTGTGTGCCATATTCACATTGATATGGGACTGCTTGAGATGCTTCATACTTTAAGCCTTTGGTTGTTTTGGGATACCAAGTACCATTTTTGTAGTTGCCAGCCTTGAATTTGATAACCTGGCTTTTAGCTTTACAGGATTTGAACCTAGCAAAACCTCTACTGAACCAAGAAAAAATTTCCTTTTCTGTTGCGTTTAAATTCGCTTGCTTGTGACCAAAATGCTTTTTTAACAGTGCGAACATCGCGCTTCCTTGCGCAGCGAACGCAAGTGCGTCTTTGCTACACCAGAAGGCGATGAGCCGCAGGATCTGCCCTGCATGGCGATTGCGCGGAGTGCAGTGCCCTGCATGGCGATTGCGATTCGGGGCACGCAAGAGAGCGCAATCGCACGAAGTGCCCGCGATCGCTGCTTTTCGCGCTTCGTTCTATTCTGTATTCAGCACTGATAAAGGCAAACCAGATTCCTCATCGGTTACATTAATCTCTAAGAAAGCGCCAGCCTCGTTATAAATTATTAATATCCCTGAACAACTGACTTACTCAGGCTTGGTTTCAAAAACAAAGGTTTAAAGATGTTGAATTCATCAGAAACACCTATTATTGCCACAATTGTGCTGGCCGCTTTCGGAATTTTAGGTTGGGGCTTTTATCGCGCTAGACCTTATGGCAAACTGGGAATCTTAGCCTGGTTACAGTCGGTGGTATTGATGGGTCCTTGGTTGTTGTTTTTTGGCTTGTTTGCCGCAGGCATTTACATCAATATAGTAGGCATATTGTTCTTGTTGGTGGCATCCGCTGGGGTATACATCTTTTTAGGAAGACAGTTGCGAGCCGCCGGACAGGATGCGATACTCAGGCAACGGGCAACTCAAAGGCTTGAGGCTGATGCCTCACTACAAGCCAGTCCCACAGATAATTCCACCGCTCCGGAAGGATCTGCACAATTGAAACTTGAAGTCCCGCCGATACCTGAAGAAGACTTAAATATCATTAAAGGTATTTTCGGCATTGATACATTTTTTACCACAGAAACCATTGCTTACCAAGAAGGAGCCATCTTTAAAGGAAATTTGCGAGGAGAGCCAGAAGCGGTTCATAACCGTCTGAGTGCGAGTTTGCGAGAACGAGTAGGTGATAAATACCGTCTTTTTTTAGTGGAAAACACAGATGGTAGACCCGTGGTGATTGTCCTTCCTAGCCGCAATGACCCTCGTCCGATGACCTTACCACAGAAAATCTTTGCTGTTATCCTGCTGGTGGGAACAATCGCCACGAGCCTGGAGACTGGGGGGTTACTCCTGAATTTTGATTTCTTTAGCAACCCAGAACGCTTCCGAGAAGCTTTACCGATTGGTGTCGGTATCTTAGTGGTTTTGGCAGCTCACGAAATTGGTCATTGGTTACTTGCCCGCCGTCACCAAATCCGCCTTAGCTTACCTTACTTTCTTCCGGCTGTGCAAATCGGTTCGTTTGGTGCTATTACCCGTTTTGAATCTTTTTTACCCAACCGTAAGGTACTATTCGATATTTCCTTGGCAGGACCTGCGGCTGGAGGAATTGTATCTTTATTAATGTTGGTAACTGGATTACTGCTTTCTCATCAAGGTAGTCTATTTCAATTGCCAAATCAGTTTTTCTCTGGTTCGATTCTTGTAGGAACTTTGGCACGAGTTATCCTCGGTTCTGCATTACAATCACCTTTGGTAGATGTACATCCACTTGTGGTGATTGGTTGGTTGGGCTTGGTCATTACTGCTTTAAATTTGATGCCAGCAGGTCAACTCGATGGTGGTCGCATTGTCCAAGCGATTTACGGACGCAAAACTGCAGGACAAACAACAATAGCAACCCTAATTGTGCTGGGGTTAGTGTCTCTGGCTAATCCTTTGGCTATGTACTGGGCAATTGTGATTCTGTTTTTACAACGAGATTTAGAACGTCCCAGCTTAAATGAAATCAGCGAACCTGATGATGCACGCGCTGCTTTGGGTCTTTTGGCTTTGTTCTTGATGGTTGCTACTCTCCTTCCACTCACTCCCGGTTTAGCTGGGCGTTTGGGGATTGGCTGATGATGCTTCGGGTGGACTACATAAGTAAAAAGTTAAAAGTTAAAGGTAAAAAGAATTTCTTTTAACTTTTTACTTTTTAGCGACTTAGAAAAAGTGCGGAATGAAGGAATCAGGGTTGAGCGCGTTTACTTCCGAGAGCGATTGCGCAAAGCGCAGTGCCGTGCCGGGCGATCGCGTTTTGGCTTGCATCCTAAACCAAGGAATTATACCAATTCACTAAGTACAGCGTTTCATCTCTGTACGGCATTAAGAAAGCCTAACATAACGAGGGTTTGGGAGTGTGTATCTGTCGCATTCTTTTTTCACGCTTGGTATTAGTTCAAACCCACATTCCGCAGGTTAATTTTCTAATTTTGGTATTTTTCAAAATTCAGGTATCACACTATTACGAATTTCCATTATTAGAAAAATGGACATCAATGCTCTTGAGACAGTCCTTTGGTCATCTGTGTGCAAATTTTTACAGCTTCAATCAGACCGGATACGTGCTTCAGGTCTACATTTAACTCGCCCACAATTGCCCTAGTTACAAATATAAATTCTAGAAACGACCAGCAATCGGATAATGTACTACGATTACCCATTGCTTGCTCCAATTCTTCAAGATCGGAGCAACTTAACCCTAGTTTTAGCAACATCTGGAGTAACTCCTCCTGTTTCTGTAAACCTCGTGTCACTGCCCAAATGTATAGAGCGTTCTCACGTTCATGCAACTCAGAAATAGAGCATTGATTATACTGTTTCAATAAAGCATCTTGATTCTCAAAAACTTCATTAATCCAGACATTTGCTGTCTTTACAGGAGTTACATAATTTTGGTTTTGAGCCACGATAGCCAACCATTCAATGATTAGATCTGGAAGGAGCTGAAGGTGTTTTTGTAATGCTAGTATGATTTGAGACATCAGCACGACACAATTATTTACTTCATCAAGTAGATCGGTAGTGAGTCGATTCAAAGCGATGAATTGCTCGTATCTGTTTGAGCTAGAAGGAGAGTAAGTAGAGTCAGCCAAAATCTGCCTCCTCAAAATCAGAAAATTTGGTTAAACCTGACTGCAGTTCACACAGTTACCGTGAAAACCGCAGAACTGGAGGTGCGTAAATGATACAGATTTGCGAAGACCTAGCGATCAATGTTAGTGATGTAGGCATGGTCTGCTCGATCGCCTTCGGAATCTTGCTACTTTTTAGCGTGTGTGGCGATAGGCGCTGGGAGTTACACCTGTTAAGGGTTTGAATTGAGTAGCTAGGTGGCTGGGGCTGTTATACCCGACCGAAGACGCCACTTCCAGCACACCTAAATCGGTTTCCCTCAAGAGTCGCTTCGCTGCTTCAATCCGAAGGCGCACGACATATTGATTGGGACTTTCACCAGTTGATTGTTTGAACAGGCGTGAAAAGTGATAAGTACTCATCCCAACTTGTTGAGCCAAGTCATCAAGCGACAAATCCGTGTCTAAATGCGCTTGCACATAATCGGTAACACGGCGCAGTCGATCCCCAGGCAGTATGAGTTGCGTATTGTCGGTTGGGTCACAACGATTGAAAAATCTGCCGAGCCAGAGGAAAAATCGCCCATGTATAAATACTCATTTTTTTAGAAAAATCGACGTTTGGGGCATCTTAGCGCCCAGATCGTTGGCGCGCTCACCAACGCGCTTAGTAATGAGGCACCGCAGTTTTTCCGGTTTTAATGAAGCGGAGACTGACATCAGCGCCATTTCTCAACTTGCTTTTGCTCACCCAAATAAATGTAGACAGAGCCATATTACCGTCCACTTGGATATCGATCTCGCCTTCGGGCTTGATTTCATGATATGAGAGTCGCTGCTGCATAATGGGAATCCAAGTGTCAATGTACTCCTGCACACTCCGAATAATGATCACATCGCCATCAAAATTATCGTAGACGAGAATCTCACCCGATCTTGGATCGAAAACTTCTTCAAGACCTACACCCGTAAACGGTTTTTCTTTTTGGCTCCAGATATCAAACCATTTGCGAGTTAGGTTTCTAATCTCAGCCTCATCATTAATATCGCTCTGAGGCAATTGACTCATCGTTCCCATACTCCACTTGTGTTAACAATCAAATACTTCTGCTGCTACCCGCTTTAATCGAGTCGCATTGAGCTACAAACCACTTACGGCTGAGGCAGTATCTCGAACAGGTGTTGAAATATGCTCATGTACAATCTGCCACTTATCACTACGGTTTTCAAAAACGAGCGTTGCATGCAAATCGCCTGAAATCGTTTGACTATCAGCTTTTGTCAATAATGCTTCTCCTTCTTCAAATGCATCAAGTGGGATCATTTTGAAAAGCTATATTACAATCGCGGTTTAGAATACAACCACTTGATTAATTTATTGAAGTACAGGTGGGTTTCCAAACCCGCCCCGTGGAAAAAACCTGCACAAAACGCGCAACCCTTTTACGGTTACTCGTTCTACGCTCCACGATTAGTCGTGAAGTGCCCCAAATCGAGCGGTTTCTTAGAAAAAATTGTCAAGCTTTCACGAAAAATGCCGCTCGATTTGTTGTCGGGTTGCGCGTTTTGTGTAGATTAATGCGTCCCCTACCTTGAATTTTGAGTTTGAGCGAAAAGGAAAGTATTTTTACTTTTAACTTTTTCTCCCCACTCTTCTACTTGTTACGGTTTCCAACCAGCCAGTAGATTCGGATAAGCAACTGGTGTTGGGAAAATTTTCTGGAAACCAGATTGACGTTGTTGTGATGTTTCGCCAGTTACGTTCCAGAGAGTTTCGTAGAAAAAGAACGAGACTCCTGCAAAGTTGCGTTCTCGCACTTTTTGTACTTGTGTCTGTATTTGTTGCATAGGTACATATTTGCCTTTTAAGCCAGACATAATGCCTATGCTCACTGGAATATGACTTTGTGCTGCTTTCACTTCTGGGTTCTCTAGTTCTTTAACGAAGACATCTGGATCATCACGGTATAGTTGTATAATCAGTTCTTCAACAAGTCCCAACCGTTCCCACTGTTCCCAGTCGGCTAAAAAGGATTCGTAGGAAAAGCGCTGGGGATTAGGCGATACAGAGACAAGACAATTTTTTTTAGTCGCTTTGATGGCTTGGAAGACCCGCTTCATGTAGTCAGTTATTTTATTAGCTCTCCACCGTAGCCATTCTGGGTCTTGAGGATTTATTGGAGGAGCTTGACCACGGTGTTCTTTTTTGTACAATGCAACTGTGTAGGCGTCATATCCCAATTCAGCAGGCAAGCCAAAATGGTCATCAAATTGAATGCCGTCGATGTCGTAGTTTCGGACGATTTCGACAATTAAATCTTGGATAAATTGTTGAACTTCAGGGTGAAAGGGATTCAGCCAAACCCGATCATGGGTGCCTTCTTTCCAAATTTTGCTACCATCGCGGCGACTGGTTAACCATTGCGGACGATTTTTGGCTAATTGTGAGTCGGCAGGTGCCATAAAGCCAAACTCGAACCAGGGAATGACTGTTAAGCCTTTTTGATGTCCGACTGTCGCAATTTCTTTGAGTATATCTCGCCCTTGCAGTTTCGGGGCTGGGTCGAGCGATCGCCCGATCACTTTTTGTGCTACTTTGCTGGGGTACAGTGTCCAACCCCAATTCCACACTGTAGGATAAACAGTGTTAAAGTTCAGATTTTTCAGGCTTTGCAAAGAGCCTTGCAGACGATTGCGATCAAACAGCACATCGCTATCTATATTAGTTAACCACACACCCCGTAACTCAGACATCTGCGGACGGTAAGGAGTATTTTTTTGAGCATATAAGGGAAACGAGAGCAGCACCGCAGCTACCATGCTTAGGGCTACCACAAGTGCAAAAAATCCCAGTTTTTTGATTGCTTGAGCTTCCCGACATAGAAATATATTATACCATTTCAACAATTTTTTCGTCATCTACTTATGAGAAAAGTTAAATTTTGTATGAGAAAACGATCAGTAATGACTTAGGTCAATGGGCAAAAGTTGCTCTTGCGCCTGCATATAGCATTCCCACTCAGGTCAAGCATGATTCATCATTGTTAATCTTTTTTAAAGATTCCTGGTTTTTGCGGAAAACTTTATCCTCTTTGTTGATTTATACTACAACTGTTAAATGCTGTAACTGTAAATCTCTTGATGGAAGGCGGGCAAAAGGCTCACTCCACAACAACTGTATTTAATAAGTAGCGAGCGTGTAAATAATTAAAGGCTTCGCCGTGAGATCAGCGGCTCGAGTGAGCCTCGCCGAACTCCGAACGGTATGTAGTAAGCGCTTACTACGCATGCTAGTTTCCAAGCTTTACTTTTCTTTACATAGTTTGATTTTTTCTCGCCTACTTACTTAGATATGAAAACCACTACCAGTAGAAAAATGACGAAAAAACAACTCGCTAAGTGAGAATTGCTACATAAATCCTTTGCAGCTAAGTACAGCTTTGCATTAATACGAGCGCGAATTTCTCCATCATCTGTGCCACTGTATATGACCATTTGATGGGTTTGGCAGAGTCGTTGTGACGAGCAATACAGCGGGAAAGGTTACAGTTGCTGTGACTCCCCATAACACGAGCCAGAATTGCTCTAATTGTGGCGAGAAGGTGAAGAAATCTCTATCGACTAGAACTCATGTCTGTCCACATTGTGGATTTGTGGAGGATAGAGACGTGAATGCAAGCATCAACATCTTGAGATTGGGACTCAGTACCGTGGGGCACACGGGAACGTCGCGCAGGCGTGATTTGCCCTCTTGGGCGATTGGGGTAACCCTGTCGTCTAACGGCGAGTCAACGAACCAAGAATCTCCGACCCTTTAGGGCGGAGAGTGTCAAGAATCCGCTCTTATTCTTCGTGGCTCCTTCTGGGTTCCTAGCTGCGGAATTTTGAGTTTTTTTCCATCCAAATCACCCAATCTGGTGAGTCTTCTGGGTGAGGTATTTTCACCCAGCATAAATTTAGTATAGAGAATAAGGAACAATGGACAATCATAGTAGCGTCTATTTTCACATCTGCCTCGTCAAACAGGCGCTTCAATTATCCCAAGTCGTTCTTCTTATATGGGATGAGAAAACCATTTGTTCTTTTCATAGTTGCTAGTTATTAGTTTTTGTCGGTTGACTCATACTAATATCTATTAACTCATATACAAACGTTTAATATCATGTCCGGCTAATTAGTTATGATTCCCACGTTAATTGCACCCCACCCCGCGCATCCCCTCCCCGTAAGCGGGGAGGGGAAGTGAAGCGCAGCTTTACTGGGGTGGGGTTCTTAGGGTAATGATGAGTATTTAACCGGACTTGATATAAGTTACTATTTTCGCTATAGCTAAGATTCTTATATTGCTATGAAAAATACTCTAAAAACTTATTGTACTACGAAACAAGCGCGAATTTTCACAGCGTTAGTTTTATCTGGGATGTTATCTGTTGGTAGCAGTTTCTCAGCGATAAAAAGCGCAACAGCAGCTCCGGCAAACTACTTTGCCCAAACAGCCAACGAAGTCCTAAAAGAAAACATTAAAACAAACAGCTTACCAAGCCGAGTTGCTTCTGCGGTACTGCAAGATTTATCTGAGAGAGAGCAAATTTCCGACAGAAAACTGGAAATCATTGATTACACTCAACGGACTTGGCGTGACGGATGCATGAATTTGCCAAATCCTGACGAATTTTGTACACAAGCATTAGTTCCTGGTTGGCGCGTTGTCCTTTCAAATGGTAGTCAAACATGGATTTATCACACTGATAAGAACGGGCGTTCTGTACGCTTGGCAAATCCTTATATTCTGACAAGAAATCTGCCACAAAACTTTCCAAATTATATAGAGGATGCAGTTCTAGAAGACGCATCTGGGCGCTTGAATTTACCGACTTCTCGACTAAATATTATTCAAGCTCAACAACGGACTTGGGGCAATGGCTGTTTGAACTTACCAAGACCAGATGAAAGCTGTACCCAGGCTTTAGAAAAAGGTTGGCGGGTCGTTGTTAAAGCAGCTGACCAAACGTTGGTTTATCACACCAATACAACTGGTTCCAAAATTAGGTTGAATAAAAAGGAAAGCGAAGTCACTGAAGCCAGATTACCTGCAAAAGTCAGAGATGCTGTATTGCGTCGGGCAAGTGAAGAGTCGGGTTTACCTCAAAGGTCGCTGAGTATTGTTGAATCTAAACCAACACAATCGACATATGGCTCTGGTTGGCAAGTTACAGTAGGCGCTGGGCTAAATCGTTGGGTGTTTGTCACTGATGAGAAAGCTTCCCGAATTCAGCTTTCAAGCCAGTATGGTGAAACGCCTAATGCTAACTTACCGAGAGATATTGCTGAGAGAGTTTTGGTACGAGCCTCTAAGCGTTCACAAGTGCCAATTTCGCAATTACGGATAGCTGAGGTGGAACGGCGACAATGGCCCGATAGCTGTTTGGGTATAGCAGATCCGCTGGCTTTATGCGCCGCAGTTGTTGTACCAGGTTGGGAGGTGAGTGTGAGCGATGGGCAACAACGCTTGGTTTATCGCGTTAGCGAATCGGGTACTGTTATTTTAGATGAAAAAGCTAGCTCAATTGCTGATAACAATACACAGAGCAAGCCAATTTCCATTCCTAGAAGTGAGTTACCACTACCTTTGGATAGCGGCGTGATTTTTCGGCAAATCTCCAGCGGTGGCTTTGCTGGTAGAACCTACGAAACTGTTTTGCTCGACGACGGGCGTCTGATTCGTGTTCAAATTGGTGATAGCAATGATTCTGGGCGTAGCGTTCGCCGTATTCCCTTAGAACAAGTCCAAAGGTTTCAGCGATTGCTAGAACAGCAAAGCGATGAATTCAACAATGTGAGTTATCCAGCACCAAGAGGCGCTGCTGATTACATCACCTACACCCTCACCAGCCGCGATGGTACCGTTAAATACAACGACGTTTCTCAAAATAGCTTACCCGAGGATTTACGTATAATAGTCAACACTTGGAACCGGATCAGCACAACCTATCAGTAGCTTACTTTTCACGGTATCTGGAAAACCTCGCTTCTATTTCTCTCTCCTATAAGGAGAGAGACGCAAGAATTTTGGGGAAAGAAAGTTAGATTTTTTGTGGACTTTTCCACATGACGTGAAAAGTCAGATCTTCTACACCCAGTGAAATCTACGGTTTGTTCGTCGGGATAAGTTGCATCTGATTCTAGGATATAATATGATATGTTACGTAGTCGATAATACTCGCAATCAATGAGCAATCAGACTGGACACGTACACCACACTTGGGTACAAACTCTTCATCCTGTAAACTCAGATTTGAGACTGCAACAAGTACAAGAGAAAGAGCCGATGTTTTACTATTTTGCTTACGGCTCGTGTATGTGTCCTGTTGATTTGAAGCGCTCCCTTGGTGAAAATACGCACCCCTTTGTCATCGGTCATGCGACACTCAAAGGTTATCGACTTGGATTTTATCGTCTTTCACCTAGTCGCAAATGTGGCGTTTTGGATGTGGTGAAAGACCCTAAAGCGAGTGTGAATGGTGTACTCTATCAGCTACCTTGGCGATTAAGCGAACACTTAGATAAACGAGAAGAAGTTCCGCATGGTGGTTACCGCCATGAATTTGTAGATATCCACTGCAAACAAGAAGTATATAAAAATGTGCGTACTTACGTGGTAGTAAACAAACTCTTAGAGGAAGCCGCCCCCAACGACTGGTACTTTAATGTTGTCCTGCGGGGCGCTGTCACTTGCGGATTGCCAGAGGAATATTGTTGGAGTTTGTTTAACCATATGTACAAATTGCAACAGCGCCATCAGGCACAACATTGGGTGCGATCGGCTTAGGAACGACTTGAAAAGCCCACGAGATACGTCTAGAACGTCCTGTTAGAGCGAAGCGAGTGACACCAATGTTCTATGCCGTGCCCCTACAGAGTGCTTTATTTACTTGAAAAGCGCTGCAAACAGTTTACTGTCTGCCAATGCAGTTAACTGGCTCCTTTAACGGATGCTGCAGCATTGGGTTAGGTGTGGTGGCAACCAGGATAATTTCTCCACTGGGAGTTCTCTGCCATCCAGTTGCTTCGATGATTGGGGTGTAGGATTTGGGCTTCGGCGTGAGCTGTTGTGAACGGTTTGGGGTGTGAGTGCTTCGGGTATGGGGTGTGGGTTGCTGTGGGGAATGCTGACCAACTGTTAGCCTACGTCGGTCTTGCCACTCGGCGTCATCGTCTAATTCCTGCTCAGGAGTGGGAGGCAAGCCACCTCGACCAGTGATGATAAAAGAGTTACCCTCGTTAGCAGGACAGCCAGTAGCAATCAACCGCGACAGATCTACAAATTCAATCGGTAATTCAACTAAACCAGAAGTCGGGTCAATTCCTGCTGTGGTGACATTGATTGTACCATTTAAGGCAGAGTTCGCTCCCGTGGCAGTGATATCACTTAAGGAGGTCGGCTGAAAACGCGGTTGAATGCCAAACATAGAATAGGCATTGATGCTGACATTACCGCCACGAAAATCCTGTGAATTGGCGCTGATATTGCTATCTTCATTCTTGCCAGCCACGAGAAACCGGGTATCAATGCCAATGTTGCCACCGGGAATGTTGTTACCCGTGGCGTTGGTGCTGATGTTACTGCCGTTTCGTAACAGAATTAGGGGAGCGAGCAAATTAATATTCCCACCACCGCCAGAAGTGTCAGCTCGAATTCTGCCCTGGTTGTCAAGAAAGATGCGATCGGCATCGACAAACAAGTTGCCTGCAGTGCCTGTGCCCGAACTGCTGACGGTGACTTCTGCTTGGTTTTGAATGCCGAGGGTGCCTGTGCGAAGAGTTAAGTTGCCACCTGCACCACCGCCACCGGTGCCTGCAGCAATAACCGAACCATTCCCGGTAAGAGTAATCGACTCTGGGGCAGTAATTGCCAACGTTCCACCTCGACCACTGCTAGAGGTGGAAGCAGAGATTTGTGCCCCGGATTGCAGGTTCACCCGCACACTTTGCCCGTTGCCCTGTGGTTGAATTGTCAAGTTACCTGCATCCCCGGCATTAGTGGTTCCGGCAAATAGACCACTGGTTGCCCCTGATAGCTGTAGATCAGGAGTATTCACCGTGATGTCACCAGCACGACCGTTACTAGCCGTCGTGGTCAGCACTTGTCCCCCACCACTCAAACCTACCGTGTTAGCACTGAGTGTGATGTTGCCAGCGTTACCCTCTCCAGAGGTGGAAGCTGCAAGTTGAGCGCCATTGAGCAGTGAGAGAGATCGTGCTGTAATATCAATATCGCCACCCCTGCCCACTCCTCCTTGCTCAAGCCTGCTGATGGCATTCCCCCCATCAAACTCGACGGCATCGCTTGCCTGAATCTGGATCTTCCCGGCATTGCCTTGCCCCTCAGTATTCGTGTTAATTGTGCTAAAGTCAGAAACAGACAGAGAGCCTGTGGTGATAGTTACGTCTCCTCCATTCCCCACCCCTCCTGACTTCACTGAGGTAGTCACCCCATTAGCGAAGTTCTTAACTTCACCGGAGTCGGAGGTAAAACTACGAGCTGTTCCACTCATTTGGACATCGCGAGCATTAATGGTGACACTACCGGCTTTTCCCTGCCCTAGGGTAGAGGTATTCACGCCACTTCCGTTGGTTAGAGACAGTGAGCTAGTGGTAATCGTCACATTTCCGCCTTGACCTACAGCTTTTAATCCCACTAGTGTTTCTGATCCCACTTGTGTAGCGATAGTGCTGGGGCGTGTGCCAGGGATGGGGGGCGAACCGTCTAGGGAAACGCGATCACGGGCATTGATATTCACGGAGCCTGCATTTCCCTGTCCAAAAGTGTTGGAAAGCAGGACACTGCCATTGGTGAGAGAAAGCGATCCTGTAGTGATGTTGATACCGCCAACGTTACCGGAGCCATAGAATATGTAATTCGCTACATCACTGTCATCCAAAGAAATAGTATTGTAGGCATTGATATTCACGGAGCCTGCATTTCCCTGTCCAAAAGTGCTGGATCTCAGTCCACTCTTATTCGTGAGAGAAACAGTATCGCGAGCATTAATATTCACACTGCCTGCATTTCCCTGTCCTAAAGTGTCGCTCATCAGGTAAGAGACATTGGTGATAGAAAGAGAACCCGTGGTGATGTTGATACCGCCAACGTTACCGACACCAGTTTCGCTTCGATTGAATATATAAGTGCTCTTAAACGAGACGGTATCGCGGGCATTAATATTCACACTGCCTGTATTTCCCTGTCCATACGTTACGGAACTCAGTCCAGCATCCGTGAGAGAAAGCGACCCCGTGGTGATGTTGATACTGCCAGCGTTACCGACACCAGTTTCGCGTACCACATTGGATACATCAGCGATATCCAAAGAGACGAGATCGCCCGCACTTAGATTGATGCTACCGATAGTTCCCACTCCAAATAACCCGTTGCCCAAGCGGCTCCGGCTGAGTGTGATAGAGCCAGTTGCATTCAGATCAATATCTCCAGTTTGGGTATCGGGTAACCTCGAATCGTAGGGAATCCCTATCTGAAGTAAACTTCTTTTGATATCAATGTTTTGGGCAAGCAATCGAATACTGCCACTGGCTCCCCTAACGTCAATACCACTGCCATTGCTGAAGGAAACATCTGCTCTTGGCACTCTATCGGGTATCGTCAGTTGCCAATCAGAGCTAGCTGTCGATAAACCAACAGTTCCTACCCCACCCACAGCCCCTAACTCGACATGACTTCCTGGACTAATTAACCATCCACCGTCTGGTTGAACATCTTGTCTGCCACTAGGGTAGAAGAAAAAAGACAATATGGGTTGTCCAGGAGGGCTTGTGGGAATAAATGGCTCTCCACTATCTAGTTGAATCGCTCCACCCACGAGCAATAGGTTTTGTCCAGGGGGAACGTGTAAACCCGTGCCGTTAAAACTAGATTCATTGAAAACCCTCTCGTCAAAACGAGATTGAACGATTATTGGCTTTTGCGTGAGTTGGTTAAAGAACAGAGCATTGGGATTAACGGTGAGCAATTGACTAGGCAACGGACTCTTCGCATCGCTGCTGAACACCTCGCCGTTGGGAAAGCCTAGAGCATTGGCAGTCGTAGCCACAAAGGAACCGCCAATGTTGAGAGAGGCAGAAGGACCAAACAAAATGCCATTTGGGTTGAGCAAGAACAGGTTTGCCGTGCCGTTTGCCCGGATTAAACCATCAATATTAGAAATTGACCCACCTGTGACTCGTGTCAGGATGTTCTGTACATCTGCTGCATTATTGAAGAAGGCAGAACCTCCGGTGGGTACGGAAAACTGCTGAAAGCTGTGGAACAGATTGCCCCCCCGCCTTGCTCCACCGTCAATTTGGAAGTTGGGATTGCCTGTGACTTGCGTTTGCTCTGCTTTTGGCAGTGTGTTATCGGGAACGACTTGAGCTGCGATTGGTAATGCACAGGCAAGCACACTCAAGGCGCTGCCAATTAAGAACCATGATTTCAGATGCCACCTGTTCATAAAAGCTGTTTTGCCCTCCGCATCCCTAACCACAACTCAGGCGCTGTTTACAAAAGCTTAAACAATAGTAAAATAATTGTGGCGATCAGCTAAGAGTGTTTCTTACAAACGCTTCAACTTTATTAACACCAGCTTGAGCCTTCCTTAGAGGATGTCACAGAAGTCTTATTTTTTACTTGACCCACGATTGCCCAAGGGGCACTGCTTTCCCTTGCAATCACGCTCAAATTCAAAATTCACAAGGTACTGATTCAAAAATCATTAAGAAATAATGAAAAAGAAAAATTTTAAATTCTTTGAATTTTGGAATGAAATTTACCTTGTTCAAGGCTTTCAAGCCCCTTAATTTATTAAGGTCGGTAGAAAAATTCACTCGCTTCATTATTCAAGCCCCCACTCGCTGCGCTCAAATTCAAAATTCAACTAGGGAAATTCAAAAAAGAATTAACCCGGATTACTTCTTAATTTTGAATTGATAATGCGTGAATTTTGAATTCCCGTAAGCGCAAAGCGCACGCTACGCGAACGCGCAGCGTGCCCGTAAGCGCAAGCGCACACTACGTGAACGCGCAGCGTGTCCGTAAGGACTCAGGGCTTAGGGGGTGTGGGGTCTTTAATGCCTGAACGAGCGAATGCCGTACCTTACATTTTACACCAATAAAAATTGATGTAACTTCATGACTCAGTAATAAACCGAAACCCTTGATTTTGCGATAAAAGCCAATCAAAATAAGGTAGCTTTTTCAGGCATATTTTTACGTTGCCTGCGTTTGTACGGTGAGGTGCAAGATATCAGGTACCTTGTGAATTAAGCGAAGGGGCTGACCAGGCAAGTTTAACTAGTTAACGACTAACTTAATTACCATTCGTGAGCAGTAAGTTTCACCCTTTAGAAGGATGTTACCAGACAGAACTTTGTTTTTGTGCGGAGTTTGATTGTTCTGATGAGTCTGTCACTATGCCATCTTCCAATCCAGGCGGTGTCAAATACCCGCATCGCCATCCAAATTTGTTGGTTTAACTGTAGCCAGCAAATGTCAAGAATTTGCAAAGATTTTTCTTTCTCAACCTTCAGATCGGACAACAACGTTCTCTAAGTTACTGCCAAAAAGGTCTATCTTGCCTGGTATGAGCCGGAAATTGGGTAGAAGATAAACAAAGACAAGTGTGGAGGAACGGCAACAATACAGTTTTACCAGAAAAAAGTGTAGGGTGCGGTAAAAAAAAGTTTTTACTCCTTACACCCGTCCCGAAGGGCTTTGTCACAAACTCCCATATAAGTGATCAGACTTGGCAATATCGTTATTCAAATTGGGTAACAATATGAGAATCTTGATAGTGGAAGACGAGCAGCGCATTGCTAAACCCATAGCTGAAGATTTGAAACATCAGCATTACATTGTAGATATAGCCCATGATGGAATTGAGGGTTGGCAATATACACAATCTACTCAATATGATCTAATTCTATTAGATATGATGCTACCGCAATTAGATGGAATTAGCTTGTGTAAGCGTTTACGCACTGCTAGATATAACGCTCTCATTTTGATGCTATCGGCGCGAGGCACAACCGCAGATAAAGTGGTTGGACTAGATGCGGGGGCTGATGATTATTTAGTTAAACCCTTTGAATTAGAAGAATTAGCAGCACGAGTTAGGGCTTTATCTCGTAGAACTCCAGAAACTCGTCCATCAATATTAGTTCATGGTGATTTACAACTTGATCCAGGTAGCTGCAACGTCACTTATCGGGGCAAGCGGTTATCATTAACACCTAAAGAATATATGTTATTAGAATGTTTTCTGAGAAACCAAAACCAGGTTTTGACTCGCTCATCACTTATAGACAAATTGTGGAATTATGACAAATTAGCTGGGAAAGAAACAGTCAAAACTCATATAACCAATTTGCGGAAGAAGTTAAAAGCAGCAGGTTCACAAAACTTGATTGAAACAGTATATGGAATTGGCTATCGTTTGGGTAATAGTTGAAAGGCAAGATTTGGCAGCAATGATCACCAGCTTTTGTGCACGTCTGTATGGTCTGCGTCGTGCCAAGCGCAAAACAGAGAAGCTAATTGCAGAACTTCAAGCTCAGGCAGATGAGTAATGCAGTTAGTTGAAAAGCATATAATCAAGTCAGGGCATAGATTTTTGAAGGAAATAGATGCCTTATGTTTTGCCTCAAAAAATCTTTACAACGCTGCCAATTATCTAATCCGTACTCACTGGATTTGGGGCTGGGGATATTTAGGATATAACAAGTGTGCTCGTCTCATGCAATCTCATGAGGCATACAAAGCACTACCAGCGAAGGTAAGTCAGCAAGTACTAATGGTATAAGTACGTTGAATGATTACGCGGCTTTAGCCCAAGAAGAGGTCAAATTAGTATCCATGTGCTGGGTTAGTTGCTCGCTCACGTATTCCATCCACATGGGCTGTAAGGTGTAGCACCTAGACTGTTTCTCAATCAGCGATCGCCAATTCAACCCCTCTAACCCTTCCAAGAGATCGGCTGCGGAGACTGTAGGCACAATTTGTGAGCGTAACTGTGCAATCGTTGTCCATTCCTGATTACGGGCAAGCCAGTACATGATGCTTTGTTCCAACTTAGAGAGGCGATGGAACTGCTGCTTGAGTAGGCGACGAATCCCATTAAAAACTATGGTATTTTGGTTGAGGAATTCTGCAATGTCGCCGTCAAACAGATCGTGAATTGAAGTGGCGACAATCTTCATTGCTTGAGGGTTATAACCGTAGTACTCACACAGTTGTTGCTGTTGCGCCTCAGTTCCCACGAGTCCTTTTGCTCGCATGAGTGTTAAAGCAGCTTCTTTAGAACCACTCAACTTTAGGGAACGCACTGTGAAGAGATCCCCTTCAATAGCAGCAATCTCGGCTGGCTTTTCTCGACTGGTCAAAATCAGACAACTTTGATGGCTAGTTTCTCCCACTACCCGGAGTAACTCACCATATCTCTCATAACCCGGACGATAAACCCCTGGATGACCAGCTTCCAAAACTGTTTCTAGATTGTCAAACACGATCAAACAACGAGAGGTACGCAAATAATGCATCAGTCGTCCCATATCGGCTGTACTCTCTTGCTGATTTGAAAGAAACGATACTAGTTCAGCCACCAAGGTGTCAAAAGATGGAGCTTGGGAGAGTGAAAGCCATTTGACATAATCGTACTTATGCTGCGCCTGTTTGGCGAACTTAAGGGCAAACGCCGTTTTGCCAATTCCGCCCATTCCCAGCACAGCTACCAAGCGACACTGTTCTATCAGTACCCACTGATGCAATTGCATAAGTTCTTCTGAGCGACCCACGAACGCAGAGATATCCATTGCCTCGCCCCAATCAACGGCCTTAACTTCGCTTGGTCGAGTATAGTCAGCTTTGTCCAACTCTAATCCAAAAGCTCGGAAGCAGTATTCTAGAGAAAGCTTATCCACTGCTTCAGTGCGCCCGATCACGCGAGAAATGGTATGTAATGATAGACCAGTGCGATCGCTAAGTTCTTCATAAGTGTAGCGATTAGCGTTATTCTCCCGAAACTCGCACTCGCGTTTACAGGTCTGAAATTTGTCCCAACCTGTAGCAGAAAGGATAACGCCACGCTTGCGGACTGATTTTGAATACGACATAAACGACCTACCAAGATAATTTTCAACAGGCGAAGGATTACCAAGCTGTAGAACAAGTGTGGTTCTTTAAGCTATGTTCTTAATTGCAATATTCCCTGTATATAAAGTCTTTGTGGGTGAAGATGGATAACTTAGGAGTGAAGTTAAGGTAATTTTAGATTGCACAGTCACAGCAATTAAAGGCGGAAGCCCACGAGTATGTGGGTGATCCAAGAACCCACATACGTCCTTTAGGCGTGGGAGGTTGGGTAAAAACCTACACCGTGCCAGTAATGGCAAACGCGGTGTGCCTGGGAACCCGCCAACTCAATTGAGCTTATGGGATATTGGAGACTTGGCTTAGTCTTCAAGAATCCCACACCTTCTAGGTGTGGGAGTGTCAACTAACTGCTACCAACTCCTTGAGCGCTTGCACCGTCCCTTTACCCAATTGCCAAGTTTGGGTTTCTCCATGAGTGAACGTTAATCTCATTTGCAGGGTTTGGTCTGCCAATTGGGCTATATGTCCGTAAGGACTTACAAAGCAGCGTGTCCTTTTGGACTCAGGGCATACTTTGAATGCGTGAATGCCGTACCTTAGAGCGTGATTGCAAGGGAAAGCAGTGCGGGAGCAGGGCAATCGTCGGTCATGGTTAATTAACTCCTAAAACTCATTCATATAAAAAACATCTAAGATGAGTGTTCGGCAAGATAACACAAAGCACGAAAACGCAAGCCAATCAATTGCTCGTACAGAGGATTAAGCTTGCATAAGGGTGGAATGTGGACAATCAAGTTACCGAATAGTTTGATGTTGCGTTCAAACGGACAGGAATCTGGGATAAATCTGCACAAAAACTGCGCCAATCTAAGATTATTGATTTCAATAGCGTCAAGGTTTTGCCGTATTGGTTGTAGTAAGTCTAATTGATGCGTGATCATGGTGAATTTCCTTTTTAGTTTCAACTTTGTGCTATTTGCTCGCTAAATCTTAAACAGGTCAATAGCAGATATTCCACTGGCAAACCAAGTTACCGTCTACAATTTGCCAGCTACCAACTAGTTTCTGTTTTTTAGAGCGCGTACAAACAACATTCAAAGAACTGGTCTTAGGTTCAGACTTTTGAAGAGATAAAGAAATCATCATTTGACTCCATGAGTACAAGTTGGAAAGATTGCACCTTGCCGATGTGCATCATTGATTCCAATTTGCACTCTAGAAAAAGCTGTATGGGTGAACAACGTTAAGTTAGTGATGAAGTTAGAGAAAACTTAAAGACTTGGGGTATGGATGTAGCGGTGTAAGTAAATTCTATTCCCTCAACCCCATGTGGAGCGATGTTTTTCCTTATCTTTGACCTTAAGTTATCCATCTTCACCCACAAATACCTTAACAAGCGAGAAACTCAAATTATCAAGTCCACGATGTGAGATTTTTAAACCATGACTAACTATAAAAATTCCGAGATCCGCAGCATTCTGAATGGCTTAGGTTACAGAAGCCATCTCAACAGTAATGACCTTGACTTTCCCATCTCTCAGGATGAGTCGGACTTGACCGATGAGCCGACACGAAAGGCAATTATGAAATTTCAAGTGGATTACGACCTCACGGTAGATGGTGTTGTCGGTCAACAGACAATGGCAAAAATGCAGGAAGAGATGAACGTTCTCCATGAAGAATTGAACTGGATCATGGGAACAAACATTTCTCTAGACCAACCATTTTACGGACGCAAGACGATCAATGCAGTTCAACAGTTTCAGAGAAGGTACATCATTACAATCGATGGTCTTGCCAGTTTTGCACTTCGTGAAGAACTTTTTGAAACACTACAGGATAACGCACAAGCCACTTCCACAAATACCGCAGTTATTTAAGCATATTATGAGGTTTTTTAAAAAGGAGAAGAAACTATGAAAGCAATTTCCGATGTACTAGAAGGATATCGCAGTACTAACAACAAATTGCTTAATGTAGCAAACTGAATTCCTTAACTTAGCAAACTGGGTGCAGATGTCTTGAGGATTTCTAGAATACCCTCGGTTATAAGTTGCACAGCTATTGCCAGAATTAAAAACCCTAGTATCCGATTAAGCGCTCCTATGCCAGTTTGCCCCAGTTTTTCAATCAATCGTTCTCCAAGAACAAGAAATACGTAGATCAAGATTCCTAACAAAGCAATACCAATCACACAGCCCAGGTAATCAATCCACTGATGAACTTTGGTTGAAAGTCCGATCACCACTCCAATTGCTCCAGGACCACTGATCATTGGCACAGCCATAGGAGTAAAAGATATATCTTCTTTGTCCGCTGCTTCTGCGTGTTCTTGAGTCGTCAATCGTTGTCGAACTGTTACCATTTCCCAAGCAGTATGAGCAACGATTAAACCACCTGCAATTCTCAGGACTCCTAGTGATATCCCAAAGAAACTGAGTATAAGTTTACCGACTAACAAAAAAGTAAACAGTACACCAACAACATTCAATGTTGTTTTTTGCGCCTGTTGAAGGCGGTAACGTGGAGTATTGGTTGCTGTCAAGCTATAAAAAATTGGCACTGCACCTATAGGATTGGCAATTGGAAACAAGGCAGCAAGCGTTCCAAGTGTGTAAGAGATAAGATTTTGCCACATATTATGAATAACGGTATACCTAATCGCAAAACTCGGAATTCATCTTACAACGCGGTGAGTACAAAACGCTTCTTTGTCCGGGTTATATCCAAAGTGAGCTCAATTACGCTCTCTCCAGTTCTCTTAAAAGTGATCTGGAAACCTTTCCAAGTTCTTGACATCAGCTTTCTACACTGAAATTAACTGTGTTCTTTGAAAGTAACAAAAATTACTTGTGTTGCTGAATTCATTGGGTTTGAGTGCTTAATCAAAACACAGGTTGATTCAGGAGCCAACTCCCCTTGTGAATTTTTACTGAATCCCTTTTCAACAACAATTTAGGAGAAAGAATCATGTTTTTATTGCATAAACTAGGACAAATGGTTGAATATATTTCGGAAGCTGCCATCACAATTTTCAGCCCGAATGATGATAATTATCCAGAAGTAGGGACTCAGCCTTTTGAAGGAGAATCTTTTGACGGGAACATACCAAAAAAAGCTGCTTGAGCAATATCGTTAGACAACGCATAATGAAGTCAGAAGCCTACACTGTACCTGTACTCAGGGAGCGTGTAGGTAGTTCACTATGACCTCTTTAATTGACTTAAATTAGAGCTTAACTGGCTAATCTTGACTGGTGCAACCATTGGCAGCAGGACAAACTGTAAGACATACTAGCCAACTGTAAATTCTAGTGACATCCTCCCACACTAACCGCAAGCGGTATAGTGTGGGCTTCCAAAACTCACATTTTGGATTTCCTGGTTACTCCCTTACGGGGTTTCGACACTTGCCTAGACTGATTTTTACCAGTCCCCGGTAGATCGTCTGCGCAGGCTGTTTGCGTTCCGCTGTGTCCCAGCGTACTAATTAGTTCGATTCCTCTGTTTCTGATATTTTGACCTGCTGCTATATCTCGGTCAGTTTTATATCCACAATGAGGGCAATCATGAACTCTCACACTCAGGTCTTTTTTGACTTCACCACCACATTCAGGACACAACTGAGAAGTCCCCCTCGCGTCAACTTCACTAAAAAACTTCCCTCTCTTCCAGCACACGTACTTGACGATGGTTCTAAATTGACCAAAAGAAGCATCGAGCATATGCTTCCCAAACATTCCTTTAGCGCTGGTTCGGTAATCCAAGTCTTCCATGAAGACCATGTCGCCACCATCGCAAAGGGCATGGGCTTGCTTAAAGTGGAAATCTTTTCTCGTGTTGTCGATTTTGTGGTGAAGTCTGGCTACTTTAAGACGTTGTTTCTCGTAGTTTTTCGACCTCCGTTGTAATCTCGCCAGTCTGCGTTGCAGCAATTTCAGCTCACTTTGCAGAGATTTAAAAAACTTGGGCGGTTTACTTTGAACACCATCACTGGTTACCAAGAACTTTTCCAGCCCCACATCCACTCCAATGGGATGTCCGTGAGGAGTTGGATCAGGAATGCTAACATCACATTGCAAGGAGATAGAGGCATACCATCTATCTGCTTTCCTCAAGATTCGTACCTGCTTGACCGCAAACCCAATGGGAATAGGTCGATGCAGGTTGATGGGAATTGCTCCAATCTTAGGAAGATTCAGATGCAAGTTCGTTACTGGATTCTTCTTGAATTGAGGAAACAGCAACGATTTAAACTGTCCAAACTTCTTGAATCTGGGGAAGCCAAATCCTATGCGTTGGAAGTATTTCCAGCCAACGTGCAACTGCTTAATGGCTTGTTGGAGAACTTGAGAAGGAACTTCACCAAGTTTTGGGAAACTCTTTTTAGCCTCTGGCAAGTTGTTAAGCTGATAGACTTCACCAGGAAACTTCAAGTCAGCAGGAAGGATATACTCTTTTTCCAAAGAGCATCTATCTACCAAGCACTTGCGACCAAGGCACCAATCTTTTATCTCCCGAAGTGCATAGTTATACGCTCCTCGACAGATTTCCATCCACTCAATGAACTGGTGTTCTTGAACTGCACTAGGATAGATTCGGTAACGGTGGGTAAGTGTCAGCATTCCAGTATTATACTGACTTTACTGACCACAAATCAACTATTAACTGTTAATTTAAGGGGCATCGAACCCCTTAAATTAACCTGGGGGAGTCCATGTATCCCACGCCAAATTAAAAATTATGGCGTGGGTCTTATAGCTCCCCCAAACCCCCACGAAAGATAAAAGTGAGTACCAGAAACACCACAAAAATTTTCATCAGGGGAAAAAGCCTTTGGCGGAGGTTCTGATGAAGGCACGAGACATATTCTACATATTGAATTTGAAACATCTCAAAGAAGAGACAGTAAAACCGAAAATTTTGTAGTAATTAGTATCAATTCTCATTAATAGAAGTCAAAAATCAAATGAATCGTACAATTTTATTTTTTGCAAGTTTTTCCTTCTTGACTTTACCTTTTATTACCGTTGCAATTCACCCTGCTAAAGCCGAAGTTCCTCAACGTTGCCACAGTAATCAGTTATCGGTACGTCCTGTGTCCTCTAGTGCAGGAGCTGGCAATAGAGCAGTGAACTACGCTTTTACTAACACCTCATCCTCAACCTGTGCTCTCAAAGGGTATCCGGGGCTTGAGTTACTAAACGCCAAAAATCAGCCAATCAAAGGAATACAGATTAACTGGACACAGAGTACTTATTTCTATAGTGCAAAGCCACAGCTTGTCACCCTAGCTCCTGGTGCTCAAGCCTATTTCCAAGCAGCCTTCAATCGTATCCCTGCAGGACAATCCTGCACAACTTCATCTAAACTCAAAATTACACCTCCTAATGCTTACCGCTCGTTGACTCTCAACGATCAGCTCACAGTTTGTGGAGGTCGGATCAATCTCACACCAGTTCAACGGGGAATGATTCAAGGCTATTGAGTATGGAACTCTGGTTGGGGTAAACTAATCCTACTTAAATCTATGCAGACTCTTCGGATTGTCGATTATTGCTGGTTTCTCTCCGTTTTGGTTACTGCTTAGTTAGAGCGTTGACGACCAATGGTTCTTGAGGTCTTCCAATCCCCGGAGGCTTAACCGTACCTTCTACCCCTGAAGGTCGAACCTGCATTCTATGTTCAGTGCCTGCGCTCTTAACCTCGGTTGTAGCCACCCGCGTTGTAGCGCTTTTGGACACCAGAGTATGTCAAGTCAGTCAGTATACCAGGATACCACTTGCATTTTCTTAGCAGCGATCGCCAAGGAGGCGGGGATCTACTAGACTGTTCGGCTCAGAGGCTCACAGTGCAGATTCAGCACGAAGCAGATTTTCGTTTGTCTTTGCCGGAAAACTCAGCTTTTTTACTGGGTAGCATCTTTGTGATAAAACTTGGTCACTGCTGAAAACTCCCTCTGCTCGGGCTGTGATGCGTTTCCTTGCAATCGCTGTTTAAATACTCCATCCTCTATAGTGTATACTTTGCTTCATTACCCATGCATAATTTGCTACAAATGTCTAGCGCATCGCGCTCCGTTTTTGAGGCATTGACACAGCGTCTCGCACCTGCACTGGCAGCACGCTGTGCACCAAGGGATGTTGACCTGTTTTTGATCCGTTTAGAGCGCTACTTCGAGGATTTGTACTTACCATTAGTGCAACTTTATGGTGAGGCTGCTGATTGGCACCACCAGTTTGAGGCTTTGTTTGCTCAAATGGTCGATGCCTACGCCGCACGACCTGAACCCCTGCGGTTACTCGATCTCGAACGACAATGCACACCAGACTGGTTTGGGCAACCGAACATGGTAGGTTACGTATGCTACAGCGACCTTTTCGCAGGTACACTTACTGGAGTGCGCGAGCGGGTGAGCTATCTGCAAGAACTTGGAGTCACGTATCTACACCTCATGCCAGTGCTCAAGGCGCGTCCTGGTGCTAGCGACGGTGGCTACGCTGTGATGGATTACCGCGCTGTTAACCCTGCACTGGGTAACATGGCAGACTTGCAAGCGCTGGCAAGCGAGTTGCATAAGAGTGGCATTAGCCTATGTATAGACTTGGTAATCAACCATACTGCAAAAGAACACGAGTGGGCGCAAGGGGCGATCGCTGGAGAGGAGAAGTACCTGAATTATTACTATACCTTCCCAGATCGTACCCTTCCCGACGCCTACGAGCACACGCTCCCAGAAGTCTTCCCTGACTTTGCCCCTGGCAACTTCAGCTGGTATCCCGCAATCGCTGAGTCTGGACGCTGGGTTTGGACAACATTCAATGAGTTTCAGTGGGATCTCAACTATACAAATCCTACTGTATTTCGAGAGATGCTAGACATCATGTTCTTCCTAGCAAATCAAGGCGTAGATATACTGCGGCTTGACGCTGTGCCGTTTATTTGGAAACGAATGGGCACCAACTGTCAGAACGAACCCGAGGTCTATCTGCTGATCCAGGCGTTTCGTGGTCTCATGCGAGTCGTCGCACCTGCAGTTATCTTTAAGGCTGAAGCAATCACGCCGCCCAAATACTTGCTCCCGTATTTAGGGGTTAAAAATACCGTCGGGAAAGAGTGTGAGCTAGCATACAACAATCAGCTAATGGTGCTACTCTGGAGTACTCTTGCCACCCGCAAGGTAACACTCATGACCCATGTGCTCCATGATATGCCGCGTGTTCTGTTGGGCAGCACTTGGATCACCTACATCCGCAACCACGACGATATCGGTTGGGCGATAACCGATGAAGATGCAGCAGCCGTTGGTGAAAATGGGTTCCTCCACCGTCAGTTTCTCATCGATTTCTACAACAATACATTCCCCGGATCGTTTGCCAAAGGTGCTCTCTTCCAGTACAATCCGGTCACCCGCGATGCCCGTATTAGTGGGACCACTGCATCGCTAGCGGGTTTGGAAGCAGCAGTAGCTAAGCAGGATGACTATGAAATCGACCTAGCGGTGCGCCGCATCCTACTGTTACATAGCATAATTATGGTTTACGGTGGTATTCCGCTTATCTACATGGGTGATGAACTTGGGCTGTTCAACGATCGCTCCTACCTGAGCGATTCTACTAACGCTGAAGATAACCGTTGGATGCATCGACCGCCGATGGACTGGACAAAAGCGAAGAGCCGCCACGACTCAACAAACATTGTGGGACGGATCTACAAGGGACTGCTAAATTTGCTTGCAGCCCGCAAATATGAACCTGCTTTACACTATTTGGGGCTGATTCAGCCGATGTGGACTGATAACGACCATGTCTTTGCGCTGTTGCGTCGGAATCCAAAAGGGCGACTGCTGCTATTGGCAAACTTCCATGAAAGCGAGCAGTCGGTAACAGCCGATTTGCTACAGTATAGCGATTTAGGTGGAAATGTACGCAACCTGCTCGCTGAAGGAAGTCTCCTCACACTAGCCGATGGACGCATCCATCTTGCACCTTATGAAAGTATGTGGCTAGCCGGCGATAAATAGCGTGACGTTCTCCCACCACCTTTCCGGTGTACCGTTATGGTGGAGGCTTCTACAAGTCGCCTCATAGAAATTTCCTGCTTCATTGGTCTGTACACCGCGATGCCCCAAGAACAAGTCATACAGCAACATCCACGTTCCGATACCTCCACAGGCAGTGAGCGAGACTCAGTCAGGCCCCACGGAGTCTTTGTACAAGGAACCGAAGTTCTGTACAACCCTACATATTGGTTTTACGCACTGATGGTTTCATGCATTGATGCAATCTTTCTCAGTGCAACGCCCTACCAATTGTCATGGTTCTGTACCGTTCCCAACGTATGCCCTATGTCCTTCGGACACGCACTCGCGTTCGGGCACGCACTCGCGTTCGCACTGTACACCTTGCAAGCAAGTTCGTTTGTGTCGAGTGGTCAGCCCCTGAGTCCTTACGGACACGCTCCGCGAACGGGGAAGTCAAAAGTCACGCATTCAAAAGTCAAAAGTAAGAACCCCATAAATAAATTTAGGGGCTTGAGTCAGCGGACGCCGTATTTCTTGCGCCTACTCGATGAAATACGTTTTTTCTTTTTCCATAAATAAATTTAGGGGCTTGTACCTTTTTCTTTCTGGTCAGTGGGAGCGCTGATAAGACTATGATAGCATATGTTTAGATTTTGTGTAGACATATTTATCATGAAAGCTAAAGGATTACATATTAGGATTAGCGAGCGTAGATTGAATAAAATACGGATGTATGCCGCAAATAAGGAAAAGACGATTACTCAAATTATTGAAGACTATATTGACCGACTACCGACCACAGAGATTGACAATTTCTCAACCACCCCACTTCTTAAATAACCTGTGGTTATTGTCAGTCGGGGATGTTTTCGTCACTGTCCGGCGCAAGACCGGCCACGCTCACGGAGTACCGTTATAGTGGGGGACTTACGCCGAATTAGTTAAAACAGTGAACAGTACCAGCCGCAGTGCGTATGGTGTGGTTGTACTGACACCAACGCCTATGCCTACGGCACGTCTCTTGACGAACGGTGCTCTTAGTGTGGTGTTTCTCCCAGGAAGCGATGAAACTGATAACTGATAACTGTTAAAGCCAAGTACTAGTACAATTGATGTACTATACTTACTGGAACACAAGCACCACTGCTACAATCACTAACAATTAACGAACCATTATTGTTTTCCCAAATCCGAAAAGAATCGGGGTTATAATCATAGTCTCGTCTCCAACTTCCTGGGTAAACAGGGTTAGTGCCAGACAATATAAAGCCATTACCATCTGGTATAAGCCTCATAGTTTCTTGAGCAACAATTCGTCTTCCATTGGGAAGGATAGCATTAACTGTCATATTGCCGTAGTTGCCATCCATGTGGAGCCAAGCGTTATGAGGTATTCCATCGTAGCGCCAAGATAACCTCCAATTCCCGTTAAGAGCATTATTGGCGACTCCAGGAGCTACACTAAAAATTCTGGGTTGTTCGGCAGCAACAGCAGGTTTGTTCCAAGCAGTCGTTATAACTGACAAAGAGGTTGTAGCTAAAACAGCTAAACTAAGTTTTGTCATTTTTAGAATCATCGGTTTCAACGAAAAAGTTTTCATTTCAGTCCTCCAAAAAAATATTTTTTGTCTTGTTGGCATCATTGAGTGTGAGGAGAATGAGTACTCAAGAAACTGCCCAAAAATTTGCCATTGATTTCAGGAGTTGATAATCATTTGAAGTCTTCTTGAGCCTGATAAATTCAACTCTTTGAATCTCATATGTTAATTTAAATGTAGATAGTCAATGTCAAGAAATTGGAAAGATTTGAAGGTAGCCCTTGAAAATGCTCTTGTTTTCTGATAAGTACGTGCTGCGCTCTATTGAAGAATTGAAACATCAAAAGATAACTGATGAGCGCAGCAACCGTGAGAATCGGTATCGGAAAATTTGTGCTACTCAACTTGCTGCTAAATAACCTTCGATATCTGCCTTATGTTTACGGAGATTTCTCAGAGCAGTTTCCTCTAGTCGCCACACGCGTTCACGACTGATGTGGAGGCGATCGCCAATTGCTTTGAGACTCAGCGATTGTCCGTCTGCCAATCCATAACGTAAAGTCAGAACCATCTGCTGCTCTTGAGTTAACTCTGCAATCAAGTGGTTTACAGTATCTCGCAAAGAAGATTGCATGACTTGTTGTTCTGGTGAATGACTCGGGTCTTCTATTAAGTCTCCTAGTTCCGTGTTTTGGTCATCTCCTATTTGCTGGTCTAAAGAGGTCATCTGGCGTTCCCAACTGAGGTAGTCTCTCAACTGTTGAGGTGTTATCTTCAAGGCTTGAGCCAGTTCTTTTGCAGTGGCAGATCGTCCTAACTTTTGAGATAACTGATATTGAAGAGTTTTAAGTTTGTGGAGCTTCTCGCTAATGTTACTTGGTAAGCGGATGCTGCAACTCTGTTCTGTAATAGCGCGGGTGATTGCTTGACGAATCCACCAATAAGCATAGGTCGAGAACCGATAGCCCAACTTCGGGTCAAACTTTTCAACAGCTCGTTGCAAGCCGATCGTTCCTTCTTGGACGAGATCTAACAGTTCTATATTACGCTTGGTATACTTCTTGGCAACCGCAACCACTAACCGTAGATTTGCTTTCATCATTTTGCGTTTGGCAGTTTCACCGAGTGCGATCGCCTCTTGTAATTCTGTAACATTGAGCGCATAGTCACCACCAAGAGAAATTTTGACTTGCTTGACCCACTCTTCCAAGGTAGGTGAATGATCCAATTGACTAGCCAAAGCTGTTCTGACTTCATACAACGCTTGCAACCGTTGCACCTGTCTACTGTAGAAAATTTCCTGCTTATGAGTCAGCAATGGAATTCGACCAATTTCTTGCAGATATGTAGTTACAGAGTCTTTAGAAGTTTTCATCATTGTACTAACCTATGGGTAATAAATTTAAACAGAACAAAAATGTATTGCATTCATTTCTTTTGTTATTAGTTTCCATCGCACACCCTGCTTTTGTGGGTTAAGAAGAATAAGTTAGAGACAAGTTAACGAAGTGTTTTTATCTTTGTGTCAAAATGATATATTGTTGACACTTGCGACCGAGTCAAAATGATGGATTTGCCCGCAGGACAACGAAGTCGAGGTGTTGTACTTAGCAATACAGGACAGGCGAAGCTAGAGAACCGGATGCGTCAGCTAGAAATAGAACGCTATCCTGTTCAAGAGCTGGTTCGACGGTCTCAACTTGTTGAAGGTCAAGGACTGCACCCAGCAACAATTCGGAAAATTCTCCGGGGTCAGGGAGTTGATAAGGATTCAATGGCCTTGGTGTTTAAAGCTGTGGACTTGCAACTGGAACCTGGAGATTTCACAGGCGCAAGGCGAAATTCGGATATGGGGGTCAGGAGTCAGGAGGTCTTGGGACAAGGGGACACGGAGATAGGGGGACAAACAAATAACCAGAAAGTTCTAGAAACTCCATCCTCTTCCCCACATTCCCCACATCCTCTGACTGACTGGGGTGAAGCAGTTGATGTCTCTTTCTTTTGTGGTCGAACAGAAGAACTTGCCACATTACAGCAATGGATTGATAATGAACGCTGTCGGTTGGTAGCACTGCGAGGGAGTGGTGGAATTGGTAAGACCACGTTGGCTACTAAATTGGCACAACAGATCCAAGACCAATTTGAATTTGTCGTGTGGCGAAGTCTCCGTAATGCGCCCCCCTTAACCGAACTCTTGGACGATTTGCTCAAGTTTCTGTTTCCTCAACAGACGACTCAATTACCCGAAACAGAAGCTGGCAAACTCTCCAAACTCATGGAGCATCTGAGACAGCATCGTTGCTTGATTGTGTTGGACAATCTAGAAACATTGATGCAAAGTGGTACGTACGCGGGAAACTTGCAGACACAGTACAATGGTTACAATGGATTTTTCCGGCGCGTGGGAGAAATTGCACATCAAAGTTGTCTACTGCTGACTAGCCGAGAAAATCCCGATGTGATTGCTCCTTTAGCCGGAGAATCCCTCCCTGTGCGAGTGCTACAATTGGCAGGACTCAAGTCAGAAGCTCAGGAATTATTGACAAGCAAGGGACTTGCTTGTTCAGAACAAGAAAGTCAGCAGTTGATTTCGCGGTATAGTGGAAATCCCTTGATACTCAAAATTGTTGCCACAACTATTCAGGAATTGTTTGCTGGTGACACTACGGCTTTTCTACAAGCAGGGATTTCTAGCTTCAATAGCATCCGTGCAGTACTCAACCGACAGTTTGAACGCCTGAGTGATACAGAAAAAGGCGTGATGTACTGGTTAGCAATCAATCGCGAGGGAGTTTCATTTGTTGAACTCGAAGATGACATTTACCCCAAGTTACTCAAGCATCAGCTCTTGGAAACCGTAGAATCCTTACTACGACGCTCTCTGATTGAGCAAAGCTTTGCTGGGTTTACTCAGCAACCCGTGATTATGGAGTATGTCACCGAGCAACTTATTGAACAAGTTTGTGCACAAATAACAGAGAAAAGGGAACAGGAACCCTCTTCTACCCTATACCCTGAAAATTCACTCACAACTCACGCTCTTCTCAAAGCAACTGCCAAAAATTACATTCGATATGCACAATCAAGAGTAATTGTCAAGTCCGTGCTTGCTGAATTGTTACGTCAACTGGGAACCAAAAAAGCGATTGAACAGCGATTGCTGGAAATTCTTTCGTTGCAGCATGAGCAAGCTTCTCATGAGTCCGGCTATTTCGCTGGGAATATTCTCAACTTACTTTCTCATCTTGGAAGTGACTTGAGTGGTTATGATTTTTCGCATCTGTCGATTTGGCAGGCTGACCTCCAAGGAGTGATTCTGCATAAAGTCAATTTTGCCAATGCTGATTTAGCCAAGTCTGTTTTCACACAAATCTTTGGTAGCGTGTCAGCAATTGCCTTTAGCCTAGATGGAGAAATCTTAGCAACTGGCGATGACAACGGTGACGTTTATCTTTGGCAAGCGCGAGATGGTCAGCTGTTGATGACTCTTAAAGGACACACGAATCAGGTCAAGTCTGTCATTTTCCATCCCCACAATCAAACTCTGGTCACTAGAAGCGAAGACCAAACGGTAAAGTTTTGGGATGTGAACACCGGGCAAGTTTTGCGAACATTGCAACGGTATACCAGTCAAGCCCTGTCTATCTGTTGGGCTCCCAATGGTTTAATACTTATCAGTCAAGCCAGAGATAATACGGTGAGCCTTTGGGATATCGAAACGGGAGAATGTTTAATAACATTACAGGATGAACACGATCAGGTACAGTGTGTCGCTTTCAGTTCGCAAGGTCATATCTTAGCAACAGCAAGCGGGGAAGAAACTGTCACGCTATGGGATGCAACAACAGGTGAAACTCTTCTCACCTTGTACGGACATACGGAGCAAGTGCAGTGTATTGAAATCGCCCCCATCGCTAAAGCAGGGGAAGCAAGGGAAATCATAGCCACTGGTAGCGCAGATCAAACTGTGAAATTGTGGAATATCGAAACAGGGCAGTGTCTGGCAACGTTAGAAGGACATACTGGTCAAGTTTTATCCATCACCTTTAGCCCAGATGGATTAGTTCTTGCCAGCGCAAGTGCAGACCAGATGATCAGCCTGTGGGATGTGAACACTCAACAGTGTATCCGAGTTTTACAGGGACACACAAATGATGTGCGATCGCTCCAGTTCAGTCCAGATGGTGCAGTACTTGCCAGTGCAGGAGATGACCAAACAGTTAGACTATGGGATGTCGAAACTGGACAGTGCTTGAGAACATTGCAAGGATATACCAATCCGGTGTCTTCTGTTTGTTTTTGCATACCCCCCCTTCCCCCCGTTGTTAACTCAGGGCAAGAAGAGGGGGTTCTTGCATCTGGAAGTCATGACCACTTGGTGAGGTTATGGGATATTGCAACAGGACGGTGTGTCAAAACCTTAAGCGGACATACAAATCAAGTTTCAGCAGTTGCCTTTGGCTTGGTCTCTAAAGTGCGGGAAGTCGGAGGAATCCTTGCCAGTGGAAGTGCTGACCAAAGTATCAATCTTTGGGATGTGGAAACAGGACAACACCTGAGAACCTTGCAAGAACATACGGCAAAAGTTTCGTCTGTCGCTTTTAGCCCAAATGGACGATTTCTTGCCAGTGGTAGTATTGATTGCACTGTAAGACTGTGGGATGTACAGACAGGACAATGTCTAAGAATTCTACAAGAACATGGCGATTCCCTGCCCGATAGCTATGCCTCGCTTCGCTCACCATGCTTCGCAAACGCTTCACGCGTCTTTTCAGTGTGCTTCTCCCCAGATAGTCAATTTTTTGCCAGTGGAAGTGCAGACCAAACCATAAAACTCTGTTCCGTCAATACTGGGGAGTGCTTCCAAACTTTGCAAGGACATACCTACTGGGTGATGTCTGTGGCATTCAGTCCACTACCTCCTGAACCTCCTTTAGTCAGAGGGGTTGGGGGAATTTTCGCTAGTGGTAGTGCAGATCAAACCGTGAGACTGTGGGATGTTGAGACAGGACAATGTCTCAAAGTTCTACAAGGACACACCAATCATGTTTTGTCTGTGAATTTCAGTCCAGATGGACAAACTCTCGCCAGTGGGAGTGCAGATGAAACCATAAAACTTTGGGCAGTGGGTACTGGGCAATGCCTTAAAACTTTGCACGGACATACCAGCCAGGTTTTATCCGTAAGTTTTAGCCCGCAAGGTCATCTCCTGGCTAGCAGCAGCGCGGATGAGACAATTAAGCTGTGGGATATCAACACTGGTGAGTGTTTAAAAACATTGAGAGCAGATAGACCCTACGAAGGGATGAATATTACAGGTGTGACTGGCTTAACACAAGCTCAACGAGCAACGCTCAAAGCATTGGGAGCAGTTGAAAACAGGGATTAGCTTAAGTTTCCGCTAACTGTTTCGATAACTTATCAATCTTCACCCCATAACCGCTTTCTAAAACCGAAACTTAAAGATAACGATACACAAGACAACAACCACAAAGCATTGGGGGTAAGTTATGAAACAACAGTCAGACGCAGATAACTTTCTTTACACTGTACGTCGCTATCATGGTAAATTCACACCAGAGGCTGTAGTATTCAATGCCAACCTACAAGAATTTGCAACACGAGTCAGCTACATCTCCAATTTACAGACCAATGGAAAGCTTTCTCCCGAAAAGGCTTACCAGCAAATTAATGCGCTTTCGGAACAGTTGAAACGCAGCTATTGGGCACTGGGCATTGGCATAGAGGAAGCAGAGTAAGCTCACCCACGGCTGGAAACCCTGGGCTTCCGCCTTTAATCTCTGTGAAGTACCCCAACAAGATCCGCCGAAGTTGGGCGGCTTAGATCCTTTTTTTTGAATTCTGAATGAGGGAATTTGAGCGTAAGTGCAAAGCGCAGGCGCAGCCAACACGCTGCGCGTGTCCTTTTGGACTCAGGGACGAGAGCAAGGATCATTAAGCGGAAAATCCTACAATTTGCACATCTTCTTTTAATGAAAGTCTTGTGGGCTGGAAAGCCCGCCCAAATTGTGCAAATTAAATGCACGACAGCTTAGCAACACCTAAGCTGAATACCTGAACTTTGCCAGACTTTAACTGGAGCGACCATAAACAGTTAATGGCAGAAACTGAAATTAGAACGAATGAAGTGAGGCTTAACAAGCGTGGCATTCACTTATGTCCTGTTGAATAAGTGCATAAGTTTATTTCACTGACCCCTATAAAGAATAAGGAGAGGAACAATGTTATTTAAATACAAACTTCCTGCTATAAAACTAATGATTAATGAATTAACAATAACTAAAATCCCTGAAATTTTATCTACCAAGCATTTCCTTAAAAAGGATGAGAAACCTAGTTTTGATTTGTACTTGCCCAATGTTTTAAACAAGACAAATATTCTGACGGAATGCGACGATATTCAATCACAACAAATCCCAAGAAAAAGAATAAATCGTCCTTATTGGTGGATGTAGTCAGATAAAAAATGGTTTTGGATAATCCCGCGTATAAACACTTATCTTAATAACGAAACTAAAAGGAGTTATTTATGAAAATCTCAAACACTGAAACTCTCTTTTTCACTCCAGCCCAGCCAAATTTATTGTCAGAAAAAACTTTAACTCAGAATAGCAGAAAGGCTCAACCTAAACTTTCAATGATTTGGGTGAAAGAATTTGATGGAGAGCGTGAGCGCTTAGTGGCGCGATGGGTGACACAAGATTAGCTTCTCAAAAGGGCATCAACTTCTAAAAAAGTTGCTCGAACGGAAACTTCACATATTTACTTGAAACTTAGGAGCAGAGAAAATGCTAAATATCGCAAAAATAGGTGCCAATTCTCTCAAAATTACTGATAACAACGATTTAGCAGAAACTGTTACAGCAGGCGAACCAAAGCAAATCAAACTCATATATCGCGCTAACATTTTTGAGTGCACTCTTGCCCCTGAACGCCCATACCGTCAACCTCGTGCCATCAATTGGCGATTTCGTGTTCCTGGCAAAAACTACGATTTAACTCCGAAGAGTGAATTATTACCTCTACGTCACTATGGTCAAGCCAGAGCAGTAAACTGGCGATTTCAAGTAAGGCAGTCGCATTAACAGTGAACAGTACCAGCCGCAGTTATCAGTTAAATCCTTGGGGGAAACACCACACCAAGAGCGTGGAACGCGTTGGTGGCGGTGAGCGCATCCCCCACCATACGCCGTCAGGACTCAGGACTGATAACTGATAACTGATAACTGATTTAAATCACCACCATTAAAACCTATAGACCCTCTCACAACTATACAAGGAGACCATCTCATGAACCCCTACATCCCCTTTGAAACAGCACTTCAGTTCCTAGTCATGGTTTATGTAGCCTCAATGATGTTCGTACTCTTAGCTTCTGGAGTTTGTTTAGCAGTGATTGAAACAACAGAAGCTACCGACTGAAGGAAAAAAGTTAGCACAAGCCTCTATAAAAGGCGATGTTGTAGAACTATAAATGCTATCTTCAGATATGGCTTTCGGGAAAAAAGATGCATTGCCGCGCAATTTCCTTGCGCGGTTATTGCATTACAAATCCTTAAAGGCTGTTTATAAAAAAAACCTTAAATTTATAGGATGTGTTCACGACACTCATTAAGCACTTTACTGGGAAATGGTGCGTTACAGCTTAGAACCTGCAAAATAATGTCATTCATATGCTGAGGCAATATTGGGTTAAGATGCAATGAGATTAAGATAAACATTGCAATAAATAAGCCGCTCTCACTTCTAGAAAAAAGGAGAGTGAAATAGGCAGATGATCCAAAATCCTTGGCAACGTTGGCTTTCACCCTTAATGAAAGGCGTACCGCTAAGTCGCATCCTAGTGGTGCCATTTCTGCTGCAAATTTCGCTAGCTGTAGGATTGACTGCATGGTTATCAATTCGCAACGGGCAGAAGGCAGTCAATGATGTAGCTGGTGAATTGCGTCGTGAAGTTGCTCATCGAGTCGAGGAGAAACTACAGAATTATCTGTCAATATCGAGTCAGGTGCTTCGCAGCAACCAGAAAGCAATTGATTTTGGGCTGCTAAATATGCAGAATCTGGAAGCTTGGGAGCCATACATGGTGCAGCAGTTAGAAATCTTTGAGCCATCGACTATAGGCGTTGCTGTTGGTAATGAACAGGGTGAATATCTATCGATGGAAAGGGTGAGTGATACCAAATTTGTGCTCAGAAGAGCTAGAAAATCGAATGGGGACAACTTACAATACGAAGTCGATTATGACAACGGAAAACGCAGCAAGCTGCTTAAAGTGATCAAAAACTTCGATGTGCGATCGCGCCCTTTCTATCAAACTGCTGTAAAAAACAAAAAATTCAGCTTTAGTCCGATTTTTCCCAGCATCGCCCAACCAGTTTTCAACATTGCTGCGGCTGAGCCAGTCTATGATTCGCAAGGCAAATTGCTGGGAGTCACCAGCACCTTTATACCCATATCCCAATTTGATAAATACTTGGATTCGGTTCGCGTGGGTAAGTCGGGGCAAGTCTTGCTCCTAGAACGCTCAGGACTTTTGGTAGCATCCTCTACACCCGAAAACTCATTCCAGGTCAAAGATGGTAAAATAGCTCGGATAGTAGCGTCCCAAAGTCAGGATGCCCTAACTCGGGCAACTAGTCAATACTTAGTAGCCAAATATAGTGACCTTAACCGGATAAAAGGTTTACAGCAACTAGAATTTCAGTTTGAGGGCAAACGGCAGTTTTTAGAAGTCAGACCGTTGCAGGGTTCCCGGAATGTGAACTGGCTGATTGTGGTGGTTGTCCCAGAAGCAGACTTCATGGGGCAGATTACTCGCAATACTCAAATAACAATCCTACTTTGTATCGGAGCCTTTGGACTAGCTACAGTGCTAGGGATTCTCACCTCTCGTTGGATAGCTCAACCAATTCACCGTTTAAGCAGAGCTACCAAAGAATTAGCACAAAAAGCAACAAACGCAGATTTTGCCAATGGGGAACCAGAAACAGTAGTGATAGTGCAAGGCATCGATGAATTGGAAATGCTGACTGAGTCGTTCAACCAAATGGCGCAGCAGTTACACACATCCTTTGCCGCACTAGCAACAGCCAATGAAGACTTAGAACTGCGAGTAGAACAGCGAACTCAAGAGTTACAGCAAGAAATTCAAGAGCGCATGGAAAGCGAGCAGCGACTGCGCCAGCATAGTCAAGCACTCGCAGAACTCGCAAATCATAGGGCGATCGCAGACGGAGATTTGGAAACAGCATTCAAAGTCATTACCGAGAAAGCAGCGAATGCCTTAGAAGTAGAGCGAGTGAGCGTGTGGCTGCATAACGATGAGCGCACCAAACTAAAATGTGTAAACCTCTACGAACGCAGCAAACAGAGACATTCAGCAGGGATGGAACGCGATCGCTCAAATTATCCTGTATACTTTAAGGCGCTGGCAAGTGCCCGTACTATTAATGTCACTGACACTCGCACCGACCCACGGGTACAGGAATTGTGGGATGAACTGTTAGAACCAGAGAACATAGTCTCCCTGATTGATGCCCCCATTTGGGTTGGCGGTGAAGTAGTCGGAATGGTGTTTCATGAACAAATTGAAACCCCGCGCGAGTGGGAACTGTCTGAGCAAAACTTCGTTGGGTCGATCGCTGACTTTGTAGCGTTGACTTTGGAGGTGTACGAGCGGAAACTTGCCGAAGCGGATCTACGCGAGGCAAAAGAAGCTGCTGAAGTTGCCAACCGCGCCAAAAGTAGCTTCCTTGCCAACATGAGCCATGAACTGCGGACTCCACTCAACGCCATTTTAGGGATTACAGAAGCACTTCAGGATGAAGTCTGCGGACCTCTAACCGAAGAACAGCGCAAATCCCTATCTACCTTAGATAAAAGCGGTAAGCACCTGCTGGAACTGATTAATGATATCCTCGATCTTGCCAAAATTGAATCTGGCAAGATGGAACTGCAAACTGCTCCTACGTCTATCCGGGGATTATGTGACTCCAGCCTCAGTTTCGTCAGACAGCAAGCATTCAGCAAAAATATCCACCTCAGTGCGCGAGTACCAGATGGACTCGGACAAATTGAAATTGATGAGCGCCGCATTCGACAAGCGCTGATCAACCTATTAAGTAATGCTGTGAAGTTTACGCCAGAGCGTGGCGAAGTCTGGATTGAAGTTCACACAGATCCAACCAACGAACTCATTCACTTTAGTGTAGTAGATACTGGTATTGGCATTGCTCCAGAAAGTATACCCAACTTATTTCAACCTTTTGTTCAAGTGGAAACCTCCTACACCCGCCGTTATGCTGGGACAGGGCTAGGATTGTCGCTGGTTCGGCGAATTGTGGAACTACACGGCGGTAGCGTAGGTGTCGAAAGCGAAGTTGGCACAGGCAGTCGGTTCATAATCACACTCCCTTGGCAGCAGGTTCAGGACAAGGGGACAAAGGCAGATAACACAGCAACATCTTCCTCATCCCCCTTATCTCCCTCATCCCCCTCATCTCCCTCATCTTTCTCATCCGCCCATCCTCCCCTCATTCTTTTGGCAGAAGATCATGAGGCAAATATCTTTACCATCACCCAATACCTAGAAGCGTACGGTTATAGAATTATACTGGCGAATAATGGAAAAGAGGCAGTAGAGATAGCAAAGGCACAGCGTCCCGACTTGATTTTGATGGATGTGCAGATGCCAGAAATGGATGGATTAGAAGCAACTCGCCAGATTCGGGCAGATGCAGAAATTGCTCACATCCCTATCATTGCCTTAACCTCATTTGCAATGGTAACGGATCGCGAACAAGTCATGGCATCTGGTGTAGATAGCTACATACCAAAGCCAGTCAGCTTGAAGCAGTTAGTCGGGGAAATTGGCGAATATCTTTCCAACAAACAATTTGAAACTTAATTATTAATACCATTTAAGGATTATTGCAATGGAACGCAAACAATCTGTGTGGGTAGTGGATGATGAGCCGAATGGGTTTGAGGTGATTGAGTTGCTACTGCGTCGTGAAAGATACCACATAACCTACTTCAATAGTGGCAAAGAAGCACTAAGCCGTTTGGATACCACTCTTGCTGATGTCATTCTGCTCGATGTGATGATGCCAGAGATGGATGGGATTGAAACTTGCCGTCGTATTAAAGCAAATGCCAACTGGAAACCGATTCCAATTATTATGGTAACGGCGTTGGATTCTAAAGAAGATTTGGCACGAGCCTTAGAATCTGGAGCCGATGATTTCTTGACCAAACCAGTCAATGGTCTGGAACTGCGTGCCCGTGTCCGTTCCATGTTGCGAATTAAACAACAGTACGATGCACTGCAAGCGACAATCAACTTGCGGCGTGACTTGTCGAAGTTGGTCGTCGAAGATTTACGGCAACCAATGTCTACTGTGCTACTAGGGAGTCACTTACTGCTGCAAAGTCAGTTGGAATCAAAAGACCGGGAACGCGTAGAAATGGTTCATGCGGCTGGTCTAGAAATTGATAACATCATCAACGGTTTGTTACAACTGGCGAAGATGGAGTCTGGTAGACTGGTGCTGAATCGTGTTGAGGTAGACCTCAATGAGCTTGCAGAGGTGGTGGTGGCGAATTTTCAGGCGATCGCCAACTCCAAACAAATACGCCTGGTGAACACTTTACCAAAAAAAAGGCGTTGGATTTCCATTGATGCAAATCTATTCCATCGCTTGCTAGATAATCTTCTTTCCAATGCGATTCAATCGTCTCCTCCTGGAAGCAATGTTGCGCTTGAGATTAACTACCCAGACACCTCTGAATCCTTAAGACAAGCAGTTATTCGCGTGAGCGATCAAGGCTTTGGAACAAGCATTGACTTGCGACAATCCATTCTTGACAAATATGAGCCAGGAAGCTTGCTGAGCGGTTCTTCTCAAATTGGTCTTGGACTGACGTTTTGCAAAATGGTAGCGGAGGCCCACGGAGGTAGCGTCGCAATTGAGGATAATCAGCCTCAGGGTTTGATTGTAACAGTGGAGATTTGAAAATTGCCAGAACTCAAAAATTGGGACTAAAGATGACCCCCAAGCACTTCCTCCTGACTTACGGGATAACTTACCATGCCGCATCGCTTTTCGTTGCACAGATGCTATCTCTGGTCGCATGTCGGCTCTTGAACTGGAGAAGACGATTAGCACACAGAGCGATCGCCTAGCTACCATAAATCAGCAAATCCAACGTTTGCAACAGCAACAACTGGGTACTCGGTTGCAACGGGGGATGCAGTTAGCTCAGGAATTGGAGCAATTGAGCGCTGAGAGAGAGGAGTTGGTTGAGCAGTTGAGACAGAGCAATCAAAGAATAATGTTCAATTGGAAGTAAGCGACATTTGGAGTGTTTTCTTGTTTCTTTGTGATATTTTATGGGGGATGTAGGGAATCGCTCAAACCCTTATTCTGTCGTTGTATGCCGCAAATGCCTTTCCTGGTAAGGATTTGAAGTGTCCGTGGTGTTGATTTATTGAGAATTTTTATGAATTATTTGCTCTTAAATTTGACACCCACAAATTGGGGGGTGTAAAATGCTCTTACCACAAGGCTTGTAGAAGCCAAGGGTTTGACTCTTGCTAAAGAGAAAAGGTGCTGAAACGGAATGCTTTTCCAGAACGTAGTCCAGTAAATACTGGTTTGACTCTTGTTAAAGAGAAAAGGTGCTGAAACTATTCAGTAAGTACAGATGGAACCTGTTGGGGTTTGCGTTTGACTCTTGTTAAAGAGAAAAGGTGCTGAAACTTCTGCCACTCTTCAGATAGTCTACGAGGAAGAACTGGTTTGACTCTTGTTAAAGAGAAAAGGTGCTGAAACTATAATTTATCTTCTTCAATTCCTCGATAGAAAGGTTTGACTCTTGTTAAAGAGAAAAGGTGCTGAAACGCGAACAAGTATAAGGGAAATACTTTTTTGCAATCAGGTTTGACTCTTGTTAAAGAGAAAAGGTGCTGAAACGAGAATTTTTTCATCGGGCTGAGCAGAAGTAGAAAAGTTTGACTCTTGTTAAAGAGAAAAGGTGCTGAAACCTTCAGATAAACTTCCAGGCAGTTTCCTGGAACGAGTTTGACTCTTGTTAAAGAGAAAAGGTGCTGAAACTCAAAAACTTTTTCCTCTTCGCTGCCATCTGTCGATATGTTTGACTCTTGTTAAAGAGAAAAGGTGCTGAAACTCATAGTCGTAGATGTCATTGATGGAATAAAGACCAAAGGTTTGACTCTTGTTAAAGAGAAAAGGTGCTGAAACAAAATGTGATAACTGACACCCTATTCAGGAGTTTTGGGTTTGACTCTTGTTAAAGAGAAAAGGTGCTGAAACAAATGAACCCAACCCATAGTAAAGGCTGGAAATAAGTTTGACTCTTGTTAAAAGAGAAAAGGTGCTGAAATTTGTCGCTCTCTTCAGCACCAAAGCCTTTTATCAAGATTTGACCATTATTAATCAGCAAAAATATCAACTAAAACGCCCTATTTAGAACTAGTGGCTCTAACATTTAAACTTCTTAAATTAATAGGAAAAATTCATGTTGCCGTTACCAGAAACATTACCTAAGTGGTACACAGTTGAAGACACTCAAGAAAGAGGATGGACACCTGAAACTAAAGATATTATTGAAGGCAGTGGCAAGCCAGAGGTTATTAAGGCTTGGAAGAATGACCTGAATCTACAAAACTCAAAAAAGTTCACTGTTCGGCTTGATAGATTGCAAATTATTAGTCCCATTCAGGTGGGAGGTGGCAGTGTTTTTGAAGGCGGTATATTACCCGCTCAAATCGGTGGTGTTCCCTGCATTCCTGGTTCAAGCATTAGAGGTGTTTTACTAAAGTGGATAAAAGCGAAATGGGAAGGTTTACTAAGCAATGAAAGGGATTTTTGGCAAAGTTTAATCACTGAGGATTTGAGTGGTTGGCGACCTCGCGAGATTCGCTTTGAAAGTATTTTTTTTAAAGACTCGCTCAAACCCTTTCCCTTACACGCTCAACAAAATTGGCAAGTTTTTAATGAGAAAAGTAAGCATTTAAGCATACAATGGCAGTTAGTACCGGAGCATCCACCTAAACCTAATTCAAATAAATTCTCGCTGCAAGTTTTACTCAAAAGTAATCTCACAACTGCACAAAGCCAAGAAAAACAATGGCTGGAAACTCGACTAAAAGAAATGCTGCAACATCAAGGGATAGGACGTGGCACAGCATCGGGTTTTGGTCGATTAGCGACATTAATTCCATCAGGAAATTGGGAAATTAGACTAACAGGGATGAAACCTTGTGTGCAACAGCAAGATAACAAAAAAAATCAATGGGGTAAATATCGCTGGAGTCCACAAGTGTTGCGTGCTAACTTACGTGGCTATTTCACTCGTTTGGCTCTTTCTGTGTTAGGAAAGGAAAATGCCCTGGAGCTAACTAAGAAAATTTTTGGTGGACTGAATTCTCCCGCTAAGTTGATTTTGACTAGTTACTTGTTGCCGTTTCAGAAAGCACTAGTTGGACAGGATTTGCGTGATAAATACACTAATATCCCGGCTCAAGATGCTCACTCTACTTGGCTAATTAATGTCGATTGTCATAGCAATTTTCAAGCGTTAATTGGTGCATTGCTAAACTTAGCCAGCAGGTTGGGTGGACTTGGTGCTGGTTGGCGTAGACCTCCCCATGAGTTAGAACGTTTTCGGGGATTCCGGGGTAGTGAATTTACTGTCACACCAGCAAATTTAGAGGAACCTTTAAATCAGTTAATCAATCGCTTGCAAGGGATGATTCGGAATTTAGCCCAGGAATATGGCATATCTGTTTTGTCTAATCCTGTTAAAATTTCTGGTAGCATTATTAGTATCTGGCAAGGAAAAACAAAGTTGTGGGAGAATTTGGTGCATGGTGTTTGCAGGAGTGCAGATAACCCAAACAATCCCAATCCAAATCGACCTTGTTGGTGTGGTAATTCTGAAGACCGTCCATCTGGCTATGCAGTACGACAACATCAAGATTTTTGTTTAGTTACTGTATTTGATCCACAGGTGGAAGCGACATTGAAGCGTTTGGGGTTTCAACAGGTCTGGTGTTGATCATTCCTTTGACAATGTTGCGCGGATCAGGAGAAATGGCTGAAATGACGAAACTTCGTTGTCATCCGCGACGTAGACCACATAAGCGTTTCAGAGAATTAGACCTGTGCAGTTCTGGCAGATTGTAGTGATAATTATCGGGTTCCGCGCAAATGGCGGCTGGACACTAGGCAGGATAAGGGTTTGAATCAGGGTGAGTTGCGACCTCTTTTAAAGAGGAAAAGGTGCTGAAACGAAAATGTTGGAGGCGATCGCCGCGATGGACTCGTTGCGACCTCTTTTAAAGAGGAAAAGGTGCTGAAACTTCGCTATTGTTATCGAATGAATCCAGAGCATTGGTTGCGACCTCTTTTAAAGAGGAAAAGGTGCTGAAACTTAGTGGAATCAACTGAATAACTTTACCGCATAACTGTTGCGACCTCTTTTAAAGAGGAAAAGGTGCTGAAACTTTGACGATGATGTGACGGCTCAGTGTACGTAGCGTTGCGACCTCTTTTAAAGAGGAAAAGGTGCTGAAACTATATTTGCCTTTGTACAACGTTCTTAGTTCATCGTTGCGACCTCTTTTAAAGAGGAAAAGGTGCTGAAACTTCTCAGCTTCTTCAGCTTCGACTGCATCTTTGATAGTTGCGACCTCTTTTAAAGAGGAAAAGGTGCTGAAACCAAATCTGAGAATACCTAGAAATTTAGCAGCTTCGGAGGTTGCGACCTCTTTTAAAGAGGAAAAGGTGCTGAAACTACGTCACGTTATCCCCGCAGTATGGCTTGGTGAGAAGGTTGCGACCTCTTTTAAAGAGGAAAAGGTGCTGAAACTCTTGATTAAAACTTCTTAACATTGCTTGACAAAGAGTTAAGTTGCGACCTCTTTTAAAGAGGAAAAGGTGCTGAAACTCCTGGGTGAGATATATCGGCTTCGTTTCTTGTTTCGTTGCGACCTCTTTTAAAGAGGAAAAGGTGCTGAAACCCGTGAATAAAGTCTATTGCTGCTGCAAATAGCCGTTGCGACCTCTTTTAAAGAGGAAAAGGTGCTGAAACAATAACATCCATCGAGCAATAAGCAATGCATCACGTTGCGACCTCTTTTAAAGAGGAAAAGGTGCTGAAATCCTTCAGTACCGAAAACCAAGTCATACCAAAATAAAAAGAAGCGAAGCCTTTTACCCGCTTCGCTTCTTTAAATTACTAATTACCAACCTAAAATTATCAATACCTTAACATCAAGTCTTCAGCCATCTAAACCGAATCATTCCTATCTTGAACATCTTTTAATCGCATTGTCCAAAACTGGATCGTATCAGCGATTTCAATCAATAAATCCGTTAATAATACCTGTTGATTAAAATTTAAATTCCTAAATCTATCCTGAAAGTCAGCCGTTGTCATCTCCGGCTCAATTTTTAAATCATTACCTACAATCTTACACAAAACCACCCGTGCAACTCCCCAAGCAAAATAACGCCGTTGTTCGTCTGAACCCGCTTCTGCATCGGGTATTATTCCATCTTTTAAAACAGGGGAACGCGACATTGCCCAGAAGCGTTCCATTCCCCAACTTGACACATAATCAGCAATACCACTGGCTGCACCTTGCCAATCTTTTAATTTTTCAACTCCTGTTTTCAACAGTTGAAAAACTTCTCTATCTAATTCATAAGAGCTTACGGGCATAATTCACTCCTCGCCTGCAAATGGAGAAATACAAATTCGTCCATAACCAACGCTCCACAACCCACCAAGATAATGTTCATTCCTTAAAAATTGCTGCCACTTCTCCAAATCTTGAACTTTATCTCCTCTGGTTGTCCAAGAAATCATAAACACTGCTTGTGGAGGAATTCCTTCAACAGCAAATAAATTACCTACTAAACTTCCTTTCTCATTTGGCTCATCTAAAAGGCTGACTCTGGGCTGACGTACTAAACCCATGTCCACAATTAAATTAATACAGTCATCTGGCACAACAATCCGTCGCTCTTGGAGTACTTCTGCATGATTAGGAGCAGGTAAATTTTTGTCGTAATATTGCACATTGGTTAACTTGAGCCAGCGCAGATAAACAGTTTTATTTTTAAGTTGCGGCTCGGTGATATACACTTGGTTATTTGCTAAATTAACTGGTGGCTTTTGGCATAATTGCTGAAATCTATTTAGCCAACTGGGGCAACTCACCCACCAATTGCCATAACCCAAAACATGAACGGGCCACCATACAGGCCATCCCCAACCCAGAGAAATATTGCCGCGAGTCATGTCATTCTTATCCCCCCCAAACCAATTAAAAACGAAAGGTTGAAATTCCTTCTCATTGTCGGCGTGTTCTCGCAATGCACCGCGCAGGGAACTACCTGGAATCGCCGGGCTGCGGTCAGGAAGGCGAAATATAGGATTATTATTACCGCGACTGCTGCTATCTGCACCGCCAATATGAACAGGTTCTCGACAAATCAACCATTCAATTGTCATTTCGTTCAATCCTCAAATAACCACAAATGTCCGTATCCCAAAACATGACGATTAAAGTTATCTGGTAAAGGAGCAGATTTTTGCAAAGGTGCAACTCCTTCCCACAGATAAACTGCACCTGCGGGGGTCATCCATTCGCCAGGTGTTAACACTTGCACCCTTTTTTCTTGATCGTGGCGATCGCGTACCCGTTTCCATGACTGCCAAGGAACCCCTGTTTCAGCAGCATAAGCTTTTATACCTCCACCCACAGGGGGGTAGGGAATAGACACTTTGTCATTACCTTTTTGCCACAATGCTGCGGTGAGTAAAATTGCTCCTGTGGCATTAGGACATTCTGCTTCTAACCAACTGTCGGTAACTTGCACGGGTGTAATGACAACAGGCGTTCCCCCCGCACCCAAAAAACTCCAGTTGGAGTTAGGAGGCGTATAGTTGCCAATCACTTTTACCAAAATTGACCAACCTGGGTTCATGAGAGTGGTCATTTCTGCAAAAAAGCCACCCTCATCTTTAACTTGAAAATCTTCTCGGCTATTCTGACTTAAGGTCAGCGTTTTCCAAGGCGGTTCTTGTAATTGTGCATTCCTCAATTCCCCTGTTTTCCAAAAAGTCTTGAGACTGTTCCCGCCAATCAAATATCTCCCGCCAACAATTTCAATTTCTTTACCTTGATGTTCCGGACGCACCCGCCATTGTTCATCCCGCCATTGCATTCGGAAAATTTCTTTGGGAATCGGTTCTGGCGATACTAACCTGTAGACTAGCAGTGGTAAAGTCACATAAATATCTCGCCCAAAATACCAAAATGGTCCCCACAGTTGACAATCCTTGGGTAAATTTAAGCAAGCTGCTAATTGATGCCCGTTGGGAGGCCAACGGCAACCAACTTGTCCGCTATTTTGTCCAATCGGAGTGAGATTACCAATTGCCACCGTTCCCGCTGGGGTAATTGCATACCATCCTGTCATTGCTGTTCCCCGCTAATTTTTTCCAGCCATTTCTGGCGTTCCCGTTGTTGACGCGCTAAAAATGCTTTGAGGCTAATCCAATTTATCCACCACTGCCAATCTTTGATTTCTTTCTCAAACTCTTGCCTGTGTGCCAATACCTGTTCCCAAGTCAGAGGAATTCCCACACTCGCCCATAAAGTTTCAATCAATTCTCCTACAGTAAGGATAGAGACATCTCGCAAACGCGAACTTTCCAAGTAAAACAGCAATTTTTCCCAGCGATTCAATTCAGTTTGGTCTGTGGTGATGGGTTCAATGGGCATTAATAAATTCCACAAATGCCAAGGACAAACCCACTCTAGCGATTGCCCACTGTTAAATAACACCCTCAGGCAAACACGGTTTCGTCCTTGATTTTTGGCTTCCTTGTATGCCTGATTCAACCCTCGATGCCAAAGGGATTGAGGAATTCGCCGTTGGGCAATAACTATGCCCAAACTGAAATTCATTTGTTTTCCTGGCACAGGATAAATTTCATCATCCTGATAACGTACCCACCCATCTACAAACGGTTGCAATGGCTGTGTTAATGGTGTAGTTTCTCCTGTCCACAGCCGATGTAAATTGCTAGTCAGTGCAATTGCTTCTGTCAGGGGACCTAAGAGTAAAAAATCGTCTCCTCCAGCAAAGATGACCTTGCCATGATGATGTTTTTCAGTGAGGGAATACAGCAGTTTATTCCACGAACTAAATAGCACTGACAAATCAAGTATATGTGGAAGTTCAATTTTCCTTGGTGAGTTGGCTGGCACAATCACAGGAGTCATTCCTAACTCATATTTGGCACTTATTTCTGGTGTGGGATGCCACTGCGACCAAAGTAACTTTAGGGTTTTATACTGTTCCCCAGATAACCATTTGCCCATATTGTCGCCATCGCCCCGCCAGCCTACCGTCCATTCAATTGTGCTTTCCCAACCTTTAGGGACCTCAGTCTCCCAATCTGAGAGTACGGTATCCTCAATGTTGCGCCGTTCTAAAACTCGCGGGTGAGCAAATGCAGGCGATCGCTGATCGACTTTTGGCATTCCCCATTCATAACTGGGTTTGCTGCCCAAAAAGTATTCGTGCCACAATTCAACCTCTTGATTCCAAGTTTCAGCACCGATGTGCTGAGTTACCCAAGCAGCAGCAGCCGCAGTACGATCGGGGAAGCGTCCCCAAGGACAAGGCGGAGGTGCTTTTCCCCACAAACGCTGTAAAGTTGGTTGGATAATTTCTGGAACTGACGCTAAACGCTTGACTAACTCAATGCTGTTAAGGCGATCGCTGCTAGAAAACAGCCCTGATAACCGAGTTTTTTCTGTCGCTTTTTCTTCCCACCATTCCTTGATTTGGTTATCCGGTAATCCCCAAGTTCCTCCCTGAGTAATCAACCGTAACCCTGGATGCCAAATCGACAAACAGCCATCACTAGGACTGGTACGTCCTCCCCACCATGTACTTTGCCATTTTCGGCCAATCTTTTCTGACTCAATATATTGATGTAAACTATCAATTTCTTCAGCAATTCTGCCAACTTGTAGCTGTCCTGACTTGGCATAAACTGACCAAAAATACTGATGGTCATGATGGATAACACGCCATCCCTGACCATTCAGCAAATTTGGGTATTTTTTAATAACTTCCTGTTCCAAACCCTCTAGAAAACGTCCCCATTCTTGATTAATCACTAGCTGGACATTTTCTAGCCAATTAGGTTCTTCTGGGTGCAAACCTGTAATCACATTTGGCAGTTCAGCTTGCCAAAATCTTTCTGCATTTACCGAGTCTGAAGCACGAAACCACTTTATCAAATCTGAAGAATAATGCAAGGGTAGCAAAACTTTACCACCATACTCTTCCCATCTGTAAATTAAGACTGCTGAGAGATAGTGACATAACCAGGAAGCTACAGCCCAATCTCTCAGTCGTTGTCCACCTCCCAAGAAGGTTTGAACCGGACCAAAAGTCAGTACTGCGACTTGAGTGAGTTCAGCTTTATTAGCAAATTCAATTTGATTGCAAGCTTCCTGAGTTGCTCCTCCTCCCCACCAGAATTGGCTTTTCATGTATTGAGAATCCTGCCAATTGCCACTAGCAGGATGAATAGAAATTGTAGGGGTATCTTCAGTTAAACTTTGGTTGGGATAGAGCTTTTTTTGTTGAGTTAACCAGTCTTTTAGATCCATGATTTCAGTTGATTCTTTATTTCTGAATCGCGAGTCTTATAAACTTCGACTCTTCTATGCACTTCAACAGACACCCCTGCTAGCTGAATAATATAGTTCAGCCAGTTAACCGCTATTTGAGAAGGATGATTTTGGTCAGTAACGCCTTTGTTAAGTTCCTTTGTCTTCTGGTCTAAAAGCTCGTCTATGTTATCCCCTATTAAACTATGATAAAGCGAATTTCTTAATGTTACAAAACCCAACGTTTGTTGTGGATTGTTCTCTAACCTCCAGTCATCAACATAAAATTTTTTAAATTCTTGCCAAGGTTCATCTCCAATGGAATTTATAGTAAAATTTTTGAACCTTCCTTGTGTTAAAAGCTCATTAACAATCTTGCTTATGCTGCACTTAGAAATTTCTCCATTATTCTTATCATTCTTAAAGATTAATTTGCGTTTATGCCATTGATAATCACCATTCCCCTGCTTTTCTACCAACAGGAGTAAAGCTAATTCTAAAGCCCCAGCTATTCTAAGAGACCAGTGCATCCACTGACTGCGATCGCGAAAAGCTTTTTCACTCCACAAGGCAATACTTATGCGTTCAATAATACTCTCTCTATCACCTAAAGAACGCCCCTCAAGATTCAGAGATACTGATTTATCTAAAAACTCAAGATTGTTTTTTAGCTGTTGATAGTTTGGATGTTGACTATCAAGTAATTTCAAAGCACCACTAAAATCCTGAATTTTCAATAACTCCCGAATTTGTGGGTCTTTTAACCGCCATTGCCAATGCTTTCCAGAATGCGGTGTACAATTTATGTCTTGCTCAGAGATATAAGCAAACTCAATCTTGTCTCCAACAGCAAGTTTTTTCTCAACACCCCAAAGATACAAAGCACCACTCAAAGCTGGAGTACCGCTGCTGTGCTGCACAATAATTTTTTCTAACTGAATCTTCTCTGATTCATTCGGCTGGAAATAAATTAAATTATTTTCAACAATATTAAAATACCGAGCTAGTAAAGAATCTACTGCATCCGCCATACCTTCCCAGTCAGCTACACCATAATTAACCTTTGGAGCGACATCAAGAACAATGGGATAGTGTTTAAGATTTTGTTGTTCACACCAAGCCGCTAGAATATTTTGCCACCAAATTCCATCTAATGTGACGAATGTGTTCCAACCTTCACCAGAGCCATTTCGTTCCTGCATCCACTTAACTTGATTAGTAAGGATAAAAGCAAATACAGTATCAGAATCAGAGGGTAGGCTATCCCTAAGTTTTTTGATAAGAGGAAAATCAACTCTATCTAAATCGGGAATTAAATCCTTATCATTCCATGCTGCTTTTTGCTTAATATCCTCTAATGAATCAACATCTAGTAGCTGGTGAAATCCTTCTCCTCCATCACATAAAACATCACTTTTACCTAAAATTTGCAGAATTAAATGAGTCATATCCAATCAAGAGGTTGTCCTTTATTTAGCTACCTTGGATTGCTTTCACAAGGATATTTGTTAAAAAATATACATTTCAAAAATGGATTTCTTCAAGGGTCGCGCCTCTTTCTTTATGACCGCTTCACTATTTTTTTACTTTTTGACTACAAAAAATTATTTTTTGACTGATTATAAATATTACTAAAGTTTAGTAAATACCATGTAGAGAGCGGGCGATCGCCTTGTCACAAAATTGAATGGCAGTTTAAGGTGACGCAGAAGTGCGCGAGCCATCATCTGCGATTACTGTCAGAATGTCCAAACTGTGGAGCAAGATTTAAGGTTCCTGCGCTGTGGGTGGATGGACATTGCCAGCGTTGTTTTATGACGTTTGCACAGATGACGAACTATCAAAAGTATTGTTTTTAATCGATGGAGTAACATTATGGTTTTTCAATTTTCTGTTCAAAACAATTTGGTCATAGAGCACAGCAACTCTTGCTGGATATGTGACTTTACCTGTTTAGATGTATTGCTTGCAGAGCAAAACGGTTCGGTTCTTGGTCGCCCTTGGTTGACTCTAGTTATAGACGTTTACTCTACCTCCTGCACCCGATGGGTTTACAAAGACCAAATTAAAATCTACACAAACTTAGGCATCCAATTATTAATGTAGTAATTTCCTAGCTTCTGGCAAGATTGAAATTACTTTATTGGCATAGGCTTTATCCGGGCAATATCCACAACCAACGATAAATTTTAAATAATCTTCTGGACTAGAATATTGCTCCCATCCCTGGTATGGTTTCCTGCCAATAAATAACCAATATCCCTTTACTGCATCTTCTAGAGTTTGAAATTTGCAATAATCATCAACTCCGTCATGGGCTTTATAGGAAACATTTTGAGCAATTTCGCTCATTTCCCTCCGCCATTTCAAACCATAGGGGTTGTTGTGCTCTAAAAATAATTCAGAAGTTCCCCTGCCTGATTCTAAAATTGCTTGCGCTAATTGTGCTGGCTTCAATTGCGGATAGGCTATATTAGCAGCTTTAAGCACATCTATAAATTCCTGCCACTTAGCCGCGCGATCTGGACTTTTGGCAGGAGTTGCGACACATTGCCCGGTTAATCCCTTAACAATAGCCGCTGCCATCGTGTCAGCATTTAATAAATTCATATCCGTTGCGGAATCTACAAAGCAGCACTCTACAAGAATCGCTGGCATACATGTATTTTTCAAAACATACAGATGAGATCCATCTTTTACCCCACGGTTGAAAAATCCCAGAGAGCAGATTTCGTTTATTACATTCTTAGCTAAAGTCTTCCCGCTGTTGCTCATTGCATAGACTTCAGTCCCGTAAGCTTTGCAATTAAAGGCATTGAAATGAATACTGACGAAAACATCCACTTTCTCGCTGTTGGCGATTTGGCAACGTTGCCTTAACGAATCACCGACGCTGCTAGCTTTTGTAGGAGTACAATTAACAACCTCATGCCCTAGCGATCTCAAGCCAGCCATAACTCGACTACCTACAGCTAGAGTCAATACATCTTCTTGCTTAATTCCAACAGCCCCAGTATCCGGGGTTGCGTTGTGTCCGCAATCAATTCCATATTTCATCTTTTTTACTTAATTAATTTTATTAAAATCGTGTTTTCTTAAACTTCAGTTAGCCAAACTTCGGCTGTTTCAGTTTCACATAAGATTGCGTATCTTGCCCACCTTTAGCGTTGTATGCCCTGATGATAAACTTAGGTCTAACACCCCTGGTACCGATGACATCACCTTTGAGCAAAGTGCAACTTTCGTTGATTCGGGTAGCACCATAGAGGCAGACACCGAACAGAGCGCGATCGCGTCCTTGTATTATTTACACAAGTACTAAGAGTTAATGAACAAGGTGATGACAAGTAGCGACATTTAGTGCAAAAGTTACTTTTATCAGATCACCGTATTTTCTGATAAACACAATTGCTTTGTAGGCGATCGCCCATATTTTAATTCAACAAATTTATAATTCTGGCACCTGTAAGTTACGTTTATTACCTGCGTAATGCTTGTAAATAATTTCTGGAGAGTTACCAACCCACCTTCCTACATCCTTCGCATCAATATCAGCTTCCAGGCAAAGAGTAATAAAAGTGTGCCTGCATTGGTAAGGTTTGCGATATTCGCTGACTACGCCCTCTTTTACAAGTTGAGTTACGATTCCATCTATATGTGTACCACGATGATTTTTGTAACCTTTCCAGGCATGATTGAGAAAATCTCCAAAGTCTACTATGCCGCCTTTCTTGCTTCTAAAGATAAAATCATCTGGGTTACAGTTGTCAGGCTTGATGGAGTCTAAAATTTCACGGTGCTGATGATTAATCGGAAAACGTCTTTGGCTTTGGGTTTTTAATCCATCTTTGAGGGCTAACCCTTTAGTACTGATGGTAATTGCTTGCTCAAAGGTAATGTATTTATCACTGATGTGCTTCCATTGTAGAGCGATCGCTTCTGATGGTCTGCACCCAGTAAAAAATAATAATTTTACTAAAGGAGCATAGTAGCTGTAGAGTTTGCTCTCCTCAAATGCTTGAATTATGTTATCCCGTTCTTCCTTCGTAAAGGGATTAATTTCATATTCTGTTGATTCTGACTTCGGAAGAAGAATGTCTTTTGCCATACTTTGAAAGGGATTGGATTCAATTAGCTGACTTTTAAGTGCCCAATCACAGCAAGCATTTATATTTGTCAAAGTACGTTTGGCGGCATTAGCACTGAGATTTGCAAGTAAATAGTCTCGAATTGCGATCGCATCATCTAAAGTTTTAGTTGGTAACTTAGCAATGTGATTGCGATACTTGCGGTAGTCAACCGCATAAGTAGAAGGACTAACCTGTGGTTTTTTAAACTCAGTGTATTTTTCCCATAATTCTCCCAAGTCTGGTTGGGGGCTACGTGAAGGTTTGACATACTCCCTGCCCTATAAGGGCAGGGATTCTAGGCTCAAACAACAATTGCAGGCATAGCCCGTCTTACATCATCTAACCTAACAGTTGATGCCCCAACTGCACAAATATTCTTCGCTGCGTTGTCGTCTCTCCCGTTCACTGACTGACAGGACGGACAACGCCACTCCCTGACTGACAAATCTAGTTTTTCTAGAACGTGTCCACAGTTTGAACAGGTTTTACTAGATGCAAACCATCGATCCACAAATACGACTTGCTTGCCTTTCTTTTTGGCAATCCACTCTAGAATTTGAAGGAATTCCCCAAAGGCTAAGTCTGAGATTTTACGACCCCAAAGACGTTGCATTCCTTTAAGGTTCAAGGTTTCAAAACACAGCACATCAAACCTATTAGTTAGGTCGTGTGCCAACTTCCACTCACCTATCACGCCTAGCATTAGAAATATCCTCATACTTGCGTACTAGATTCTTTCTGGCTCGCTCCCGATTGGATGAACCTTTCAACTTTTTGGAGTGCTGTCTACTCGCTTTCTTGATGGCGTTGAGGGACTGTTTAAGAAATTGGGGAGATTCAATACTGGAGCCATCAGAGCAAGTGAGAAATGTCTTGAGCCCGAAGTCAAATCCCGCTATTCTACCAGTCGTGAATTTGATTTCTGGTTCAACTACATCGTCAACCACAACAACCATAAACAATTCACCCAATGCGGTGCGTTTAATGGTTAGAGTTTTGACCGTTCCCTCTATCTCTCTAGATTTCCAAAATTGATAAACTCGATTCCCAATCTTAACCCGATTACCACTTAAAAATTTATACCCTGCTTGTTTAAGGGTGAATGATTTGTATTTCTTAACTTTCTTAAATCCTGGTGGACGAACCCCCTTCTTATTGTGTTTAAAAAACAATTGGTATGCTTTTTCAATGCGTTGACAAATGTCCTGTACTGCTTGAGAACCTACTAATTGCCAAAACGGGTTACGTTTCCGCAATTTGGCTATATGAGATTGAAGGAAAGCGCAACTCAAGTGCTTGCCCCACATCTTGTAGTAGCGACGATGCAGGGCAATGCAATGGTTATAAATCACCCCAGAAGCGTTAATCATTCGCTTGAGGTATCTATTCCGCTTGTGTGAGTACAACTTAAACTTCAATGTTTTCATGCTACTATTGTACACAAAAAAGCTGTACAATTGTATGAAAAAACGATTAGATTTTAGAGTAGAAGAGTACGAACTTCAAATTCTTGAAGACTACTGCTTATCTGTCGGCAGAACAAAAACTGATGTACTCAGAGAACTCATCAGAACTCTGAAGACAAAGAGAAAGCCGTCCTAGAAGGACCGGGCTTTAAACCCAATTTTTCGGTAAACATTTTTACTTTTCCACTTTACCCCAGTTTTACCCCAGAAATGTCTATTGGGGTAAACACCTTTACCTTACATATCTACCCCAGTTTTACCCCAGTTGTTTCCCCAAACTACCCAAAATTACCCCAAAAATATTGGAAGGCTCTGGAAACAAGCCCTACAACTACCATTAAAAAAGGGCTTCAAAGCCCTGTAATGCTTATATTTCTTTGAAGGCGGCACCCGGATTTGAACCGGGGGATGGAGGTTTTGCAGACCTCTGCCTTACCACTTGGCTATGCCGCCAGTTATGGGCTTGCGCCGTCACACAACTGAATATTTCCTGAAATTTAGCTTATAACTAGCTCGATTTACAGGTGTGTTTCTCATTGTACGCAAAAAGTAGACTGATTACAACCATGTGGAATTTCGGTTTTGTTGGGTAAAGCTTAAAGCAGTCTCTTAGGGACTTGCAATTAAAAAAATCTCCAATTTGTAGTGACGCAAACAATGGTGGGTTACGGCGCACTTTAATTATCATGTAAAACCTCAACTGTCGTACGCCTAACCCACCCTACATAATGGATAATTTATTTTTTGGTACTCCCTTAGGACTTTGGAACTCAGGATTCAGGAGTTAGTTTGACTTCATCTGCAAAACTTGCCCAGCGGACAAAGTAAAATGGTCCAGCGACTGACCCCCAGATATGCTCATCGGTTTCCGGGTCGCGTCCGCGATCGCGACTGATAAATTTGTCTTCATCAATCTCAAAATCACTATCCAGGTAGGTCTTTTGTCCTTTGCGAACGACAATGCAGCCTTTACCTGGTTCTACCGTGCCTTTAAAGTTGTGACCCGTCCACTGTACAATCATATTGCAGCCTGGTAGTTTTTCCAGATCATCAGCAGTTAGGGTTTTGAGGCGTTCAAGGTTACGGGATGCGCCGTAAAACTTTTTTTCTTCCTTAACGCTGTAGTTCTCAATTTCGATGTGCTTTCCTGTGTTCACCAGCTTCAGTACCCTTAAGCGATAAGGATCATTAAGCGAATAGTCATAAGCTTGTTCAACAAAAAAACCTATCCCAGATAAGACTTCCAAGGGGAGAGGACGCATACAAACGCGAATGTGAGCAAAAAAAGGCGGGTTTTCAAAAGCTTGTTCTTGATTGCTGAAATCTGCCGCCATCCAGCGGGCTAAAGTTGCTATATCCGTAGAATTAGTCATTCTATCAAATTTAGATTCTGAATTTTGGATTTGGTCAACAAAGCTACCAGGTATAAAAAGCTTACCAGTATGTAGCCGGACAAAATAGAAATTGTATTATGGAATATTTTATAGCTTGTGGTTGTTCTTAGGAGAATTTTTTGCTGACTCTCGTCAGATAGGTAATAGGTTTGTAGTTGCGCTACCGCGCAACAGTTGAGCAAGTTAGTAATGCAACAAAAAGGTAAAATGTCCATGCTACGGCGCTTAAGTGTTACCATGACAGCCACTGCTACATTGTGTCTGCTTTGCAGTTCGCCGACACTAGCAGCGAGCAAAAAGCCTACACAGCCAGATAAATTCCCTCCTAATCCACTGGAGCTCACCACACCCGATCCACTGTTACCACGTTCGCCAAAAGATAAACAGCCGCTGACTCCGCAAGAGAGTCAAAAGTTGGAGGCGGCGCTGGATGAGCTCAATCAACAAGCTACAACTACACTACAAACAGGGGATAGGATAACAGCGTTTGATATCTGGAACCGGGAACTGCGTTTACGCCGTTATTTAGGTCCATTGGCAGAGGTACAAGCACTGTCGCGAGTCGGTGACATCGCTTGGAGAGAAAACGAGCGCCAAGAAGTGCAGTATATCACACAGCGATTGCAACTAATCCAAAAAGAGGCTCAATCGCAAAAGACTACACCAGATTTACAACTTTTGCAAGCTATAGGTCAAGCTTACCAAGGAGTGCGATCGCCTAAAGAAGCGCTGCAAGTTTACGATCAAGTTTTGGTAGGAGTGCGACAGCAAGGAGATACCACAGCAGAAGTAAACACCCTAAAGACCATTGGAGAATTGCATCTAGGTTGGTTTGATTACGCATCAGCAGGGGCTACTTATGAGCAATTGCTAACTTTTGCTTCCTCTAGAGGCGATCGCGCTAACGAAATAGCATATCTACAACAGCTCGCTTACATTTACAAACAAGCAAACCAACCAGAAAAATCAGTAAAGATACGTAATAAACTAGCAGAAGTTTATCAGCAAGAAAACAACCAGATCCAGTTAGTAGCATTAAAGCAGGCTATTGGCTCAGATTATGAAGCTTTGGCACGGGAAAATCCCAGCTTACTGCAAGAAGCTTTCAAGAACTATGAAGAAGCTTACACTACAGCTTGGCAATCACAGCAATTTGTTCGTGCTGGGGAGATTTTGCAGAAATTAATTGCACTGTACCGTTCTCAAGGACAAGTGGAGGAGGCTTTGCAAGCAAGCCAAATTCTCTTGCAAGCAGAGGAGCGATCTGCCAACTTTTACGGTTTAATGAATGCTTATGACCAAATTGGGCAACTTCATTTGCAACGCAAAGACTATCCCCAAGCACGAACAGCTTTTCAAAAAGGGCTGGAGATAGCGCAACAGTTGAACTATGACCAAGCATACTTCACCCAGCAAATTCAAAAAACATCTGGGCAAAGTTCCCAGTAGGAAGGATGAGGGGAAAGCCGTCACCCCTTCTCCTATCGGAGACGCTGCGCGAACGGGGAAGTCAAAAGTCAAAAGTCAAAAGTCAAAAGTCAACCACTTGGGGGAATTCAAAATTCACGCATTCGCTCATTCACGCATAGAAGACCCCAAAGGATGTTGACGGGGGCTTGAATAATTAGCTTGTGCTTTTTTTCCTGTGCATGACCGCGCGTTGGGGGCTTGTATCCTTTTCTTTTTCGGTCATTCGTGCTGGCTCCTCCTGACTCGTGAGTGGTGAATTCTGCTCTCCGTTATCATCTCATGAGGCAAGGAAGGCAAAGGGACTTGCACAATTATCAGAATTGATGAAAAATTGTACGGCGAGTAGCCATTGGGCATTCTCGCTTGCAAGAAACCCAAGAGGATATCAGTGAAAGTTTTAGTTGTCGGTAATGGAGGGCGAGAACACGCCCTAGCCTGGAAACTGTTGCAATCAAAGCAAATTGAGCAAGTTGTCTGTGCGCCAGGAAACGGAGGTACGGCAAGTATAAAAGGCTGCCAAAACTTACCCTTAGCAGTAGATGACTTTGAGGGGATCAGCCAATTTGCTTTGGATGAGGGCATTTCTCTTATATTGGTAGGACCAGAAGTGCCCTTAGCAAAAGGCATAACAGACTACCTCAACTCAAAAGGTCTAAAGGTTTTTGGTCCAACGAGAGCAGGCGCACAGATTGAGGCTAGTAAGGCTTGGGCAAAAGCCTTGATGCAGGAAGCAGGAATTCCGACGGCACGGGCTGCGGTATTTACGGAGGCAGCAGCGGCAAAATCCTATGTGAAAGCACAAGGGGCACCGATTGTTGTTAAAGCTGATGGTTTAGCAGCTGGTAAAGGTGTCATAGTTGCTGAAACGGTGGAACAAGCACAGGCGGGGATTGATGCCATGTTCGGCGGGGAATTTGGCAGTGCTGGGAAATTTGTTGTTATTGAAGAATGCTTGACTGGGGAAGAAGTTTCGGTTTTAGCGCTGACGGATGGGTTAACAATTCGCCCGTTGCAGCCCGCTCAAGACCATAAGCGGATTGGTGAGGGTGATACGGGGGAAAATACTGGTGGAATGGGAGCTTATGCCCCAGCGCCGATTGCGACGCCAGAGGTGATGGCAAGAATTCAAAAGGAAGTCTTGGAAAAAGCGATCGCCGCACTCAAAGCTAAAGGCATTGACTACCGAGGTGTGCTTTACGCTGGGTTGATGATGACTCCTCAAGGTGATTTTAAGGTTTTGGAATTTAACTGTCGCTTTGGCGATCCAGAAACACAAGTGGTGCTACCACTGTTGGAAACACCGCTAGAAGAGTTAATCTTAGCTTGTGTTGAGCAACGCTTGGCTGAAATGCCACCTATCGCTTGGAAGCAGGGGGCGGCTGTCACGGTGGTTGCTGCTTCTGGTGGTTATCCGGGAGCATACGAAAAAGGAAAAGTCGTTACTGGCATTGAGCAGGCAGAGGCACTAGGAACGACTGTATTTCACGCTGGGACAAACTTGAACCAAGAACAACTGGTCACAGATGGCGGTCGCGTGTTAAATGTTACCGCAGTGGGAGAAAATTTCGACCAAGCGCTTGCCCAAGCGTACGCTGGGATACAGTGTATTCACTTTGAGGGGATGTATTATCGCCGAGATATCGGTCATCGAATCAGGTAAGAAGAGGAGGGGATGGGGAGGACAAATCAATTCATAAGGTACGGCATTCATAAGGTACGGCATTAGGAGTTTCTCCCCGATCTCCCTTGTCTGCCTCATCTCCCTCCGGAACCCTTATCTCCCTTGTCTGCCTCCTCTCCCCTATCTCCCCCATCTCCCCCATCTCCCTCATCTCCAGCTCTTCCTTAGTTGTTTGTCAAATAAGCTGTTAATTTTTAGTTGTTGGGGTATATGTTTCGATCCTTGATAGGGATAAATGGAGAACTATCTTCGCCCTAACAAGTCAAACCCTGAGCAAACCCTAATAGGTATTGGGTAAAGTATATATTTTCCTACTACCTTGATTGTCAGCACCATAATAACTTTTAACCTTTTAAGATGCTAGCTCTTTTAAAAACAATCAGAGAAGCAATTGTGAATTGGTGGTCGGAGTTCACTCTCCAGACCAAACTTTTAGCAGCCGCCACTTTAGTGGTCTCTCTGGTGATGAGTGGTTTGACCTTCTGGGCTGTCAATACAATTCAGCAGGATGCACGTCTGAATGATACTCGCTTTGGTCGTGACCTTGGGCTGCTGCTTGCGGCTAACGTTGCTCCGCTGATTGCTGACCACAATCTCACCGAGGTAGCACAATTTTCCCAACGCTTCTACAGCAGCACGTCGAGCGTGCGTTATATGCTGTATGCTGATGAAACGGGGAAAATCTATTTCGGTCTTCCCTTTTGGGAACCGGAGGTAGAAACCTCCCTTACTATTGAACGGCGGATAGAATTGCCAGAGGATTATGCTGCTGATGCAGAAAAGCCGATGGTGCGACAACATCGATCGCCTGATGGGGAAGTCACCGATGTGTTTGTGCCAATCACTACAGATGGCAAATACTTGGGTGTGTTGGCAATTGGGATTAACCCCAACCCCGCCGCAGTGATCTCGACAAATTTCACCCGCGATGTCACCATTGCCGTTTTTATCTCAATTTGGGTGATGGTGATTTTGGGAGGGGTGATTAACGCTTTGACAATTACCAAGCCAATTAAAGAATTGCTGGTAGGGGTAAAACAAATTGCTGCGGGAAATTTCAAGCAGCAAATTGACTTACCACTAGGAGGCGAACTTGGGGAATTAATTCTCAATTTTAATGAGATGGCAGAGCGCTTGGAGCGCTATGAGGAACAAAATATTGAGGAACTGACGGCGGAAAAAGCCAAGCTAGAAACTCTAGTTTCCACGATAGCCGACGGAGCCGTCCTTATTGATAACAGTATGCAGGTGATTTTAGTTAACCCCACAGCACAAAGAATTTTCGGCTGGGAAGGGGCTAAGGTTGTAGGCGAAAACGTTTTGCATCATTTGCCTTCAACGGTGGAAATGGAAATCACCCGTCCTTTGTATGAAATGGCAGCAGGAGAATGCGAAAGCGCTGAATTTCGCATTCTCCTTAACCAACCTATTAAAAGAACTATCCGCATTCTTTTGACTACCGTTGTCAACCAAGTCAACCAACAACGCGAGAGTATCAAAGGTATTGCAATCACCGTACAAGATATCACGCGCGAGGTAGAACTGAACGAGGCAAAAAACCAATTTATCAGCAACGTTTCTCACGAACTGCGAACCCCCTTATCTGCTATCAAATATGTGATTGAGACTTTGCACGACTACGGGGAAGAGTTAAGTACTCAAGAAAGGAAGGAGTTTTTGGTCACTGTCAATCATGAAACTGATAGATTGACACGCTTAGTGAATGATGTGTTGGATTTGTCCAAGTTGGAATCTGGTCGCAGCTATAACTTCGATGGAGTGGATCTGGCGCAAGCGATCGAGCAGACAGTGCGTACTTACCAACTGAATGCTAGGGACAAAGCCATTAAACTTATTCAGGAAGTTGCTCCTAGCTTACCACTGGTCGTGGGTAATTACGATTTGTTGTTGCAAGTGTTGGCTAATTTGGTTGGTAATGCCCTCAAGTTCACTAATGCGGGTGGGAAAGTTGCCCTCCGCGCCTACCAAATCGTACCAAAGTCCAACTCTATCGACCATCAAATACCTCAGGTGCGAGTGGAAATTTCTGATACTGGAATTGGCATTGCCCCAGAAGACCAAGAAGCCATTTTTGACCGCTTCTTCCGAGTAGAAAACAGAGTTCATACTCTAGAAGGCACTGGTTTAGGGCTATCTATTGTTAGGAATATTATGGAAAAGCATCACAGTAAAATGCATCTGGTCAGTGAAGTTGGCATTGGCACGACTTTTTGGTTCGACTTAGTGGTATTTGATGAAGAAGCGTCTCATGTTAAGAAGTAACCACCTTTTGAACGTAATATAGCAAGAACAACAAGATTCCCGACTTCTTAAAGAAGTCGGGAATCTGAGCCAATTGATTTATGCGCGAAGCGCAGGCTGCGCCAACACAAATCAAATTACAATCACGAATTATTTGGTCATTTCAACGAGTATTTCTTGAGAGTTTGCAACCTTTGTTCGACTGCATCAAAGGTCTCCATTTTTTTTGCGAAGGACCAGCGGACTGTATTTCGCCCAACTTCCGGTGTGGAGTAAAAACTAGAACCTGGTACAACGGCTATTCCGACTTCCTCAACTAGGTATTTGGCAAATTTCTCATCATCTCCATAAAAGTCCAATTGGCTAAAATCAGTTATTAAGTAATAAGCGCCTTGAGGTGGCTGTACGAGAAATTCATGTTTTTCCAGAATTTTGAGTATCCGATCTCGTCGGATAGTGTATGCTTCTTTTTGAGTTTTGAAGAAGGACTCTGGCAATCCCAATGCAGCTACTGCAGCGTACTGAAAGGGGGCTGGTGCGCAAATTGTTGTAAAGTCATGTAGTGTCCGAACGGCTGCACTCAAGTTGGAAGGCGCACAGACATAGCCAAGCCGCCATCCGGTTACGGCGAAGGTTTTACTCATACCACTAATAGTGATAGTTTGCTCAAACATTCCATCAAGAGTTGCTAGAGGAATGTGTTGGTGTTCGTCGTAGGTAATGCGATCGTAAATTTCATCCGTAATAGCGACAACGTTAAATTCTCGGCAAAGACTCGCTACATGGTTTAATTCTTCCCTTGTAAAAACACGTCCAGTAGGATTATGAGGTGTATTGATAACAATCGCCTTGGTTTTATCTGAAAAGGCAGCTCGTAGGCGTTCTGGATCGAGTTGGAAAAAGGGCGGTTCCAACCTGACAAAAACTGGTTTAGCTTGTGCAAAATTAATGGCGGGGAGATAATTATCATGAAATGGTTCTATGACAATAACCTCATCACCTGGATTAACTAAGCTAAGCATCGCCAAGACAATCCCTTCCGAGACGCCGCAAGTAACGGTAATTTGCTCCTCTGGGTCATAGTATAAATCGTACAAGTTTTGGAGATTACTTGAGATTGCTTGGCGAAGTTCTGGAATTCCCCAGGTATTTGTGTATTGGTTATGTCCTTCTTCCATCGCCTGACACGCAGCCCGAATCAGTTCAGGAGAGGCGGGAAAATCAGGCAATCCTTGAGCCATGTTAACGGCTTTATGCTTGATTGCAAGCCTTGTCATTTCACGAATCACAGAGGTACGAAAATGATGTAATCGCTCAGCAGATGGATACATTTATTCTCCTGTGAAACTTAAAGTATTAGGATAATCGTTTTGCTATTAAAGACGGTTGCTTCTGGAAATGTAAAGTCTTAAGTATTCTAAATTAGATGTGGCACACTGCCCTAACGGTGTGCGAGTAGCAACTAACCAAAATAGAACTTACGCATTGACATAATTTTAATTATGTGATTTTAACTCCTACCTTGTTTGCTGAAGCTCAGTTAAGCTTGGAAAGCTTTACTTGTTTAGCTTCCAGCAATTTCTTAGATTTAACCAGGCAAGATTTTCCTTTTTAGCAATATTTTTAGCAACAAGTTATGTTTGACAACAATTTCTGTTGCCATTATTCTTTGCTCCTCCGGAAAACTGCTAACAATATGTAATAGATGAGTTTTCTTTGACTTATGCACTGACAGCGCTTTGCACCTAAATGGAGTACACCCTGCCCCTAATCCCCAAAGGCAACCCCGAGTTATGAGTAGTTTTTTGTAGGGTGGGCATTGCTCATTAATATCTCAAATGTTTATCACATAGGCTTTTATGAGCAAAGCCCACCTTACGATTTGTGGTCTAAGCATAAGAATAAGCCCTGTATAGTCAAGTTGTAGACAAAGCAATCATCAAACATACAAATAATAGAACCAACAGCAAAACCAAAGCCTGATTGCGTCTCATCCAGCTTCTCACAGTTGCACCAAAGCTGTTGGCGTAACGCTGCTGTTGCAACTCTTGCTTACTTTCTTCGATATTTTCGTAGAGAATGCATTCTTTAGCAAAAGGACGTTGGGGAAAATTGCAAGTATCGTCAGCGTGGTAAGTGCAGCTGTCACAAAGATATTCCTTCCCAGTGGCGCGGTGTAAGGGAATCCCAGGATGTCCATAAGCTTTCAACTGGTTACCACAATGAGGACAGGTGACAGCTTGGGAATTCACGGGTTGATGACAACGAGGGCAAGTTGCAGTGTCCACAGCTTGAGCTTTCATATGCAAACATCTTGATTTTAGCCATTGACTCACAAGATTGGGTACAAAATACTCATCCACGAGTTTCAAAGACTCATTGATGAAGTTCAAACACTCGTTCACGAATCCCAAACACTCGTCAGCGAGTTCCAAACACTCGTCAGCGAGTTCCAAACACTCGTCAGCGAGTTCCAAACACTCGTCAGCGAGTTCCAAACACTCGTCAGCGAGTTCCAAACACTCATTCACGAGTTCCAAACACTCGTCCACGAGTTCCAAACACTCGTCCACGAGTCATAAACACTCGTCCATGAGTCATAAACACTCATGGACGAAAAAAGACACCTCGTTTTGCAAATCTTAAGACTCAGAAGCAGGTTTGACAGGTTTGTTTCTGATTGCTTTAAAGCGATCGCCTAACTGTTCAGCAAGCCTTTTTAAACCAGGAGTCTTCTTAGCAGCGGTTTTCACGTAGCCATAAACCGTCAAACTGCTGCTCATCGCTTCACTACCCACTGCTAATAAGGTATCATCTACCTGTTCGCTCAGTTGCCGCAGTGCAATCAAAAGTTCGGTGAGTGTAGCGGCTAATTGATAATCCCGGACAAATTCCTCAAGGTCAAAACTTGCTGGTAAAATATCGGGGTTAGATTGAGCAGCCGTGAGGCTATTGTTGACAAAGGCTAAACTTTTGTCGCCCATTTTAAATAACCTGCGCCGTTCTTCCGTACTCAACGTAATCAGGAAAGGTAGCTTCTTTTGAATTGTTTGCAACGCTGCTTTGATTTGTTGCATATCTTCAGGCGAAAGGGAAGCGGTGATATTTTGGTATGCCATTGTATAATTACCGTGGAAATTCTAGTGGTTAAGTAGCAATGTCTGCTACTTTTAGGATTCCCACTGGTTAATCAAATTACACAACTTGATAATTCAATTTTTACTTTCTCATATCAGGTTCGGTTGATTACTTATCATTCCTGAAGAACCCCACCCCGCCAAAGCTGCGCTTAGGCTCCCCTCCCCGCGAGCGGGGAGGGGATAAAGGGGTGGGGTGCTCAATGACACTTTGGGGTGTGGTTCCAGCAGCAATAAAGTCAATGATTTCGTCCTAAACTTTTGTTGTTTGGGTAGGTGTATTCATGGGCGTATTCCTGCTTTTGCTCATTAGACTTCTTGCCAAAGTATGATTAATGGATATTTATAACCGCAGATGCACGCAGATAAATTATCTGTGTCCATCTGTGTCCATCTGTGGTTTTTTTTCATAAAATTGACTTTTGTAAGAGGTTTATTGTACTTCTATGCTACCTTCCAGGATTTTACTAGCGTTTGAGGTTCTGGCAGAGCTTCACCATTTTCTAAAGATGTCTCAATTAACATTTCTATCACTTCTTGAGCATTTTTAAGAGCTTCTTCGTAGGTGTCTCCGTGGGTATGACAAAACTCTCCCCATTCAGGAAAACTGACAACAAAACAATCATCTTCGTCAGACCACTGAATAATTATGGTGTAATGAGAATTCATTCTTGTTCTTCCTCTTGTTGAGCTTTTTTAATTTCTTCTATCCTTCGAAGTGCATTATTAACGTCTTTGTCCTGGTAAGGTTTAGCATCATTCCCGTCCTTACCTGATATTGCCCTCAGACTATAAGTCTGGGGCTACACAAACAAAGCCTGCCTCCGCAGGCTAAAAATTAGTCCGCGTAGGCGGTGAGACCAGTGCTGAAGGCGGGTCTCCCGCCGTAGGCAACTGGCGAACCCGAAGGGACTTGGTTTGTGTAGCCGCGATTTCTAATCGCCAGGTCTTTTTGCAAAATTGGGATGTTCCCCTCCAATTTTTTAAACGACCTTCGGCAATATCTTTTTTACCCCTCTCAAAAGATTCTATAAAACCTGGAATATCGAGTAATTCTTGGGTTGCTTCTTCACTCTCTTTCTCTGCTAGATAAGCTAAAAAATCAGCAACCAGTTCTAGGCGTTCCGAAGATAATTCATCAAGGTATTGGTTGATTTGCTGACGAATTGCAGCGTTGTTCATATTTTTTATGACTACTCTACTTCTCTAATTCTGCCAACTTCTCCTGAGCATACTTCCGCACTTGCTCATCGGGGTCATTCTCCGCTCTGTCGCGCAATAGTGGTAAAGTTTGGGGATGGTGAGGATGTTGCTTGATAATGATCTCAAGTGCAACTCGCCGAGGATTGGTTACACTGTTCTTCTCATGCTCATAGGGGTCATTGATAGCGCAGTTGTAGTAAATATCAAACAACTCAGGCTGATAGGTGAAATTTTTGCCTAAAGCTTGGACTGCTGCACGTCGCACATCCGACTTATCATCAGCAGTGGCGCGTTGTTTCAGCCAGGGGAGGGTATCTTTGTCATCTTTGAAGTTGCTGGCTAATGCTTGGACTGCTGCACCTCGCACAAACCAATCATCATCAGCAGTGGCGCGTTCTTTGAGGAAGGGGAGGGTATCTTTGTCATCTTTGAAGTTGCTGGCTAATGCTTGGACTGCTGCACGTCGCAAATCCGAATTATCATCAGCAGTGGCGCGTTCTTTGAGCCAGGGGAGGGTATCTTTGTCATCTTTGAAGTTGCTGGCTAATGCTTGGACTGCTGCACCTCGCACATCCGAATTATCATCAGCAGTGGCGCGTTCTTTGAGCCAGGGGAGGGTATCTTTGTCATCTTTGAAGTGGCTGGCTAATGCTTTGACTGCTGCACGTCGCACATTCCAAAAATCATCAGCAGTGGCGCGTTCTTTAAGGATGGGGAGGGTATCTTTGTCATCTTTGAAGTTGCTGGCTAATGCTTCGACTGCTGTACCTCGCACATACCAATAATCATCAGCAGTGGCGCGTTCTTTGAGGATGGCGAGGGTACCTTTGTCATCTTTGAAGTTGCTGGCTAATGCTTGGACTGCTGCACCTCGCACATCCGAATTATCATCAGCAGTGGCGCGACCTTTGAGCCAGGCTAGGGTATCTTTGTCATCTTTGAAGTTGCTGGCTAATGCTTCGACTGCTGCACCTCGCACATCCGAATTATCATCAGCAGTGGCGCGACCTTTGAGCCAGAGGAGGGTTGCGGGGTCATCTTTCCAAGTCGTTGCAACTGCTGTAACTGCTTGGGTACGAATTTTCCGAGCTAGAATTTTCTTCAGGGAATCACTCGTGGAGTTGTAATAGTAATTTAAGTCGTATTTGGTTAAGTCTTTAAAGCGGCTCAGTAATTGCTGAGCAGTTTTTGCAATTACCGTCCTATTCCTCACATCAGAAAGACACTTAGCCGCCAAAAACAAGTTACTAAATTTCTCCGCCTCGCCATTTTGCGCCATTAAATAATCAAGAATTTCGCCAACAAATTTTGGCTCAATCATTCCTGCAACCAGCCGTAAAACTTCATGCCAAGTTTCATCCCGCCAGTGTTTGCCAAAAACTTCTCTCTTGAGTTCTTCAATTTCCAGCGTACGCGATTCTTTAAACTGCCAAACAAACTCCCAAGCACAGAAATATTCCAAAAACGTCCGATGGACAAAGGCATAGTAATCTGCACCCAGGAAACATAACATAAAGTTGCGAGTCCGTAGTTGCTCCCTCATCACCCTCGCAGCTTCTCTGGCTTTATCAACTTCTATGGTTTTTAGATACTCAGTCAAAATCCTTTCTAAATCATTCGCACTTATCAAATTGCCTGCCAAACCTTTTTCACTGGTTTGCATATGGTAAGCAACTTGACGCAACATTGCTTGCTTATCTTTATAATCAATTGTTTTCGGGTCTAACCTCTTATCTTCCACCAAAGCACGTTCCACATCCCATTGATGAAGCAGCACCCGCGATGCTTGATTGTAAAGTTCTGGTCTATCTCTTGGCAGTTCTTGGTTACGATTGAGAATTGCCATCATTGTCAGCAGCAGGGGATTTCCTGCGAGTTCTGCAATCGATTTTGATGAGTCAATTGCTCTTTGCAGCCGCTCTTTTTTTCTATCTCCATCAACCTTATCTGTAAAAGTGTCAGAATGCCAACGATTGATGAAATCCTGAATTTGTTCAGGTTCCAAATCTTGCAGCATGAAATGCTTAAATTCAGCATCTCGCAGCCGTTGTGCTTTGTAGCCAATCACGCGAGAAGTCACGATAACCTGCACATTGGGGTAGTCATTAGTAAAGCGATGAATATCAGTAATAACATCTTCTCGCCTACCAGGGTCAAAAACTTCATCCAAACCATCAAACATTACCAAGGCATTACCAGCCTTGAGTTGTTCCTGCAATTGATGCTGATTGAGGTGAGCGATCGCACCGCTACATTTATGGAAAAATTCCAGAAAGTTATTGCATTCTTTATCTTCCCGTCGCCGCATATAAGCACGTAATTCAATCAGCAACGGAATCGGCAGATGATTTTTCTTCTCAAGCTGATCAAGTGTTTGTTCTACCCAATCTAATGCTAGGTACTGCAATAATGTAGATTTCCCGGAACCAGGATCGCCCAAAACCACGATATATTTATAATTATGCTTGTCCTCGACAATCTCTTTGACAGAACGCACAGTTTGTTCAAAATAATCTCGCTTGTGGCGTTCTAACTCTTCTTGTAAAATTTCTTCTGCTTCTAGTTGGTCACTTTCTCGCAGTCGTCGGAAATGTTCTTTTGGTAGTTCGTGAACTTGTGGCAAAACTTGGTGAACTTGCCGCACATTTTGAGGGATAAACATTAGCCATAACCGCAATTCGTTATAGGCGTAACCACTGGTGTCTAGGCTATCTAGTTTGAGATTGGCGTAGCGCTCCCGAATGGCTTTTTGATATTTGGGTAAGTTAAAATCGGGAATGATCCCAGCAGTCTCTGTAGTGTTTTCTGCAATTTTTTCAAGATTTTTGGAATCCAGAATAGCTCTTAGTTCCGATGAGTCCTGAATAATCGCTTTGACTTTTTTGACGTAACGCTTGCCCAGCTTACTCCAATCAAATTCGTCTGGAAGAGATGATAAATTCAGTTCGTGCCAAATATGTTGTAAAGTGTTCGTATCTAAAGCTTGACACTCATCATGAAAAGGAGTTCCTAGTATTTCTTGAACTCTTTTATCATTGAGAAATTTATGTAGTGGTTTGTTATAATCTCTAACTTGGTTATCAGGAATATCAGCATCTTGTAATTCTTGCTGCACCAGTGCTAAAAATTCTTTGAGTGCTTTGCCAGCAGCAATGTCTATGTCTTCCTTTTTTAATCGCTGTAAAACTTGGCTGGGAATAGCTTTCAATACATCTTTGAGGACATCTTTTAATAAATCTTTGCCTACATCTTGGGCAAATTGTTTCATCACTGGTTGGAAGAGAAACCCAACAGCAGTACTAACTCCCCAAGCCGTTAAGAAGTCTATAGGCATAATACTTGTGTCTGCTCAGCTTTTGACTACAAGTATATACATCCGCCCCAGTCATGTTTCCTGATTTTAGAGTGATTTCAAAAATATCACACTCAGAGGAATGCGATGATTCACATCCTGTACTATCTATTGACAAAATATAATCATTATGGATAATGCATAGCCAAACACTCAGATTCCCGACTTCTTGAAGAAGTCGGGAATCTTGTTGTTCAAGAGAAAAATCTTGAGGATCTTCAGAAAATCCTCAGATTCTTTTTTTATGATTACTTATGTATTAACGTTCAGATAATTTAAATACCTTATATTTAAAGTGTAAATACACATCTGAGCGTTATCAAATGTGTTCTCTACATCACTAGGGTTCTAGAGTCAGTTCTCCATCATGAGTTGTGCTGCTAATATTACAAGTCCCATTGATGACGGGGCTTTGTTGGTCTAACAATAATCTTTGCAAGGAGACGCAGTGATTTTAATTGATTGGACTAATATGGCTCAATCGGTACTACATGAGAATTGGAAGAATTGGTTGCAACAGCATGGATATACCCTTGTCTTCAGCGAATATGTTGAGGATATAGAAATTCAAATGTTTGCGTCTAATCAAACCATATGTTTTGCTGTGTATGCTCCCATCAGTTTTGGCTTAATCTACATTAATATCCCTACTGCTCAAGACGCACTCATGTTGATAGCAAGGCTGAGACAGTTGCTATTGCTACCGTGGGATACAGTTCAAGATGACGGTTCTTCTCCCGACAAGGAAAGCCGTTCTGAAACCTTTCTAACTATAGGAGGTGGAACAATGCAAGAAAAAATTGACACACCAAAAGCCCAAATCTCTCCACAAGAGATGCAACAGGAAGAGGTCATTGACCAACCAACCGTGCTTCAACTTCAAAAAGATACTGCTATTCTAATCGCCTCCCTCAAACAGATGGCGGAACGTAATATTTGCCCAAAAATTGCGTGGCGAGCAATCAAACTGCTCACTCAGTATCAAAAAATTCTCGATCGCCTGCTGGCGCAGTTATAACGTCTAGCTTTACATACAGGAGCATCGCTCCCTAAGATAGTTTTACGCTAAATATTTTAGGAACATTTCAGGAACGCGCTTACTTTAAGCAAAAGTGTCTGGATCTATCCCTAACTCGCGCAATTTCTCTGCCAACCATTGCGCGCGTTGTTCTGCTGCTCTAATGCGTTCTTCTGGTATGGGTTGACATTCTCCCCACGGCTAAAAGCCGGTGGATTCTAAGAATCACTTCTTAGATTTCCTCTTTCTGTGAGTTGACTTGCTTGAAGGAGTTTCCTCACTCAAGTATTGGTCAGTCTCTCCAGAGGCGTTAGTTCCGACGTGACCCGCCGTACGTAGTGCCTTTTCTAATATGTTCCGTGCAGCGTTCCAATCCCTATCTTCAAAAATTTGGGTCTGAAACCCCGTGCTTGTAGCACGGCTTTGCATTTGAATGCTGGTTTTTAAAGTGAATTAAACTTCAAGGAATCGGTTTTGTTGAGCCTCAACTACTTTTGTGGAAATTTCCGGACTTGATACTCGCCTGACTCCACAATGGGGTAGGATTTTCCCATCGCTGCGGTGAACTTTCGCTCAATAGCTTCTAATTCGGCTTGGGGTATAGCTTTCCAATCCTCCTTCGTCGCCCAGTGAATGACCAAAACCACTTCTGTCGCATCGTTGGGATTAATCCAAACTTCTTTACCAAGAAATCCTGGATGTTTAGCCAGCGCCGCTGTCCAAATTTCGGCATCTTTCTGGATATATTTTTCTCTTTGTTCGGGCGGAATTTTCACCTTAAGTAGTTCGATTATCACACTTTTTATTCCCTGTTCGTTTGTCAGAATAGAGCTGTAACCTATATTAATTATCCTTCCACGATAGGTCTATAGAATAGATTTATGAGAAAGGGTCATTTGATTTGAAAAAAGTGATAGAAAGGGATTATGGACAACAACAACTGGATGAAGCAGTTATTAATGCTTGGTATTGGCACAACGTCCGTAGTTGCAGACAAAGTGCGAGAAGTAAGCGACCAACTTGTTAAAGATGGCAAGCTTGATCCCGAGCAAGCCAAGGCGGTTATGGATGATATGGTACAACAGTTGAAGTCGGAGCAGGGAAGCTGGGAAGGCAACATGCAACGACAAATGCGAAATATGTTGCAGGATTTGGGTGTGGCTCGTCAGTCGGAAGTGGACGAACTGCGCGGTAGAATTGACCGATTGGAGCGTCAACTACGCGATTTAGAAAATAAGCTTTGGCGTTAGGGCGTCGTCTGATTTACACTAAGTTTTGTCCTAGTAGTTATCTCATTCCTAGACTACTAAGTAGAGAGGACTGATTTTGAAAGCGATTTTACTCAGCATCGGCTTCATGCTGGTTTGTGTTTTGGTTTTAGTATTGGCGCAAATTGGCGGTAACAAACAGGATATCGCCGTTGCTGCCCAGTTAAGCGAAACGACTCCAGCACCCATCCAGGTACAAGAAAACAAGACCCTAATTGCGAGCAAAACTATGTCTGAAAATAATGTCGTCACCACGCCCTCTGGGCTTAAGTACATTGAGTTAAAAGAGGGGACTGGGGCGACTCCCAAAACTGGACAGACGGTTGAGGTTCACTACACTGGTACTCTCGAAAATGGTACCAAGTTCGATAGTTCACGCGATCGCAACCAGCCATTTAAATTTAAACTTGGTGTTGGACAAGTCATCAAAGGCTGGGACGAAGGACTGAGTACTATGAAAGTAGGCGGACGTCGTCAGTTAATCATACCCCCAGAGTTAGGTTATGGCGCTCGTGGTGCTGGTGGTGTCATCCCACCCAACGCCACCCTAAATTTTGATGTGGAATTGCTCGGAGTTAAGTGATAGCTAATATAGCAATCCTACTTGATTTGTGTGAAAGTGCCTGCGCTAAGCGCATAAATTGAAACGCTTAGATTCCCGACTTCGTAAAAGTTGTCGGGAATCTTGTTGTTCACTCAGTTTCAATAATTGTTCGGTTTGGCTAAATTTTTAAACTTGGTAAATTGTGGGTCAAACAAGAGTCTAACATTACCTGTGGGACCGTTGCGGTGTTTAGCTACTATGACCTCGGCAATTCCTCTCTCAGGGCTATCGCTGTTATAGTAATCATCTCTGTACAGCATTAACACTAAATCTGCGTCCTGTTCGATACTTCCACTTTCTCTCAAATCGGATAACATGGGACGCTTGTTAGTGCGTGATTCTACTCCTCGACTCAACTGAGATAGAGCAATCACTGGGACAGATAATTCACGCGCTAAACCTTTAATACTTCGGGTAATTCTTGATATTTCTTGCACACGATTATCCCCCGCTCCTTCCATCAATTGCAAGTAATCTATGATAATTAGTCCCAGTTCTGTACCCAATTCCGCTTGCAAGCGCCGCGCCTGACTCCGCATTTCTGTGACTGTAATATTCGGCGTATCGTCAATAAAAATTGGCATTTCCGAGAGCATACCAATAGCGCGGCTTAAAGGTTCCCATTGAGTTTGACTGATGCGTCCACTCCGCAAATAACCACTTTCAATTCCCGCTTCACTCGCCAACAGCCGCTGCACCAGTTGTTCTTTTGACATTTCCAAGCTGAAAACAGCAACTGGTAATTTATAGGAAGCTGCAATATTATGAGCGATATTCAAACAAAAAGCGGTGTTGTGAACACAAATATCATTGGCAACAAAATTGTGGGTAACAGGAATTGTCAAGTCATACACTTGTTTGTATCCCACTGATTCTATAGAAACGATTTCATCCCAATAGACATCTCCTGTGGCTAATTGTTGTAAGGATAAATCTTCTAATGTATTTGCCATCAAAAAATGTTCTCGTGATAAAGCTTGTTTGTCCACATGAATATCTGTGTGTGCTTTAATTTCTGCCCGACGCGCTAAAACTGTCCACGGTTCTTTACCTTTGGCTGCTGTTATCTCCTGGGATGTTTCTACTGCAATGAGATCATACAGCTCTTTGTATTTAAATGGAGTACACCCCTCCCCAACCCTCCCCTTGGTAAGGGGAGGGTGCGCGACAGCGCGGGTGGGGTATCTGTGTACTTCACTAACTTGCAATCTGCTGTAATTAGTTTGATATTTTTTATCAATTAAAGCTGCTTGTACGTGCAACAGGGCAGTTTCTTTGCCAAAGATACCAATTTCTGAGAGAAAAGTTTTAATAGATTGGGCATCAGTTATATCTAGTTGCCAAGCTTGTCTACGAGTGTCTTTGTATTTAACAGACCGCTTGTTCAAAGTCGCAATGATGCCAAACCTCAGCAGCAGATGTTGTACCTGTCTTGCCAGTTTCTCGCTAACAGTGCAATACCCTAATTGTGCCTGACCACTTGCAAGCACCGTAGCCCAACCATCTGTGGCAAACAGGCGATTGAGGAATAAAGAAACTTGCGATCGCTCTAGTTGAAAGATACAAGCAGGAATTCTTTTTTCATCAGCTTTTTTGCCCCATAGCGCCTGATTCTCCAGCCACTCAGTGAGAGGATTGTTTCCCCCTTCACATATAGCAGCATACAGTATTGAGGAACGCTCAGGGCGAGTTTCTATGCAAACTTTCAGTTGAGGAGAAAAGCTGATAACAGCATTTTGGAAATCTTCCTGAATCAAAGGGTTTATATTTGTCAATTCAGGTGTTGTGTCTCTCAAACAACCATCTGCTATAAAGTAGGCAAGTAGTTTGACTTCACATTCACGAATTGTTTTTGTACCAAATACATTTATTCTGCGAGGTACAGCAATTTTATCACCTACTTTCAGTTCTGAAAGTGGACGCCATCCATCAAGAGTCAAATAAGGATGAGTCATGGTAGTTTCAACATATCGCCCCAGTCGAGTTGTGACGCCTAAAACTGGTTTGATACCGTCATCGACAAATGCAGATGGTTGAGCAATCTCTAATTTCCAATCATTTGTTAAGGTTAGTAGATCTGCTTGACGACGATGATAAATTTCTTCGATAGTAGAAATGGAACCATCTGCTAGAAGAATTTCTGTGTTATGTGCTATACATTTCCCCATTGATGGGCGACCAGCAACAATAATCAAATCAGAACGCTGAAAACCACTGGTCATTCCATCTAAATCGTAAAAGCCGCAGGGAATTCCTGGTAAGGCGACACCTTGATGGCGAGTTTCAATATCTTGAAAAGTATTAATTAGGGTGTCAGAAATGTGAACCAGACCAACTTGAGGGCGTTCTTGAGTGACGTTGAACACTTTTTGTTCTGCTTGGTCTAAAACTATTGGTAATTCGGTTTCTGTCTGGTAGCCCAAATGCACTATTTCATTACCAGCTTTGATTAACCGACGCCGCAGGTATTTTTCCATCACCAACTCGGCTAAAGCGTCGATGTTGACGGCTGACACTGTGCGGTCTACTAGTGTTGCTAATTTATTTCTACCGCCAACACGCGTTAGAATATCGTGGTCGTTTAGCCAATTTATCACCGCAAGCAAGTCTGTGGGCTTACCTTCACTGTGTAGGCGTTGCGCTGCTTTATAGATATCTTTATGAGCGTTGATGTAAAAAGCTTCTGGAATCAGGCGATCGTTCACTCTGCTGATTGCTTCCGGATCTAGCAAAATCCCCCCCAGTATCGCTTCTTCCGCCTCAATGTTTTGGGGAGGGAGGCGATCCATACCATTACCTTGAAAGTTTAGTTCTTCAGACATAAATGAATTTAGATTTTAAATTTTAGATTAGGTTCAACTATTATCCTTATAGACCAAAATCTACATTAAGTGTGCAAGAAAGCGCATACGCAGGGTTCCCCAGCTTTTAAAAAGTGTCCAACACAAAGCAGGTTTAAGAAGGAGATAAAGAGAGATTTGGAATAATTTCCAGTTCTTTATAACCTGTTTGTTGGTCTGGCGTTCTGAGAAAGGTGTATTCTTCGCTGATACCGATGACTATTTCGGCGGTTGTGTAGATAATGCATCCATCGTCGAGATGTCCGCCGATGGTTTTTCCTTGTTTGTCAGAAATTGCAATGTGAAGATGAACGCCAGTGGTGGCTATTGTACCGTTAAGAGAAAGAATTTCAAATTTGTCAGATAAGACTGTACTTGTGTCTTGATTGGCAAAGCGAATTGTTGCCACCTTTAAGCTGCCAATCGCAGTTAATATAAACCCTGCTTTAATATTTTCCTGCAAGGTAAAATTCTTTAAACTTTGTTTTAAATCTTCGTCTGGTTTGAGTCTAAAAGCAAATATTTTCATTGGATATTATGGATTCCGGCATTAAATAAATATTAAATTCTAAATGACAATACGCTGGTGAGCCGCATCCTGGCAATATAATTTCTTTATCAATTAGATAAAATTATATGTTTAATTTATGACCGAGTCAATACAGAGAACCTATGTAAGAACACGGTTTCTCAAATATGCTGTTAATACTATACTGTGTGTTTGAGGAGTTTGAATATGTTAGGATGAGTGCTTCAATGCAAAAGTTTGAAAGAACAAGTTGAGTTGATATGACAATTTTGAGAAAAAAAATCGTCATGACGTTTATACGATGTGACTTGCAAAAATCTCTTACATTTGTTAAATAATTTCCCCAAAGTTTAGGATTATGTTTACAGGTGCATTTAGTGGAGTAGATTTATATCAACACGCTTATAGAACGAGAGTAGTTTCTAGTATCAATAACTGTTTATGACCTATAGCAATTATATAATTATCTCTTGTTTGTCATTGGATAATCTGATATAAAAATTCCTAATTGAACTCCTTTTGACAACAATTTAGTCGAGTCAAATGGTGTAGTAAAATCTGGAAAATTGTAGTTTTCAACACGAAATATACATAGACAAATAAAGTACATTAGTTGTCTACTTTAGTCTGTGTACCCTACCCTACGGAAAGCTGTTGCGCTTTCTCGCACGCTGCACGTAATTCGTAGCTCCGACCCAAGACACACGCGTCTACGGAGTCTACGGAAAGTCGTTCTCTAAATGTATGTATTGTTTGTGACAACAATTCAGTGGCTTGGCATAGATTGTAGGACAATCTAAAGAACTCGGGATTAGTACGGAGGATATTTTAATATGTTGCCTAATCAATTAAAACGATTGGAGCGAGAAGATGATGTGATTTTGTTAGAAAATAAAATATTTAATGCGGTTCAAATTGTCAATCAAGTGCTTCAAGATTTTGAACCCAAGGGAAATGATTTAAATTTCTGTTGTAAAGATAAATTTCTTAAGAAATATTTCAAGAAAAGGAATGTCCAAGGCATATTTAATAGAGTAGAATGGCAATTTTCACTCAGACGAGGAATCCAATGTGAACTCCTCCTACCTGGTAATAATGGTAGACAAAAAGGCAAACTTGAGATTAGGATCACTTTAGACTTTTCTCCATCAAAAAAACAATTTTCATCCATGAGTGATGGTGAGAGTATGTCTGACTCTCTATCAATTACAGATAGTAAGAGTTCCAAGAATTTTGAGATAAAAGTTTCGTTAGACTTTTGTCCTGACGAAATGATTTCAACAGAAATGCATGACCAAAACTCCTTGCATTTCTATTCCTCTAACAGTGAGGAAATATATGTTCCCATGCGACCAATATTAATGCCAAATCTGTGGGAAAACTCCAGTAGAAACTAACGTGACTATCGACTATATTATCCTGCTGGCTGTTGGTGGTACCAACGACATTAGTCACTTACAACTTATTCAAGGTAAGACAGCCCTGCAATTAATTGCAGGGCTATTAAGTGAAATACAGGTTATTGTAGGGGCGTAGCGCAAGCATTGCTGCTTTGTAAGAGCCACGCCCGACATCGAAAATCGCTATCTAGTCCCTAAGGGGTAGGTACTTGAGCGTTTTGGCGTGAGATTGCTATCCCAATTGACTTAGCCAAGGACTGACATCTACCGCTAACTTTTGCCCCAGCTTCAACAACTGACGGCACTGAGCGATATCCTGACATGCAGCAGTTTTGGCAACAAAGACTGGCACAATCTGACTGTACAGACAGCTATAGTACAGTTCTTGAGAGCGCTCAAGGGAGACGCCAAGATTTAACTGATTTGCCAGATCAATTAACCGCTCTAGGCGTTGCAAATCTGCATCAAAACTGCCGTTGGGATCATGCAACAATTGCCAGAGACAACGCAATATCAACTGCTCTAAGATCTGCTTACCTTCGGGAATATTCAGATGACAGTGCAGGTGCTTGGCTTCTGTGGCGATCGCCTCTAACTCGACTATGTGATTCCAACTTGATGACGGTTCAGCAATGTCTTGCTCAAGCAAGCGTAAACTCATCATGCACCGATACCCCAAGGCAATTTCCGCTGCAACCTGCAACTCTTGTGGCGCAGGTAGTCCATCGCGGTGGAATGCCATCAACACCCCGTAATTATCACGATATGCTTGGGTATAAAGTTGGTCTAAACGTGACAGGGTTTCTTGACTCAACAGGTGCATGAGTCGGTGGCGTTCTTCAGCAAAGAGATTTTGTAAGCTAAAAGACTCTTCGCCAAATAGCTGCGTCATCACTAGGATCATGTGAGCTGCACTAGCCTGTTGCAGCGCTCCAAACAGCTTTTCTTTTAACTGAGTGTAGGCACGTCGTCCCTGGAAGGGTTGAATGCAACAGTGGAAATCCCAGCCACCAAGATGCAGAACAGCAAACACCAACTCTTCGCTTTCCCAGGTAATTTCTGACACTAGGCTCAAATTTCCCACTGCCAGAGTCAATGATCCCATCCGTTGCAATTGGTAATCTACCTCGTTAGCGGTGTAGCAATAAACCCGCTTTTGGTATGGATGAGAATGTTTGATGGAACAACTGTGTCCATTTTGTAGAGATGTTGGATGCAACGCCTCTACAGGCTTATGATTGGCAAACAGTGAAGTCAGGGCGTACTGGGCTGCAACTTGTTTAAAGCTGACTTGAGCTGTTAGTACCAACTGGCGATACACTTCGCCACCGTGTTTGAACAAATCAACATTACTAGCTGCTTGGTTTAGGCGTTTGACAAAGCCTTTTTCCAATTGCACGCCAGCCACATCCCCTGCAAGTTCTAAAGCACGGGCAGCGTAACGCAGAATTTGCGTTCCTTCTGGACGCGAAAGTTCTTCAAAAAACCATCCGCAACTGGTGAACATCAGCAAAGCATGACGTTGCATTTCCAGTAGGCGTAGGGCGTCTACTTGTTCAGCAGATGAGAGTTTATGAGTTTGGTGACGCGAGAGGAACTTACTCACGTTTTCTGGAGAGCGATCGCGTATCACCTGGATATACTCATCGCGTGCTTGCCAGGGATCGCGGAAAAACAGTTTGCCATGTTCTTCATACACCAGAATCAGGCGATCGCGCAGCCAATTCAAGGCATCCCGCAAGGGGCGACGCCATTTTTGGTGCCATGTGCCACCACCACCGCAACCACAATCATCCTGCCATCTATCGACACCGTGGGCGCAACTCCACGCTGTGACTGGCTTTAATTCCACTTCCCATGTGGGAGTATTCAAGCTGAGGTAGTGGGCAAAGTTGGTGACTGTCCAACCCCAATGAGGAAACTCTTTTGTAAAGGCGTAGGCTAATGTTTTCTCTGTTCCTCCCTTATGATGTCCAAACGTTTCCCCATCTGTGCCAACAGAAATTAACTGTGCAGGGCGATGATCCCCACGCACTGCCGAACCAATGCGTCCTGCTAAGTGACTGGAATTGAACAGGACATCACTAAAACCCATATCCCGCGAGATGGGACCATCGTAGAAGAAGATATCAATATAGGGTCTGTCCTTTGTCATTTGTCCCTTGTCATTTGTCCTTTTTCCTTCGTCTGATAAAGGATCAATGACGAATGACGAATCACTCTCTTTCAAGAAGCAGCGATAAGGACGTGTGGGATCAATCTGATTTCCGCCAACTTCGTGCCACTCAGGGTTGGGATTATCCTTGGTGGGCAACAGACGGCAACGTTGTGCTTGCGATGGTGCAAGGACAATAAAGCGAATTCCTTCGTCCACTAATGCTTGCAAAGTTGCATAGTCTACAGCAGTCTCTGCCAGCCACATTCCTTCGGGATCGCGTCCAAAGCGGGATCGGAAGTCTTCTTTGCCCCAGCGGATTTGAGTGTATTTGTCGCGATCGTTCGCTAGGGGCATGATGATGTGGTTGTATACTTGCGCGATCGCATTGCCATGCCCGTTGAGGCGATCGCTACTCTTGCGATCCGCTTCCAAAATTCGCTGATAAACCTCTACATCGTGGCGTTCTAGCCACGACATCAGGGTCGGTCCAATATTAAAGCTCAAATACTCATAGTTATTTACGATCCCCACCACTTCGCTTCGGTCATTTAATACCCTGGCAAAGGCATTGGGACGATAGCATTCGTGGTGAATTCGTTCGTTCCAATTATGGAAAGGCGCTGCACCCGCTTGACGTTCAATCGAGTCTAGATAAGGGTTTTCGCGTGGTGGCTGGTAAAAGTGCCCATGAACAGTGACGTAAACACCTGTAGCTTGTCTCAGGGGATCAAGCATTTTGGTGTTTTTGATATTTTCAGGTGGCGTCAAATTTGAACCAGCACTAGCTGGCAGTTCAGCAGCAGAAGTCATGGAGTATTTCCAAAAGAATAAACAGTCCTTGCAGTTGCGTCCAAGATAATGCTTACAAACCTTCCTACAGCGGCATTCCAACAACAATTGGTACAGACAACAACTATGAGATAGAACCAAATTTCGAGGTAGCGGTTTTCGTGTTGGGGGTAATCTGCATTATCCAGCAGTCATTTGCCCTGTGCAATCAACCATCGACCAAACCCATATTAAGGGTTTTGTCGTTGGTGCTGCCAAAAATTTAATCGTCTTTTAATATATTAAACCGCATCCTTGGTGTAGAATTTTGGGTTTATTGGAAACTTTTGCAACAAAAGATTGCAAATTCTACTCATACCGCAATCTTATTTTACAAATCTCGCTCTAGAAAGCAAACAGTACAATCTTGAAACCGCTCAAAGAGAGGGTTGGGAGTATTCTAGAGTCTGGTCTACACAAGTGCTGAGTGCTAAGTACTGAGTGCTAAGTGTATATTGTTTGTTACTTAACACTTCTTACTCATGACTCAGAACTAGTTGAGGACTACCTCCTCACGCAACTGTCTCTAATACTTTCAGCTCAAAATAACAAATGTCAGGTAAAAACATTGTATTTTTGGTTCTGTTACTGTTTATTCCGGTTTCCATCGCGGCTCATTACTTGAAGTGGGGAGACCTAACAGTTTTCATCACAGCGAGTTTAGCCATTTTGCCTTTAGCAGCTTGGATGGGCGCAGCCACAGAAGAAATTGCTGTCGTGGTTGGTCCATCGCTGGGGGGGTTGTTAAACGCCACTTTTGGCAATGCTACGGAACTGATTATTGCCCTAGTTGCCCTAAATGCGGGACTGGTGGATGTGGTCAAAGCCAGTATCACGGGATCAATTATCGGCAACTTACTACTGGTGATGGGTCTTTCGATGCTTTTGGGCGGACTGCGCTACAAAGAACAGACATTTCAGCCGATAGTGGCGCGGGTAAACGCTTCTTCGATGAATCTGGCGGTGATTGCGATTTTACTGCCTACAGCGATGAAATTTAGCGCTCAGGGAATTAGCCAAAACACACTGCAAAATCTGTCCCTTGCTGTTGCTGTGGTACTGATTCTCGTCTATGCTCTAACTCTGTTATTTTCCATGAAAACCCACTCTTATCTTTACGAAGTGGGGATCGTAGAAACAGTGGAAGACGAAACCCATCACGGCAAGCCAAATATTTGGTTGTGGACTGGGGTGTTGCTAATATGTACCCTTTTAGTGGCATTGGAATCAGAATTGCTTGTCAATTCTTTAGAAGTCGCCACATCCCAGTTGGGTTTGACGGCGCTGTTTACAGGGGTCATCCTTGTGCCGATTATTGGTAACGCTGCTGAACACGCGACAGCTGTGACTGTGGCAATGAAGGATAAGATGGATCTTTCCGTTTCCGTGGCGGTGGGATCAAGTATGCAGATTGCCCTGTTTGTTGCTCCCTTTTTAGTTTTAGCAGGGTGGGCATTAGGTCAACCGATGGATTTGAATTTCAACCCGTTTGAATTGGTGGCTGTGGCTGTAGCGGTGTTGATTGCTAATAGTATTAGTTCCGATGGTAAGTCAAACTGGTTAGAAGGCACATTACTATTAGCGGCATATACAGTATTGGGGTTTGCTTTCTACTTCCTTCCAGTTGTTGATAGTCTGGGGTAGTTGTCACGCCGAAGCGTATCAGCAGCATTTTTTCAAATGTTTGCGACAGATAATCCCCCCGCCCCCTAGTTGAGGCTTTGGGGGGATTGCTTTTGTCAAGTGGAGTATTTCAGTTGTTCAACAAAAGCCGTTTGCCAATGTTTTTCTAGTCATGGAATGTATGCATTTGTAAAAATTTCATTCACAAAGCAACTCCAAACATAATAATATTGATAGCTTTTTGTCAATGCGTAAGTTTTAGCCGTTATCAGCAAGCTTTCGCTGATTGCTTTTGCGATTCAGCCTATGAGTGATTTGCTTACATTCTTTTCCATTTCTATCTCAAAAGTGCATAAGTAGATTTTTCTTACATCTATATAAAACGGGAACTCTGCGAACTTAATTTCCCTTCAGCAACTCTAGTTGGGCTTTTGCACATAATCGAACTTCTGGTGTAAGCCCTAATGAAAACTAAAATTGACACTTTTGTTAACACAGACAGTGGAAAAGGTCATATGTTGAAACTACATTTTAAACGAGCAGACAAGACAAAGAAGCTTATGCAAACAATCATGACAACATTAGGTGTTGCCATGATTATTATTGTGATGACTATGTGGCAAACTCCAGCAATGGATGCCACCTTAGTCAGAAAAAACGTTGTTGACTTGACTCCACAAGAAAAAGCCGACTTTGTGAATGCTGTTAAAACATTAAAAAACACAATCCCACCAGGCAGTAATGTCAGTCTCTATGACCAGTTTATTGCAGTCCATCTGGGAGCTATGACATTCTCGTCAATGCTTCCCGGAGGCATCGATGTACAGAACCAAGATATGACCTTACAAGCCTCCGGATCTGCAGCAGGAGCTGATGCGGCTCATGGAAATGCGGGATTTCTGCCTTGGCATCGAGAATATTTAAGACGATTTGAAATCGCTTTGCAGTCAGTCAATCCTAGTGTCACCATCCCCTACTGGGATTGGACAGATCCTAAAGCCCTAGACGTTATCTTTCAACCCGATTTTTTAGGAACGAATGGCTCAGAAGTCACAATCAACGTTCCAGGTCAAGGTAGTTTTGAAGGTGGTGCTGTGCAGTCGGGTAATTTTTCCGAAGCTAATGGCTGGGTTCTCAACGAGGACTTACATATTAACGTATTTACAAACGAAACTTTGGGCAAGTCACTCTTACGCTTTCTACAAGTACCTCCTTTTGAGAAGTATCCCCTACCGCAGGCAGAAATAAATACGTTGCTCAACATCAATGACTATATTACGTTTCGCCGCGCCCTAGAAGGAGAGATTGCCCTTAATCAAAACAGTAATTATACTTTTGAAGTATTTGCAGATCCATTCGGTAATCAATTTGGATTAGTCACTCATAACTACATTCATTCATTAATCGGTGGGGCTCTTTCTGACTTAACTCAATCTCCGCCGGCTTTAATTGCACCATTAGGTACCATGAGCCAGATTCCTAGTTCGCCGTATGATCCAGTTTTCTGGCTGCTTCATGCTAACGTAGATCGTCTTTGGGCTGAATGGCAAAAGAAAGGTCACAAAGGTAGCGATTTTTACCCATCAGCTAATCAGCCTTACGGGCACAATCTCAACGACCGAATGTGGCCTTGGGACGGAGGTCAATCCACTCCAAGAAATTTAGGTCGGGTGGACGTAAAACTCTACTTACCAGCTTTTGCACCTGATGATATTGTTACACCAAGAGACACTCTCAGTGTCCGGAAGTACGGCTACACTTATGACACTCTTGTAAAAAAATTTCCAAATCAAGTTCAACATTAGGTCTTTTTGGTTTGGGTGCTTTGGGTGCAGCTTTTCTATGGCGGTGCAAATGGTCATATTAAGGCAATTCATTCCATAGAAAGAGCTATTCTCTTTATAGAGAAGTGAACAGCGCTACAGGCATCCCCCTAGCGGGTGAGCCAATAGAGGCAAAAATCTAGCCAAGGGAGTAGGGAGAGAAAATTCTTTTCCTACCTCCCCATATTTCTCATATAAACTTAGTGCGATTTCGGTATATGAGAATATGATGGTTTTGCGGTGTAGCGGAATTATTATCCGTTACCTTCTTACCTACTGAGATACTACCCCAACAGGGTACTGCCAAAGCGAGTCCGTTAACATTACCCTAGAAACGTGGAAACAAAGTTCATGAGCATGAATAATATCCGTAGAATATTACCGAGCAACTCATGAGTGTTTATGTGGGTATGGACTGCCACAAGAGCTAAAACAACCCGATTGGGTAAGTTAATTCTTTGGCAATCCAAATACGGTTGAAATGTGTAAAAAATAGTTTTATAAATTATAAAAATAGTTTTATAAATTAATTGTATGGAAGAATCTAAAAATCAACCAAAACCTGAAGAGCAACGTAAGGCACAACCTGAGGCAAAGCCTAAATCACAATCTGAGGCACAACCTGAGGCAAAACCTAAATTACAACCTGAGGCAAAACCTGAATTACACTCTCTAATCAAGCCGACTGCCATCAGTTCTGGTTCTGGTCTGCCAACTCTACGGTTTGGTGACAGAGGTGATTCTGTAAAAGCCCTACAGCGACTTTTAGTGTCTAATGGCTACTTTGTTAAAATCGATGGAGTTTACGGTGCGCTCACAGAGGCTGCTGTTAAAGCCTTTCAAAGTGGGCGTGGTCTCAGGGCGGACGGAGTTGTTGGTCCAAGAACTTGGGGCATTTTGACAGCCTAGTACCGCTGCCTTGGAATTCATGCATTCAAAAAGCTTACATCATAAGCTTTTCGCTTCCTTTGTGTAGACGCACAGCGGTGAGACAGCGAGCAGTTCTGAGGAGGAGCCAGCGCTATGCAGGAGGGTTTCCCTCATGTGCCACTTCCGTGCGGGGGTTCCCCCCGCCCTTGGAAAGTGGCGTCAGGCGACTGGCGTTGGTTTCCCTCCGGGAGAAACTGCGGTGCTACAGGAGGGCTTCGCCGTGAGCCTCGCCGAACTCCGAACGGTTTCCCGAACTCACAGCGACTGCGTAAGCGCAAAGCGCAGGCGCAGGCAACGCGTAGCGTGTCCGTGCCTCCTCCTCCCTTCGGGAGAGCAACGCTTACGGAGGAGCAACGCTTACGGCGCAGCCGTGCCGCACCGCGAGGGACTCACCCGTAAGCGCAAAGCGCTTACGGGTATAGTAGCTTTCTTGCCGCCCGACGTACTAGTCAGAAAATGAGTCAATCTATTGTCAGTTATGAATTATGAAAGTTTTTATAACTCATAATTCATAATTTTTTATCAGTTCTACTTCACAATCTTTAAGAAAACTTTGCTAATTTGTAAATGATTTATATTTCATGCTTTTTGTTTACACCTTTAGGAAGGATAAATACTTAAGTATTCTATTTCACTGATTCTTTGAAAAGTATTTATTAGATTTTTTTATTTTTAAGTACTGTCTATTCCGGAATCGCAGCAATTTTTCCTGTCAAAGGAAACATGGGTGTTAGTAAAATGAAATACAATGACAGATATTGCCCTGCTGATGACGGGCGTGTTAACAACAGGACAACCATCCCCGCCCATTGCACCGGAACTTCCACTCGTTCAGCGAGACAGTGATCACAAGAAGTCAACACAATGGCAGCTATCTCAGATAGTTCCAACTGCTCAAATTACACCACCTGAATTTATGCAGCCTGAAGCGACTGCCCAAGCTGCCGCGTCAATAATAACTATAAAAAATGAAAGTACACTTAATCCAATAGAAATAAATATTCTCTCTGAAATCTCTTGCCTAGTTGGCTCTAGGAATTTTCAGGTTTTAAGGAAGGACAATAAACATGTCATTGCACCTTTGAGCTTTCATGTGTGTCCACCAGAAATGCTTTTGTCTAGTGAGCCTATCCCGAAATTGGTAGCCCAGTGGGGAAACACTGTCCGAAGTTTTCAAAAAAGCCCGCTTAAAGAAAGTAAGAAGATTATGCTTGCTTCTACTTATTTTGTCGGATTCCAACTAGCATCGGACAATCTCCCGACCACGGTTCCTTCTCGGCGCGCGCAAAGACCTACTGGCAAACAAGGTAGTGATCAGATCAGGACTCAAATGTATGATAGCCAATCTTTGCCCGCTTTGGGTTTTGGTGACTCGGGTGTTGCTGTCAGAGTCCTGCAACGACTGTTATTGTCTAGTGGTTATAGTGTTCGAGTTGATGGAATGTTTGGTGCCCTAACGGAGGCTGCTGTCAAAGCCTTCCAAAACAAGCGGAATTTAGTAGTGGATGGCATCGTTGGTCAAAGAACTTGGTACGAGTTGACAAGATAGTCATTAGTCATTAGTCATTAGCAAATGGCTAATGACTAATGACTACTTAACGATACTTATGCTGCTCCAATAGTTGTTGCGCTCTTGGCTTGTAAATTAAATAGAACAAAGCCTCGATATAACGCAGCAAATCTTCCCGGTTTTCTCTGGAAATAAAGTTCCAGAACCCATAAATTCGCGCCAAAGATAACAGCTTGGAAGTATGAATTTTCCATGTATAGGTACTGTAAACTCGGTCAATGGCTCGCTGGGAAATTTCATACCAATAGTTGGGATTTTGTTCGCACTTGTCGAGAAAAACAACAATTTTTTCTGCTGTTTCTTCTAAGTTGGTTGGGTTGATGTAGAAGCCATTGACTTGATCTTGAATAATTTCTAAAGGACCACCAAATTGCGTCGCAAAATTTGGCAATCCCGAAATCATCGATTCTAAAATTGTCAAACCAAAAGCTTCAAACAAAGCTGGTTGCACAAATATTCCCTGGTGGTCAGCAATCACCCGATAAATTTCTCCAGAGTCAGATTTGGTCAAACGCACACCTAACCAACGAATCTTGCCGTGGAGATTGTACTCCTCTATAATCCGGTACAGTTTGACAATTTCATCACGTTCTTCGTTGTCACCTGATTCTTCTGTTCGCAATTTACCGGCTACCAAAATGAGGTTGCATCGCTCCTGCAATTGTTTACTCCGACCAAAGCATTCCGCTAAACCAGTGAGGTTCTTAATGCGGTCAAGACGCGCCATTGAGAAAAGCGGACGCTTGCTTGGGTCATCGAGGGTACCAAAAATTTGGGTTTCGTCTTCCAGAGTGAAGAGCATTTCTTCTAATCTGGTGCGATCGCTCTCAACTCTGTCTTGCGTACGTGTATAAGGAAAATACGCTTTCTCATTCACCCCAGGCGGTACCACGTTAAACTTGGGACTAAACAGTTCAATCCCATTGACGACGTGGTAGAGTTCCGGCATGGTGAAGCACTTGAGAGATTCGTACTGTCCTATACTATCCGGCGTTCCCACAATTTCTTGATAGGTGCTGCTGATGATGAAATTGGCAGCATTCATCGCCAACAAATCAGCAGTGAATTGTAAGGAAAAATGATATTTATCCTCCAAATCTTGCCAGTAGAGGTTACTGAACAAGTATTTGGACTTTTCTAAAGCGTGGGCAATGTTACATTGCGTTACGCCAAGGCGGCGTGACAGCAAAAATGCTACCAAATTTCCATCAGTATAGTTGCCAACAATTAAATCTGGTCTACCTTGAAATTCTGCCAGCAGTTCCTTTTCAGCATCAATGGCGAAGGTTTCCAGATAAGGCCAAAATTCAAACCGCGAAATCCAGTTTTGTGTCAGATTGGGATTGAATTCCCGCAAAGGCACTCGCAAAATCCAGGCATTCTCAGTATCGTAGACTTTTTCTAGGCGCTGGTTACAAAGGGTGCCATCACTGTTAGGGATGAGGCGGGTGAGAATAATCACCTTCGGCTGGACATTCAGTCCCCCTAAACCAGCCAATGTGGCATCTTCTTGCAGCTGCTTTTCCAGATTCTTCGCTTGGTCGAGGACGTAAACCACTTGACCGCCAGTGTCCGGACGCCCCAAAACTCCCTCTTGCCCAAACCAACCATGAGCAGAGACCAAGAGGATTCTAAAAATCATTGGAATGCGAGAGATGAAGGCTTCCAGAGTCTGAGGATCGGGAGAGTCAACCAATTCATCCAGAATGCTCAAGGTTTCTTGAACTTTCTCGACGGTGTTCCCCCAACCCGGTTCAAAGCCCATTGTTTGCAGGTCAAAACGAAATTCTTCGTAGGGTTGCTCACTTGGGCGAGAACTCACGAAAGTTATGGCTTTTTTGACTTGTTCAGAGAGTTGCTGCTGTGACTTAATACGCTCGTTGATCAGCAATTGTACGCCATTGTACTGGTGTAGGCGCAAGAAGTTAAACAAGGTTTCTAGCCATTGCTTGGGGTCAGCAAACAGCTTGCTGGATAGATAGCGGTTGAGAAACTGCACACCCTTGCCAATGTTTTTCGGGTCACGAATCACCGGGGTGTAGTCATAAAATGGACCAAAGTCCAACTCCAAGAGGTCGCCTTCGTTGGGGTTATATCGGTTGACAAAGCGATCGCGCAAATCCAACAGTTCCTGAACCGTCATCGACTCAATACTCAAGTCGCCTGTCAGTCGGTAAACTTCTTCACTGGCAATCTTTGGGCGGATAATGAAGCAGAGGCTTGATTCCTCTTGAATAATTTCTTGAGTGTAGTAAATAAGTTTGCCTAAAGCAGAGGCAGTGTAAAACGTCTCAGGCTTTTCGTACTTAGAGCAGTATGCACTATACAGGTTGAGTATATCGTTCCGCAGCAAATACTTTTTTTCTTGCTGCCGTAACTCACTAATTAAGGAACGCAAATCACTTTTCTCTTCACTATCCAGAACGGCTTGAAGTAATTCAGACATGGCAATCTTGAGATAATTATAGATTTCGGATTCAGCGTTTGACTGGGCAATAGCTAATACCCAACTGCCCATCGCTAATAGTAAAAACAACTACTAGCAATTAGCAATTAGCAATTATTACTACTGTTACTACCCTTAAACCTCTCTACCTTTTTACGCTAATCTTATCTATGAGTATTTTGCACTCTAACTAAGGGCGTACTCTTTTTTTATTTTTGTTACAAGAAAAATAGCCAACATCAAACTAGTCTGATATTTATTGTAACTATAAACACCTAGAGCCATTCTCCAAAAAGCTTATCTAAATGAAGAAGGCAGAGGGTGACTAGCTTTGAAGCTTATGATTTTAGGGGTTTCAGTTTCCTGAGCGCCTTTTACTATGGGCAATAGAAAATAAAATTTAATAATATACTTAGTACCAAGACTGTTGCGCGTGTTGCCGTGGGCAATGTGTCGAGAGTAGCTACCAAGCGTCTTTTTGACCCCTACAGTTTCAATACTTTTCGGATAATACTTGATCCCCCCGAGCAAGCCTTAAAAAGGGGGGGAACTATCTGCCCCCAAGGGATCGGGGGTTGGGGAATCTGATACAGCGGAAACATCACTAACCGAAATGTATTGCCTACAGTTTCATCGTGGCAATGACTGAAACAAAAGTTTATTTTTTGCTTTTTTAGTCACCCATGAAGATAAACTTAATTGAATTAAAATCAAGCTTCTTATTATACCAATCAAAATATTTATCCAGCTATTTATAATTTCACCAGAGTCTTGAAAACAAGGTGGTTTTATATGGCTGAACATCCACAACAAGCAACAGTTCAAGACCACAGTATAGGCAACATTATTATTGTGCAATACAAAACTTACACAAAACGCTCAAATCATATAACTCGAACACTTTGAAGTTTGCGGGACTGCTTCTACCAGGGGAGTCGGCTCCTAACCTGTCCACAGGCGTTAATTCCGCGCTTGCCCTCCGGGTATGTCTTCGACACGCCTCCGGCGAACGCAGTCGCTTCAAGCCGGGGAACCCGTCCAACGCGCTGCTCACCGCACGTACTCTATTATTAGGGCAATTCTTTAAGTTAACAGCAGCGTTCTCGTCTCGGTCTTGAGTATGCCCACACTTTTGACACCCATACACGCGTTCAGACAAAGGCATTGGTTGTACATGACCACAACAGGAGCAAGTCTTAGATGAAGGATACCATCTGTCTACTATTTCTACCTTGGTTCCAAAGAAAACTTCTTTGTAAGTCAACATTGCCCGAAACTCGTAAAAACCTAGGCTTGAAATAGCTTCCGACAGCTTGTTGTTAGCAATCATGGCGGACACATTCAAATCCTCAATCCTCATCCGATAGTATTTGCGACTAATCTCGGTTGTGGTTTTTTGCAAAAAGTCTTTTCTGACGTTGGCAATGTGTGCGTGTCTTCTAGCTAGCTTTTTGAGATATTTCTTACCATTGTTGGATGTTTTGACACCTTGAGGACGATTGCCAAAGCACTTATTTCGGTTGCGCCACTGTTCCTTACTGAGCTTGGTTTTCGCTATTTTGAGTGAGGGTGGCGCAATAAGCCTAGAACCGTCAGATAAGGTGGCAAAGCATTTAACGCCCAGATCAATACCTACGGATTCAACTTCATGAACACTCGTCGGAATCTTTTGTGCGTCTAGCATAAAAGAAATATACCACTTATCTGCTGTTCTAGAAATGGTGAATGTTTGACTAGAACAGGTAAAAGGTATGGGTTGCCGTAATTTAAATTCTCCTAGCCCAGGAATAGTGATACGTTTTCCAGGGAAAAGAACTTGTCGATTAGAGAACGGCAACATTGCCTCTCCCTTGGCAGGATAGACTCCAGATTTCTTGAGAACCGTGAAACTATCGCCGCGCTTTTTGGATTTCATTGTAGGGAACTTTGAGCACCCCTTGCGCCACCTGTCCACTGCCTTAGCCAAATTACGAAAAGCACAGGAATAGATAGCGGATGGATAATTCTGCATCCAAGCGAAATCTGGATGAGTCTTGACATAGTTTGTGAAGACTTTTTCAATCTTGTGCAAGCGCTTAGAATCACTAGCCTTAATGTTCTCAAAATCCCAGGACGCTTGCAGCATCGACAACCCAAAGTTGTATACAAACCGCGCAAACCCTGCACACCCCGCAAGCTTAGAGCGTTCTAAATTGTTCAGTTTTAACTCTAATTTTAGGGAATACATCAAGAGCGCTTTGTTATACTTATGTCAGTATACTAGCTACAGTGCTCACAAGACAATGCCATTTCAAAAAGAAAACAAGTATCGAATATCACCTAGAGAGAAGGTACCCTTAGATAAAAATCCTCTGCAACTAAAACTTAGGCAGGGGATATTGGAAAGGATAAAAGCAATGCCTGGATGGCAAAGTCTTTTGAGAGAAAAAATAGAGCAATGGCTAGAAGAGTGGGAACGAACTGTGCAGAAATGAGCGTTTTGATGATATTTTTGGGTACTTGGTAACACGTCTCTTTACTTGCCTTATGTGGATTCACTTTCATTTTTCTGCTTGGCATCTTTTAGAGAGAATGACACAATTCTTAATTTTTTCAACTCGTTTCTCAATAGCAGCGTAGAAAAAGCTGGAACAGGCACTCATACTCTGCGATGAGTTGTCGCAGATGTTCTGGTTGTTATGAGGCGTAGGGATGCCCGATAGTTTTAAAACTGTTATAAATTTAATCCCCCGAACTTTAAGTTGGGGGATTTCGCGTTGATGACTGATTCAGGTTACTGTCAACCCGATTGTTACTCTTTTAACTGCAGGGCGAACGATGGGAGTCGAACCCACCAGTGGAGGTACCACAAACCTCTGCCTTAACCGCTTGGCTACGCTCGCCATTACTATCCATAGTATAACACTGCTGCTGAATAGATCAAGTGCTTTTGCCAAAGGAACGGACTCAGTTAATCTGGAGTCTAATTACTACGGCGAATAGCAATTATGAAAAATGAGAGCCTTTACTATTATTGCATGTGTGGGAGTACTAGGAGTATCAGTTTTGGGTCTGGCGATGGCGAACACAAATCCTAGTCAGGCGAGATATGAAGAGTATGCAGTGGAAAGGCTGACCGAATACTTGAAAAGCAGTGTTTGTAAGAAAACTACAAATTTATTAGAAAATTTAATACAAATGAACTGCGATAAATTGGTAGACGTAGCAAACCCGCGTATCAGGGAAGTTATCTCAATTCGTACACAAAAACAAGATTTCATCCTTTTTAGTGTTTACCGTACAGATTTAAAACTCAATAATTGGATACCCTCTTATAAATTTGAGACGGTGGGAGCGTTGGACAATTTCTATACATACAGTGCCCAAAAGCAATAGCATGGCCAGATAATAACAACTTTGGATAGAGCTACTCAAATAGCAAGTCTTACTCAGGATGCAGGTTTCAGCGAACTGCCACCCTTAACATTTGTGGATGGGTGCAGAAAATTTCCAGCTTTCAACAAGAGTCCGAACCACAAAACTTACTCTTAAGGAACTGGAATAAATAAATCAAAAAAAAAGGAGCAGAGTTGTGTTTTTTCACAAAAAAGAAACAATTAAACCTGTTAACATCGCTGAACCAAATCCACGTTTTGCCCAACTACTTTTAGAGCAGTTTGGTGGTGCAACAGGTGAACTAACAGCAGCTTTGCAATACTGGACGCAGTCCTTACACTGCGAAAATCCTGGAATTCGGGATATGTTGCAAGACATTGCGATCGAAGAGTTTAGCCATTTGGAGATGGTAGGCAAACTCATCGAAGGTCATACCAAAAATGTAGACCAAACCGAGGCTTACAAAAGCACTTTGTTTGCTGTGCGGGGTGTGGGACCTCACTTGCTAGATAGCCAAGGTCAAGCTTGGACAGCAGCTTATGTCAATGAGGGCGGAGATGTTGTACGCGATTTGCGAGCTGACATTGCTGCTGAAGCTGGCGCACGTCAAACCTACGAAGAATTGATTAAGCTCGCTTCTGATGACGCTACTAAAGAGGTACTCGTTCATCTTCTGACTCGGGAAATTTCTCATACCCAAATGTTCATGAAGGCGTTGGATTCTTTGGGTAAGTTAACTGACCCATTCTTCGGTAATATCCAACCTGATACCACTGTGGACATTTACTACAACTTGTCTAGTGATGGTAAGGACGAACGCGGTCCTTGGAACTCTGAACCAACTTTCCGTTACGTTGCTGATCCCGTTGCAGAAAAGTAAGTAGAGAAATCAACTGACATCTGACGACATTGTCAATTAATCTCCACAACAGCCAGGAACTTACAGTTCCTGGCTAATTGCTATTTATCTGCTGCGATATAGTGAGCCAATTGAACTCAGGTTATATTTAAGAAACCAAACATTTGAGTGACGTCCTTGTCAATGGCATCTGCGTATCTGCTGGTATCCCACGGAAGTCGCGATCCGCGTCCGGAAATTGCTATGCAACATCTGGCTGGGCTGTTATGTCATAACAGACAAAGCGATTTACTTTATATTGCAACTGGGGACGTAGCTTCCCTGTCAAAATGCGAAACCTTGGTCGGTACAGCATACTTGGAATTGAGCCCCGATCCCTTGCATGAGCAAATCATAAAATTTGGCAAGAATGCTTTGGATTCTGGATGCAATAGTCTGAAAATCCTACCGCTATTTCTGCTGCCAGGAGTTCATGTGATGGAAGATATTCCAGCCCAAGTCGCACTGGCAAAGCAAATTCTCGGTCAAGATATCAAGATATCCCTACAACCATATTTGGGAACCCATCCTGATTTAGGGCGCTTGCTGGCGAAGCAAGTGGTTGCTACAAAAGCAGAAGCGAACATTCTTTTAGCTCATGGTAGTCGTCGCCCTGGAGCTAACGATCCAGTCGAAGCAATTGCAAGAGAGATAGGAGCAGTGGCTGCTTACTTGGGTATGCCTCCCAGCTTGGAAGCGCAGGTGCAAGAGTTGATCAGCGCTGGGTACAGGAATTTGTTGATAATACCATACTTCCTATTTGCAGGTGGAATGACTGATGCTGTCGCTCAAAGGCAAGAAGAGTTAAAATTACAGTTTCCTGAGGTGAGTTTTCAACTGGCTGAGCCTTTGGGAACACGTGCAGAATTAGTCGAATTGATTTGGGATTTGTTGGAAAAATGAACCGCGAAGACAACGGCGGGCAAGATGCCCACCCCACAGAAGATACAAGGTGTTTGGGTAAGGTCTACCTAGTGGGCGCGGGACCGGGAGATCCGGGGTTGATGACTCTCAAGGGTAAGGGATTGTTAGAGTGTGCGGATGTGGTCATCTATGATGCTTTGGTTAGTCCGGCAATTGTAGCGATGATTAATCCTGAAGCAGAGAAAATTGATGCTGGTAAGCGGCGGGGGCGTCATTCGATGATTCAGGACGAAACGACAGACCTGCTGATTGCTAAGGCGCAGGATAATGCCATTGTTGTGCGGCTCAAGGGGGGAGACCCGTTTATATTTGGTCGCGGTGGTGAGGAGATGGAAGAATTGGTAGAAGCTGGAATCCCTGTAGAAGTTGTGCCTGGTATTACTTCGGGAATTGCTGCTCCAGCTTATGCTGGTATACCTTTGACGCATCGGTTGTATAGTTCGTCTGTCACTTTTGTGACTGGACATGAAGCAGCAGGTAAGTATCGTCCCGCAGTAAATTGGAATGCGATCGCCCACGGTTCAGAAACGATTGTGATATACATGGGTATTCACAATCTGCCTTATATCGTCGAACAGTTAACCAAAGCTGGGTTGGGTTTAGAAACGCCTATTGCTCTGGTGCGTTGGGGTACACGACCAGATCAGGAAGAATTGATTGGTAAGCTAGGAACAATTGTAGAGCAAGTCGAGGCAACTGGGTTTGGAGCGCCAGCAATTGTTGTCATTGGCGCAGTAGTCAAGATGCACGCTCTATTTCGCAATTTGTAATTTCTTGAGCCAGCCTCGTAGGGAGGTTTCCCCCTGCGGCGGCGATTTGGTAATTACGAATTTTGACTATTAGGCTTGGGAAAGGGCAATATTTCCCCGGACATAATTTTTCGGTCTTTATTACCCAATCCCCAATTCCCAGTCCCCAATTCCCAGTCCCCTTTACCAGTCTGAGGTTAGCTGTTGGAATGTAAATTGGTATAAAGTGTGGAGATTGTGGGTAAGCTCTGTTGGCAGACTATCACTCTGATTTGTAAGTATCAAGGCTTGCGATCGCCGCCATGCTTGCAATGCTAACCGAGCAATTTCTTCAACTTTTTCTGCTGCTTCTAATTCTTCGGTTATTGACTTGCAAAGCTGAGTAAAAGCTTGTATCTGGAGCATTTCCCCCAAACCACCCAACTCAGTTGCCATCATAGCAACTTCGGAGTGCAAAACAGACTGTTCGCCATCTAAAATCAAAGATTCTAGGCGTTGCAGACAGTCTTCTACTTCTGTTTTAAAAAGTAAGGAAATAATGTCTTGTAACCCATTTTCTGGTGAGAAAATCGTTATGGTATCCTCGGAAACAAAATAGTACAAACGTTCTTGCAACTCTTCAAAAACTGGATAACAAAAGGTTGCTAACCACTGCTCATCAATAGCATAACCTTCTGAATGTAGTTTCACTATCTGACGCAGCCAATCTACTCCAGCTAGGAGTAAACTTTGCAAGTCAGTGTCAAGTTCTAAAAAGTTTTTTTGAGTTGTCAAAACTTTAAAGGAATCTTCTAAGCGGTGAGCCAAAGCACTTAAAGTCCGAAATCCCACCATGCCTGCGCCGCCTTTTATAGAATGAGCAGCTCTCAGCCCGTCATTGATTTTTGGTAGAGCAATTTGACGATTAAATTTGACTTCCAATAAGACAGTTTCTAGAGTATTGAGAGAGTCAGTTGCTTCCTCTAGAAACTGCAACTGGGTTTCTAGTTTCTTGTCTCGTAACATAGTGTTTATTCGTCAATAGTCATGATAGTGCCACTGCGTGAGAGATTCAGTACTGTAGGAGGAGATACCCGAAGGGGTTTCCCAACCTCTAGGTAACTGGTGAGTTCTACCCGTACGCGAGTGCGTCTGGGCTACTGAGAAGGGCTTCCCGCTTTGTTAGCAAGTGGCGTTCATTCGTCATTAGTCATCTCCAATTGCCAAAGAAAAAATGACTAATTTTTGTAGCTATTAAGCAATTCTCAAGGGTGATGTTAGTGAGCTACTAAAATGAGATAATTTATAATAGCAAATATTAGGTGATGTGAAGAATTGAAGAAGGCAAAATAGCTTTGAAATATCAGACTAGTCACAATTCTTTATCTTAGCAAACACACCCTCCCAAATAGGGAAATAAGCTTAGTAGTACTTGTGAACTAGGAGATTTCCTGGTATCTGTGGATAACCTATTTGTACCTTTTCTTGCTGGCACAACTAAGCCTAAAAGCACAGTTTCCTTACGAACAATTATCACATTGTACTGCCGAAACCTATTGTTAAAGTCTTTTATATTAAGCATTCTTGGCAAATCAATCACCCAAAGTATGCTCCTTTTGCCAGTTCATCAATCTTAGAATGTAGGCGGTTATATTTAGCATCAATGCCACAGACTCAATCGGTGCTATAAGCACTTCTTGGATGTCGTTGATTGGTATAAAATCAGAAGTCTGTTGATGAAGCTGAAACTTTAGATAGCTGTATTCTAAGTTATTCTGGGTTTGTGTGAGGGCAAGTGTAATGTTTGAACTATTCATACTTCAATTCAAATTCACGCTGCCATTCATTAAATTGCATACAGTACTGTTTACCTATCAATTGTTTAGCTCGACTTTATCCAATTCAGCAGCGTAAACCTTATTATCTAGCAAAAGTTCTAGCTTTGTGGCAAAAACTTTTTCCTACGTCACTAATTTTGCCGAGAGCAAAAAAGTCAAAGTATAGGTTCAATAAGGGTTTGAGCGTATGCGATCGCCTTTATGCGGGGCTTTGCCCATCGCGTAAGCCTGGCGTGTCCTCTGGACTCAGCGGGAGAAAAGCGCCATTGGCAATGCCTGTGCCCCGAATCGCAATCGCGCCTTGCAAAGGCTCCAAAGGAGCATCGCGTTGCTGGAAAATGGATAAAGTCGAGCTTAGTTACATAGGCATTACTTACTCTGCTTGAGCTTTCACAAACAGTTAATTGATTGATTTTTAGAACTGCACAGAATAGATACTTAATTTTTGATGACTCTGATATATTTTGCAGCAAACTTAAAAAGCAAAACTGCTCATAATGAGCATTCCTCCAAAAGAAATTATCAAGTTTTGTTTTGATGATAAAAGTATTTCCATAGCCGATTTAGCATGAGTGACTTTTGCAATTTTGTAACCAATGCTTCTGAAACAGAATAATTCTTTGTTCAATGAAATGCATCTAGCAGTTGAAACCGCATTTACGGACAAACAGACTAAACCTACCGCGAGCAGGTTATCCTACGGGTAGCGCATATTCTATTCGCTTGGGGTTGGTGCAAAATTTGAGCCTAAACTTCTAGTGATGCGCCACTAGCTTTGTTTGAGGGGTATCTAGTGAGCGCAAAGAGCGCTCTATTAAAGCACGAAGCGTGCTTACTACGAACCCTATCAAAGTTAATGTGCTGAACTACTAGCCTTGTTAGGAGAGAAGTTCAGAGTTGAGGTGTCAGAACTGACTGAATTTAACCGCAAACTGTTAAGTAGGCGGACAGAATTTTTTGTAGGATGCGTAGCCTTTGAGTACAGCATCAATCGCAAAGGACAGCATGGGTTACGCTTCGCGCTACAATCCTACATTTATTAACGTCGAGCTACTTATATTAATTCATTATTTGCAATAAAAAAAATTATAATGGCAACAAGTGCGCTAAAGCGAGTAATACTCAAAGCTTTGTATATAAAACAAACTAAAACAGGTAAAGTTTAGTACTAGTTTGGCTTGACTCATAGATTACTCAATGTGTTGATAGACGACTTTTAGTAAATCTACTTGTGTGAAAGGCTTGGTTAAATAACCTGTAGCTCTAACAATCTTTGCTTTTGCTCTGTCTATCAATCCTACTCTGCCTGTAACCATAATTATAGGTGTATGGTGAAAGTACGAATGCTTACGCAACAAGGAACACAGTTCATAACCGTCTAAATTTGGCATTTCAATATCTAGTAAAATGAGATCCGGTTTGACGCGGATAATTTGCATTAAAGCCTTTAAGGAGTCATCAATTCCAATCACAGAAAACATTTTGTCATCTAAAAAGTTAGTAATGGAATTGATGATGACAGGGCTGTCATCAATGCAAATGATTTTGTAAACTTTTGTCTCAGATGATTTTCGGCAAAATTGCTGCTGTTTATCATCGTTACTGTTGGCTTCTGCTGTTTGATGACTGTTTTTGTTTACAAATTGTTGCTCAGTTTTTGTTTGAAACTGCCGTACTTTTGATGACAAAGAGTGAAGGCGCTCTTGTATACCTCGTGATTTAGTATTTTTCTGATTTGGGGATCGACTTTGACACTTTTCGACTAGTAAGCGCAAATCTAAATGACAGAACTTTGGCAGATCATCTAGAAAACTCTCCGAGGTAAATTCATAACTTCCCTCTTTTATCTTCAGAAATTGCTCAAGAATTTCTATCGCCAATTCCTCTATCAGCATCCCGGCTTGCTCAGGACTGATATACTTTTGATTAACTAACCAGCAAATAGCCAAATAATCTGGATTCGGTATTGTTTGATTGACAAGTCCCGTTTCAAATACCGCCTGCAACTGTTTATCAATTCCACTATGGAGAGTAGGAATTTGTTCACTCAAACGCTGTAAATGTTTGTAAAGCAAATCAAACATTTTATCTGCAGAGCAGATATAAATCAGTTTACCCTCCTCTAGATAAATTGACCAAGAAGCTGACGGGCTAAAAACTTGCCAACAACCAGTAAGAGGCTTACTGGTCATTTTTCCTAATACAGATAATGGCTGTAATGTCTGAAAAAATCTGTATCTACCAATAGGAAGTGTCGTCATATTCATGGCTTTGGACTTAAATCAACATTTTCAACTGAAAGAATGATAAAAATATGAACAGAGGTACTCATGGCTAAATAGTAGAAAAATCATGCTATTAGTAAATAGCAAAATGGCTCTCGATTGTTGCCACGCTCTTTGTACTTTCTGTTATTAAGAAGTAGTATTAGCACTACTCCCACTTGCTTGCAGAAAGCTAACACAGAGCATAACAGACCTGAGATTGCAGTTACTCAATCACAGAAAACAAAGAGCGCTCCCCAACACAAGAGCAAGCAAAGGAGATGCCTAATTCCTGGTAAATGCGGTAATTATGCACCTTCAGGGTTTTGCTTAGGTTCTATTGCTTCTTCTTATAGCAATAGAGGAATTACAGATGGCTTATGCAGAGAATTTCAGATCTTATCTAACTGTTGTTTTGAGAACCGTATCTAGCAGTAAAGTTTGTGCCATTATCAGGTATGATGTGTTGACTAACTCAACAACTGTTTCTCAAACAAACTTTGATAAAGTATCCTTGAATACAAAATATTTCTTGGTTTACTGATATATTTTTCAACCAGGAGAAGCATATTTTGACTCTGCCTGCCATTTCTAGAAAACGCTTGTCCGCTAAGTTTTCTCTCTCGCCCAAGCAGAATATTTGTTTGAACCACAAGAATGGTAAACTCCTACAAGTGGTGATAGTAATAACTGATACAGCAATGCTGTATCATTAGACGCGAAAGCGACTGTCTCATAAGAAGCTAATTTCTTCATATGTATCGGTAACAAAATATAACGTTATTTCGTAATGAATCGTTACCCTGGGGAGTTCTAAGTACCACCTTCAGGAATTTCTTGCGAAAGTCAAGAAGTTGAGTACATACCTAAAAAATAGAAAGTTCAGTTAGGGGTAGATGATAAGTAAATTCCTTACTAACATTTAGATTACTATAATTTTCACAAAAAAGTGAAAAGATGTATGAAAACTACTATGAGTAAGTGAAAGATTGGGTGAGAAAGCGCTTTGGTTCCAACAGGGTTTGTAAAAAAGATTTGAAAGTCTCATTGTTTCAGCGCTTCTACTTAATCTAATCAACTGAATTCATGAAACTTTTATGTATTAAGATGCAAACAATCAAAAAAGAATAAATAAATACTGAGCAATTAAGTTTTTAATGCTACATACCAACAAGAAGAAATAAATACCCATACCACATATACATCTACAGGTGAAGCAATGTACGGTTGACTACAACTGCCTTTGCATCCTTCGTAAGATATAAAGCTCTGTGCAGAAGCAAGACGTTAGATGTATTTCTTAGCAACAAACGCGAAGTGAACCATAAGGAAAAATTTATACTGCCGTAAAATCTGCCCTGCTAAAGGTGACTTGCCAATATTATGTAGATTTGATGAAGTTTATATAATTTAGGAACTTTTTAGATTTACAAATAGTCTTTCCATCTGATACATAGCCTTTTTAACAGAAAAAATTATAATACTATTGCGTTTTCTGTTTCTTGGCGGTTTGCCCTGAAGGCTAAACAACTTTAGCCAAAAATTGATATAAGAAATTACTTGACAAGTGGAACCGTGCCGAAAGGACATATCTTGGAGTTCACAGCCCTTAGATTAGAAGTCTAGGGCTATACTGACAAAGCCTACCCGGATGGACGGGCAGGATGCGATTGGTGTCAACAATCACGTTTAAACCTTTATTCCACGTTGATTTACCCCACACGCCAGTCGCCTGCGGAGGGAAACCCTCCTGCAGCGCTGGCTCCCCTTAATCCCCTCCCCTTGGTAAGGGGAGGGGAGGTTTTGGCGTTAGGCAAAACCGGGGTGGAGCGAGAATTGTGGGTAAGATGAGAGCATGATCTAACGTAATTACAGCGTTTTCAGCTTAAGTTGACAGGTATGGCAGGATGCCCATCCCACGAAAGTCTAAAACTGTGTTCTCTTGAATTGAGAACGGCTATATAAACAAGAAGAGACAAGAATTGAAGTCAATTTTAATACACCTTATACCAAATCCGCTTGTCTAACCCTTTTTTAGCCCAGGCGATTAGAAATCGCGACTACACAAACAAAGTCCGCCTACGCGGACTAAATTATAAAGGGGGTATTAGATCCGGATTTGATATTAGCTATTAGCTCGGAGTTAAAAATCCGGAGTGGCAATGATACTGATGTAGAAGTTAAAATAGTCACTAAAACAATCAGACGGTTGGAAGATGACGCCAAACGCCAGCGTAGCAAGTTTACTAGAGCAAGGACACCACCAACTGGATAAGGGAGATTACGCAGCAGCTTTAGAAACTTTTCACCAAGCTGCTACGCTGGAACCGCAAAACCACCAGGTGTTGTATGGCTTGGGTTTAGCTTGCTATCGTCTGGAACGATATCAGGAGTCCGTGGAATTCCTGAACCAAGCTTTGGAAATTAAGCCAAACTACATTTTGGCACTAGCGCGGCGGGGTTTGGCTTACCAAGAACTGAAGCAAACACAGCAAGCACAGGCAGATTTTGAGCAAGCTATTGTATTTGTACCCGAAGATGCAGAGGATTGGCATGGTAGAGGGATTGCGTTAGATGAATTGCAACGCTATGAAGAAGCGATCGCCTGCTTTGACAAAGTCATAGAAATCAAACCTGACTACTACTTAGCTTGGTTCAACCGGGGTATTGCGCTGCGTAACTTAAAGCGATATGAAGAAGCGATCGCCTCTTATGACAAAGCAATAGAAATCAAACCTGACAACGACTGGGCTTGGAACAGCCGGGGGGCTGTGCTATGCGATCACTTGCAACGGTGTGAACAAGCGATCGCCTCTTACGACAAAGCCATAGAAATCAAACCTGACGACGACTCAGCTTGGTTCAACCGGGGTAATGCGCTGGGTAACTTAGGGCGATATGATGATGCGATCGCCTCCTACGACAAAGCGATAGAAATCAAACCTGACAACGACTCAGCTTGGAACAACCAGGGTTATGCGCTGGGTTACTTAGGGCGATATGAAGATGCGATCGCCTCCTTTGACAAAGCCATAGAAATCAAACCTGACAACGACTGGGCTTGGTTCAATCGGGGTAATGTGCTGGGTGAGTTAGGGCGATATGAAGAAGCACTAGCCTCCTTTGACAAAGCCATAGAAATCAAACCAGACAACGGCTCAGCTTGGAAGAACTGGGGTTATGCGCTGTATAACTTAGGGCGATATGAAGAAGCACTAGCCTCCTTTGACAAAGCCATAGAAATCAAACCAGACAACGACTCAGCTTGGAACAGCCGGGGAGGTGCGCTGTATAACTTAGGGCGATATGAAGAAGCACTAGCCTCATTCGACAAAGCCATAGAAATCAAACCTGACGACGGCTCAGCTTGGTTCAACCGGGGTTATGCGCTGGATAACTTAGGAAGGTATTCTGATGCACTCGCCTCATTTGACAAAGCCATAGAAATCAAACCTGACGACGACTCAGCTTGGTTCAACCGGGGAGATGCGCTGCGTCACTTAGGGCAATATGAAGAAGCAGTAGCCTCCTATGACAAAGCCATAGAAATCAAATTTGACTCCGACTCAGCTTGGAATAGCCGGGGGGCTGTGCTATGCGATCACTTGCAACGGTATGAAGAAGCGATCGCCTCGTGTGACAAAGCCATAGAAATCAAACCTGACAATGACTCAGCTTGGAACAACCGGGGAGTTGCGCTGTATCACTTAGGGCAATATGATGATGCGATCGCCTCTTATGACAAAGCCATAGAAATCAAACCTGACTACGACTCAGCTTGGAACTACCGGGGAGTAGCACTAGATAACTTAGGGCGATATGAAGATGCAGTTGCATCATTCGACAAAGCCATAGAAATCAAACCTGACTACGACTCAGCTTGGAACAGCCGGGGAGATGCGCTGGGTAACTTAGGGCGATATGAAGATGCAGTTGCATCATTCGACAAAGCCATAGAAATCAAACCTGACTACGACTCAGCTTGGTTCAACCGGGGAGATGCGCTGGGTAACTTAGGGCGATATGAAGATGCAGTTGCATCATTCGACAAAGCCATAGAAATCAAACCTGACAATGACTCAGCTTGGAACAACCGGGGAGGTGCGCTGGGTAACTTAGGGCGATATGAAGATGCAGTTGCATCATTCGACAAAGCCATAGAAATCAAACCTGACTTCCACTTAGCTTGGTTCAACCGGGGAGATGCGCTGGGTAACTTAGGGCGATATGAAGATGCAGTTGCATCATTCGATGAAGCCCTTCGCCTAACAGATTATCAGGATTGGCAAGCTTGGAACAATCGGGGTAATGCGCTGGGTAACTTAGGGCGATATGAAGATGCACTAGCCTCATTCGATGAAGCCCTTCGCCTAACAGATTATCAGTATTGGCTAGCTTGGGGTAATCGCGGTATTGCACTCCTCAAATCCCAAGGCTACAAAGCTGCGGTAAAAACCTGGGATGATGGTATCAAGGCGCTTAAACCCCAGACTCCTGACTATGAAGAAGGTTGCGGCGAGTTGCATCGTCGCAAAGGGGAAATCTTGTACGAATACGCTAAAGACGAACCAAACCCTTTCCCCGACTGGTTTGAAGCGAAAGCAAGCTATGAACAAGCTTTGAATTTCCTGAGTTTCGAGAAGTTCCGCCTGCGACACTTGCAAGTATTGGAAGAATTCCTGAAAGTGTGTTCTGCTTTGGGTGACAAGCAGACTTTCGCGAGACGCTTGGAAGAGGGGACACAGCGGTTGGAACAGTTGGTGCGAGAGTGCGAATTTAAAGGAGAGAAAATTTCCTTAGCGCGGAAATTTGCGGCTTTTGATCAATTGCGGGTAGATATCCGCCTCCAGTCAAACCAATTTAACAAGGAAATAGCAGCTTTGGAATTGGCGGAGAAACGTAAAAATACTTGTCTTGCTTGGTTGCGGGAAGGTTGGGACTATCAGCCGCCGCAGTTTCATTACAAGGATATGCAAAAACTGCTTAATCCCAAAACGGCGGCAATTTACTGGCACATCAGCCCTGTTGCTATTACTACTTTTATTATTAAGCATAACCAGCCGCCTAAGGTGCTATCCCCGGTGTCGCATTACCCCACCCCTAACCCCTCCCCGCAAGCGAGGAGGGGGAAAGTGCAAGGGGAGGGGTTGTATTTAGCGCATCTCCACCAACTCCAGCGTTTTGAAGGTTGGATGCAAAAGTGGAAACAAGGTTATCAAGATTACTGCCAAGGAAATTATACAAGTGCAGCGAAAGAAACAGCCCCTTGGCGGCAAGACATGGAAGATACGTTGCTGAATCAACTCCGCGACATCTTAGAAATTCATCGCCTCAGAGACTATCTCAAAGATGTTGACCATTTGATTTTAATTCCCCACCGGGAATTACACCTACTGCCTTTAGATTACCTGTTTCCTGAACGCTTCACTATCACATATTTGCCCAGTTTCCAGATTGGTTTAAAACTTCTAGCGCAGCCGTTTAACCAACCACTCGGAGATGATCCTACAAATATAGTGAATGTGGGAAACAGTGAGTTACCCTTTGCCAATATTGAATCAGTCGCCCTGGCTTCGCTGTATCCAGGTTGTCGTCAGTTGCAAATTCCACCCGTCAAACAAAAAGCGTTAATTGATGCTTTACGAGAGAATACGGGTTTCTTTCATTTTACCGGACATGGCGACCACATACCAGAACAGCCGCGAGAGTCATTTTTGATGTTAGCAGAACCGGATAAATTGACTTTGGGGGATATTGTTGATGATGACGAATTAGATTTGAGTCAGTATCAATTAATTTGCCTTTCTGCCTGCGAAACAGGAATTACCAGTCAAGAAAGTTTGGTGGATGAATATGTCGGTTTAGTGAGTGGTTTTCTTGCGAAGGGTGCGAACTACGTTGTTAGCACTTTGTGGAGAGTTGATGAACGTTCTACTGCTATATTAATGATTAAATTTTACCAGTTGCTTAAGCAAAAGGAAAGCCCTGCTGCGGCGCTGAAACAAGCAAAGGATTGGCTGCGTCAGTTGACTTATGAAGGTTTAGCAAAGTGGTATTGTGATTTAGCTAAAGATTTGGATGAACCCCTGTGTAGAGAGTACTTGGAAACGGAGGCGCAAATTATAGAAAATGACCGAGATAGGATGACATCTACTAAACCTGTTTATGCCCATCCTTATTATTGGGCTGGGTTTATTTTAACTGGTAAACCTGTGTGAAAATACATCCGCATTACCCCACCCCTAACCCCTCCCCGCAAGCGAGGAGGGGAAAAATAGCACTCGTTTGTGCAAGCCAGGAGGGGAATCATAGCACTTTTGTGAAAATACATCCGCATTACCCCACCCCTAACCCCTCCCCGCAAGCGAGGAGGGGAAAAATAGCACTCGTTTGTGCAAGCCAGAAGGGGAATCATAGCACTTTTGTGAAAATACATCCGCGTCACCCCACCCCTAGCCCCTCCCCGCAAGCGAGGAGGGGAATAATAGCACTCGTTTGTGCAAGCCAGGAGGGGAATCATAGCACTTTTGTGAAAATACATCCGCATTACCCCACCCCTAACCCCTCCCCGCAAGCGAGGAGGGGAAAAATAACACTCCTTTGGTGCAAGCGAGGAAGGTAAATCATAGCACTTTTGTGAAAATAGATCCGCGTCACCCCACCCCTAACCCCTCCCCGCAAGCGAGGAGGGGAAAAATAACACTCCTTCGTGCAAGCGAGGAGGAAAAAATAGCACTTTTTCGTGTAAGCGAGGAGGAAAAAATATCACTCCTTCGTGTAAGCGAGGAGGGGAATAATAGCCCCCCTCTCTGCTGGCGGAGAGGGGGGTTGGGGGGTGAGGTTCTTTCTTTTAAAACAACCCACTAAATCTTATGAACCAACTACAAACAGTCACTCTACGCGCCTTTTTAACAGCTTTGGTAGAATTAGATTCTCCCTTACCACCAGAGCTACAACAGGAAATTAACCAAGTTGGTGCAATATTGGCAGACACACCAAATGTTGCTATTAACCGCTTGTTAGAATTGGCAAAAAACGACTGTATTCAGCAATTTTACCAGGAAGCTCGAATCAATATCCAAAAGCAATATGAAACTCAAGAGCGCAACAAATACGATAAACCCAGCCAGCAAAATCAACCCACTCCCACTCCCTCAGAACATCTGGCAAATATTGCAATTCCGATTTTGAAAGCTTCAGACTCTAGTGCAGAAGCGAAAAAACAAAAATCAGAAATTATACCAAATAACGCAAAAGATTCTTAATGAGCAAAATAAAGTATCCCACCCTAGATTTATTTGTTTACAACCTTGGAGAGGGATTGGCAAGCAAGATAGAAGATTATTGGGTGAAGCTGCCGGATAAACTTAAAGAAAAGGGATACTCGACTAAAATCAATGATGAAGATTTACAACGTCTGGATTTTTGGAATACAATTTCTGCCGCTGTTGATGGTTCTTACAGTCGGGTGAATTTTGAAGATACAAATTGCCTGCGTTATTGCTGCTCTCTTGATCAGGAAATTGAATTATCTGATATTGCATTAAACATTACTCAAATCAAAGATTTAGCGATTCTGCCACAAGTGGAAGATTTGCCAACATGGAGACTTTCAGACAAGGGCTTTCTGGGGCAAACTTGGATGATATCAGGATGGACAGATCCCGCTCATACCCCAATTTCTGAAAGTATAGCTCATGAAGCTTACAAAGCCTTAATTCCTCTAGGTCATCAACATCAACAAGTGGGAGAATTTTTAGGCGCTACAGTCTATGAAATGTGGCGTGGTGAAGGACGGTGGGATGGAATTGCAAAAGACAGCCATGTGATCATTATTTTCTATCCCGATGAAGCAACATTTGCCAAAGCTGCTAATTATAACAATGACTGGCGATATTTATTTTATTGTAGGCATAAAATACTTTGGGCTTATGAGCAGGGAAGAGAACTCAAATTACGGTTATTAGAAAAATATAAACATAGTCTAATAGATATTAATAGTATATCATGTTTATCAAAAAAAGGGTTATACGAATTAAAAATTGAATTACAAACAAACATTAATACTGTATCTAGATACGTGCAAGAAATAAATTTACTGCAAACTCAACAGCATACAGTTGAAGTGAATTGGCGTAACTACGAAAACAAGCGGTGTAAAGAAGACTTTTTTAAAAATGAGAAATTTTTAGAGGAATTTAGCAAAGTAGCTAAGGATAAATATCAGGTGCAATTAGAAAAAGACTATCTCAGTCTGAATCCAGGATTAGTCATATTAGAAAACGTAACCGCGACTATTCGCGGGATGGTGGAGATAGAGGAAGCACAGAGAGACCGAAATCTCAACAATACTGTGGCGATCGCAGGTGTTGGATTAGCAACCAGTCAAATAGCATCCTCTATCATTGTTGCCCAAGAAACCCCACCCAAAAATATCCCCTTTTTCCAAACAAGTGCTTTCTGGACGAGTATTGCAGCTGGTATAGTTGCTAGCCTGATTCTCTGGAGTCTGCTGCATTTGTATCGCCTCATTTCTCGCTTTCGCTGCTAAATTCCTGCCTTCCTCGGTGATTCGTTAAAATTAACAATACTACCTGTAAAAATAAAACTTACAGCAATGGTTACTCAGTTGTCATCTTCCAACAAAAAAGATATCATCTATCCCGAAAGCGACGGACAGCCAATCGCAGATAACACCAAGCAGTTTGAATTAATTGTATGGATGAAAGATAATTTAGAACTGCTGTTTGACAATGACCCCAATGTGTTCGTTGCTGGAGATTTACTGTGGTATCCCGTTGAGGGCGATAACCTCACCCGCAGAGCGCCTGATGTTATGGTTGTCTTTGGTAGACCAAAAGGAGACCGAGGTTCTTATCTACAGTGGCGAGAAGACAATATTCCCCCACAAGTCGTGTTTGAAATCCTTTCGCCCAGCAATAGCGCCAAAGAGATGATCAGTAAATACAAGTTTTATGAGCGCTATGGCGTGGAAGAATACTACTTGTATGATCCAGATACAGGTGAATTAACTGGCTGGCTACGCTCTGGTAATGAATTAACAGAAATTGACCAAATGATAGGTTGGATAAGTCCCCGTCTTGGCATACGCTTTGAATTGTCAGACGGCGAACTTCAGATTTATCGTCCTGATGGACGGCGGTTTCTTACCTATTCGGAACTCGCGCAAGAACAAGAACAAGCTGAAGCCAGGGCAAAACAGGCTGAAACAAGAGCAGAACAAGCTGAAGCTGAATTACAAGCACTCCGTGCTTTACTTCAAGAACGAGGAATTAATCCAGACCAAGTGTGAACGAAATTAATTTAGAAGTCAAACAAGACGGCGATCGCCTAGACCGCTATCTTTCCGAAGAATTACCAAACTTATCGCGATCGCGCATCCAGCAACTTATAGAACAAGGTCACGTCCAACTCAATGGTAAAGTTTGCACGTCAAAGAAAATAGCTGTCAAAGCAGGCGATCGCATCTCCATAGAAATACCAAAAGCGCAACCCCTAGAACTCGAACCAGAAGATATCCCTCTTGACATTCTCTACGAAGACGACCAGCTCTTAATTCTCAACAAACCTGCTGGGTTAGTTGTCCATCCCGCACCTGGTCATCAAGACGGGACTTTAGTAAACGCTATCTTGGCTCACTGTCCCAACCTACCAGGAATTGGGGGAGTCCAACGTCCGGGAATTGTCCATCGACTCGATAAGGATACAACCGGGGCGATCGCTATTGCCAAAACAGAACTTGCCCATCAACATCTACAAGCTCAATTAAAAGCAAAAACCGCACGACGAGAATACCTTGGCGTTGTCTTCGGTTCACCCAAAACGGAAACCGGGACTATCGACTTACCTATCGGTCGTCATCCAATTGACCGCAAAAAAATGGCAGTTGTTCCCGTAGAACAGGGCGGACGACCTGCGGTGACGCACTGGAAAGTCAAAGAACGTTTAGGCAACTACACATTAATGCACTTCCAGCTAGAAACGGGACGCACTCATCAAATTCGCGTTCACAGCGCCCATATAGGTCATCCTATTGTCGGCGACCCCGTCTATAGTTCCAATCGTTCTGTGGGAGTCAATTTACCTGGTCAAGCACTCCACGCTTGGCGACTCAGGGTACAACATCCAGTATCCGGCGAGTGGATTGAAGTGACAGCACCCCCTCCCCAAACGTTCACAACTCTGCTTGAAGTTCTCCGCCGGAGATTTGCTATCTCTCCCTAAATTGGAAAATGAAAAATTTTTATTCAGCAGCCCGATTACGATGATTTGTTGAGCCAGCTTTGATATTGGCAAATGAGGAACAAAGAATGGCGAATAAAAATTCTTCATTCTTGTTTCCCTTTTGATATCTATAGCCATCCTATTTAATTTATGAAAATCGAAATGCTGACATTCCCGACTTCTTTAAAAAGTCGGGAATCTTGTTATTCATTGTTGTTCAATAAATAACAAGATTCCAAAAAATTAATCTCACAATTAAAACACGCCTCATATCATTTCACTTTATTGTTAGAACATGGCGGGCAAGCAGGCGGAGTGAAATGTATCAGTATTTTCAAAGCAAGGGTATGATCTCCAACAGATGCTATCTCTGCAATAACTGCAATATCTGATAGTGAAACAATTGAAGCAGGAGCGATCGCTACACTTATTCAAGCCTTAAGTCATCATCATCCATCTGTGAGAAATACGGCGGTTGAAACTTTAGTCAAGCTTGCACCAGCCACTGTAGAACCACTCATTGCTGCCTTTTTACAGGTGGCACAAAATCAAGACTCAGATAAAGTTGTGCATCGGATAACACTCGCCCTAGAGCAGCTGACATTTTGATGAGGGGACGAACCAATTCGCTCATTCAAAATTCGCTCATTCAAAATTCAAAGTTTCTCCCCTGCTCCCCACTCTCCACTCCCTAGTCCCTAGTTCCTAGTCCCTAGTCCCCACTCCCTGCTCCCTACCTCCCCCTGTCGTAAAGAATTTTAGAAACTAAAAGCTATATTTAGAGCTTCTTTGTTAAGAATTCTTTACACAATTTGGTGTGGCTACAGATGAAATGGGAAACTTCAATATATCGCCCTGTCGAGGTTATTTAAATAATTAAAAAAATATAAATAAGTTCAAATCACGCTTTGGTAAAAATGATTGTAAAGTATTGTTACGCAAAAAATGCCCTTTTCTCAGGCACAGCCCTTATATGTAAAGGATTTGAGGCTTTTCTTATTGGTCTATCTCATTTATTCATAATTTGTAACAGATAATGCCCCTATAGCATTGTATAAACATAAGCTGGAGGGGTTAAATGACAGACAAAAGTTAAACAAGGCAATCAATTCGTAAAGTTTGCCAGTTTCTCATAAAATCACCCCAAGTTCTCATATTTCTCGTTCCTGCTAGGAACACAATCAGAATGTGAGACGAGTTGAGAAACAGTTTTCTGTACTGTCTGTTGTCAGCCATTCCAAATTGATAAAACAAAGCCAGTTTTAATCAAGACAGCACTCAACTAAGGAATTAGGAGTCAAATCCATGGCATATGACGTTTTCACCAAAGTAGTTGCTCAAGCCGATTCTAGAGGCGAGTTCCTAAGCAGCGATCAAATTGATGCTTTGGCTAACGTGGTTAAAGACGGCAACAAGCGCTTGGATGTCGTAAACCGCATCACCAGCAATGCTTCCCAAATCGTTACCGACGCTGCTCGCAGCTTGTTTGAAGAGCAACCCCAGTTGATTGCTCCTGGTGGTAACGCTTACACCAACCGTCGCATGGCTGCTTGTCTGCGCGATATGGAAATTATCTTGCGCTATGTAACCTACGCCGTCTTAGCAGGTGACGCTAGTGTCCTAGATGACCGCTGCTTGAACGGCTTGCGCGAAACCTACCAAGCTTTGGGTACTCCTGGTTCTTCCGTAGCAACTGGCGTTCAGAAGATGAAGGAAGCTGCAGTCAGGATTGCTAACGATCCAGCTGGTATCACCAAAGGCGATTGCAGCCAACTGATCTCTGAAGTTGCAAGCTACTTTGACCGCGCGGCTGCTGCAGTTGCGTAAATAGCACTAAAAAGAGCCCAAATCCTAAAACAATAGGTATCTAGGCAAAAAATTACGAAATACTAAGGAGATTTTAGATCATGGTTAAAACACCAATTACTGAAGCTATTGCAGCTGCTGACACTCAAGGTCGTTTCTTAGGCAACACTGAACTGCAAGCTGTTAACGGTCGCTATGAGCGTGCTGCTGCTAGCTTAGAAGCTGCTCGCGGTTTGACTTCTAACGCTCAGCGCTTGATTGATGGTGCAACCCAGGCTGTGTATCAAAAGTTCCCCTACACCACCCAATACAACGGTCCCCAGTACGCCGCTGATTCTCGTGGTAAGTCCAAGTGTGCTCGTGACGTTGGTCACTACCTGCGGATTATCACCTACTCGTTGGTAGCTGGTGGTACTGGTCCATTGGATGAGTACTTGATTGCTGGTTTGGATGAAATCAACCGCTCTTTTGAATTGTCCAACAGCTGGTATGTAGAAGCTTTGAAGCACATCAAAGGAAACCACGGTTTGTCTGGTCAAGCTGCTAACGAAGCCAACACCTACATTGATTACGCAATCAACGCTCTTAGCTAGATAGCGATCCGGCCCGGAGAGGGGTGCAAGTGCTGGATGGAATCACCTAGCAGTTGAATCAAGCTCCGGGCATTGTTTTATCTTGGGATAGATAAAAAAAATTTATCAAAGCACGCTGTGGATAACAGCCGACATAGTGCAAATAAATAGGGGGTAATAAAAATGGCGATTACAGCAGCAGCCTCGAGGCTGGGAACAGAGGCTTTTAGCGATGCACCTCGAGTTGAATTGCGCTCTAACGGCAGCAAAGAAGAGATTGAATTGGTGATCCGCGCGGTTTATCGGCAAGTCTTGGGCAATGATTATGTGATGGCATCGGATCGCCTGGTGAGTGCAGAATCACTGCTGCGGGATGGCAACTTGACAGTACGAGAGTTTGTACGTGCTGTTGCTAAGTCAGAACTCTACAAAAAGAAGTTTTTCTACAACAGTTTTCAAACTCGATTAATTGAACTCAACTACAAGCATTTGTTGGGTCGTGCTCCTTATGATGAGTCTGAGGTGGTTTATCACTTGGACCTGTACCAAAACAAAGGATACGATGCCGAAATAGACTCTTATATTGATTCTGAGGAGTACCAGAACAACTTCGGCGATAACATTGTGCCTTACTATCGCGGTTTTGAGACTCAACCCGGACAAAAAACCGTGGGATTTAATAGGATATTCCGGTTATATCGGGGTTATGCCAATAGCGATCGCGCTCAAGTCGAAGGCACAAAACCCCGTCTAGCACGTGAGTTGGCAACGAACAGCGCCTCCTCGATTATCGGTCCTTCTGGTAACAACGAAAACTGGAGCTACCGCGCATCGAGTGATGTTGCTCCTCGGAAAAATTTGGGGAATGCAGTCGGAGTTGGCGATCGCGTCTATCGGCTTGAAGTCACAGGAATTCGTGGTCCTGGCTACCCCAGCGTACGTCGTAGCAGCACCGCTTTCTTTGTGCCTTACGAGCGACTTTCTGATAAACTCCAGCAAATTCAGCGCCAAGGCGGCAAAATTGTCAGCGTGACACCAGCATAGTGAACCAAAATTTGAGATTTTGGCTCACAGAGCAAGCGCTTCAAAAACCCAAAATCCAAAATTAACTTAGTTGTCTTTAAACTAACACGCTTAGGAGAGATTGGAAAAATGTACGGTCAAACTACGGTTGGTAGTGGTGGCATTTCTACATCTGGTAGCCGGATGTTTCGTTACGAAGTAGTCGGCTTGCGGCAAAACTCAGAAACAGACAAGAATAAGTACGATATCCGCAACAGTGGAAGCGTGTTTATTACAGTGCCATACAGCAGGATGAATGAAGAAATGCAGCGTATTACCCGCTTAGGCGGTAGAATCGTCAAAATTGAGCCTTTGACCGCCGAAAGCGCTGCAGAACAAAACTAATGCGTTGGTAATGATAGAACCCAGTACGGAAGAATTTTCCGGAGAAAATGCACCACCGCTAACAACAGAGCAAGCGCTCGCCAACCTGCAGTCACCAGATATTAGTCTGCGGTATTATGCTGCTTGGTGGCTGGGTAAGTTCCGTGTGAAATCTTCAGAAGCTGTAGACGCCCTAATAGCAGCGTTAGAAGATGAAGATGACAGAACAGAACTTGGAGGTTACCCACTACGACGCAATGCTGCAAGAGCGCTGGGTAAATTAGGCAATGCCAAAGCCGTACCAGGCTTAATTCAGTGCCTGGAATGCTCCGACTTCTACGTGCGGGAAGCAGCCGCCCAGTCTTTGGAAATGCTGCGTGCTGATAGTGCTGTAAGCGCACTGGTGCAACTGCTAGATGGGGGTGTAGCAGCTGCGGTGCAAGTACCCGGACGCCCGCACTTAACCCAGCCATATGAAGCGGTGATCAAAGCCTTGGGAGCCATTGGAGCAACTGAGGCTATTCCCCTGATTCAACCTTTTCTAGAGCATCCAGTTCCACGGGTGCAATGCGCCGCAGCCAGAGCAATGTACCAACTGACACAAGACCCCATGTACGGGGAGCAATTGGTGAAAATATTGGACAACAGCACTCTGCAATTGCGTCGCGTTGTCGTAGGAGATTTGGGTGCAATAGGGTATATGGGTTCCTCGGATGCGATCGCTAACGCCACGGTAGAAAATAGCTTCAAACTTTTTGCCCTCAAAGGCTTGCTAGAGCATCAACTCAAACAAGAGTTCGATGCATCTCCCCTTTGTGATAACGCCATCAAGGTTATGAACTTGATGGATTCTCTGTTGTAGTCCTTTGTCATTTGTCATTTGTTAGGGAATTTGATAAATGGCAAATGACTCATGACTAATGACCCTTCGGGTTCGCCAGTCGCCTACGGAGGGAAACCCTCCTGCAGCGCTGGCTCACTGATGACTGATGACTAATACCCAACAATTAATTCGCGCCGTTACCGAAGCGGACTCACCTACGAAAATGGTGACGGCAGTACAAAAATTGGCAGCAGCGAAAGATACAGCGGCAATTCCCACCTTAATCGCCGTGTTTGGTTATAACAATCCACCGGCAGCAGTGGCAGCAGTTGCTGGACTGACAGAGTTGGGAGAAGTCGCAGTGCCACAGCTGCTAGCACAAATAGATGATTATAACTATGGCGCACGGGCATACTCGATCAGGGCATTAGCTGCGATCGCTGATCCTCGCGCCTTAGATCTATTGCTTGCAGCCGCCACTACTGACTTTGCCCCCAGTGTCCGGCGTGCTGCTGCCAAGGGATTGGGAAATATATCCTGGCATCAACTGGATATTTCAGAACGCCACACAGCCCAAAAAAGAGCGCTGTCAGGCTTGCTTGCCATTTCCCAAGATTCCGACTGGTCGATTCGTTATGCTGCTGTTGTTGGTTTGCAAGCGCTAGCGAAAGTACCTGATTTGCACGATCCAATCCGGGCTAGATTTGAGGAAATGCTGGCAACCGATGATGAAAAAGCAGTCCGCGCTCGCGTGCAACTAGCTCAAACAGAGGCGAGCAATGACGTTTCTCTAGTCCGGCAAAGTTTACCATAAAAAAAGGTAAAAGTAAAGATGACAATACCACTGCTTGAATCTACACCAACAACCCAAAATCAGCGTGTCGAAGGCTACGAAGTGCCCAACGAAGATACGCCGACTATCTATCGGTTAGCAGATGCCACTTCAAGCACAGATATTGATGCCATTATCTGGGCAGGGTATCGGCAAATTTTTAGCGAACATTTAATTTTAGAGAGATATCGTCAACCCTTCCTAGAATCTCAACTGCGGAATCGGGCGATTAACGTTCGAGACTTTGTCCGGGGATTAGGCAAAACCGAAGTTTACCGAGAACTGGTGGGAGAAACTAATTCCAACTACCGCTTGGTTGACATCAGTTTCAAGCGGTTTTTAGGACGCGCTACCTACGGCAAAGACGAACAGATTGCTTGGTCTATAGTCATTGCGACAAAGGGATTGCATGGTTTTATCGATGCACTGGTAGATGGCGAAGAGTACCGCCAGAACTTTGGCGATGACATAGTACCCTTCCAGCGCCGCCGATTTAAGGACAGACCTTTTAATTTGGTGAATCCCCGTTACGCTGATTACTGGCGTAATCGTGAGTTGTCACAATACTTAGGAGGTCGTTCCTACTACCAAGTTGCCGTTTCAGGGCAATCAGGAAAAAGGGGAATTGCTCAAGGGATTCCTTCTACCTTTTTAGCAATGGCTGCTAGTATCGCGCCTGGTGGGCTGAATTACCAGCGTACAAGCGACAGCGCCAGAAACTCTATCTCTTCCGTAGAGCTTCCTGAAGCGTACAGTTCAAGCGGAGCAGCGCAACCAACCGTGAAACCCACAAAAGTTGCCTTGCCTTATCGTTACATTCCTGGAAACAAGACGACCTAAAGAGTCATGAGTCATGAGTCATGAGTCATTAGTCATGAGTCATTAGTGGAACCAATGACATAGGGCGAATGACAAAGAACAAATGACAAAGAACAAACGACAAAGGACAATTAACTATGGCAATTCCTTTACTAGAATACAAACCCAGTTCTCAAAACCAGCGCGTTGAGGGCTACGAAGTACCCAACGAAGACACTCCTAGGAGTTATCGCCTAGAAGACGCGCCTTCTGCTGCTGAAATCCAAGAGTTAATTTGGGCGGCTTATCGCCAAGTTTTCAGCGAACACGAAATCTTGAGTTTTTACCGCCAGAAGAATCTGGAATCCCAGCTAAAGAACCGAGCAATTTCTGTGCGCGACTTTATCCGGGGTTTGGCAAAGTCTGAAGCGTTTCGTCGCCTAGTGATAGAGACAAACTCTAACTACCGCGTCGTAGAACTTAGCCTCAAACGGCTTCTAGGTCGTGCGCCTTACAATAAAGACGAAGAAATTGCTTGGTCGATTAAAATTGCCACCTTGGGTTTTGGCGGTTTTGTCGATGCTTTATTAGACAGCGAGGAATATCTCACCAACTTTGGTGAGAATACAGTCCCTTACCAACGTCGTCGCTTTAAAGACAGACCTTTTAACCTAGTAACACCTCGCTATGGCAATTACTGGCGCGATAAGCAAGAAACCGAGCGCTACAAGTGGGGCGACATCAACAACTTCGTGGAAATGGCGAATTCCATCAAGATTAATCCCGTGAAATACACACCAGTTAACACGGCAAACATTCAAATTCCCGACACAACACAAAAGACAAAGCCGCAAGGTGTTCCCGTTTCCATCAGCCCCACTGCAAGTTTCCCGTTGCGGTAGACCAAATGCGGGAAAATAATAAAAGATAAAAGAATGAAGATGTTGAGCAATCAAACCTCTTCTATTTTTCATCTTGTGCTCTTTGTTTAAATAGTTGATAATTTACGAGGAAGAACAGAGCATGGCACTGCCATTACTTGCATACAAACCAAGCAGCCAAAATCATCGCGTCAACAGCTTTGGTAAAGCTGACCAAAATGAAGATACACCGTATATCTACCGTATTGAAGATGTCAGTTCTTACACTGACATTCAAAACATCATTTGGGCGGCTTATCGCCAAATTTTCAGCGAGCATGAGATTCTCAGGTTCAACCGCCAGGTAACTCTGGAATCCCAGCTGAAAAATGGCTCGATTACAGTGCGCGACTTTATCCGTGGTTTAATCAAGTCTGAGGCTTTTTACCGTTTGGTAGTCTCGGTGAATAACAACTACCGTCTCGTAGACATCACCCTCAGGCGTTTGTTGGGTCGTTCATCTTACAACAAGGAAGAAGAAATTGCTTGGTCGATTGTGATTGGCACCAAGGGCTTCGGTGGCTTTGTTGATGCCCTCATCGACAGCGAGGAGTACACTCAAGCTTTTGGCGATAACACTGTGCCTTACCAGCGCAAGCGCTTAGAAGGACGCCCCTTCAACTTGGTCACTCCTCGCTACGGCGAAGACTTCCAAGAAACAGCTGGTACTGTCAACACCGACTGGCGCTTTACGCTGGAGAAATTCTACAGCCGCAAGTACCAAGAACGGCAATTGGCAGAAGGCGATCCACGCAAATACCGCGACGTCGCAGAGTCTATCAATCCCAAAGTCAACTACGCTCAACGCGTTTCCGCGTTTGACCTCGATTATCTCAACCTTGTGCCAAACCGTAGCAGACGCTCATAGTATTTCAACTCTGATTCCCTAAAATTTCATACTGGGTCTGGTACCCGCGTTGATGTAACATACAGGTTGACATTCTCTGTTAACTGGGTGTTGCGTTAAGTGGAGACTAGACCCAGTAATTTTTATACGGAGTTGCATTCAAAGATATTACATAGGCGATCGCCCGTAAGGGCGCTGGCACCTGTACAATCGCCAAAAATCTTTCTTGAATAAGAAATATCAGCGTTTACTAGAGATTTTTGTTTTTAGTAACTTGTTGACAGTGTTCTCAATGATTTTGGCGATTGGGCAAGGAACAGGAAGGGAGGCAATGCTCCCAGAGGGCGATCGGTACGCCTCTAATCATTGAAAAAATGGACAAACGTTAAAAACGAGTACCGAGCGCGAACCCCTTGCGGGGTTGAACAAGTAGAGGAGTAGTACTTGTTCAACTTCCCTGTATGCCAAGAAACGCCTTGCTACTCCAGTTATGTTTTCCGAACCTAAGAGGTTCCGCTTCGCTAACGCCAATGTTTTAAGGGCTTGTAATGTCAAAGACACGAGCGCGCGCTAAATACACTTGTTTAATCTTTGGCGACAGTTGCTACAAGCTGGAAAGTACTTGTAGGTGTCATGACCCTCAAAACGTAGTCAATTAAGACTTAGGCTGGCTATCTCTGTACTAGACAGTACTGGTTGTCCAGTCTTGTCCATTACTTAGCGGATAGCTTTCCCTGCCCAATGTAAGTTGTAGCGACCCACTTACAAATATTCTAGAAAGTGAAAGTGGTGCGGAGTACACCCACTGTTGTTGTGTCGTTTCTACTATCACTTTCAGGATTGAACAGGACAAATGCTCCAGGTGTAATGCTGATATTGTCGCTGACCTTAAAGCGGTAGTAAGCCTCTAAATGGTAAGGAGTACTTCTGCGCTCACCAGGAAGTTTAAACCTGGCATCACCACCGGCATCAGTCACAAAAAGTGGCTGTCCAAAGATGATACCCGCATTGTTACCCTCTTTAAAGAGATCCGTGAAATGAAGACCTGCCATCCAACTGGTGAAGGTCGTGGAAGCATCAACGCGACCTGAAGAATCTTCAACGAAGAACGCCGAGCCGTATGTGGAGAAAGCAATCTTCGGAGCAAACCGCCAAGTCAAAGTCCCACCCACCGAGTTAATATTGACGGGTATTCCAGCAGCAACCCCAGGCAAAGCTGCCCCAATATCCTTGGCAACTAATCCTGTACCCAGAATATTGATTTCGTGATAACTGTGGGCATAGTTAAGACCAATATCTAAACTTTTGCTGGGTTTGAAGGTCAGTTGCGCCGCAGCAATACTACTACCACTAAAAAAGCCTGCTCCCAATGGTGTACCAGAAACTCCTGGAAGTATATCAGGAGCTTGAGATGGAATGGCTGCATTCACACTGGCGTAAAAGGCTGCTAAGTTCAGTTTGTTCGAGAGATTCCAACTGAAGCCTGCAGCAGATGCCAAACCATAACCAGAAGTCCCTCCACTGAGGCGAACCACAGGGTTATAGCCTGCAAACCGAGAGATTGCTTCTTGTCCTTCATTCGCAAAAGGGGTAATTGCGGGAAAAGCATCTGTTGATTCAACTCGAGGAGCAACAAACAGAGTCAGACTGTTAGCGACTGGAAATAAGTAAGCCAACTTATAAAGGTGAATGTCGTTGGAACCAATAGGGGATAGGTTCGCAACGTCAACGTCAGGAAATTGCGGTTCAAAACTCAGGCGAGCACTGCTAGCACTCAGAGGCTGCAAAGGACCACCTGGTACTAAGCCTAAAGCACCGCCGATACTGTTAGTACCGCTCCCTAAGTTATAAGCTTGCAGACCAGTAATCAGTAAGTCTTTACCTGTAAAGCTGGTGGTAAGATTCAACCGCACTCGATCAACCAGGATGGTATTAGGATTATCCCTGTTAGGAGCCCCTCCACCAGCGCTAACTACTGAAACAATAGCCTCACCACCCAGTTTTGTTGTGGTAGAAAACTGATTAGCTTGCAGCTCAGCAGTGCGAGCTTCCAGAACGTCCACACGACCTCGCAGCGTGGCTAGTTCAGCCGCAAATTCTTGTTGTAATCTCTGAAGCGTGGCTAAATCTTCTTTTCTTACCAAATCACTTGTTGCGGCAGCAATCAGTTCATTAACGCGATTGAGACAGGCATTCAAACCTGCGGCAAACTCATAGCGAGTCATAGCCCGATTGCCCCGATAGGTGCCATTCGGATAGCCAGCAATACAACCGTAGCGCTCTACCAGAGATTGCAGCGCAGCAAAAGCCCAGTCTGTTGGCTGCACGTCTGAGAGTTGAGATACAGAAGTTACCTGTTCCTTCGTTGAGTTTGATGACGCTTTTGGGCTGCCAATGCTTTGAGCGTTGGTTTGTTGAGATAAAAGTTGAGGTACTTTTGGATGTGAGGCAGAGTCTCTTGCTGAAGAGGCAGATGGAGATATGGTAGGGATGGTGTCGCCAGAGGTTGCTAATTTTTCAGCAAATTTGATGGTTGAGCTATCAGTGACCTTTGCCAGAGCCGCCATTGCTTTCAAAGGTAACGAGCCAGCAAGTAAGCATACGAAACTTACTCCACTAGCTTTTGCTAGTTGAAGTCCTTTCATGACCAGTCCTCACACAATAAACTTTAAGACTATCGACTGTAGTCACCCAGGTGCTTTACCACGGCTAATGCACCCGCTTAACCTACTTGACAGGCATCTCAGCGAGCCAAGGTCGATATACATTTCATCATTAATATCATGTATCAAATGTTCACACAACTGGCTACCAAATGCAAGGCTTATGAATGCCTTTTTAATAGTGATTACTAAGGAATATCATTGAAACACTGGAAGGTTTTGAAGGCACTGGAAAGCACATAAATAAAAAAAAAGCAATATAAGAAAAATCCAAAAAAAACATACACCACCTTGTTTGGCTATTGGAAGATGAGGTGATTTTACAGATTAATCAGGTCAAAGATGCTGAAAAGCCATATGACGCTTGGGTTAGTAGGGAATTTGTAGAGCAGTGGGCTAGTTCGCTTTCTTTATAAAGTCTGTGTTTTCTGAATACAAGCTCTTGGGAAGGGGGGAAAACACAGCATTTACTGAACTATCAAACAACAGAACATCGGCAGTTCTAAGACATACCGACATAGTTGAAGAAAGATTGGAATGTGGCGATGAGCTCGCCTTGCCTTTTGGGCGATTGGCAATGCCTGTGCCCCGAATCGCGATGGCACTCTGTGCCCCGAATCGCGATGGCACTCTGTGCCCGCCTGCGGCGATCGCGCCGGGCGCGGGGACTCTGTGCGATTGGCAATGCCTATGCCCCGAATCGCGATGGCACTCTGTGCCCGCCTGCGGCGATCGCCCAAGCTTCGGCGTGCGGACAAGGGAGCATGAATCTTAGCATGCTTATTGTAATAAATCTATTGCAAAACAAATTCTTTTGGAAGTGTCTGGAATCGACAGACAAATTTTTGAAGAAATTGTAAGTAGGTCGTAAAAATAAAGTTAACTAGTGTTCACGCGCAGCGTCTGGTGACAGGAGAGGGCTGTCATTAGTCATTAGTCATTAGTAAGAGTAAGAGTGCGCATTTTTCAGGCGTTATTACTTTTGTTAACGTAGTTCTGTTTATTCCTACCTACTCAAGCAAATTTTTTAAAGTATACTGTCAAAGGGAATCCATCAGCTTTCAACTGATGTTTTACCTGCATTAAACAATGTTATTCAATGATAAAAATTGGTGAATATGACTCAACAACCCAAGGGAGTTTGGATTTGGAATCTTTCAGATATTCGCAGCGATTATCTGGACAAACTTGTAGAACGCAAAGTTCAACGAATTTATCTCAAAGTTTTTGATGGTAAATTTCAAGGTAAACCTACTTTTTGGGATTGGCAGTGTTCTCCAGAAATTATTCAGGATTTTAAGTCTCGTAATATCGAAGTTTATGGGTGGGGATATCACTACGGTACTCCTGACATCGCCAGACAAGTCGTCAAAGTCAGGCAAGCTCTTAATTGTGGACTGGATGGCTATATCATTGATTTAGAAAAAGAAGTAGAAGACACCAAAACTCACACAAATGTAGATAAACTTCTTTCGGCTCTGCGTATTATCATCAACCAAGGAACTTTTGGATATACAACTTTTGGAAATCCTCAACTCCACCCAAATGTTCCTTGGCAGATTTTAGATAAGTATTGCGATATTGCTTTGCCACAAATTTATTTTGAAAAATTCACTTTCAAGCCTACGACTCCAGAAGAAGTTAAAGATTGTTTGGATGCTTATAAAAAGTTAGGCTTGAAAAAAGCAATTTTGCCTATTTGGGGTTCGGAAAGTGATACTGCAAAACCCGCAACAGCCGCCGAACTTCAAGATTATTTGAACTACTATCCTGGTTCGTCAATTTGGCGTATTCCTAACGAAGGTGAACGAGGAGAAGCTTGGAATTTAATATATTCTGGCTTTGAACTACCAATCCTCAGACGCAACCTTCGTCAAGGAAGAGTAGGAGATGATGTCAAGGCTGTGCAAAAAGTGATGAATGCCAGAGGATACAATGCAGGCAAAGTAGATGGGGATTTTGGTTCTCAAACCGAAGCTGCTGTCAGAGCATTCCAGACACAAGCAGGTCTTTCTGTAGATGGGGAGGTTGGTAAACTGACTTGGACAGCCCTTGGTGGTAAGTTTGAGGGATGATAGTAACGGGCAGTTTTCAATCTTACTGCCCTAAAATTTCTTACCCGTGCCAAGTATTGAATTGAAGAAATCCAATTACCGTTTCGCGATGCTGTTTTTAAACTGCGATCGCCCAAAGCGATTGCCTTTGCCACTGCGCCGTTCGGACTTCGGCGTGAGGCTTGGGCGATCGCTTTAAAGTCGTGAATGATTTCGTTGCTAATTTTATAGGAGCAATAAGCGTGGTGATTATTTTAATCTCGTTGTATGAAAGTTAGATATCAACTTGAAGTTGTCTTCTTATGAGGTATTGAATATTATTATTGACTATAAGCAATAAGCATAAACTTTTGCAAATGGATTTCAATAAAAAGAAAGAGTATAAAGGCAATATTCTAGTAGTTGATGATACACCAGACAACCTGCGTCTGTTGTCTGCAATGCTCACTGCACAAGGTTATGAAGTTCGTAAAGCCTTGAATGGCAAAATGGCACTGACTGCATGTCAAATGGTTTTGCCTGATGTGATTCTCTTGGATATTAATATGCCAGGGATGGATGGGTATGAAGTTTGTCAACAACTCAAGGCTGACGATAGAACTCGTGAGGTTCCAGTGATTTTTATGAGTGCCTTAGATGATGTATTAGATAAGGTAAAAGCCTTTGATGTAGGTGGTGTAGATTATATCACTAAACCTTTTCATGGGGCAGAAGTTGTCTTGCGAATTGAAAACCAAATTCATTTACGTCTGTTACAAATTAAACTTCAAGAAAAGAATTTTTTGTTGCAAAATGCTCTTGACGATTTAAAAGCTGCTCAGGTGAAACAGATTCAAAACGAGAAGATGGCAGCATTAGGGCAGTTGGTTGCTGGGATTGCCCATGAAGTTAACAACCCAATCAGTTTTATCTATGGCAATCTTGAATATGTTGGGCAATATGTGCAAGAGTTGGTGAATGTAATTTCGGTGTATCAGCAGGAATACCCAAATCCCACACCTCATATTCAGCAAATGGTCAAGGATATAGACCTGAATTTTTTGATCAATGACCTAAGAAACCTCATAGCTGCTATGTACAGAGGTTCTGATCGCATTCGGGAAATCGTACTGGCGCTCCAAAAATTTTCTCGGCTTGATGAAGCCGAGATGAAGTCGGTGAATATCCATGAGGGTATAGACAGCAGCTTGGAAATGTTGCAACATCGACTGAGGCAAACAGCATATCGTCCTGGCATTGTTATTGTGAAAGAGTATGGTAGTTTGCCTCCAGTCACTTGTTATGCTAGCGAACTTAACCAAGTGTTTATGCATATTTTGAATAATGCGATCGATGCTTTGGAGCGGCGAGTGGGCGATCGTGAGTGGGAGAGTGTCTCACCGACTTCACATGGACAGATGGGAAGATGGGCAGATCACCAGAGGCTTTCTGATGGACAGATAAGGTGGAGATGGGAATTGGAGGAGAGGATGACACAGAGTCACCCTACGCCAACCTCCATCACTTGGGCTCCTCAGATTCGTATTCGTACAGAATTGACAGGAAATCATACTGTCAAGATTAGTATCACCGACAATGGACTTGGTATGGATGAGTCGGTGCGATCAAGAACCTTTGATCCATTTTTTACGACAAAGCCTGTTGGTCAAGGCAGTGGGCTCGGATTAGCAATTAGCCATACGATTGTAGTACAAAAACATCAAGGACAAATTAGTTGCAACTCTTTACCAGGGCAAGGAGCAGAGTTGCTGATCGAAATTCCAGTCAAGCATGCAAACGCCGAGGTGGATGCTGAGTAAAAACAAATACAATCAAGCTGACCGATTGATAACTTGTCCCTCACAATACAAGCTTGTCATAAAACTCAAAAAATATAACTTCAACTAGAAACTCACAAAAGACTTGAAAACAGAACGTTTGTGGGCGTACATGGAAAAACTTAGAACTCAAAACTTTTCTGATTTACGTTCTACATTTTTCTGTCGCATAGCATAATAGAGATGTGACTGATCTGCTAGACCCTTTACGATTAGATCCTTTACGATCCCTTAAGGAAGGTCACTGGTTCAAGCTCATTTGCGGAGCCAGCTACCAACATCTGCCTGCGGTTAGAAATTTAACATTAGCCTACACTTTGGCTGGTGCTGACTGCATAGATGTTGCTGCCGATCCCTCTGTGATTGCCGCAGCCCAACAAGCGCTGCAAGTTGCCGACCAGTTGGCAAGAGTCGCTCGGCAGCGAGGTATGGAGTGGGCAGGAAAATCCCCACTGTTGATGGTTAGCCTCAACGATGGAGAAGATCCTCATTTTCGCAAAGCGGAATTTCATTCTACGGAATGCCCCATAGAATGTAATAAACCATGCGAAAAGATTTGTCCAGCGCAAGCAATTGTTTTTCAAAGTATAAAAAACGACTATTCAGGAGTTTTATCCGAAAAGTGCTACGGCTGTGGTCGTTGCATACCAGTTTGTCCATATGATATAATTTATACAAGATCATATGTATCAACGCCAGGAGCGATCGCACCATTGATACTATCATCTGGGGTGGATGCCGTAGAAATTCATACCAAAGTTGGGCGTTTGGCAGAATTTAAAAGATTGTGGCAAGCAATTTTACCGTGGGTTGAGCGTTTGAAGTTAGTCGCGATCAGCTGTCCCGATGGAGACGGTATGATTGACTACCTTCATGCCCTTCATGACGTGATTGCCCCCATACAGTGTGCCTTAATTTGGCAGACAGACGGTCGTCCGATGAGTGGTGATATTGGGGATGGTACCACTCTAGCCGCCGTCAAATTAGGGCAAAAAGTCTTGGCAGCTAAATTACCGGGATATGTGCAGTTAGCTGGTGGAACCAACAACTACACTGTTGCCAAGTTAAAGGCAATGGGTCTGCTGAGGAGAGATAAGGCAGATGAGGGAGATAAGGAAGCAATATCCTCCTCATCCTCCTCATCCCCCCTATCCTCATCCATTGCCGGTGTTGCTTACGGTAGTTACGCCCGGGTACTACTGTCACCGATTCTCGAGCAGTTAGAAGCAAGGGAGGTAAAAAATACCAGTGTCAAACCAACTGTCAGCCTAGAAGAAGAACCAGAATTGCTCTGGCAAGCTGTAGAGCTTGCTTATTCTCTCGTTTCCCAGCTCAAGTCACAGCAGTAGGGAACTACTGTGTTTCCTACAATCGCGTTCCGGACATTTTCCAAGGGCGGGAATCCCCCCCACGGATGTGTTCTCCCTATCTCTAAAAAACGTCACCATAGAAAGCATGACGATTACAGACGATCTCCAAAAGTTGTTAGATATTTTACCCCAAGACTTGCGGCAGATACTAGAAAAGCATCCGCTGCGAGATAGCTTAGTAGAAGTGGTCTTGGATTTGGGTCGTCGCCCAGAGGCTCGCTTTCCTAATCAAGCAGAGTATCTGAGCGAAACACCCGTTACGCAAGAACAGATAGATGATTGCATTAAGAGAGTGGGAACCTTTGGCGGAGATAATCGGGCAGGAATTGAGCAAACCCTGCATCGGATCAGTGCCATCCGCAACCGCACCGGTAAGATTATCGGCTTAACCTGTCGTGTTGGGCGGGCAATATTCGGCACAATTGGCATGATCCGCGATTTGGTGGAAACAGGAAAATCGATTCTCATGCTGGGACGCCCGGGTGTAGGCAAAACAACTGCATTACGGGAAATAGCCCGTGTTTTGGCGGATGAACTCAATAAGCGAGTGGTCATAATTGACACCTCCAACGAAATTGCAGGAGATGGTGACGTTGCCCACCCCGCCATTGGTCGCTCACGGCGGATGCAAGTGGCTCATCCCGATTTGCAGCATCAGGTGATGATTGAGGCTGTGGAAAACCATATGCCAGAAGTCATCGTCATTGATGAAATTGGCACAGAACTGGAAGCCTTAGCAGCTCGGACGATTGCGGAACGGGGTGTCCAGTTGGTCGGTACTGCTCACGGTAATCAAATTGAAAACCTGATCAAAAACCCGACCCTTGCCGACTTAGTTGGTGGTATCCAGGCTGTGACGCTGGGAGACGATGAAGCCAGACGGCGCGGTTCTCAAAAGACGGTTTTGGAACGCAAAGCGCCTCCCACTTTCGAGATTGCCGTGGAAATGTTAGAACGGCAACGCTGGGTAGTCCACGAAAGCGTTGCTGACACAGTCGATACTCTCTTACGGGGACGTCAGCCTAGCCCGCAAGTCAGGACTGTGGATGACAACGGCAAGGTGAATATTACCCGCCAGCTTGTGGCTATCAACGGGCGCGGCGGACAAACACTTGGTGGAGAGGAATCTTTTTTACCACCAGCACGACAGCCTAACGGCTGGCGTGCAAATGGGCAAATGCTAGCCCTACCCTCACTATCTAGTGAAGCCCCAAAGGGTTCGGGACGAAGTGAGTTTGACCGCTTGCTGGATGAATCCTTAAATGATCATAATGGCTTTGATTTCGCCAATAATACCAGACAAGCGGGACCCAATGGCGAAGATTTGCCACTGCACGTATATCCCTATGGGGTCAGCCGCAGCCAATTGGAGCAAGTCGTTGGCGTGCTTTCTTTACCAGTGGCATTGACAAAAGATCTCGATAGTGCTGATGCAATATTGGCACTGCGATCGCACGTCAAAAACCATGCCAAGTTACGGCAAATGGCGAGAGCTCGTCAAGTCCCGATCCACATGATAAAATCCAGCACCTTACCACAGATTACCCGTGGCTTGCGGCGCTTGCTGAACATCGATGATCCGGATGTGGGCGACGATCGCGAAATGCAACTGTTTCTTCACAGCGCCAGCGATGATGAGATGGACGCTCTTGAAGAAGCAAGACTTGCTGTAGAGCAAATCGTGATTCCTAAGGGACAGCCAGTGGAATTATTGCCTCGTTCTCCACAAGTACGGAAAATGCAGCATGAGTTGGTAGAACACTATCGCCTGAAGTCCAACAGCTTTGGCGAAGAACCAAATCGGCGTTTGCGGATTTATCCCGCTTAAAAGATGACCTGACTTTTCACGCCATGTGGAAAAATCCACGAAAAACCTAACCCCCTAGCCCCCTTCCCTAGTAGGGAAGGGGGAAAAATCAAACTTCCTCTCTCCTACAACGACAGAGGAATGGAAGCGAGGTTTTCCACAGCAGAAGTGAAAAGTAAGAAAAGATGACAGGTGAGAGGGTACAGTTTTTCCATTCGCTGTACCCTCTCACCTGTTGCTCTAAAATCTGTGTTTGTGCCTAATTTGAATTCACACAAGGAATTCACACAAGGTTTATTATTACTTGCCTGCCCACGTCGGTTTGCCCTGTTCGGCATTAGCGCTTCTTTCAGCAGTATCAGGGTACAGAGAACCGAAGTCTTTTATAGCTTCTCCTGATTGTCCTGCAATTCTTTTGAGTCGTTCACCAGGAGCACCTTCGGTTTCGCGAGCTTCCTTATTCCATTCTCCTGTTGTTTTCGGTCTTTGGGAATCGTTCTGATCTAGTGCTTGGTTAATCTTGTTGGTTAAAGCTTTGTTACCACTCTCATTAGCAACGTTTGTTGTCAGCACTAAAAAGCCAACTAGAACAACAGCTACAAAACGCTTGACTTGAAATTGGTTAAGTACGGAACTGATGTTAGCGATCGCCTTAGAAATCAGATTTGTCATCACAAGACTCCATGAGTTAATTTTCAATACTTTTCACACTTTCGGAAACTCCGTCGGCTCACTGCAAATAGAGGTTGGCTTTGGAAATTGAGTAAAAAACCAACCTATTTTCGAGCTAGGGAGTTGTCCTGCATATAAGTCAAGACTAGCTGTAAAAACGTAATCATTCTTCTAACAGAAGTCATAGATTGGTTGTAGACAACATAAGACTATATGTGGATTTGCTGCGACATTACTCAAGCCGTATATTTGAGCTTATGGTTAAAATATGCTGGTTTTTGCTGTATTTAGGGGTTTTGGCTGTCTTGTAACGAAGTGAGAAGGGCTAGAGATAGTCAATACAGATGTAGCGATTTTCAGCTATCCCACGTTGGTTTTACCCCACCCCTTAATCCCCTCCCCTTACTAAGGGGAGGGGACGTGAAGCGTAGCTTTACGGGGGTGGGGTGAAGCGAAAATTGTGGGCAAGTATAAGGGCATAATATAACCTATTTACAAGGTTCTTGCCTTCGGGACTTCCAAATAAAAAAAATTCCAAATTTTCTTGTGGGGTGGGCATCTTGCCCGCCCTGAATACAAAGGACGGGTGGGACACCCATGCCACAAGATGGATAATTTATTTGTTGGAAATCCCTTAGCTCTCATGATGAGGTGTATTGATGCCTCGTTCTCCCCGAAACTTTCAACCAGGATTCTGCTATCACATCACCACCCGGTGCAATAACCGCGAATTTCGCCTCACTCGCCTAGAGTGTCGGGAAGTGTTTCTCTACGCCATCAAGAAAGCAAAAGAGAAATATGGGTTTAAACTCTACGCCCTTTGCATTATGAGCAACGCCCCTTTGGGGAAGTCAAAAGTCAAAAGTCAAAAGTCAAAAGTCAAATTTTAGCATGAGTAATTATATACCAATTTCTGATAGAACATTTGAGTTTGCTGTTAGAATAACCAAGCTTTGTTCTTACCTAGATAAACAACCAGGAACACCTAGATTGCTAGCTGCTCAGTTATTCAGATCTGGTACATCAATCGGTGCGAATATTGAAGAATCTCGTTCGGCTGAAAGTGATAAAGATTTTATCAGCAAGCAATCCATAGCCCTAAAAGAGGCAAAAGAGACAACATATTGGCTAAAGCTATTAATTAAGTCCGAAATAATATCTGAGTCACAAATAGACAATCTTTTAGATGAATGCGAACAATTGGTTAAAATTATTGCTAAATCAATAGTAACGACTAAAGAAAAGTTGAATAAATAAATTTTTGACTTTTGACTTTTGACTTTTGACTTCCCGATAGGGAGTGGCATCCAGCGTTTTTGTCTTTAGGTAAGACTTTAGAAGAATGCGCCCAGAAGTACCGGGGTTTTTGCAAAAAATACCGTCCTCAGCCCAAACCAGAAAAGCGCAACCACTGGGGAAATAAGTTATTAACAGGGTTGAAGGCAAAAACAAAGGGAAAGAAATCCTCGCCGGGACAAATAGTACCGGATGAGTGGAAAGCAACGAACCAAGAAATAAAAGAAGTAGCGTGCAAGTTTGTCTTCGCTAATTGTTATAACCCACAATTTGCCAGCATCCTACTACAAGCACAACAAGAAGATCCTCTTTGGATTCTGTGCCAGGTAAGGGAAACGTAGAAACCGCAAGACTCCGTGGAAAATCGCTTGTTTGCGAATCTTTACAATTCTGTGTAAGCCTTATATGTTACACTTTACAAGTCTGGACGCGACAAGAGATTAAACAAAAACACGATAAGCCGCTGAAGAAACGGCACGACATGAACCCCTAAAGTAGCGTCTAACCCCCAGAACCACGACCCCGACCCATAGACAACGCCCACGGGGAGATGTCCTTCGGGGGCATCCAGGGAGAAGATTATTTCATTGTAATCTAGCCATTTTTTGTTCAACCACATTCCTTTACCCCAGCCCACGCGATCGCCAAACTTTTCGTAGTCTTTACCCACACTTTCCGAAATGCGCTTTTGCACACTAAAGCCAAAGTGCCCATCACTGTATTCTACCCAAAGTTGGTCAATTGTGTGGAGGTCTTTACGGGGAAAGTTTTGGATGGATTCGATATCCAGCCAGCCTTCTTTTTCTCTACCAGCTGTCTTGAGCATGACAGCAAGAGTTTCCTGATCCGCTTCTTTCCACTGTCCTGCTTTTAGTAAATTTTCCAGCCGCGTGTAGTCTACGTGCCAGCGCTGTTCTGTTATGGCTTCAATTAGTTGTTTCATTGGAGCTTTAGATGCGCGCAAATCAACCATGTGAGGGTTAATAAATAACCACCCATATGGTGTGTCGTAGTGCCTATCTCGAATTTTTTGAAATGTTTGTTGGCAGCTCTTTAGTATAACCAATCCTGCGCGAAGCGGGAGGAGTTTGTTCTGTTCGCGCCGATTTATTTCTTGCTCAGTGTATATTATTTCATACTTTTGCCACTCTCCAAACCCTGAGGAACCAAGGAGTACAGCTACAGCATTCATCTGAGAAAGATTTTCTTTTATCTTTTTCTTCCAATCGTCAAACCCCTTGATATCTTGCTCATCCATCCAGGTTTCAATACCTTGCTGCTCTAGCTGATCCCTAATTTCTCTTACCTGTGGCTTGTCCTTACTATTGTGGCAAAGAAACACTTTATATTGAGACATCGTCATACCTCAGCTTTTTTCTACTACTTGTCTACACCAGCAATAGTTGCCAGAGCATTAGCATATTGTTCCAAATCCCTTCTCAACGCTTCCAACTCATCCCGCAAATTCCCTTCCTCAGACCAATTGCGCTCATGCTCTTTAGAACTCAGGTGAGGAGGACGCTGTGCTTCCCATGTCTGCAACCGTGGATGCCATTTAGCAAGAAAAGGGCGCAAACCATTATTCAGCACCGCTATAGCAATGCCTCCAACTGACTCGCGCGATGCACCAACATCTGGTCCAGCTTGTTTGAGGACTTCCCGTGTTATGCCAAAAAGACTGTATAAAGATGTCAGCGCCTCACGCAACAGTCCTTCGTCAACTTCCAAAGGTTGAACAGCAATACGGGTAACAAGTTCAACATACAACGACCATGCAGCCCGACGCTCTGTTGGATCGGCTTCCCATTCAGCTGAACCGATGCCAAAGGGAAGGCTGACAGAGACTTTTTTAAACTTGGCGGGGTCTATTTTAGGCATAAGTTTGTTGTCACTAGTATAGAGTCGCAGCTTTTAGGTTTTAATAATCCAGAACTTACGCATTTTAACGAAAAACTGTCATTCTGAGTGTAGCGCTAGCGAAACGAAGAACTCCCTTGATACTTCGCTACACTCCGTTTCGCTCAGTATGACATTCTCGACTTTGCGTAAGTCCTGTAATCGTCCGCTTGGCATACTTGAGCGGTTGTAGGAAAATCTGTAATTTAGTTTAATAATTTCATAATTACATACAGCCTGCTAGCCGTGAATTCCGGCTGATACGCGCGTCGCATTCATTTATCCATTTCACCAAATTGTCGCACTAGTCACCCAAGTTGCTAGTTATGCGATACGCGGAGCGTCAAGCGTTCGACTGAGCGCTCACGCCGAAGTCCTCCGGCTTATCGCCAAAGTGTTTGACATTTTACTCTCCCCATTTTAAGAGGACAAATTGAGAGGAGAAAAGGTCGGCTACAATTTAAGAAGCTCAATGATGGCTACGAGCATGATATCAATTCCTATCACCCTGGAACAACTCATTACCGCTGTGCAACAGTTGCAACCAGAGGAGCGGGCGCAGGTTGCTAGAGCTTTGGTTGAAGTGGGTTTACGTTCAGATTTGACGGCTTTAATTCAAGAACTTTATGCCCAACCCCCGGTTGATGACATTACAGACGATGAGATCATGGCTGAAATTAAGGCTGTACGCCAGCAATCTCACCAAGCATGACGTTTCGAGTGGTCATCGACACTAACATTTGGATTCGGATTTTATTGAGAGGGCGAGTTACATTGCCTGTTTTAGAAGCATTTAATGAGGACAAATTCCAGTTGGTGATGAGCCAACCCCTAATGGAAGAACTCCATCTAGTTTGGAATCGCCCCCGCTTAAGAGAACGAATTGATCCAAATCAAGCTATCCGCCTTGAACAGCAGTTGCAGCATCGAGCAATATGGGTTGAGTTGAAAACGGTTCCTCCTAATTGTCGAGATCCCAAAGATTTACCTGTGCTGGCTACGGCGATTGATGGCGAAGCAGAGATTATTGTGTCTGGGGATGATGATTTACGTGGTGATGATGCGTTGAAGACGATAATGGCAACTTATGGCATCCGGTTGCTGGGTGTTAATTCTTTCCTGGAATATCTGGATCACTCACCGTTCGCGTAATCGAGAATGAGTTTGACGAAATAGAGGAATCCAATATCATCATAGATATCTTTCCAGGTTCCACCTGGAAATGCCCTTGAAGCGGCTAGTAACGCTGTTAAGGCAGGCAGAGCCTCCTAATAGGCATTCCCAGCCTGAGGCTGGGAACGAGGCACACAATTCTCGCTTCACCCCACCCCGGTTTTGTCTTGCGCCAAAACCGCCCCTCCCCTTGCCAAGGGGAGGGGTTGGGGGTGGGGTAAAACCAACGTGGAATAAACGGTTTGAACGTGATTGTTGACACGTATGGGCAAAGCCTTTGCCGCCTACAAACAACCTGTATTGCACCCAATGGAGAACTGCTATAGAATTCGCCCTCCTTTGACTCTGCCAAAAACAGGCATCAATTCTATCGCAAGCCTAAATCATTTTTGAACAACAAGATTCCCGACTTCGTAAAAGTTGTCGGGAATCTGAGGGCTTACTAATTTATTGACAGACTAACATTCTATTCTCTTTGCTTTATCCTCTATCTACAGATATATAAATATAGGGATATTTAGAAACTAGCCAGGGATAGATACCTCTTTCTTAAGAAAGATTAGATAATACCAGAATTTGTAGTTACACATACTACTTAGAAGTAGATTGCTAATTAATCTGCAAACCTTAGTTGCGTAAAAATTTTCATCCTCATATGGTAAATACTCCTCCATCGCTGTTTTCCGAAGATCAATACAAGGTAGAAGATGCAGAGGCAGAAGTCGCTGCCATTATAGAAACTCCACCATCAGAGACAGAAATTGACCTAGAGTTTCTTTACACCAGAGATATTGAATTTCGTCAGGAAACTCTCTATTTTATTGTGGTCGATCGCTTTTATGATGGCGATCGCTCAAACAGTGAAGGTGAAAATGCAGAACTGTATGATCCAACTCGACAAGATTGGGGTAAGTACTGGGGCGGAGACTTGCAAGGCGTCATCGACAAGTTAGACTATCTCAAAAGCATGGGAGTGACTGCAATTTGGTTAACTCCTCTGTTTGAGCAAATTGAAGATTTGTTTGTGGGCAATGCAGCGATGCATGGCTATTGGACAAAGGACTTTAAGCGGATTAATCCTCGCTTCATTGCTAACGGCGAAGAGCCTTCTTTAAACAAAACTCAGGAAACAAGAGATACCACATTTGATAGGTTAATTGCCGAACTGCACGAGCGCAAAATGAAGCTGGTGCTGGATATTGTCTGCAACCACAGTTCACCTGATATTAGTGGTACCAAAGGTGAATTATACGACGATGGAGTGAAAATTGCTGACTTTAACGATGATGAGCAGCACTGGTATCACCACTATGGCGAAGTGCAAGACTGGGAAAACGAATGGCAAGTGCAAAACTGTGAACTTTCCGGTCTTGCAACGTTTAACGAGAACAACATTGAATATCGTAATTATATCAAATCGGCAATTAAACAATGGCTAGACCGGGGTGTGGATGCACTGCGGGTGGACACTGTTAAGCATATGCCCATCTGGTTTTGGCAAGAATTCAACGGTGATATGTATAATCACAAGCCAGATGTGTTTATTTTTGGTGAATGGATTTTCAGCCATCCCTTAGACGATCGCTCTGTAGAATTTGCCAATAATTCTGGCATGACGATGTTAGACTTTGGGCTGTGCGTTGCCATTAGGGAAGCTTTGGCACAAGGTGCAGAAGGTGGATTTCATCTCATTCAAGAGATTTTTGACCAAGATTATCGCTACAACGGAGCGACAGAGTTAATTACCTTTCTTGACAACCACGATATGCCCCGTTTCCAATCGCTGAACTCTGATCCAGCGATACTGAAAGTGGCAATTACCCTGATTATGACTTCTCGTGGTATTCCTTGCATCTATTATGGTACAGAACAGTATCTCCACGATGACACTAATGGTGGAAATGACCCATACAACCGTCCAATGATGGATAAATGGGATACGGATAGTGAAATTTATCGTTACATCAGGCTACTTTCTGGCTTACGGCGACTCAATCCAGCGATTTCGATGGGTAGCCAATGGCAAAAATACATCACGCCCGATGTTTACTCTTACGTACGTCGCTATCGTGACTCTCTGTGCTTTGTATTACTGAATAGAGGCGAAGCAGTCACCATACCAGAGGTAGAAACAGAACTGCCTGATGGCGAACACACGTGTGTAATGACTCGCAACAAGTATGAAGTAAAAGATGGTAAAATTTACGACTTACAACTCGAAGAGCGAGGTGTGATCGTCTTAAGCCGTGTTGGAGAACGGGTGAAAGGGCAAACGATTGTGCGAGTCCAACTGAATGGTGTACAAACTCAACTGGGTGAAACTATCGTCGTTATTGGAGATTGTCCGGAATTAGGTAACTGGGATATTGGCAAGGGATATCCTCTGGAGTACATCAACTCTAATACATGGTTTGCTGAGATTCCGTTTGATGAAAGTGCTGGCAAGTTGATTAGTTATAAATACGCTATGTTGCGAGAAGGGCGATCGCCTTTGCGCGAAAATCTGATGAATCGCCGCTGGGTGATTGCCAAAGAAGGTACCGTGAAATGGCGTGATACTTGGGCACCTGGACGCGAATCTTAACAAGAAAAGTCAGGAGTCAGGAGTCAGAATATTATGTTTTCTGACTCCTGAATTCTGAATTCTCCTCATCAGAGAAATCTGTTTTGCTCAGATCATCTATATTCCTGAAGTGAGCTTTACGGCTCGTAAATTTACAGGAGGTAGGTCGATACCACCTTCAGTCCTTGTCTGGTTGGGAAAACAAGGATTGTTTACATTAATGGGACTTCCAGAGAATAAATTCTTCCAAGAAAACAAGAAACGGTATAACACCATAAATTAACCCCAAAAATAGAAAGCAAATTACCTGCAAAAATCAGACGCCAACGTATTGTTTTCTTTGCAGTCCGCTTTGAAGACATAGCGCCTAGTACAGCAAAGCTATCGGTTATCCGATAGCCGTAGTTAAGTGTTTCGTTACTTTTTAAAAGTCATTAAATCGTTACTATACTTGTAAAAAAATTTTCTGAACAAGCCATTGAAAAATAGGTTAGTTAACCTTATTATGTTAATGATACTTATATTTAAGATATTAAAAAATAGTGGTAAAAACTAATAATTTTACCAGCGCGTCTGTTGCACAAAAGGATGATTATCCAGGACGTGCCTATTTTATTCGGCATGGTGAAAGTACCAGCAATGAACGTAACATTTTTGCCGGGGTACTGGATGTTGACCTCACGGCATTTGGTAGGTTGCAGGCACGCCGTGCAGGTGTTGACATTAAGAAAAAAGGTGTGAAGTTTGATGCAGTATATGTCTCTCACATGAGACGGGCGCGGCAAACTTGTGAAATCGCCCTTGCTGAAAGTCAGGCGCTGAAGTCACCGGATATTCCTGTTGAAATCGACCATCGGATTAGCGAGAAATCCTTTGGCATTTTTGCGGGTCGTAACCTGAATCTACTACGTCTTGCCCTTGGCTACGAAGGCTTCGAGGAAATGTTGCATTCCCACTGGCGTTGCACCTCCGGCGGGCGAGAAGATTGCACAAGTTTACGGACGCGCTGCTTCTTTCTACGAAGAGCGGGTTGTACCGCACTTAAAACGGGGCGAAACTGTTTTAGTAGTGTGCCACCAATATGTATTGGAGCCTCTAGCACTTTATTTAAGTGATTTACCACCGGAGGCTTATAAACATCTGAAACTCCCTAACGGTAAAGCTCTCAGTGGTGAGGAGCTAGTCAAGTTTCGCGACAAGGAATCTGGCGGTGCAGCTTCGGTGCGTAAACAGATCAACGATCTGTCAATTATGTGGGCAATTTTGCTGTATGCTGCTGCTTTCTTACTGGGATGCTCCCTTAGGGCAATAAGCGCCTCCTCGGTCGGAATTCCCTCAGAGCTATTTCGAGCGATAATCGTTGTCTGTCTCGCGGCTTCAACGTTTTATACCTACCTAGACATTGACTTTGCAGCCAGTAAACGCAAAGTAACTTCAACTGTGAAGTATATAGTCTATGCGTGGATGTTGGTGAGATGGGTAGTTGGGCTAGCTTTAATATTTTCGGGAATTTTGTATCAAGGTCCGGGGGATTTGTACAAAGTTATGTGGGTGCTTTTTTGGATGGTTCCACCCGCTCTTACTTCCCCAGTTTTATCGGTACTCTGGGGCGGTAATCTTTATCCGTCGGCTATCTTATCAAGGACATTATCAATTATCGCTCCAGTTGCATTGATTGTGACATTTGGCTTGGCAAAACAATTACCAATTAACAGTTCAAGCCTGATATTTTTCGGTGTCATTCTAATTGTTGGTTTGGCAATACCGGGAGCTTTAGCTCAATTTTGGCGTGACAAATCTCCTGTTGAATCAAATCACCACAGTAAGAACTGGAAATTTATTGGAGTGCTTGCTGTCGCATTAATGGCTTTGGCAACTGGGTTTCAGTTTACTCCATCAACATTTCTGGGCGATTTATTTTCCTCAACGGATGCAAACCGTTCCCTAGCTTGTCTGCAACAATTGGCAGTGGCAACATTAGTCTTTATCTTAATGCGCGTCTTTGCCGTATTAACTTCAGTGTTTACACGCAAGCAGCTTATTAAGGCAGAAGCGAGGGATGCTTATATCCTGCTAGTTAATCCAAACTTTTTCCTTTGGGCAGCTCTTTTCCTTGGAGTTAGTGCAACTGCAAATCCGTCAGCTGTAAGATATGCAATTTTTTGGGCAGCACTGGGGTTCTTCTGCATACCACTCGTCGAGCAGATATTGTTTATGAATTCATTTGGTAATGAATTATTGCGAGAAACACTGCGTTCTTCGAGAATGAATACAGAAGATGTGAGAAAACTTTTCCGTCAATTGGATACAGATGCAAGCAATGCACTCGATAAAGACGAGATTATGGAGCTTTTAGGTCGAATAGAAGATATGACAACAGGTGAACGTAGCTCTGAAGATGTCAGGAGGTACGTAACTGATTATCTTTTCGCCACTCTTGACACCGATAAAAGTGGGACGGTTGATTTGCAAGAGTTAGGAGATTATGTATCAACCTACGGGTTAGTTGCTAATCTTAACGTTGTCTCTGCTGCAGCTTCCCCGGTAACAACATAAGAAAGCGAGGCAGGGTAAACCTTAACTGATAACTGATACCAAACTATCCTGCAGCTTGGCTACCATCTCAGCACGCGCTGAAACATCTAGCTTGCGGAACATCCGTTTGAGCGCTTGCTTGACAGAATTGTGTGTGATCCAAAGCTTTTCGCCAATTTCCGCATTCGTTAACCCCCGCGCCACCAACTCAGCAATTTCTAATTCACGGGGAGTCAGACGACTTGCTAACGGACAGAGGGATGTTTTTGGTTTCGCGCGTAAGGTGGCGAGTTTTGCGGAAACATGAAGGCATAAAGCACTCATGTCAGCGAGATCGTTCACATTAAAAGCCGCAGTACCATGCTCACGGGCGAGGTTAAGCGTTCCCACAAGACGACCATCACAAACAATTGGTCCACTCATGACGTGTTCATGGTCATGGCGCGAGCAAAAATGCTTCCAGTCTCCTGTTGGTAACACCAATTGCTCGTGAACAGGAGCATGACGTTCAACGACGAAGCGCCCAACAGGGTTGCTTTCCATACACACACCTGGAACAGCCTGAACATCAACCTCTGGGGGGAACGGCTCATCCAGCAAATGAATACCCCAACGCTGCACGCCAAAATACTCCCCCACTGTATCTGTCACAGCTAGTCGTAGTTCTTGCTCATTGCTGACAGAAGCTATTTCATGAAATACAGTTTGAAGAGAATGAACCATACCATAAGTGTACCCACTTGGGGTCTATGCGAAACTTCACAATTACTTCTATGCTAATAGCAGCAAAGGTAAAAAGCTAACTTAACAGGTGACGATAGGAGAAACAATGACAGCAACACAAGTTTCTGCTCAAGAACTTTTTCGTGCTGCATACGAAAACCGTTACACTTGGGAGAAAAACTTCCCTGGTTACACCGCAGATGTCACCTATAAACAGGATGAGCAGGTGTTTACAGGCAAAATTCGTGTCAACGCGAATCTCAAGGCGGAAGTTTTTGAGGTAGAAGACGAGGAAGCGAAGCAGTTCATTAACAATCAAGCATGGGAGATTGCGATTCACCGCATCCGTCGCTCTTTTGAAGAAACCCACGGCGCGAATACATTTCGCTATGGTGCAACTGATGAAACTGGTGCCGTTGAGATTCTTTTAGGCGGTAAGTCCGAAGGCGATCGCTACAAAGTCCGTAACAATGAAGTGAGCCACGTCCACCGTCATATCCACAATGTTGTTGTGACGATTGACACCTTCAGCAGTCACGATACAGGAGAAGGCTACCTGTCTCATCAATATGACTCTGTTTACCACGATCCAAAAACGGGCGAACAAAAGGGCGGAAGAAGCGAATTTACAGACGAGTACGAAAAGGTAGGCAATTACTTCATCCTAAATCGCCGAGAAATTCGCACCGAAACAGAAGGAAAAACATCCATTCAAGAAATTATCTTTTCCAACATTCAGTTGTTGGAACCTATTGCTGCTTAATTGCAGATGGATCAGATTCCCGACTTCTTAAAGAAGTCGGGAATCTTGTTGTTCAGGAATGATTTAAGATTGCTATATATTAGATTAATATTCACTTAGTTCTTCTGGTGTTTTTGACTTCTGTTGCACGGCAGATAACAGGCGCAGAGAAAATTACGAAAGCAATCAAAGCCACGTTAGTGAACATTGTTTAATCCCTTTTGTTTTTGAAGTTCTTCTAGGTATAAGACTACTGGTTTTTTCTCTAAGGTTCCGGAAATTGTCTGGTTCTGAGGACAGTTTTCAAAGCTTCATAGTTAAATTTGTTTTTAGGGATTTTTTGATTAGAAAAATTGTTTAACGTCTTTCGCGAAATTCCCCATCCGCCTGTGCGGTGGGGATGGATAGCGAGACAACTACGAGGTACACCCCTTGTGGGTGTCTGAGTAGTTGGCAATTTCTGAAGTCGGCAGTCGGTCAACCCAGTCTTCAATAAGTTGAGTCATGGTTTTTTCTTTGCTTGCCGCATATAGCTTGAGCTTATTGTACCGACGCTCTGACATCCTAAACCGTAATGATTTTTCTTTCATGTCTGTGTACACAGTGCGCCACATACATACTAGCATAGTTATATCAGCGCTCCCACTGACCAGATTGACACAAACGAACTGCAATGCAGGTGAACAGTGCAAACTCTGGGAACGGTACAGAACCATGACAATTGGTATGGGGTTGCATTGAGAAGGATTGCTTTATGCATGAAACCATCAATGCGTAAAACCAATTTGGTTTGGTGAGGCATCCCGGTCTTGGTGGTTTCCCCAAAGAGGGAATGCCGAACCCGTAAGGGTTGTTTAACTTTCGTGTCCTTGTACAAAGACTCCGTGGGGCCTGACTGAGTCTCGCTCACTGCCTGTGGAGGTGAGGCACTCCGTTGGGCGGCTTCGCCGACTTGAAGGAAGTGCCGAACCCGTAAGGGTATCGAAACGTGGATGTTGCTGTATGGAGTAATCCTTAGGGCGTCTGGAGTAACGACCAATGAAGCAGGAAATTTCTATGGGGCGACTTGTAGAAGCCCCACCAAGAGCCGTCAGGCAGGGTGGGGAGAACGTCACAATATCTGACACTGGTTAGATCAGGGTACATTAGACCAATAGAGAGTTTGACGCTTAACTAGTTCGGCGGAATTCCCCATCCCTGAGTAGGGTTTAGGTAGGTGAATGTTTAACGCACGGCTCTGGCAGCTTTTGCAATCCTTTTTTAGATTTGTCCAGCAACTGCTGATTACCCATTGGCGATCGCTGCTGCTGCTATTGCTCGGAGTCTTTTTACCTTTGCTGGTTTTTGGGGAACTGGCAGAGGATGTTTGGGAGAATGAAGGTGGCTTTCCGTGGGATGTACCCATACTATTGGCAGTTCACAGCACAGCCAATCCTCAACTAGACGTTGTGGTAACAATGCTGACTAAATTGGGTGTGTTTTGGGGTGTGTTTCCGATTGCTACTGTCACCGCGCTAGTGCTATTTAACCGCCGACGGTGGCGATCGCTAACTTATTTGATTGTCACCTTACTCGGTAGCATCATCATCAACCGGACAGCGAAGGTACTGCTGCATCGAGTCCGTCCCCACTTATGGGAGTCACCTGCACCAGAATTTGACTACGGATTTCCTAGCGGTCATGCGATGTCGAGCATGACGTTCGTGGCAGTCTTAGTCATTTTAACTTGGGGTAGCCGATGGCGCTGGTTGGTTTTGATTGTCGGGACAATTTTTGTATTGGTTATCGGCTGGACGCGGTTGTATCTGGGTGTGCATTATCCCAGCGATATTCTAGCAGGCTGGATGGTATCGGTTGGCTGGGCAGTTGGGGTCAGTCTCATCATCCGACTTTGGCGATGACTTAGTTGCTAGGTGTTGGCGAGAGTGAAAGCATAGATATAACCAGGGGGGATTGAGTCTAAAGTTCCCCCGTGGCAATGTTCTAAATGAGTCCAGAAGCCTTGATATTTACCGACATCTTTACCGCAAAGCGCCTATATTTATAAAGTTCCAATGAAGCTTGAGAAAATATTTTATAAATCAAGGTAAATTTTCTACCAGTACTTGGTAAAAGTAAGAGACATAACGGGTAAGTCCATACAGCGGGTTCTTGTGACATAGGTAACCCATACTAAACAAAAAAATGAAGCTAAACCAAAAACTAGCAGTTACCACTGCTGGCGTTGCTTTGGGTCTGACTGCAATGAAAGCGAACCCAGCAAGTGCTGCCGTCATTACCGTTGATTTCACGATCACTGACGTTACTCAAAACGCTGCCTACGGCGGACCACCACTAACGATAGAGCAGCCGCTTTCAGGTTTTTACAGCTTTGATGACGCATCAACACCCGTCATAGTGCCTCCACCATCTCTTAATCTCTCTTTGTTTCCTTTGACAGATTTTAATTTTAACTTCCTAGGACGCCAATTCTCACTTGCAGATATAAGCGGCTATGGTGGCACGGCAACAGACTTATTCATTAGCGGATCTCAAGTGGAGAGCAATACCGTACAAACGAATTTTTCTATCTTTGCCATTCCTAGACCGGGTTTTGCTGAACCGCGTTTTAATGCCACTGCCATACGAGGTCCTTTTGTATACTCTATATCTGGCAAACCACAGCTTTCTCAACGCACTACCACCCCGGTTCCGGAACCAACAACCATAGGTGGTTGGTTGTTGGCAGGTCTGTTTTCCATAGCCCTTAAGAAAAAGGCAGCATCCCAAAAACAGTAAAAATTGATGAAAGTCCTATTTGGATGGGAACTGGGAGGAGGACAGGGACACATTCAACGTCTGGCGGCACTGGCTCGGACATTGGAATCGTACGGAGTTGAACCAGTCTTTGCTTTGAAATCTTATAAAATCAAAGGCATGAGTTTTCCGTGGAAAATTGTTTGTGCCCCGCTCCTGCCATTTTCTGGAAGGTCTGAATCCTATACGTTCGCAGATATCCTGGAAACGTTTGGTTTTGGTAATGCAAATCTACTGCGATCGCACCTACAGGCATGGCAATCTGTTCTTTTAGAGGTTAAACCAAGCTTAGTTATTACTGATTTTGCGCCTGGTTTAGTGTTGGCAGCTCGCAATATTATACCCACAATTGTCACGGGAGACAGCTTTGCAGTACCACCACCGATTGAAGTATTTCCGCCCTTAAGATTTCCCACCCCGTCTGAATCAGAAAAACACCAAGAGCAGGTCAGCAAAACGGTTCGTGAAGTTGTTAAGTCAGATGCACTCTTAGGGGAAGTTCTGTCTGGGGATGCCAGTTTTATCTTTGGCATTCCTGAATTAGATCCTTATCGGTATCTGCGGACTGAGTGTCAGCAGTATCTTAGCGTACACATTACACCTATTCCAAAAAATCTGCACTCCAGTGATGGTCCTGCTTGGGCTTATTTATACGATGACTATCCGTACCGTGACTTGGTGCTGCAAACTCTTAGACCTCAATCTGACTTTAAACCCTTAACCGAAGTTCTAGCGGGGAAGTCCCTGGCAATTCACCACGGAAGCTCAACGACGGCTATTACTTGTTTACTTGCAGGCATTCCTCAGTTAGTCTTTCCCAAACACCTAGAACATCAACTCAATGCCATTACACTCTCTGGGTTAGGAGTGGCAAAGACTATCGCCACACCAACATGGGAAGGTTTGTTAATAGCACAAGCTGAGGCTTATGGACTTACGGAGAACGCCTTACAAAAGGCAAAAAGTCTTGCCCATTGGAACGAAAACTTCATGTCTATTTTTGTCAAAAGCTGTCTGGAATTTCTGGAGGCACAGCCATAGCATCTGAATTTTTCTGTAAGGAGAACAATTTGTCGTTGCGATCGCATAACTTGGCGGTCAACAGCTTGATAGACTAGGGGGATCTAAATACTATGAGCAAGCGTTTGAGGTCTAGATATCCTATCAGACGCTTTGTAAAGATGTTTTTTCAGTAATTTACCTAAAATAGAGATAGCTGTCTCAATTTCCTCCGGCGTGAGACAAAAAGTTAACCGCATAGCTGGATAACCTTGCTTATCAGGGAAAAACACCGAACTACAAGCAACTAAGACACTTTGAGACAAGGCTTCGATACGAATTGTCTTTGTAGGAACATTATCCGGCAACTGTACCCAAAGAAATAATCCACCGTTGGGAACAGTCCATCGTGCTTCTTCGGGAAAGTAATGCTCTAAGGCTTGGAGCATAAGATTACGGCTTTGAAGGAGTTCTGCACGCAGTTGGTTGAGATAACGGCGCAGATGCCCTGATGCTAGGTACTCGCTGACTATTGCTTGAGAAATGGTGGATGTGTGAAGGTCATGGAGTAACTTCTCCTCGATAATTGCTTGATAATGTTTGCCTGTCACCACCATATAGCCGACTCGTAACCCAGGCATCAAAGTTTTAGAAAAAGTGCCTATATAAGTTACCAAATCTTGTTTGTCTAAAGCTTTTATTGGTGCTGGTACAGACTCAAAACACAATCCTTCATAAGCATTATCTTCTAAAATTGGGCACTCGTATTTCTCTGCTAATCTCAGTAATTGTTGGCGATGTGCCTGAGTTGTTGTTATCCCTGTGGGGTTCTGCACAGTACTAATGGTATAAATTAATTTTGGGCGATGGCTTTTGAGATATTGCTCTAATAACTCAAGATTCATCCCTTCGGCACTCATAGGAATGCCGATAATTTTGGCTCTTAATTTTTCTAGAATGGCGATCGCCCCAAAATATGTTGGTGTTTCAACAATCACCCAGTCACCTGGTTGTATATGATGTTGTATTGCCAACGATAGCCCTTGTTCAGAGCCATTGGTAATAATCAAATTGTCTGCTGATACCTCCATTCCTTGTTGAATCAACATCTGAGCAATTTGCCTGCGCAGAGTGAGTTGTCCTTGAGGCAAGTCATATTGAAACAAGGTATCAGGAGCTTGTCTGAGCGCTCGTCTAGCAATTAAATCTATGTCTTTTGGCGGATGAGGAAAACCAAGGCTAAAGTTAATCATTCCAGGCTGAGATTGTGCATGCACCCCTGCCGTGTACATATCAAAAAAACAACTTGTTCCTTGCTCTGGAATAATGACATTTTGTGCAGGGGCAAATGTTGACTTTAAATTGGCAGAAGGAATGACACTGTTAACAAAATATCCAGATCCCTGACGCGCACAAACAACACCATCCGCTTCTAAAACCTGATAAGCCTCAATAATTGTGAGTTTGTTAACTTGCAAACTTTCAGCTAAAGAGCGGATTGAGGGGAGGCGATCGCCGCTTTGCAGTGCGCCAGATTTAATGAGACGACTTATGCGATCGCGTATCTGCAAGTATAGGGGTTTGGCTGATTGCCGTTCCAACAAAATTTTCATATTGGCGCACTCAATTAATGACTACAAAATCATCAATACTGGCACTATAAGGGATTTTTCCTTTATTGACCTAGTACAGTTTGTGAAATTTTTAATAGAACAGTTGTCAAGAGGCGTAACTGTACTAGTACAAATTTACAAAAAGTGTACCTTCTCACTAAAAAATTCTTAAGCGAAGCTAAAAGTAATAGTTCACCAAATAGTAATAAGCAATCAGTGCTGAGTCATTTTTACTTAGCATTTGGTACTCATCACTCAAAACTTCTTAAATTCACGCTCGGAAATTTTGCTATGCAAACATTTAATTTCTCAAAAGAAATATTGCCAAAGATAAAAAACGTTTGGCAACATTTTGTAATATGGTTAGTTAGCAGATCTGAACTGCAAGTATGGCAAGAATCAGATCGTCATGGTCGTACTTTTTCTTGGCACGCGTATGACCCCTTGACAGGACGTTCTGCTTGTTTTGGTTCTGAAGAAGAAATGCGAATGTGGATTGAGCGTTGTTACTACAAGTAACAGATAAAATACAACAGTACACCAAAAACGCTTGACTCTTTTAAAAATTATCTCCAAACTAAAACCCCGTCTGCTTGGGGCAACAAACAGACAGGGGTTCTCAAGTGAAGTACTCCATGCCTTCGGCTAACGTACCACTTCCTCTAATTTCGCCCAGGTTTTAGGACCAGCAACTCCATCAATCGTTAGTCCATAAAATTTTTGGAAATTCTTAACACCAGTCTCAGTATTGGGTCCAAATTCTCCATCAGCATTTAGAGGAGGAGGATTTCCAAAGTTTTTTTTGCGGTCAGCTTGATTCAGCAACTCTTGCAGACGCTTGACTTCTGGACCGTGGTCACCTTTTTTCAGAATAGGATGAGCTTGGGTAGACATAATTCTCCTGGGTTCAGGTTGAGTACAGTTGTTTTGAAGGTGAAAGTTATTTCCTTCCCCTCTGTAAAAGTAATAGTTGGCAGCAAAATCAACTTATGCAGTTTTCAAAAAAATCCGCTCTCCGTAACCTGCCTTAATTATCGTCCCAGAATTGTTCTGGCTTCTTGTTCAGCATTCTCAGTTATGCGTGGAATTAAAGTATATGTGGTAGTTAAATCCATTTTTTCCCCAACTCGCAGTGTTTTTAGCGTACTGAGGAATTCAAGCTCTACGTAAGCCTTTGGGTCTAAGTTGGTATAAATTTCGGCACTACTGTTGTTGTCGGGATAACTCGCTCCAGATACTCTTGGTGAGTCAATGCGGACTGCGACTTTTTCATCCATCCATAATAATGTACTAGCATCGCAGCCTATTTTATGGGATTTATTGCGATCGCGTGTCAAGGACAATAAGCCGTTGTCTACCTTTAAGTTAGCTGGTAAATCTTCAGATTGCTTGTTATACCCTTCAGGAAAAATCGACGTTTGGGGTAGGGCTGTGTAGACTGCAACGGGGTCGCGTAACTGTGTAACTATCCATACTGAAACATCTTTTGACTTACCCTTGACTTTTTCGTAAGTCGTGGTGACCCTCATTACAGGTTTTTTAGGTTCAAGTGTAATTTTACGGTAGAACCTAATGCCGTAGAAAGGGTCAATCGCAGAAATCAGCGTCACCTCGCTGCGATTAACTCTTGCTGTAACTGCTATAGAATCAAACGTAGCTGGTGGAGGCCAACCTCGTCCTGTGATTTTTTCCCATTCAGATTGGGGTGCAGGCCACGTTTTATCACCCCCAGCACCAAAATAACCCCATTCTTTAGATTTGACGTTAGGTGCTTTACCATACACTTGGGGATTTTCCCAGAATGGACCTTCTCCACCCTTGAAGCGAAACTGCATGATCCGTCCAACTTTTGGAACAACAACCGCTTCCACTTGACCATTACTTAAAATATAAGAATCTCGCCAGCCTTGGTAATTGGTTTTTGTGACTGTAATTTTTGCCGGGATATTTGCGTTTACTTCTAAACAACAAAAAACTGTAAGCAAGAATCCCAAACCAAATAATAGCAAGCTTTTAGCCTTCATCGTTTATACAAAGTATAATTGTAACTTTACAATATCCACTTCTTCAGAAAATGACTCAGCATTCTTGTGTTGAGAAGTTCAGATTAATGCTTAACATATTCACTATTTAATTAATTTGAAAAGTCCAAGCTTCTATCAATAAAAACGCAACTGTAATTCAATAGCCAACGTTCAATCAAAAAAGGTATTACAAATTATTCTGCCCCGGTTTAACCCCTGCAATATTCAAGCGAATGCGGTAAATACTATTTCCTGCTGTAATATAAAGCGTTTTATAATCTTTATTGCCCCAAGCTAAATTTGTCACTGTTTCGGGAACCGCAATTTTGCCGAGAAGTTGACCTGTGGGTGAGAAAATCCACACACCTCCTGAACCGCTACAGTAAACATTACCTTTAACATCCACCTTCATACCATCAGGTACACCTTTGTCTGTGGGTCCAGGCAACTCTGCAAACACCCTGCTGTTAGCTAATGTCCCATCTGCTTGGACATCAAAAACGCGGATATGTAATTTTTCGGAATCATTAACGTATAATTTTTTATCATCTGGCGAGAAAGCAATTCCATTGGGACGCACCATCTCTTTGTTCAACAAAGTTAGCGTTCCATCTGGTTTCCAGCGATAGATACCATAAAAGTCGAGTTCTTCCTGTTCTTTTTGAATACCGTAGGGCGGGTCAGTAAAATAAATACTACTATCCGACTTAACTACAACATCGTTAGGACTATTGAGACGTTTTCCTTGGTAGCGTTCAGCCAATATTGTGATTTTACCATTTTTTTCTGTGCGTGTCAGTTGGCGGTTATGCTGAGCAGTAATTAATCGTCCTTGTCGATCAAAAGTATTACCGTTGGGATTTCCTGCAGGACGACGAAATACAGCAAGTTTACCGTTAGTTGTCCATTTATAGATTGTATCGGCGGGGATATCACTGAAGAATAAAAAGCCGCTTGGATTCCAGACTGGTCCTTCTGTGAATTTTAAACCACTAGATAACTTTTCTACCTTGGCGTTACTGTTCATAATGGCTGGGATGCTAGCGGAGGTATTCCCCCAGCTTTGCTGTAGCGTTAAAAAGCTTAGTAATAAATTGCACGCACCTATTCGTAAAGTTTTTTTCACTCTTACCTGCCCAACTCCATTCGTTAATATTAATACTAGGCTGATACCGCATTTTCTTTAAACATATCCGGAAAAGCAAGATTGATTGCATAGTTCATAATTTCTGCATTATCTTCTACGCCATCAACCCGTTCAGCATTGAGATATCTGTAACACGTCAAGATTAATTTTTTGGTGTTGGAACAAGTTTTCTCACTTTCCCGTCGCTCTTAGATGTAACATAAATTTCCCCTTCTTCATCTATCCCAAACCGGACATCAGAACGTTCGCTACCAATAATTTGCAGAAAAGTAGCTTCTTTTTTGCCATCAACTAGTCTCAATTCTTTTATTGTTGCTTGTTTCCCATTTACAAGTTCATCTACAGGTACATGAAAAAAACGCGCATCACTGCCAAAATCAGCAAAAATATATTGACCAATTAATTCAGGAATTGCTTTACCCCGATAAACATAACCACCTGTAATTGCAATTCCATAAAAACCTGGATAATCCTTTGGTACATGATGACTATATTGAGCAACGGGATAAGTGTAACTATACTTGGCATCATCTTTAGGTAAAGGAAACAGAACATTCTCATTTTTTTGATCTATAACCCAAGTCCCTTCCCGGTTTCCCCATCCATAATTAGCCCCTTTGATACCGAGATTTACTTCTTCAATAAAAGCCTGACCAGTATCAACAATCAACATTTTGCGATCGCTACCTGTATCCCAGCTAAAACGATGGGGATTACGCAGCCCATAAGCCCAAATTTCCCCTAATGTTTTTGGATTCCTATCATTAGCAAAAGGATTATCTCCAGGAATGCCATACTTGCCATTAGCACCATTCTTGCCAAAAGGATCTATCCGCAGAATTTTACCTAAAGGTGTACTCAGATCCTGTCCATTATCCAGGGGATCTGTATCACTGACAGGAAAGCCATTACTACCCCCATCAGCCAACGCAATATACAACATCCCATAATCACTATCTCCCGGTTTAGCATTGGGATTAAAGCCTAATTGTCCTGTATTATGGTCTTCGTAGGGCTGTTCAATACGCATGATTTCCCGAAATGTTCCGGTAAAAGTATTTGCCGCAGGGTTAGCAGCTTTCCACTCCCGAATTACATCGTGGTGAGAACTTTCTATAGTATTGTCTTTGTTATCAGTAATCCTTTTGGTTACAGGAAAATCGGGAATGGAATTATTTTTTTCTTCACTATGTACAGTGTAGAAGATGCCATTTTTAGCAAATTCTGGGTGAAAAGTAAAATAGGAAAAACCTTGTTGTGAAGTCTCATAGCTAAAGTTTGAACAGACGACATTTTTAAAATTCATGTATAAAGAAGCTTTACCATTAAGAATCACATAAATTTTCCCTCGCATATCATTAACAAATAATCTGCCACTACCATCACCTGCATGGGTTAAAAAATTCAATCGCGCTACTTTTTTTCGCCCAGTTCCGCTTTTGGGAATTTGTACAATTTCTTGCAGCCCGACAGCTAGTTTTGATTTTTCTATTTTTTCAGGAATTGGGTCACTTATTTTGGCAAAAGAAATACTAGAAAAAGCTAAAATTGAAATGATAACTAAGCAAATACAAAAAATAACGTATAACTTTTTCATTCACCTGGAAATCCTGATGTCAAAACCATAACTACGTGCAAGAGAAATTAATCGTTCAATATCATCGTGCTTGTTCAGCAGCTTGACGTGTTTTTTCAGCCAACTGCTCATAGAGAGCCACACAGTTATTTCTAATTTTTTTAGCTTTTTCGCCGTAAGCCCCGCACTATAACGGTACTCCGTTTAGTGCCGGCATTGCTCTGGCGGGTAGCGAGGAAAACATCTCTGACCTTCACAATTCTCGCTAGCGTTTCTCCAATTTACCGACTCGCGCCTCTAACTGATTGACTTGCTGCTTGAGTTCTATTACCAGAGTTGCTAATCTATCGAACATCTGATCTCGTTGTTGCGGTGACACAATTCTTCTAGAACCCGACGATGATGGCGGTGTCGCTGGTACACCAGAAGGTACCCGACCGCTTTGACCGAGTCGCGCCTCAATCTGGTTAACCCGCGCTTCCAAACGATTAAAGTCAGCTTCTAAGTTGTAGAAGCGTGATTCTACTGGCTGTTGAGATAAGACGGTGTTTGAAAAGACTCCGCCCCAAAACATAATTACTAAAAACAGGGCTAATGCTACCAGCCCAATACGTTTCATCGCTTTGCTCCAACTATGAGGTTAAGCGTAGGGTGCGTTAATACAGTGTAACGCACGCCATTACTTACGGCGTTACGGCACATAGACAGTAATGGCGTAAAAGACGACTAAGATGATGGATCTAACGTACCCTACAGTAAGTTTGGTTGCAGTTGAGAAAATAGCCTTTGCCAATCAATAGAACTAGCAGTATTTTCTCCCTCTTTCACCTCAAACGTGACGTTACAGGCTGTCTTTTGTTGTAGCGCTTCTACGCATAGTTTAGCGACATCCTCGCGGCTGATTTTTCCCCTGATATTGTCGCCTTGCTCACAAATAAATTCCTTGCCCCCTGGTTCCTCAGTCAGCGCACATGGTCTAATAATCGTGTAAGGGATTCCACTTTCTCTTAAACTATCTTCTCCCTTCAACTTCCACGTTAAAATTCCTCCTAATTGGTCATTTAATTTGACTGCTGGCGGTTCTTCATCTAAATTAATTCCGGGGCGTCCGGGACGAGTTACACCTGCTGAACTCACTAAGACAAACTGTGGTAAATTTGCCCCACCATAAGCTTGAATTGATTCCACCTGGAAGGCGAAACCACCAGGAGAAAATTTGGGATTTAATTCGCCGTCATATTCAAACTTGCTCAGCATCAGTTGAAATGAGCAAATTTTGCTAGCATCAATTGACGAGCCATCTTTTAATGTTTTGGCACGAAATACAGGAACCATATCAGCAAAGGGAATGCGGACATTTATCCAGGTATTCGCCTCTGTATCAAAAGAATAACTATAGGCAACACCATCCCATTGTGCCTCTGTACGCAGAAGGAATTTATAACGCTTCCCGTCACCTCTTAAGCGCAGTTCCACACCTTCGTAACCGGACAAATTGAAAGGAGGAGTCAAATTTCTCGTTCTTACAGAAGCAAATCCCCCAGAGTTAGCGGTTGAGACATTACCAGCAAACAAAGCTGTCTCTTCCACCAATTGAATATTACTTTGACTCACGCCACCCATCACGACATCATCCACAGCACCCCAAGTATTCTGCAATTCGGTTGATGGTTTTGTGAAATCAAATAATAGTTGTTTACCTGCTTTCGGCAGATATTTAGCAGCAGCTTCTACTAAGTTTTTCACTCCCTGATATTCTACATTTTCAGGAGTATCGCCAACAATTTCAGGTTGGTAAAATTTGATGCCTTGATAGTATTTGGCGCGTTCTGGGGTATCTCCTTCTACTGGTTGCACGCGCACCGCCGTGGCGCAAATCACAGCTTGGATATCAGCCATGACTAAGGAAGTCAGAGTTTCGGGTTTGGTAATGTCTGCGACAACTAATTCAACGTCATTACCAAGAATTGACCGTGCTTTGTCGATGTCTCGCACAAGCGCACGTACTTTATAATTCTGTTCCAGCAGTCGTCGTACCACTCGCTGACCGACTCCACCCGTTGCACCTGCTACTAATATTACACCCATTTGTTTTGCTCCATCAGGTATATCGCTGCTACTATGAGAACGACCTTGGATAAAATCCTGTATCCAGTTGAGAAAAGGGATGACCTCAAAATAGGTGAGGGTTTGGATGAATCTGCCTAAGTCCCATTGAGAGCGATTGTTGTTAGCCACAATTCATTTTTCACGCTTATCCAGTGCAAAATTATTATGACGATGCTTCTTCATAAGTTCACCATCATATAGACTGATTTTTTACCTCTGAGTCTTATCTAGTTTTTTTATTTCGTAAAAGCAAGCTCTCAAAAGTGTAGAAAACAGCAGGAAATATCAAAAGAATCAAATTAAATTGTGTTAAACCTTGGGTGTACAACTTGTTTGGAAACAGGAGAATGAAACCACAGATAAAAAACACAATAATTAACAATATATCTTGACGCTGAAATAAATTTGGACGTACAAATGGTAAAGCTGATAAAAAGAGTGCTACGCTTATTAAAATAATGCCTAAAGAATTGATTTGATGATTGAGCATATTTGAGGTTTATGATAGTTTCAAAGTTGAACACAAAAAGTTAACTGCCAACTGATGAGTGATTTGTTGGAGTTCATGGTAAGCACCTCAAAATAATCAAGCAAATTGTTTATTACCTCCCACGTAAACGAATACATTCAGCGACAGAAAAAACTCCTGCTCCGGCTAGCAAAGATTGACCAATTGGTATTTCTTGAGTGCCATACGACCGAGATTCTTGAAATAAAAGAAGTATGCCAGACAGGCAAAACACAACAGCAAAAATGGCATCGTAATCTCGCCCTAATCTGGGATACCAAGAGCGTAGAAAAAATAGTCCTGCTCCAAAAGCTACCAGAACAATGCCTAGTAATACTAGCCAGGTGGCAGCTTTAAATAAAAATAATCCAAATGCACCGATAAAAGGTAAAAATCTTACCACAGACAGAGTTGGATTTAGCCAAGTAGGTGGTTGTGGCAATCGAGAGTCCTTCGTTGTACCATAAACAGGTACTGAGGATGGTTGTTGGGATGCTGCAACAGGTATATTTGACGGAGGCGCAGCGTTATATATGTATGTAGGCGGAATCGATAGTTGCGTTGCTAGTAGGGGATTTGTGAGTTGCTGCAAGTCTTGCAATACTTCTGTGGCTGACTGGTAGCGATCGCGGTAATGATAGCACACCATCCTCTGCATAATCGCCCCTAATACCGGAGAAACTTGCGCCTGATGTTGCCAAACAACTTCTCCTGTTTCCTGGTTTTCCTGAAATTGAGTTGGCAATAGTCCCGTCATTGCTTGGATGGCAATCATACCTACCGCGTAAATATCACTATTGTGCCGTGGCTTACCTTGCGCTTGTTCTGCTGGCATATAGCCAGGAGTACCAATAGCAACAGTAGCAGTTATTTGGCTCGGAGATGCTACCAATTGAGAGCACATTTGTTTAACTGCGCCAAAGTCAATTAAAACTAATTTGCCGTCTTTGTCACGTCTGATTAAATTATCTGGCTTAATGTCGCGATGAATAACACCATAGCTATGTACAAACTCCAAGACACCCAAAATATCTTGTAGCATTTGAATAACTTGGCTTTCAGTCCAAGGTTGACTAACTTGCATTTCCGTGCTTAGTGGACGGCCTACAATCAACTCTTGTACCAAAAAAAAATCTTCTTTTTCTTCAAAATAAGCTAAAAGGCGGGGAACTTGGTCATGATTACCCAATTGTTCCAAAATTTCGGCTTCGCTATGAAATAAACGTCTCGCAACTTCTAAGCAGTACGCGTCAGAACTCGCAGGTTTCAGCAGCTTGAGAACACACTTGGGATTTCCTGGACGGCGTGTATCTTCAGCAATGTAAGTCTGACCAAATCCTCCAGCCTTGAGGACTTGAACAACTTTGTAACGCCCATCTAGTAACTTTCCTAACATTGTATGGCTTATGCGAGTGTTTTTACTACATAATCTTGCCACAAGATCACAAAAGCACTTACGTACTGAGATCTCTGGTAAATTTTTCTCTTCACCTACCCCTATACATCCCTATTTCTCTACACCCTACACCCTGTCCTCTCGAATAACTCTAGAAAGCAAGCTAAGGGAAAATTGAACAAAGAAGAGTTTAAACTTTATTCATGATGCTCCAGTTTCAACCCCCTGGCTTTGGACAAAAAATCATCAACACCTCCTTGGGGTTGATGGTTTACTATACCCAAACGAATGCACCTTGGTTGATTGCTGAAACTGAAGATTTACCTCCCCTAGTCTTCCTCCATAATTTTGGTGGCGGGGCTTCTGCTTATGAATGGTCTAAAGTTTATCCTGCTTTTGCCGCTACGCACAAGGTGCTAGCCCCAGATTTAATCGGTTGGGGTGAATCTGCACATCCTGTGCGAGATTACCAAATTAGCGATTACTTGACGACGATCGCAGAATTTATCAGACATACTTGTCGTCCACCTGTGACGGTAATTGCGTCTTCATTAACCGCTGGTTTGACGATTCGCCTCGCTATTGCCCATCCTTTTTTATTCCAAGCACTGTTTTTGGTGTGTCCCTCTGGATTTGATGATTTTGGGCAAGGTGTTGGACGTAGACTTCCTCTTCAATTAATAAATACACCGATGTTGGACAATCTGATTTATGCTCTGGGCGCAGAAAATCAACTGGCGGTACGCAACTTTTTGCAAAGCTTTCTGTTTGCCAAACCAGAACGAGTTTCCGAAGAAATGGTGCAGGCTTACTTAGCCTCTGCACAACAGCCCAATGCTAAATTTGCCGCCTTGGCATTTTTACGGGGTGATCTTTACTTTGACTTAAGTTTGTATATTCAACAACTGACCATCCCTACGGTGATATTTTGGGGTAAGGAGGCACAATTTACCAGTGTTAAGCTAGGACAGCGTTTAGCAAAGTTCAATCTTAGTGCTATCCGAGATTTTCATGCAATTCCAGATGCAGGAGTTCTGCCCCATTTGGAAACACCAGAGATCATAATTGGTTTGTTACAACGCTATCTATCGCCGAGTTCCTCTACTTGAGAAACATCTAAACCCGTGAACCTGGCGACTTGTTCCACTGTCATTCCTGTCTGAAGTAAATTTCGTACCGTTTGCTGCAACTGCGACTGCATTTGTTCGGCGCGTTGATGTTCAGCTTCAGCGCGTTGATGTTCAGCTTCAGCGCGTTGATGTTCAGCTTCAGCGCGTTGATGTTCAGCTTCAGCGCGTTGATGTTCAGCTTCAGCACTTTGCTGTTCCTGCTGTGCAATTTCCGCAGCAGTAGGTAACAGTTCTCCGTCCAATGTCGCCCAACGTAACCAAACGGTTTCCACTCCTCTGTATTTCCCCTGCCAACGCTGCAATCCTAACCCTAATGACTGACTCACCAACTGATTTCGCTCATTGGCAACCAAGGGCTGGTAAACTCCTTGTTGAATGGAGAAACCTGCCCAATCATCAGGATTAAACGGGTCAAACCAGAAATATTCTGGCACACGCATCTGATTTTGTTGACACTCCCCTGCCGTCCATGGGAGGGGATTCTTAAGACATCGCTACCTTAATATCCTGATTACTCAGGTTAAGCGGCTCAACACGTTTGCCACGAGGGCGTGTTGATGTCTCCTTACGATTTTTCGGGCGTGTAAGTTGATGAACTAAGCATAAATGTCACCATTCATACTCGTCTACAGAACCGTACTTGAGACTTTCGTTCATACGGCTCCTCAGTAACTAGGCACTTGTCATGTGTACTTCATCGTGACAGTGGCGATGTAATAGAGTTAGATTTTCCCATTTGTGATTGCGGTGATTTTTGTCGATATGATGGATTTCCATAAGGTCTTCCATGCTAAATCTAAGTCCGCAATTGGAACATTTTCCTTTTTGTTGGTTGAGCAAGTATGCGACTTTCTTGTTCACTTCGGGATGTTTTCCCATTCTGGTAGACCAGTAAACCCAGTCCCCGTCATATGGGCTTCTATCCTGTGTAACCTTTACCCATCTTTTGATTTGGGTTTCGGAGTGTCTTAGCAATTTAAATTTGCCGTTAATAAATGTCCATTGATAACCTTCATGGTAATCGAAGTATTTTCGATATATCCATTGTAAGGATTTCTTTGGATGTCTCCTACGCCCCCATTTCATCAACGTTTGTACTAGAAAATGGGTAAGATATTTAAAGGCTTCTGAGCTAATCTGTGTCGAGTAATAGTTTGTCTATCCTCTGACAATTGGGTTTAGCTGATTTATTAATGCCAGTTGTGGTTTGGCAAAGCCATTATTGACTACTGTTTTAATTTGGTCTTTGTGTCTTTGGATGCTGTCTTTGCTGGGTTTGATTAGGGTTTTGAAGTCCCTCATTCTTTTTCCAGAATTGTACCTGCTGACTTTGTACTGACGTACATTAAAGCCAAGAAAATCGAAATTTTTTTGTGTAATAGTCCAACTTTTTTAACGCTTTTCTTTCGGTTTCTACTCCCTTTTAGCTTCTTGTTAACTCGCCTCTGTCTAATCTTGAGGACACGCTTAGTCTTTTTGTTGGTTAAAAACTTCGGATTTTCAATTTGGTGGTTATCAGAAAGATGAACTAGCTTTGTAATTCCCAAATCACAACCAATGACTTTATTAACCTCAGTCAAAGGTTTAGCAGCATAATCTGGTACGGTTTTATCTTCAATTCTGATAGAAACATACCAGCCATCTTGACGCTTACGGATTGCGGCAGCTTTAATTATAAATCCGTTAGGTATTGAACGAGAATTGTAAAAACGCAACCTTCTTCCCAAACAACCCAACTGCGGCGTTCTCCCTTTGGAACACCCAACACAACAAAAAAGTCTGGTCCTTTAAACTCTTTGTTCCGCACCTGCGCCATACTGTAGTAGACAAACATATTGCCACTGACAAACCCATCCTCACGTTGTCCTAACCACAACTCTAAGGTTTCAATCAGCAAGTCGATCTGATATTTGTGCCTTTGGGTTTCCATTGGAATACCATCATCACAAGGAAGTTCTGCCTGGGTTGGCGGTATTGTTACGTATGGTGCAGCTATATCGGACATGGCTTTTTACCTGTTGCGTAGCCCGCAGCGGACTCTTTTATGTTACTTGATTGCAGGGATGGAGTGCGTTCCGTGCAGCAGCGAAGCGATCGCTCCTCGACGGGCACTCCGTTAAAATGGAATAAGGGAATATCATCGGGGATAATTGGGTGCATTGCTGTATCATCCACATAGACATGTTAATAAGCTTTATAGGTGAGTGTGTTGGAAGAAAATGCCACAAAGCCTGCTAATCACGTCATACATATTTACTGCTCATTCACAGTCGGCTTTGTGGCTCTAAATAGAGAGAGCCTCGTCCTTTAAGTCACTGACAAACATGTGTCCAGGTGCATGGGTAATGGCAAATTCAGGCTTTGCTTGAAGAATTGCAGTTTGAGTTGTGACGCCACAAGCCCAAAAAACGGGAACTTCATCATCGCGAAGAGTAACCGTATTTCCGTAATCTGGACTTGCCAAATCTTCAATCCCTATTATGCCTGGGTTTCCAACATGCACAGGAGATCCGTGTGCTTTGTAATAGCGATTAGTTACTTCTACGGCTCGAACAACATGATGTGCAGGTAGGGGACGCATGGAAACAACTAAGGGGCTGGAAAATATTGGAGTAGGAACACATTTAATATTTGTCTTGTACATTGGGACGTTTTTTTCCTCTTCTATATGCCTTACTGGTAGTCCAGAGTTGAGCATGGCATTTTCAAAAGAGAAAGAACAACCAATCAAAAAGGCTACCAAATCGTTTCTCCAAAATGCTTTTATATCGGTTGTTTCTTCAATTAACTCACCGTGCCGAAAAATCCTGTAGCGCGGCAAATCCGTTCTAATATCAGCACCAGGAGCAATCAGTTTAGGTTCAGGATCTCCGACTTCTGTGACATCAAGGATTGGACAAGGCTTGGGATTTCGTTGACAAAACAGCAGAAATTCAAACGCTAAGTTGTATGGCAACACAACCAAATTGGCTTGAACATATCCTAGAGCAAGCCCAGGCGTAGGAACCTCTAACTGACCAGTTCGACATTGCTGACGGATTTCGGAAGGAAGAGTAGGAATTGACATCATCGATCTCCTAAAGGTGCTGTAAATTTGCAACACGTGGTGTGAATAAAGAAATTACTCTTTGAACCAGTCAAATTTATGGCTATTGTGAGCTGGCGATCGCCCTAAAGGGCGCTGGGCTTTGCCCAATCGCCTACGGCGCTGCGCTCCGCGCAATCGACCCAAATCCACCACCTCCAGGCGTTTCAATCACGAAGACATCACCCGGATGCATTTGAACTTCTGCTTTGCTGGCGAGGGGTTGGATTGTCCCATCACTACGCACGACACAATTACGTCCAATCGCCCCTGATTCGCCACCCGAAGAGCCAAACGGTGGAATCACTCGATGACCCGACAAAATCGCCGCACTCATCGTTTCCCGGAATTGAATCCGGCGAATTACCCCATTGCCGCCCCTATGTTTTCCCTTGCCGCCACTGTTAGGACGGATGGCAAACTCTTCGACTAAAACTGGAAACCGCCACTCCAGCACCTCTGGATCAGTCAGTCGCGAGTTTGTCATATGCGTCTGAACTGCGTCAGTTCCGTCAAAATCTGCGCCAGCCCCAGAACCACCACAGATCGTTTCGTAATACTGGTGTTGCTCGTTGCCAAAGGTAAAATTATTCATCGTGCCTTGAGACGCTGCCATTACGTCCAGCGCACCATATAATGCATTGGCGATCGCTTGCGACGTTTCCACATTGCCTGCGACGACAGCAGCCGGATAGCGCGGATTGAGCAGACAGCCTTCTGGGATAATAATCTCTAATGGCTTGAGGCAACCTGCATTAAGCGGAATATCATCCTCAACCAATGTCCGAAACACATAGAGTACAACCGCTTTGCAAATTGCCAAGGGTGCATTCAAATTGGTCGATTGCTGCGGTGAAGTGCCCGTGAAATCAACGCGAGCAGAACGGTTGTGATGGTTGATCGTAATCTTGACGCAAATCTCGCTACCATCATCCATTGGATACGTAAAGCTGCCATCTTTAAGCACATCCATCACTCGTCGCACCGATTCTTCTGCATTATCTTGAACGTGCTGCATGTAGGCTTGCACGGTGAAGAGTCCGTAATGCTCAACCATGCGGTGGAGTTCGGAGCACCCTCGCTCATTGGCGGCAATCTGTGCCTGGAGGTCGGCTAAATTTTGAGCAGGATTGCGGACTGGATAATCACCTGCACTCAACAATTCCAGTAACTTTGCTTCTTGAAAACGTCCTCGATCAAGAATCTGCACGTTATCTAGCAAGATGCCTTCTTGGTCGATCGTGGTGCTGTGGGGTGGCATTGAACCGGGTGTAATACCACCAATGTCGGCATGGTGTCCCCGTGAAGCAACATAGAACAGCGGAGTAGTAGAGTCAGAGACAAAAACCGGAGTAATAACGGTCACATCTGGCAAATGCGTCCCCCCGTTATAGGGATTGTTAGACACATAAGCATCTCCGGGTTTCAGGGTCTTGCCTTTGGCTTGAATTAAACTGCCCACGCTTTCGCTCATCGAACCCAAATGGACTGGAATATGCGGTGCATTGGCAACGAGCTGTCCGTACTGATCAAAAATGGCGCAGGAGAAATCGAGCCGTTCTTTGATGTTGACCGAGTAACTGGTGTTTTGCAGCGTAATGCCCATTTCCTCTGCGATCGCCCGAACCAGATTGTTGAAGATCTCCAAGAGAACGGGGTCGGGGGTAGAGGAGGAAGGACGAATAACAGATGCATTTGAGTCGAATTCATCCTTTGCCCTTGGGCTGTCATCCTTGCTCAAAATCAGGTGATTGTGTTGAGTTAATTGTGCACACCATCCCGGCTCGATCACATTTGTTCCTGTAGGTTCAAGGATTAAGGCGGCTCCGGTGATGCGATCGCCAGGGCTTAAATCATGGCGTTGATAAACAGGTGTATCGTGCCAATTGCCTTTGGTGTAGATTTGAATGGTGGCGATTGGTTTGAGCGGTGCTGTTCTGCTGGATGCAAGGGTTGGTTCTTTGAGATCGCTGGTCTGTCCAACCACTTCCACCGAAACCGCTTCCACAATGAGTGCTTTATCGGGCATCGTGAAGCCATACCGCTGATGGTAGGCTTGCTCGAAGCGTTCTCGTAGAATGGCACAGCGCTCAGGAGAATCGTCGGGTAAGGTTTCCGGATTGCCAAAATCTACAACTAATGCAGAATCTGTGCCTGCATAGCGTAGATGTACTTTGAAAAGAACGTGAATTTGAGACGGATCGATGCCCTGCTGCCTCATTTCAGCATACCCTTCGGCGGAGAGTGCGCTCAGCATTTGCTCTAACGTAGGCACTGCGTCATGAGTTAATTGAACTTCTACCGCCTTTTCTTTGAGCGTTCGCACATCCGCTAAGCCAATCCCATAAGCAGAGAGTACTCCAGCATAGGGATGAATGAAAATTCTCCTCATGCCCAGTGCTTCGGCAATCAGACAGGCATGTTGTCCACCTGCACCGCCAAAGCAGCACAGCGTATATTCCGTGACATCATAGCCTCTAGAGATGGAGATTTTCTTAATCGCGGAAGCCATTTTGTCGATCGCGATCGCTAAAAATCCCTCGGCTACTTGTTCCGGTGTGCGCTGACTTCCGGTCTTTTCACCAATTTCTGCTGCAACTCTGGCAAACTTTTGTTGCACAATCTCAGTGTCTAGTGGCAAGTTGCCCTCGGTGCCAAACACAGCAGGGAAGAATGCGGCTTGAAGTTTGCCGACCATCACATTGCAGTCGGTCACGGTTAACGGACCACCCCGACGGTAGCAAGCTGGACCCGGATCTGCACCAGCCGACTCAGGACCCACTCGGTAGCGGTAGCCGTCGAAGGTGAGAATTGAGCCACCTCCCGCTGCTACCGTATGAATTGACATCATCGGTGCCCGTAGCCGCACTCCAGCAACTTCCGTTTCAAACGTGCGTTCATACTCCCCGTTAAAGTGTGAAACATCAGTTGATGTCCCGCCCATATCAAATCCGATGATTTGATCAAAACCTGCCATCGCGCTCGTCTTTACGGCTCCGACAATTCCGCCTGCCGGTCCCGATAGAATGCTGTCTTTGCCTTGAAATCGGTCAGCTTCAATCAATCCACCGTTGGACTGCATGAACATCAAACGGAGGGATGAAGGATGAGGTGAATGGGGTTGCAAAGCATCCTCTGTTGTGTTCTCATCTTTTCCGAGTTCTGCTGCAACCTGCTCCACATACCGCCGGAGAATCGGGGATAGGTATGCATCCACAACCGTGGTATCGCCTCGACTAACAAGCTTCATTAGCGGGCTGACTTCGTGGGAAACTGAGATTTGGGTGAAACCGATATCACGAGCGAGTACCGCAATTTGTTGTTCGTGATCGGGATAACGGTAGCCGTGCAGAAACGCGATCGCACAAGAGCGAATGCCATCATCGTATGCTGATTGGAGTGATTGAATCAGGGCTTCGTTAATCTGAACTGGAATTAATTCTTCTCCCTGAGCGGTGTAGCGTTCTTCGACCTCAATGACCCGCTCATAGAGCATTTCCGGAAGCACAATGTGACGAGCAAAAATGTTTGGACGGTGTGAAGAGCCAATCCGTAGGGCATCTCGAAACCCTTTAGTTATCAGCAGAAGGGTGCGATCGCCCTTACGCTCTAACAGTGCATTCGTCGCCACCGTCGTTCCCATCTTGACTGCCGCAATTTGTTCTATCGGAATGGGTGCATCTGATGGAATTCCTAAAATCTCCCGGATGCCAAAAATTGCCGCGTCGTTGTAGCGTTCTGGATTTTCAGACAAGAGTTTGTGAACGACGATCTCGCCATCTGGGCGTTGCGCCACAATGTCGGTAAACGTACCGCCGCGATCAATCCAAAATTGCCAACCCGACTGATTAGAATTTGCGATCGCCAAGTTTCTTACCTCATCAAGACTCATCGTTATTTCGCTCCCTTACGGATATACAAATGGTTAATTGTTATATGCAATAACAAACAGGCTGGTGATTAGATTGACTGGATAAAACTCCGGGGAAACTCAAAAATCAACCATAGGGGACCCAAAACCCAAAAATCCAGGATAAGTAATGCCCCGATGACAAACATAAGTAAATTTTCGAGCCAATCACGGCTATCTTTTAACTGGAGTGAGGGTCGCAAAGAGCCTTCCAGTAACTCATGTAATTTGGCAACATCCTGATAGGCTTGCTCATGGTTACTTGAGTAAGGCCAGGCGACTTCTCTGTTATTGGTTGCCAAAGAAAAGCCATATGTAGCCGCTCCCATTGCATTGTCTTCCACGACTCGTGCTCCCTGGAGTTGCCACTCTGTTACTTGATACTGCGATCCAAACAAACGCCAACTTTGGTGTTGGCAAATAGTCTGCCGGGATGGGAGATGGTTGCAGGTGAGTACGTCTTTGCCGCCTATTTCCCAGATCAGACTAAATGGCATTAAAGCAAACGGAAGGCAGAAGAAAATAATCAGCAATGTTCCACAGATGGAATAAGTTTTAGACATCACGACCTCCTTTTCAAGGCACAAGGATATCAGTGGCTGAAGAAGATATGACAGTGCTGTAAACTGGTTGATGCTTATAATCGAAGTTGCAAAGCTCCACCACCCTCTAATTAACGGGCATAATAGGTTATATAGTCAAATATTCCATAGCATAATATGCAAAAAGATATAGTTTAAGACGTATAGACTTCCAACATCTCAATCACTTTAAAGTGCGGCAAATATGCTATTTCGTAGCATAATATGCAAAAGATATAGTTTAAGATTCCGTATGGACTTCAAACGTCTCAATCAGTTTGAATTGCAGAAAATCTGCAATTTCATGGCAGTGGTGCAGGCTGGAAATAACTTTAGTGAGGCAGCAAAGCGTCTAGGAATTCATCAGCCTAACCTTACCCACAGTATTCAGGCACTAGAAAAATCGCTGAGTGCCAATTCAAAAACATCAGATATAAAACTATTTGATCGCAGCAAACGCCCAATCGAATTGACTGAAGCAGGTAAGGTTTTCTTAAAAGAAGTACAGTTAGCTCTAATCCACCTTGATCAAGCGATCGCTCAAGCACAACAAGCAAGTCTTGGTCAAATTGGACGTTTAATAGTAGGTCTCAATAATGCTGTCGCAAACAGTATTCTGCCCAATGTTTTAAACGAGTTTCAGAACCAATTTCCCAATGTGCAACTAGAACTGCGTGAAGTCACAATTCAACAAGAAATTCAGATGCTCAAAAATTGTGAATTAGACGTGGTGTTTCAACGCTCTCCAAGTTTTGATCAGAATGACCCAGATAATGACCCAGATTTAGAGTTTCAGCTCCTTCTAAATGAATACTTTGTCGTTGCATTACCAATTAATCATGCCCTGGCTAAGCAAAAGGATACTGGGATTTCTCTGAAAGCATTAGCAAACGAGACGATTATCTTGCCTCCACTTGACGTGTTGCCTTTCTACGGAGAAGTCATTACCTTATGCAGAAATATAGGCTTTGAGCCTAAAATTGCGCCGAATATTATAGTAACTGGAGTTGTTGTACTTTTGAGTTTGGTGGCATCAGAAAAAGGTATATCTATTCTTCCCAACCATGTCCAAACTCTTCAGCGCGAAGGCGTTATTTATAAAGCGATAAAGGATGCAAAACTGACTCGACAAATTGCTGCTGTTTGGCGAAAGAAAAATTCATCAATGGTATTATCCAATTTTCTTAAGGTGATTGAGGAGATTCTAGGCGTGCCTGATGGTTGGTGAGAAAAGAAATGTGTTTTTTGCATGGTTGAGGTGTCTATCTACAAACTTACTCTTTTGTAAATTGAGATACTACGCAGTTTGACTTTTGTCAGTGGATGTCTCCTCAAATTATCGTGTCGTTACGACAGCTTGTTGTGATCTAATGACAACTTATATATTCCTAACAGGACTTAGACAAAAAACACCCAGAAAAAAGCCTCAAATCTAAATACAGAGAGATTTTGACATCGTTTTCCTTAGTTTGTTGATATATTTGGGTTTCAGCCATTTTTGGGCATTTGATGTATTTCCCTTGCCCTGTAAGGGTTTGAGGTTGATTTCTCCCTCAAATAATGTTTAAGTCCCACTAACGACAGCTTGTTGTGCAATGGCGATCGCTCAATTTCATTCTGACGCTCATTTTCTGTGATTGGCAATGCCTGTGCAATTCGGGGCGATCGCTCTCAAGCGGGCATTCGGTGCGATCGCCCAAATCACAATGTCCTCATAGAGGTTCGCACAAACACGATGACATCCGGAAAAATATAAAAAATTTATATAAAATTTATCCGGAGTGCCTCTTTTATCAAGTGAATACACAGATATAGTTGCATAATACATAAAGCATAAAGTATTTTTTCGGAAAAATTTAGAGATATTGCTGTAGGAGTAAAGAAAGCAAGGGTTTCGTGTAAGCAAAATTACTTGAAACACTACTATTTTTCAATTGTAAACTTTATACATATTGCCAACGTATTATGAAGCTGAAAGATTTCTTTGCTGGAGTCGTGATGGTAGTAGGCTTATTTTTAAGTTCTCCTGGTTTAACACAGCAGCCAAGAGATAGTAGTAATCAGGGAGGAGTTAATGAGTCAACAACATACTACATTGGTTTTCAAAAAGATTCTGCCCCTATTAGCTATAGTGAGAAAGGCTGGAGTTGGAAAGGTTACTGCTATGCTTTCGTCAAAGTTTTAGAAAAACAAATTCATAAGAAAATAGAGATAGTACCTGTTGAAAATAAACTCCGTTTTACTGGTAAGGGAGATAACGGAAGAGAACTGGATGCTTATTGCAGTTTTAACTCTATAACTGAAGGGCGTATACGCAAAGAACTTAAAGAAAATGGTCGAGATGGTTCATTTACTGAACGTTTTGCTTTGACAGGTGCAAAAGTTTTATTACCAGATACAAAAATACCAGATTACAACGATCCAAGTAAACTTCAAGAACTAAAGTTTGGGGTTCTTAGGGGAACAACTACAAGAAAAATTGTTGAAAATATCTATCCAAATGTTGTTACAAATAATAATCTTGTGGTATTAGAAGAAGCAAAAGATGCTATCCAAAAGATCCAAACCGGAGAGATTGATTTATATGTTGCTAATGAATTAGTTTTAAAGAGTATATTAAAACAGCTCCAATATTCCAACAATAAAGAAAAATATTCTATCTTACCTGAAAAATTATTATTAAGTAATGAACAATCTGCAATGGTTGTTTATCATATAGAACGAGATAAAAATATTAGATTACTAGAAGCTATAAATTCTTTATTAAGAGAAGCAGAATTTCAATCATTTGGTAATACAAAAATTAAAATATTAAAAGAACCAGAATTTAAGGAAGTTCTTGACGATTTAGAATCACTTGTAAAAGAACCTGTCAAACCATCTGAAAACAATAGTTACTTATCTTTTACTTTATATTTGATTTTTTTCTTAATTTCCTTTTTAATTATATTTATTATAATTTGGATTTATCGTGCTAGAAAAAACAAAAGTGTTGCACAAAGACACACTCAAATAAATAACGATTCCAATAATTTAAATATCCAAGAGGCTCGTGTAGGTTTATCAAAATCTGAATCTTCCTCACGCACAACACACCAAATTAATTTCTTTAATCATTTTTCACCAAAAAATGATAATACCCAAGGAGATAATATGCCAGATGCCTCTAAGTACGACATGAAAAACTCTAATATTGGCAACATTATTGACACAGCCCAATCTGGAAGTCAGCAGCAATCTACTCAACATATCTACGCACCTGAACAAAAGCAAAATTTAGCTGAAGCTGCCGCACAAATACAGGAACTTTTAAAGCAACTAGAAGAAACCAATCCCACAATAACCGAGACAGAAAAACTGATAGTTGTATCTAAAGCAGCTGAAGAAATCAAGAAAGATCCAACGCTGAAAGCACGAGTGATTGCTGCCCTCAAGTTAGGAGGAACTGAAGCGTTCAAAGAGGCGATTGACCACCCACTGGTTAACATTTTAGTAGCAATAATTCAGGGATGGCAGGAAGCTGAGTAGTCGATGAATGCAAGACTTTTATAACTCAATACGCTTGGTGATAAGACCAGAACCCTTATCTGGAACACAATGTAGAACTCTCGAATGGCGCGTCTCTACACACGTGATTTTTTACACATCAACCTTACCTGAACCGTATTGTTTTATAACTAGCAGTAAAATTTAGGGTGGGCATATGCCCACCCTCTTTACTAAGATTCCATCACCTCTGCCGTCTTGTGCTTATCCAACTTGAGAATCAATACTCCCAAGGGTGGCAGACACAAATCCAGCGAATAGGGATGATTATGCAATGACCAGTTGTCCGTCCACTTACCACCTAAGTTACCCATATTGCTACCGCCATACTGACGAGCATCACTGTTGAACAACTCAGTATAAAATCCTTGTTCAGGTACACCGATGCGATAGTGGGAATGGGGTTGAGGTGTGAAGTTGCAAACCACAACAACGAAATCATCAGAATCTTTGTCGCGACGGATAAAAGAAACGACGCTGTGGCGGTTGTCGCTACAATCAATCCACTCAAACCCTTCGCGTGCAAAATCCTGGGTGTACAAAGCGGGTTCAGAGCGGTAAAGATGGTTTAGTTCTTTGAAAAACTCTTTGAGCTGTTGGTGCGGCTCATACTGGAATAGCTGCCACTCTAAGTCACCCCAGACATTCCACTCACTCCACTGCCCAAACTCCATGCCCATAAACATGGTTTTCTTACCTGGGTGAGTGAACATATACGCAAACAAACAACGCACATTGGCCAACTTCTGCCATCTATCCCCAGGCATTTTGCCGATGATATGGCTCTTACCGTGTACCACTTCATCGTGGGACAAGGCAAGCATGTAGTTCTCGCTGTGGTGATACCACATACTGAAGGTGATGTTGTTTTGGTGGAACTGGCGGAACCAGGGGTCCATGCTGAAGTAATCCAGCATATCGTGCATCCAGCCCATGTTCCACTTCAAGTTAAAGCCCAATCCTCCGGTGTAGGTGGGCCAAGATACCATCGGCCATGCGGTAGATTCTTCGGCAATTGAGACAACGCCAGGGAAATAGCTGAAAATGCTGTGATTTACCTGACGCAGGAAATCTGCTGCTTCCAGGTTTTCTCTGCCCCCGTATTGGTTGGGCTCCCATTCTCCATTTTCGCGGCAATAGTCGAGATAAAGCATGGAGGCGACAGCATCAACACGAATGCCGTCAATGTGGAATTTGTCAAACCAGAACAGGGCATTCGCCACCAGGAAATTCCGGACTTCGTTGCGGGAGTAGTTGAACACGAGAGTCCCCCATTCCTTGTGTTCGCCTTTACGGGGATCAGCGTGTTCGTAAAGATGGGTACCATCAAAGAATGCTAAACCATGACCATCTTTGGGGAAGTGACCGGGAACCCAATCTACAATCACCCCAATACCGTTTTTGTGGCACTGGTCAACGAAATACATAAAGTCTTCTGGGCGACCAAAACGGGAGGTGGGGGCGTAGTACCCAGTGACTTGATAACCCCAAGAGCCATCAAAGGGATGCTCGGCAACGGGCAGCACTTCAATGTGAGTGTATCCCAAATCTTTGACGTAGGGAATGAGTCGTTCTGCCAATTCCCGATAGGTGAGGAAGCGTGCGCCGGGATTGAGTTCTGAAACCATCACCACAGGTTCGGTTTCACCGTTGGGCAATTTGGGTGGTTCTGCACTGGAGCCGTGTAACCAAGAGCCTAAATGCAGTTCGTAAACTGAAAGGGGTTCGGTGAGGGGATCGGTGTGACGCCGTTTTTCCAGCCACTCTTCGTCACTCCATGTGTAAGCATCCAAATCAGTGACAATGGATGCGGTTTTGGGGCGAGGTTCTTGTTGAAAACCGTAGGGATCAGATTTTTCGTAAATGTGTCCTTCGTAGTTTTTGATTTCGTATTTGTAATGCTCTCCTACACCAAGTTCGGGAATGAACAATTCCCAAATGCCAGTGTGTCCTTTTCGCATCTGGTGTTTGCGCCCGTCCCAGTTATTGAAATCTCCCAGGATTGAAACATTACGGGCGTTGGGTGCCCAAACGGCAAAATAAACGCCTTTAACACCGTTGATTTCAGTGGGGTGCGCTCCCAGTTTCTCGTAAATCCGGTGATGGTTGCCTTCGGCAAACAGGTGCAAATCAAATTCAGTCAGCCGGGGAGAAGGGAAAGCGTAAGGGTCATACATGACTCGCTCGTGTTCCCCTTCTTTTATCCGTAACTGGTAGTTTGCCAGTTCTTTTGTTTCTATGGTGCATTCAAAAAAGTTGGGATGATGCACCGTTTCCATTGGGTATTCTTTCCGTTCTTCGGGAAGGATAACCCAAGCCGCACTTGCAGTTGGTAGGTAAGCTCGCACAGCCCAGACGCTTGTGCCATTATTCTGTTCTATGGGATGGGCACCCAGTATTTCAAACGGATCTTGATGTTGATTCCAAACAATGCGGTTAACCTGTTCGGGGGCTATTGTGCTCATAGACATGCAGCTACCTACGTTGACTAAAGTGGGTAAGTAAATTTGCTTTGTAAAACATCTATATATATTCTTTACATTTATTTGCAATTTTGTCGTGATAGTCATCGTACCTTGGAGGGAGTCCTTTTGGAGGAGTATGCTTTACCTCGTGTAAGGTACGGAGTGTGAAATGTAGTGAATTGTTTGATTCATAGACGCTTCAAAGATTTAGAAAGGGGAAAAGCTGAAGCAATGTTTTACGCAGTCGCAGCAGAAAAACTTGATCCTGAATTCGGGGATCAAGTTTTGGGGGCGGGCTTTTTTGCAACTGAGCCTGCAATTGAGCGTATTCGCCAGCGCTCAAAGGCTTACCATCAACAGGCGATCGCGCTGTTGTAATAATCTGGGTTCGCAATATTTCTTCTGGTATATCTTCTTGTGGCGGTAATGCCATTACCAATGCCCCCCAATGACTGCTTAGCTCCACCAATATGCTAGTACAGACTGTTAAAACCAGAAATCTTATCACCCTTCTCATTTTCTCTCTTCCCCACTCATGAGTCATGAGTTATTCTCCCCTCACCTCCCCAATAGCTTACCTATAAAGAAACCCGGTTTCACAGAGAAACCGGGTTTCTTGGGTAAGTTGCTGTGAAGATCTGGCAACCGAATGTGTTACTACCAGGTCACTTTTCCAGACGAGAAACGGAGTACAGGGGATTGTCAAGACAAAGTGTCAGTGAGCGTGACTAACTTATGCACTCTCAAAACTCAGCCATTTACTCTATAGAATTTTAGGAGGATCAACTCAACCAATGTAGTGAGAAGCGCTGCAACAACCTGTTTTGGCTGTTTTGAGACTGCTATTTAGGGCTCTTGGTTGGGCTGGCGGCAGGACTAGCTGCGCCACCAGCACCAGCACCAGCACCAGCACCAGCACCAGGAGTAGCTGTGGTGCCACCAGCACCAGGGCTAGCTGCGCCACCACCCGCAGGAGGGGTAGTGCCAGTATCTGTCGGTTCAGCAGGTGAAGTAGCGGCACCCCCAGCGCCTCCAGCGCCCCCAGCGCCTCCACCCGCAGGTGTATCGCCGCCGCCACCACCACCTTCACAGGCTCCGAGAGCTGCTGCCAGACCCAGAATTAATGCAAAACTAAGGATTTTTATTTTCATAACTCCTCTTTCACCAATTGCGGCAAGAACAATTTTAGCCTGTTGACTACGATACCTTATTTGTTGCTTTTTTTTAACCAACTTGAGATGACATATTTAAGCAAAATGTTTTCGCTTCTTGTAAAGTCACTCAATAGTTCAGGGTAGTATTACCAAATTAAGTCACTAACGGCGATATCATAGCAAAAATTGTGTTTTTTTTTCACGCCTCTTGCTTATAGTGGCAATGCGTTGCCATACTTTATAAATGCGATACCTGAACACCTTGAGTGTTCACCGGCAATTCCATTCATTGCCAATAAATCTGATTTCTTCCGTGAAACTAAGTTTCTTGGGAATGCGAAGATTGGTGCGCCTACCTATCAGAATATATTGATTGGGTGTAGGGTGTATTTGTAGTTATTGCCCGAAAGGCAATAATAACCATAGTAAAAACAGACAATCATCTAGAATAAAGTATTTTCTATCCAAAAAATTATGGCTGTTGCTCGCAAATCAGATGTTTCTGCAACGGGCAGTGGGTTCCGGACAGCAGTGAAAAGTGGCAGAAAACGTCGCTCTGCTCCCCGACAAAAAGAGTCCACTCAACCACCAGAAAATGCTCCACAGACACCGCAGTTCAGAACTCCCCAAGCCGCTCTGCCTCCGTTGTCTACATCAGTATCTTCTAGAAAACAAAGGCATTCGTCCAAAAATTTATCAGTGTCTGCACGGCAGATGGCAAGGGAGGCTTCCAGCGCCAAGACACAAACAACAACATCCGTGCCAGACTCCAGCAAACAAAAAGCGCCAAGCGTCCCTGTGATGCCATCTGCTGAGTCTGTACCTTCGTGGTTGTTGCGCCTTTTCGCCTTACATCGTCATTCTTCAATTATGGCGTTTTTGTTAGTCGCTACGACGCTTGTGGTTTATGGTTGGACTGTATATTCCCAACAACTTTGGAGCCAGGCATACCGCAAGCTGCAAAACTTGCAACGCCATGAACGGCAGTTGATGACAGCCAACGAGGTGTTAAAAAACCAAATGGCGAAAGAAGCAGAACGCCCACCAGCCAAACTGGTATCGCCAACTCCTGCTGGGATGCTTTTCTTGAATCCAGCACCTGTTGAGCCTAACCCAGTACTTAACACGACGCCAAATTCAGAAATACAACAGCAAACCCCCAATCCAGTAGGATATTAGTCAAAAGTCAAAAGTCAAAAGTCAAAAGTCAAAAATCATAACTTTAGACTGTTGACTTTTCACTTTGGACTCCGCAGAGCGGTGGACAAAGGACTATCTTCATGCAAAAGTCACCAAGCAGAACAAAATTTAGAAAGTTTAATTTTCCGAAACCAGAATTTACCAGACGACAGCAGAAGGGTTCGAGACGAGAGTTCAACAGCAAACCTGACCAGACTCAAGAGCAAGCACCCAACACCAAATTCAGACTGTTTATTGTTTGGAGCTTTCTGATTGCGGCTGGGGTAGGGCTGGGTGTTAACTTGTACAACCTGCAAATCGTGCGCGGACCAAAGCTCACACAAAAGGCGCGAAACCAGCAAATGGTGAATTTGCGACCTTTTGTGCCCCGTCGCCCAGTGGTCGATCGCAATAAGGATTTGCTGGCAATTGACCGTCCCGTATATACTTTGTACGCTCATCCCAAACTCTTTGAAAAGTCTAATCACCAGATGGCAGAACAGCTTTCGCCAATACTGGCTCAAGATGCTGCTGAGTTAGAAAAAAAGTTTGAAAGTAAAAAAAGCGGGATTACACTAGCCTCGGCACTACCAGAAGAAATTGCCGATCGCATTTCTTCATTCCACCTCAATGGGTTAGAGTTAATTCAAAAATACTCCCGATTCTACCCACAGCAGGATTTGGTTGCAGAAGTGGTAGGCTATGTGAATCTTGACCGTCGCGGTCAGGCTGGTGTGGAGTACAGCCAAGAAAAGCTGCTAGAACGTACTATGCAGACGGTACGACTCAGCCGAGCGGGTAACGGGGCGCTGATGCCAGATTATGCTCCAGAGGGTTTTCTCAATTCTGATGATATGCGACTGCAACTCACTATAGATAACCGCCTGCAAAGAGTTGCCCGCTTTGCTCTTAAAGAACAAATGCAAAAGTACCGGGCAAAGCGAGGGGCAGTCATTGTTATGGATGCCTGGGATGGTTCGTTACTCGCCTTAGTTTCTCAGCCCACGTATAACCCAAATGAATATTCTAAAGCCGATATCTCTCTATTTAAAAACTGGACGGTAGCAGACCTGTATGAACCAGGTTCAACGTTCAAACCTTTAAATGTGGCGATCGCTTTGGAAGCTGGCGTGATTAAACCTGAAGATGTGTTCAATGACCCCGGTTACATTCAAGTGAGTGACCGAACAATCAAGAATGCTGAAAACAAACGTTACGGGCGGATCAACATCTCTCAAATTCTGCAACACTCGAGCAACATAGGCATGGTGCAAATCATCCAAAGATTGCAGCCTTCTGTCTACTACGGTTGGCTGGAACGTTTGGGGCTAGGGCAAAGCGTTGATGATACCGATTTACCCTTCACTGTGAGCAGTCAGCTAAAAAGTCAGGAAGAATTTCTTGCTACCCCAGTTGAACCAGCTACAACCTCCTTCGGGCAGGGCTTTTCGCTGACACCGTTGCAACTGGTACAAATGCACGCAGCTTTAGCCAATGGGGGCAAATTGGTCACACCTCACGTAGTCCAGGGGCTGATAGACACCAAAGGGCAGGTTCACTATTCACCCAATCGAGCTGCACCACGCCAAATCTTCTCACCCACGACCACCCTAAAGGTGGTAGAAATGATGGAAAGTGTCGTCGATGACGGCACAGGAAGAGCATCGCAAATTCCTGGGTATCGGATTGCAGGCAAAACTGGCACAGCCGAAAAAGCCAGTCGCTCTGGTGGTTATATCAGCGGAGCTAAAATCACCAGCTTCGTGGGTATCTTACCTGTAGAATCGCCCCGCTACGTCGTATTGGCATTGGTTGATAACCCGAGAGGAGAAAATGCCTATGGTAGTACTGTAGCCGCACCCATTGCTAAGTCAGTCATGGAAGCACTGATTACCATTGAACAGATTCCACCTAGTAAACCAGTGCCTCAAACACCCGCCAATCAAGCACCTGTCAGTCCACGTTGAGGACAAGGAGAGCGGGGAGACAAGGAAGCAAATTCTCCCTTGTCCCCCTTGTCCCCATGTTCCTCTGTGCGTCTGTGGACTGAAATCTTTCATCAAGAAGTTAATTTTTCTTTATCACCTGTGGCAGAGGTTCTGAAATTTACTTAATGGAAATCTAAATAGTATAGGCCCAAACAGTTTCACGCCTGCCTTTACTAACCAAGTATTCCATGCACAGCAATTTAGTGATGTCTCCTCTCCCCGAGGTTACAGAAAAGAGTAAGCAGATAAAAGAAAAAATAGATATAAACTACGAGCGTGCTGAGCAGCAATTTATAGAACTGCTTGCAACAGAGAATTTGGACAAACAACTAGATGCAGATCCTGCATTAAACAGTGAGTTTGAACGCGCACTCTCTGTAGCAATTCCTGCAGCTTATCAAAATGGTGCTGGTGATGATGCAGCTCATCGCTTTCTCCAGCGCATACTATATCGCATCAATCGGTTAAATCTGTTTTGGTATGACGACCTACGCCACTACGTCAACGAGCGTTCTCCTTACTTGTATAAGGTGCGCGACCAAATTGAGACGGCTTGGCAAGAGTGGGAACTCGCACAAATCGATGTTGCTGCATTGCAACAATTGGATGTTAAGCAAGCTCTCATTGAACGTTGTGCTGAGGATTTAGATCCACCTTTGTCCACAGACAGCCGCTACATTCGCGACGAAATGAGTGAGGCTGGCTACCGTCACTTACTGGCTATTGGTTCGTTTGAAGGCTTGGTGGAAAGCAGTCACCTTCCCCGCATTCTGGGTGGCGCTGCTAATGCAGTACAGTGTACGCTGATGCGTGTATTTCAGGAAGAGTACGGGAACGGTCGCTTATCTCGCAAGCATTCTACGTTTTTTGCTCAAATGCTAAACGAGTTTGGGATGAACACCCAACCAGAGGGATACTTCGATTTAATCCCTTGGGAACTTCTGGCTTGTTCCAATAATAGCTATCTCATAAGTGAACGCAAGCGCTATTTCCTGCGTTACAACGGTGGATTGACCTATTTCGAGACATCGGTACCAGCGGCTTTCAGAAGCTATGTTGCAGCAGGGCAGCGCTTGGGACTCTCTAACGCAGCAATGAGTTATTGGGAAGTGCACATCAGGGAGGACGAACGCCACGGACGCTGGATGTTGGATGATGTGGCTTTACCTTTGGCCGAAATGTATCCCAATGATGCCTGGGAACTCGTGTTGGGGTACGACCAAGAGAAGCTCATGGGCGATCGCGCGGCTCTTGCTGTTGTGCGATCAATACGTGCCGCAGAACAAGCCACATTAAGTTATTCATAATTCAAAGTTCACAATGGTAGACCAACAGCATTCGTAATTTTGCTTTTCTAATCTACTGATAATTCACATACCAATTTATTCCTTTAGTAACAGATCACTTGCTAAAGGAACCGTTTTTTATTGCCTTTTTGAGGGTGCTGCTAGGGTGCGCACTGCCCGCCTTTGTTCAAACATATTGGAATTAATGATAATCAAATGAAAAACATCTTCTTTTGCCCTGATGAATCCAATTTTTACTCAAACTGCTTGGAAAATTTGGTTCTGAGAAATTGTCAAAAATCTGAGTGTGTCGTTGAGTTTGGCTCAGGAGATGGCAGCCCTGTTATTAATTCATTACTCAGAAACAAGTTTGATGGTGTCATACATGGATTTGAATTAAATACTTCTGCCTGGAAAGCCGCCAATTTAACAATCGACGAATATAATCTTGGTCATAAATACATAATTCATAATTCATGTTTGTTTGAGTCTTCTCAACCAGAAGCTGAGTATCTAGTTGCTAATCCTCCTTATCTCCCCGCCCCAGATAAAGAAATTTATATGCCATTGTTATTTGGTGGCATTGATGGCGCAACAGTTACCAACGAACTTTTATCATTAGGTTATGACAATGTATTACTTTTAGTGTCTAGCTATTCTAACCCAGAAAGTACAATTGCTCATGCAAAGTCTAACGGTTATCGTGTGACAAATTTTATAGTTTTACCTTTAAAATTTGGTTACTATAGCTCGGAGCCAAAAGTTAAAAATCACATAGAGGAATTACGAAAAAACAAAATGGCATTCTATTCTGGCGATTATTACTTTTTAGCTGGCGTTTTATTTCAAAAGTCCCAAGAATCTAGGGTGGATTTATCTAATCAGTTAGCTCAAGTTATGACAAGTTTATGAAAAGGAGTCAGAAGTCAGAATTGGTGAATTCAGAATATCCCCACGGATGAATCCGGGGGTAACAGTCACGGAAAATTCTTTTCTTCTCCACGGATAAATTCGGGGGCTTTAAACCACTATTCATCCACCAGTCGCCCCAAAAGTCATTCTGACTCCTGGCTCCTGACTCCTAAATTCTTGTTCGGTAAATTAACTTATCCCCCTGCTATAAAAACACGAATATCGCTCGTTTTTATAAAAAGCCAGGGGGACATCAAAGTCTTGCTGTCCTTTTGAGCAGTGGTTGCAATACGCTTGTTGGTAATTTCACACCTCACATCTTGCACCAAGAAAAATTGATGTTATTTAAAAACCCAGTACTGAGCCTGAAGTCTTTGTTGTATCGAGAAAAGCCAAGAAAAGTGATGTAACTTTATTGCGCTACTTTTGACTAAACACAGGCTTCTACGGAGAGGTGCAAGATCTGAGACACCCTTATTGATGGAAAGCCTTATTTATTAAGAATTTATACTTACTCAGTCAAAATATTTACAAAAATTGAAAGTTATTTAAAAATGATTATATAAGTTAATATCGCGAGAAAAACACTGCTAATTTAAAATCTATCTCAAAGCAGATGTAAAATATTTAAGGCTTATACAAAAGCTTATAAGTATGAATTGCTACAATGTGCTTTGAGTACTAGAGCCGCAATTAGTGATAATTAGAGCTAGTTTTTAAGACGAGATGAGTGTAACTGCTTTAGCAGGAAGTAATAATATCTTTCAAAAACTCTCTTTGCGTCCCTCACTCTCAGTATCCGGTGTGCCTGCCATAAGCGATTATTTTTCGGTTAACAGACTAGTAGATTGAGTGTTCGTCACTCGTTAAAAAGCACGACAGTACACGATACTAATTAAGAAGAACGACCTGTTGTTAGTTAAGAAGGTGCTTCTCCATGTTATTTGCTCTATCAAACCAGCTTTGGGAGATTTACCAAAAAAAATGAACCCACACCCACAACCGCCACTGCCTAACAATGAAATAGCTAGGCTTAATGCACTTAGCCAGTATCAAATTCTGGACACTCCTGCCGAAAAAGTCTTCGACGATTTTACCTTCTTAGCTGCACAAATTTGTCGTACCCCAATTGCGATTATTAGCCTTGTTGATGGAAATCGGCAGTGGTTTAAATCGAAAGTGGGTTTAGCAGCACCTGAAACAAGCCGGGATCTCGCATTCTGCGCTTATACAATTTTGCAACAAAAGCCATTAGTCGTCAGGAATGCGTTGGCAGACTCTAGGTTTGCAAACAACGCTTTGGTACTCTCCGATCCCAACATTCGTTTTTACGCTGGCGCACCCCTCATTACACCGGAGGGATTTGCGCTTGGCTCATTATGCGTGATTGACATAGTCCCCCGAGATTTGAGTCTCGAACAGATAGAAGGACTACGAGTATTAAGTGATCAGGTGATAGCACAACTTGAGTTGCGGCGTAATGCTATAACTCTATCACGCACTATCATCGAACGACAGCAGGCGGCAGCACAGCTTCGTAGTCAGTACGATGTGGTCGAAGTGTTTTATCGCCGAGGAGAGGAAAAGGCTCGAAAAGGAGATTACCAAGGAGCTATTGCAGAATTTAACGAGTTCGTGCGCCTCAATCCCAATGGTTTTAAGGCTTACTATCAGCGAGGGCTTGCCCGTCAAAAGCTAGGAGAGTACAAAGGTGCAATGATAGACTTTGATATGTACCTGCAGTTTAATCCTAACGATGTCGAAGCTCGCTGCAATCGGGGGCTGCTGCGCTTTGAGCTTGGAGACTACAAGGGAGCGATCGCAGATTACAGCAGTAGTATGCAGATTAATCCTGGCTATACTATTCCTAATGACATTGCGTTTATCAGCCCTGGACTTGACAAAAGAGAAGCAATTGTGGACTACACCCACTCCTTAGGGCTTAATCCCAATTACGCTGAGACTGAGATCAATATCAGCCAGATTCATACTGAATCTGAGTTGGAAGATTATAACGGCGAAATTGAGAATAGCACCCAGTTTTTGCCCCTTAACTCTAACGATGGCGAAGTTTACATTACCATAGAGAATGGTCAGTATGAGCTTGAAGATAGCACCCAATTGCAGCTAAATTCTGATAATGCCAAAGCATACATTAACCGGGGTAATGCCCGTTGCGAGTTGGAAGATTACAGTGGTGCAATTGAAGATTACACACAATCTTTAAGGATGAATCCTCAGGATGCACAAGCTTATATGAGCCGGGGTAATGCTTGCTTTATGGTCAAAGATTACATTGGTGCAATCAATGATTATACTCGGTACCTGCGGATGAATCCTAACGATGCCAAAGCTTACATTAGCCGAGGCAATGCCTATTGTGAGTTGGAAGATTACAGTAGTGCAATTGAAGATTACACTTGGTCTATAGACCTGAATTCCAACGATGGTGAAGCTTACATCAATCGAGCTAATGCTCGCTCTAAGGTAAAAGATTACAGCGGCGCAATTGAAGATTACACCCAGTTTCTGCGGATTCATCCTAACGATGCTAAAGCTTATATCAGCCGGGGTAATGCCCGATCTAAGCTAAAAGACTATAGCGGTGCAATTGAAGATTACAAAAAAGTGTGGTCAAAAGCAATTGAGCAGTTACCTAAACTATCCAGCGAGGACGGCTGATGAAAAATTGCGTTTAGATATTTCATTTCCCTGTGGAGTTTTTGACTCTTGGCTAGAGTTCTTACAAAAATCTCTAATTTGATAATTTAAAATCAAAAATGCACAGAGATGGACATAGGTAAATAGCCTGCGTTTATCTATGTCCATCTCTGAAATTTGATTGTTATGTCATTGTTATTTATACATACAGATAATTTCCGCAGTTCAATTTATTTGTCGTATATAGCAATCCTATCTGATTTGTGAAAATCGCGCATGCTTAGATTCCCGACTTCGTAAAAGTTGTCGGGAATCTTGTTGTTCACGTAGCCGAAGGCAGCCCGTAGGGCTTATAATTTAGGATTGCTATAGACAAGGCTACACTGACGGTAGCCTAATATCTATCGCAAATAAACTTTGTAACCGATGCATTTGAGCGCCAATGAGGTAGAGTAAATCGCCTTTACCTAATAAGCGAGCAGCGGCTGTTTGTTTACCTCCCAAGATAATAGCTGAGTCTGCTTCACTGGCAGTTCGGAGTGCAACCCGTCCTGGTAAGTTAGAGCGTATAATTGGGGTAACAATACCTGCTTCAGGACGTTGGGTAGCAATAATGAGATGAATTCCAGCTGCTCTTGCCATTGCACCTAGCCGTTTAATGCTTTGTTCTAACGCCGTACGAGTTTCCTTTTCTGCCATGAAGTCGGCGTATTCATCAAAGATGCAGACAATGCGAGGCAAAGGCTGTTGAGAACGTTGATTGTAAGTACTCAAATCAGCACACCCAGCTTGTTCAAATCGCTGATAACGCGACTCCATTTGTGTGACTAATTGATCCATCAGTTCAATAGCGCGATCGCTATCTTTAACGACTGGTGAATACAACCACCGCATCCGCTCAAATTCGGGAAAGGTGACTCGTTTGGGATCAACAAGGGCAATCTGTAGATGTTGCGGCGAATGACGAACGAGTAAACTTAGAAGGAGCGATCGCAAAAACTCACTCTTACCACTTCCAGTCGTCCCCCCAACCAAAAAGTGGCAAGTATTTGGATCGGATAAATCAGCCTCTACCAACTGTCCCTCTAAATTCACCCCAATCGCAATTTTTACAGGTGCGGTTGCTGGTATTTGCGGCTTGATATAATCCTCAAACTTAGCAACTTGTCTATCTGGACGAGGTAAGTCAACACTGACATATCCAGCCTGAGGAGAAATCAGAGGCGGGTTTGCTAAGCCCAACTGCACTTGCAAATCAGCTGATAACTTCAGCAGAGAGCTCACTTTAACACCAAGCTGGGGTTTGAGTTTCACTCGGATAAAAGCTGGACCAACAGCTGCGCCGTGGTAATCTACACCAATACCAAAAGATTGCAACGTGGCAACTAACTCTTCACCTATGGCATCAGCATTGGGAGTTGGCTGATCATCTCTTGTGGAGTGGGTATCTTGCCTGCCCTCTTCCACAACCTGAGTGTTATTAACTACAAAATAAGTCTGACACTTTTGCTGCTGTGGACAAATTTCGCACAGATAAGGCTGGGTTGTAGGTGGTGGGGGATTGGGATTTGGTGGTTCCCAACTCAGCCATTGCTGCATTTGTTGTAACTTATAGGGAATCAGCTGATGCACCGTATTTTCTAGCTGTTCCCAGGTATACTGATATTCTTTAAACTCTGGCAAAACACAGTAAACCGCCGAATCAACGGCTACTTTTTTCTTCTGCCACAGCATATAACTATAAAGCGCAACCTGGGCTAATTGCGCTGATGCATCGGCAGGCTGATAGGTTTTAAACTCCACCACACATAGGCGCTTGAGTTCAAAGTTGTAGACTAAGCAATCAAATTCCCCTCCTACCCGTTGTTGCGTTCCATCTGGGAGATTAAAGTAATACTCAAGACTGCGTTCTTCTGTGATAAAAGTCTTACGAATAACTGTTTCTGCATCGCAATAGCGGCGATTAACTACTAGCAATTCAGCAAAGCGTTTGATGAGTCGTTGTAATCCCTGCCATACTTGCAGCAGTGCTTGTGCTTGGTTAGCATCTTTTTTAACAACTTGTTGCAAGTAAGGATAGAACTTTACTTCATAAAAAAGCTGTTGCATACCAGAGGCAATTTCCTCTACCTGCAATTGGGCAGCAGATGGTTTAAACAAATCTTGAAATCGTGGTTCATGAGTGGCTAAACTCACAAAGTCATCAGCCAATTGATGGAATGCCTTGCCAATTCCAGTATGAGTATTTCGTGGTAAAAATAAGGTATTGCCCCCGAAACGCTGATTCAAATAAAAAAGGCGGGGACACTCAAAGGCAACTCTGACTTTAGTAGCATTTGAAGATGAATTTTCAGATTTTTCTGTTGTTTTTTTGAAACTATTAGATGTAGATGCCATATCAAAAATATTATTTATAATATTGGGATTAGAAATTTCTAATAAGCGTCGATGCACAGCAGCCAAATAAACTGTATCCATTGCGGCATATTGTAGCTGCTTTTGGCTAAGGGGGCGTTTTCCCCAGTCACTTGCTTGTTCTTCTTTATCTACATTGGAAAATCCACAGAGTTCTGCTGCTAATGTTTTAAGTTGTAAGTTGGATACTTGCAAAACTTCGCGGGTAATCTTTCTGGCTAGCTTGAGCGTACAGGTAACATTTTTTGCTATCTGTCCACCCAGGTATTTCAAATCAAAGCTCGCGTTGTGGAATACCTTTTCTATATTAGGATTAACCATGATTTGGTTAATAAAATATGCCGCTAAATCAGGTTTATGTAACACATCGAGAATATAAACAGATTCACCCGCCGAATCTGTGGGGTTAGCCAACACCTGAATGAGCGATAATTTGGGATAGGGAGTATTCCAGTCAGCGATTTCTGTATCTAGCCATAGTGTTTTAGCCGAGGATAATTTGGCGATTTGCCCTTGGATTTTAGTAGCTTCTGTTAGGTAGTGCATTTCCTATCATGTCAGCATTTTTGTGATAAAATTACTTTTTCTTGGTAACTAAACAAATTAATTGGTCTTGCAGCTTTGCTTTGGGGTCAAAAATTTCAACTTTTTGCTCTTGACACAGTTCTCTAATCAACTGTTGAATTTCCGATTCTTTCACAAGAGGAAAGTGGACTTTAGTCTCTTTAATTAAAGTCGGTACTCCCATGAAACCTTGGTTTGTCACTAAATCTAACATAAAAGTTTTCACGGGTTGTAAATCATGTTTCTCATTACCATTGTCTCCATCACCACTTGTTTTAGAAACAATCTTTAAATCCTGCAATAAAGTACACTTATACAAAAGATTGCACTCGCGGATTAAAGTTTGTAGTTCCTGCAAATTAATGGTTTTGCCTGCAAGCACCAATTCATTAGCTTCCACTGAATTCACAAAGCTGTGATATGTCGCCAAGTAGTGAACAGAAGACAGATTAGGCTTGATATGACGATGATTAGTATATGTAAAAATCTGTTGGTAGAGCTGATTCCCGGCAAGGTTTGGCTTTCCTACCCCTCCAGCCCGGAGCAAGTACATGGTTTGACAGAGATTTTGCTGAATAGCTTTCTGGCAAGCATTCATCACATTGAAAAAACTTGTCATGTTTGAATCTTCTGTCCAGACTATCCCAACTCGCTCACGCTTACCAGGTTGTTGATAACTTAAGGAATAACTGGCGTACTTTCCACTTATAAGTTTAGGCTTAATGTCCTGTACTTGTAATGCCTCCAAGGCTTGTTGCAACATCCAAATTAGGTCGGGTGCGGCTAACAAGGTAATTTTGGTATTTTTTCCCTGAACTTTTTCATATTCCTGCTGCCATAGCAATTGAAATTCTGCTTTTATTTTATCTGGTGGTGGCGGTGGCGGCGGCGGCGGGGCTCCACCATCAAACCATTTTGGCTGAGGAAGTTGTTTATCTCTAAATACCCATTCCTTATAATCCTGGAATAGTTGTTTCCCTAGCGTCAGAAAATCGCGGGGTGTAGCTTTGCGGCTGAGAAACACTTTTTCTAACACCTGCCGATTTAAAGGGTAAATTAGGGAAGTAGGTTTGGGGTTAGCTTGATTGTGCAGGGGATAGAGTCGAGAAGCTAAGAGAGCTTCGCCTTCTTCCAGCGTGATGCGTTTTAGTGGAATTCTGATACTAGCTCTATCTATGTCAGAAGGATGAACTCGCTTAGAATTGTTATACCAGTTCTCTGTCCTGATGCTGATGATAATCAGGAAATTTTTCCACCTGCCGTTATAAATCGTAGAGTTGACGTTAAATAAAGCTTGTAGATCAAGAGAGCCATCTGGTAAACGAGCAATGCTATCTAACTGATCGAAACACAACACAATCGGCTGAGTTTTCGCAGAAATTTTGCTAAAGTTGCCCAAGATACCCCGTGCCTTGTCTTCATCATCAATAGATTGCTTAACTCGTAACTTTTTCAGACTTTCTTCATCTAAATCATCTCCTTTTAACCATTCACAGGCTAAAGAGTATAAATCTGGATTAGTTAGGTCATAAAGAACACCAAAGAATTCATTAGCATTGTAAATTCCTGTGGTGCCGATGGTCTTTTTGAGAATGTCAATAAAGAATTGGCGATCGCGTAGCGGCTGCTTTGCAGCATCGCGCCCTGTATCGGTTTTTGTTTGCCCAAATATGCCTTTTATTCTTTCACGCAAACTTTGCTGCTCACTTTTTAACCCCTTCTCAATCGTAGACAAGCTGCTTTTGAGCCAGAGGATTAATTGGGAATCTGCTTGTCGTGCTGGAGCATTAACCAGGCTATCAACGGTGTGGCGTAAGATGTGCCGCCAGATACGGTCACTTTCAGAAAATGGCTCAATGTAGACGAAAAAAGCTTGATCGTTTAGCTGTTGTTTGAGCTGACCTAAGAAATGAGTCTTTCCCGTTCCAGCGTCGCCATAGAGAATTAGGCTGCGGGTTTGATGGTCTTGGGCAACCTCTGCTAAAACACTTTTTATTTGAGTTAATGGCTTTTGATGAATAGATTCAACAGTAGGGGGTGACTCCTCCTCTTCCCAAAAGTTACCTGCTGCTTGGTTATCAAATGGATTAAGTGATTTTTTAATAACTTCGTCAATTGTCGCCATGCCAATATCCCTGCTATCTCAAAGTTAGCTTGCTCGTAATTTAGGTGTATCCGCTAGATCACTGTGATGAAAAACAAGGAGCCGCCGCTAATTTGGGGAATTCCAGCGCCAACTTGCTCAGGAGAATAATCACCTGGTTCTGCCAACTTACTTAATTCAATTTGGTCGCTCGCTTCCAGGCGATACAGTGCCTTATCTAATTCTTCCCGTGATAGCGGAGGTTGTAACTTTTGCCGCAGATGAAAAATTGGCAAATAATTGTCAGTACCTAGCTCCTGATCCAATCTCCGGATAGTTTGTAAAATTTCTTCGTCAGTGAGGTTGATAATTGTTACAGCAGCCGACTCTTGCTTGGTAGGTGCTGGAGTAGGTACTTGCTCTGGCTTACCATGTAGGGATTTCCGCAAAAAGCGCAGGTAATTATTCAGCAGATCCAAGCTGATGTTTGCGGCTCCCTTTGGACTGTAATCATCCCGCAAATACTCAATTCCGCGTTCGGTAAGCCATACCTCAGCTTTAGTCTTCTTAATCTTGATTTCAGCGTCAATTAATCCCTTTTCATGGAAGCTTTGCAAGATGGCGTCTCGTTCCCCAGACTTCACGGATTTGACATTGATTTTGCTTGGCGTGATTTTTCCTGAAGCCTTGCTGATACTCTCCAGTACCTTCAATTCATTAGGCTTAAGCGGCAACTGACCTGTATCAGCTTTTAGCAGAGCTTGAGCAGGCGGTAAAATCTTAACTGCGGCAATCTCGCGGGAAAAGTCTATCAGTTCGCGATCGCCTAAATTTTGACAAATTTTATTTCTACCTTTAAAACTCTTAAAACCACTAGCAGTAAGGCTTGAACGATAATTCTCACATCCTAGTAATTTTAATAGGAACTTTAATTCATTGGTATCCATGCGGGTATTGTTGCCTAAATATTAAGTCAGCACCACTCTAGCTCGAACTGCAATAATTTACACTCCTTTTTATCGTACCTAGATTTAGTGTGTTCAGGCAGCGTAAATGTTCCTAAAGAAACATAAAGTTTAGATGTTGGATTTCGTGCATTAAGCCAACCTACCCTCTTTCTCCGCGCCTTTGCACGGCAGTCTCGTTAATCCCTCTTTTGTCATTGTGGGGTGAAACCTTTGGCAGAATATTAACAACGCAACAACTCAGCAAGATAATTATGAATGGCTGGAAAATGTAACAACCCAAACTACAAGCAAATGACCGCTTACGTACCTAAAAGCATATTTTGTAAAATTTAAAATATTATGTCCTGCCAAAGAACTAGATCAAAGTGATACCGTTTCTCTATGAAGATGCGCCTAATTAGTAATGAGTAATTAAGGTTGTGCCTCAGATTCTGTCCTTGGGAATCTTATCGAAAATTGCGCCCATCTACCGAAGCAGAGATGGCATTGATTGTTGAATGAAGGCAACAGTGCCTTCAGCAATTAACTGCACCGCAATTGCCAAAATCAAGAAGCCCAAAACGCGGTTCATTGCACCAATGCCATTTCGTCCCATTGCTCGAATGAGAGGCTCTCCCAACACGAGAAACAAGTAGAGCGATAAACCAAAGACAGCAATTCCCACTAAACAACCAGCATATGCAAGCCATTCCTTTGCCCGTTCAGATAAACTAATCACCACACCAATCGCTCCCGGTCCACTGATCAACGGAACTGCCATTGGGGTGAAGGAAATATCATCCTTATCAACCGCTTCTTGATGTTCTGGCTCTGTCAATCGTTGCCGAGCAGTGACCATTTCCCAAGCAGTATGCGCAACGATTAACCCGCCTGCAATTTGGAGAATCCCCAAAGAAATTCCGAAGAACGACAAAATCAGTTTTCCTGCTAGCAAAAAAGTGACCAACACCAGAACTACATTGATGGAGGTCTGCCGCGCTTGTTTGAGACGGTAAGGCTTGGTATCGTCTGCCGTCATGGTGTAAAAAATCGGCACCGCTCCAATGGGATTGGCGATTGGGAACAGCGCGACAAACATTCCAATGGTGTATGAAAAAAGTTGTTGCCACATCAAATAATCTTACCAGCTGTTTTGCTCGGTTACTTTTGCGCGATAGCACGAAGTGCCCGCCGGGGGGCGATCGCCTTCCCAAAAATAAACCCCCTTCTATGAGGTAGAAAGGGGCAACCAACGGTGTGTTGTAGATAGGTCTTAAGCCTAATCAGACGATTATTATTAGATGCGGGTGAAGTTGACTTATGCAGTTGAGCGATCGCCTTTGCCTTTTATTAAGTCTGGGTACCCGGATTTTTGTACATCAACAATAAATGCGTACCGAGGTGGATGGATAGCTGGGGTGGACAATGGCGATCGCCTTGCCGATCGCAATGACTTCACTTTTTCTTCAGCCCCGCTTTATTTCCCCAAGTGTTTTATATGACACTCTTAAAGTACCCTGTTTAATATCAAGCTATGAAGCAAAAAGTATTGTAGCAATAGCGATTGGCTTTGCCACTGCCCTTAGGCGATCGCTTTTTGTAGAGCGTTGGCGAAAACTGACTTATGCAAATGCTTATGTCAATTGTTGTCAATGAGCAGGTCATCAGCGAAGTTATTAATTGCACTAAACAGAAAACCGCCTAGTAAGTGGCGGTTTTGTAGTAAACTTACTTGATTTTATGGATTCTTCCAAACTTAGGCAAGTACTGTTGGATCTTCCGAGTAATGCGCAAGAGCCAATAGTTGGCAACATCTTCATTCCATATCTGCTAAAGCTGCTGGATTTTGATGCAACTGAAACCGTCCCCAAGTTTGCTACTGGCAATAGCTTTGACGCCGTTGATTACGCTGTTCGCAAGAATGCTGAGAACGACATCTTCGTCAACACCAAGTCTAACCCCTACCTACTGTTGGAAATAAAAGGTAGAGATATTAACCTAAGCGGAAATTCTGCACAGTATAGGTCAGCAGTTAAGCAGCTTCACGGTTATTTACGTGGTTCAAATTGCAAGTCTGCCCAATGGGGAATTATTACAAACTCCAGACACATTCAATTGTTTAGCAAGCATGGCAAGGTTATCCACCCAGCCTCGTCCTGTCTGGAGATTACACCTGATAACGTTGACGAGATTGTGGCGGCAATCAAAGCTAAAATCGACAACCCTCCCAGGGCGCTCACAGTCGCCATTTACAACAATAAAGGGGGCGTGGGAAAGACTACAACCACGGTTAATCTGGCAGCTACATTGGCAGCTTTTGGAAAACAAGTATTAATTATTGACTTTGACCCGAACCAACAGGATTTAACCAACTCCCTTGATGTGAAACCAAAGGAAGATGCGTTGTATTCCTGGTTGGAAAATAAGCCGAGTCCATCATTTCCTCCAGGGGTCATGTTCAGGTTCAGTTTCCCGACAAAGTCCACTGGCACAATAGCATTTGATGTTATCCCAAGTGACAAAAAGCTGATGGTTTTAGGAGAAGAAAGACTGCGGCAAGTTATCAGGATAGCTAAACTGAGGCAGCTGATTGACCCGTTAAAATCTCTATATGACTACATTTTAATTGACTCTCCACCCAACTGGAGATTCTTCAGTCAGAGCGCGGTGTATGCTTCGGATGTAGTTTTAATTCCTACCAAGCACAACAACATCTTTTCTCTACAGAATGCGGCAATTGTTATCAAACAATTCATTCCAGAAGTCCAAAGTTTTAGGAAGGATGGGGGACCAATAGCGCTTCCTATCTTCTTTAACGGAGAAGCGATTACCCCAGCAGCACGAGCTACGGCTGACCGAGCATTGGATGAAATCATCGAACAGGCAAAAAACGATAAAACTAACCCCTTTGACTTAACGCCGTACTTTTACTCCCGTTACAGTCAAGCAAAACCAGATCACTACATTTTCAATTTGCCCAGTTATGCCCACATTGCGAACGCGGCTTTTGCACGTACGCCATCTGTGTATAGAAATAAAACAGCATATGATTACTATTTTGCATTAGCCAAGGAGTATTTTCTACAATGAGCTTAAGCGATGTTGGGAATTTAATGTGCCTTGATAAGGATGGAATTAACCCAGGCAAAGGTACAAACGCACCAGAGTTTTTAATCAAAGTATCTGCAAAAGCGCTTAATGAGTCGGGTGGTCGCAACTGGGTTCCGGTGATTGTTAAAGAAACTGGTGAAGACCAGTACGAAGTTATCGGCAACTCGTTCATTTTCGCGGTTGCAGAAGAAGCCGGGCTGGAGAAAGTGTGGTGTATTATTGCTGACCCCAGTGAGCAGACATCTCAACTAACCAAAATTCTCGCTGGGGAATTCGTACCGAAAGTCAACCTATCGACCGCAACCAGAGATGAAATTCAATCGGCGTTGCAGTACCTCATTGAGAAGCCAAATAGTGAATTGAAAGGGGTTCAGCTGGCGATCGCCACCAATCGTATTGATGGGGCATCGCGCAACCAGTGGAAAAACTTCGAGCCAGTCACAAAGTTAGCGTGCGGCATAACTAGGGGAAAGAAGTTAGATGCACTCAAGGAAGTTTTTTACCTAACTCCTGAGCCAACAACAATTAAACCCGTCATAGATCCTGGGGTCATCATAGATCCTGAAATATTAAAAACTTTGACAGTTGCAAAGCTAAAAGACATGGCAAGGGAACGAGGAATTCCTGGATATAGTGGCAAGAGAAAGCCAGACTTAATTAAGTTGCTATCGAAAAGTTGACCGAAAAAAAACAAAGCCTCCTTAACCTCATCTAAGGGGGCATACCATTGATAACGCTTGATAGGGCTCGATTCCTTAAAAATCAAAATGGGAACTTCTGTGAGTCTTGTGTCCAAACAAAGCGCTCAAACCGCTTTGGGTTCTGTGCTGTGTACCGAAGCGTGCGGTGACGCTCCTACCCCTTCACTCTTCTTACCAAACCAAACGCCCAAGGACGCAACCCCACAGGTAACAGCGATAACCCTAACCCAGTCCACGCCTTAGCTGACGAAAAAGACTTCCCTGCCAAAACTAACTCTCTTCCTTTTTGCGTTTCACCCTTTTCAATCAAGCGTAACCCTAACAATAACTGTGTCTCTGCAAGACGCTTTTGCCTAATTTCCTCCAGCTTCTGCGATGGAAATTTATAACTTTCTAAATACTGCAATTTATCAGTTAAATAAGGAATTGCCCGATTAATACCTTGCTGTTGGTCATGAAAGCGATATTCCATTAACAACTCTGGTAAGTAATAGCCTTTCTTCCCTGTCAAAGCCAACCGCACAAATAAATCATTATCCTCGCAATTTTGCCAATTGGGCTGCATAAATCCCAACTCTTGCAAGCTGGAACGACGAAATAAGGTTGCGCCTATTTGAAAGCTTTGTTTAACAAATACAACTTCTAACAAATTATCAACAATACCTGCTTGTAAATTCGCCCTACCCCAGCGGCAAGAATTTTCTTGGGTTTTCGCTTGATCTCGGACGTTGTTAATATCAATCACCCAATGGTCAGTCCCAACAAAATCAATGCTAGAGTTTTTATCAAGAATCGCTGCGGTACGTGTTAGGAAATTTGGTGTTAACTTATCATCATCATCAAATTTGATAAAATATTCGCCCGTTGCGGCATCAAAGCCAGAGCGCATATTATTACTTTTACCAATATTTTGCGGATGACGGATGTATTTGATGCGGCTGTCTGTGTACTGCGACATCAGTTCAGGTGTCCCGTCATCAGAACCGTCATCACAGATAATTAATTCAAAGTCTTGATAAGTTTGTTGTAGTACGCTTTCAATGGCGAAAGGTAGAAGGTTAACACGGTTAAACGTAGGAATACAAATACTAATTTTAGTCACAGGCTTATTGCTTCTCTACAAAAAGACTTTTTTTGCTTTCTTGACAGCTTTATGTAATATTCTATTCACTTTCTTGAATTTGCTAGGAGGTTTTAGTTCCTTTGGTCTTTGCTCTGGTTGTTTGAGAAATCTATAGTATAAAAATACATCTTTATAACGAATATCTACATCTTCGCCATGACATAAACGCGTGAAATCTATTGCAGGATAGTTCATATAATGAAGTCGATGGATTGGCTTTAATCCTTGCTCGTTATACACAACATTATTTATATTCACAAACGGGTCAGATATGGCACAATTTCCTGTTCTTTCCTGCCCATTTTCACTAAGAGTAAAATTAAACAAAGGAAGATTTGACTTGAAAGTCAAGTAATTAAATAAATGAGCATCATCCCACCATGCCGTCAGCCATTCAACTTCTCTATTTTCGACTAATAGTTTTTTCAAAAAAGCTAAGTTTTCTTTGTTAAATAAACCTCGCTTTGACCCAAAAAAGTCGGAACAGTGAAGCCTAGGACGTATATCTTTTTCAGTCAATAAGTTGGCTTTTTCTAAAAACGGGATATTTAATGGTACTTTTGTGCGGTTTTTAGTGTGTATCCAATCATCAAAAACAAAATCATATGTGTTAAGTTTATCAAACACATCATCAAAGGGCTTCATTGCTAAACTATCAGCATCGCAAAACACGAATTTGTCAAACTCTCCATCAAATACACACATTTTTCTTTGCAGATGACCGGAAGACCACCAGTTACGTGATAACTTTGAACTTTTAGCTCCTGGATGAACTGCCCAAACTTCCTTAGCAAACTCTTCCCAACGTTGGATTGAGTCCCAGTTATCAAAAAGCGTTACATTTTTTCTAGAATTAATTTCTTCCTTCACTAAATTTAATTTATCATTATATGGAATAATACAAATAGGAATATCTGAACCAACATTGACTTCGATGCTATTTAATAAAGCAATGAGTTGGTCATAAACAACGTCATTAGCTAATGTGTAAATACCTATTTTTGCCATTTTTTTACCTATTATTTTTATTGAAATATAGTCACAATTGTAATCATATCAATTTAGCTATATGTCATGATATATATCATCATGTCTTTAAGTATTATTACTAAATAATTCATTGCATGAGAATTTTAATGCTATCTTCGACATTTCCCTATCCGCCCACACGAGGTGGAACGCAGGTGAGGACGTTTAATTTACTCAAGTATCTCAGTCAACACCATGCTATCACCCTGGTGACTCAACGAGAGCCTGATGTCACAGATGCAGAAATAATAGGATTACGAAATTGTGTTGAGAACTTAATTCTTTTTAATCGCCCAAAAGACTCTGGTATATCTGGAGGGATACTGAAGAAAATACAGCAGAAAATACAGCGCTTCATGACTTTTATACGCTATGGGATACCGCCTAGTGTGTTAAATCGCTACTCAAATGAAATGCAAACCTGGGTTGATAACTTTATACAAGCGGGTAAATGTGATGTCATTACCTGCGAACATAGCGTGAATGAAATTTATGTGCGCCCTTACTTTCAAAAACAAATCAGAACTGTAGTTAACGTTCATAGTTCTGTCTACGGTACCTGTCGCAACCAGCTAGACACTGGTATTTCTGAAAATAGATTTCGAGATAGACTTTATCTACCACTTTTGCGTCGTTACGAACAACGCTACTGCTCTAAATTCTCGGCAATTGTGGTAACAACAGAAGAAGATAGGGTTCAGATGCAAAAATTTAACCCTAACAGTGAAATTGTAGTCATTCCCAATGGCGTAGATTTGGTTTCCTTTCCCAACCGTAGCAATGATCCAGGGGGACACCGCTTAATTTTCATTGGTGCAATGGATAATTTAGCAAACATCGATGCTGTGTGCTTTTTCAGCAACGAAGTTTTACCAGAAATTCAAAAACTTTACCCTGATACGACTTTCGATATTGTTGGTTCTCGTCCTGCACCAGAAGTTTTAGCACTTAAAGAAAAACCTGGCATTATTGTAACAGGGCGTGTGCCTTCAATGGTAGAGTATTTGCACAAAGCGACTGTCTGCGTCGTGCCAATGCGGACGGGATTTGGTATTAAAAATAAAACTTTAGAGGCGATCGCTGCAGGTGTACCCGTCGTTGCAAGCGATCGCGGTTTAGAAGGACTGGCTGTAGATGGTGCAAATGCACCACTGAGGGCATTACGAGCAAATCAGCCTACAGAATATGTGACTGCTATTTGTCAATTATTTGAAAATCCGCAATTGCGAGCAGAATTGTCTGGTAACGGTAGACAATTGGTAGAAACGGAATTCACTTGGGATAGCGCTGGGAAACGCTATGAGGAAGTCCTTGCAGGTGGTGTGTGCTAAGTATTGACACGGGAAAAGCATTGCGCTATCCAACATCGTGCAGAATCCGGTCAAGCGGTGGGTAAAGTTTTGGTGGAAGTGGCTTGAGCCATTTGTACCGGACGTTTAGCTCCGACCGAGGAGCGCAAATCTCGCCAGATTTGAGTAGCAGCCGATGCCCCGTCCGCTGCGGCAACTACAACTTGATTGAGTCCGACTTTGAGATCGCCGCTCGCAAAGATGCGAGGATGGGAGGTACGTGCCATCTTATCAGTGACCAAATTGCTGCCCTGCTTTTCTAGATTGAACTTCTCTAGATAATCAGCGTGATACTTCGATCCCATTGAAATCAATCCAGCATCTAGCTCTATCACCCTGCCATCTTCTAGTTCCACACCGCTCATCTGATGGTCTTCACCGAGGAATTGCTTGATTGGGGTTTCAACCACCTCATAGCCGTGTTCGTCTAATTTCTGACGCAACTCATCTGCGACTTCAAACAGTCCCTGAGTGAACAACGTGATATGAGGGGTAAACCAACCGAGTGGAAAAACGACTTCCGCATTACTGAGACTGTTGGCAAATACTCCCACTTTTTTATCATTCATTTCATAACCATCACAAATTAAACAGACGTGCAGATTGTAGCCTGCATAGTCATACACGTTTCGCATATTGTCTAAGTTAGGTAAGTAGTCAATGATGCCACTGGCAGCAACCAGGTACTTCGAGCGGAACGTCTGACAGATACTGTCCTGTCTGCCAATTTTGACCTGCACAGCAAAAGTTTCTCCCTCATCTACGATGTCCTCTACAAAGCCATCGAGCATATCACCGCCGAGCGAGAGGTAGTGTTCCTTACCTTGCCGCAGCAAAGATCGCCCTGGGGTATCCGGTGGCAATCCCAGATAGTTATGGAGTTCTTGCATCCAGAAGGAACGGGCTTTGCCTTTGTCGATAATCAAACTCGAAAGAAGATAGCGTTGCAGGTAAATGCCAGCAGACAACCCACCTGCTCCACCACCGACAACAATCACGTCATAAACATGAGAGGCACGTTCTGAGAGATTTTGCTTTGTCAGTTTCATAGCACGCTCCAAGATGCGATCGCTTTCTACAAATCAATCCTAATTAGGCACAAATACGAAACAACAAATTAATGATTGTGTTTCAGTTGACATTTTGACTGGCTATAGATGCTTACAGCATACCGTTCCATCACTCTCTCCAGAGAAACAAAGAAGAATCTAGCTACACAAGAGTTTCAGGCAAAACTGACCCCACATTCCGCACGCAGTGGTGTCATACAGTATAAGCAGTAAGCAACTAAAGTCCAAATCAGCATAGATTTACCATAAACAGAGAGAATAATAAACAGGTGCGATCGCTAAGTTGGGAAATGCCGCCATGTTGTCATCGTTGCCTCACCACGATTGAGCCGTTTGACCAACTCTTTACGGCTATTAACCTGACCTTTTTTTAACCACTAGAGCATCTGTAAGCGTTCTTTACTGCTAGCATAAGGACAGTAACTTAAGACGCTTCTCCAGTTCTTCAAGAATGAGCGTCAGGGTTCTCTAGTTGATCTGCAACCCCATGCTTAAAAAGCAGGGGCTTGTGAGTTAACGCTACCTGACCCGCTTAAGTCCAGGAATGGACTACGTTTAGGGCAAGTGTTTAAATTCCTACCTTGGGATGCATGAGCGTCCCAAGCTCTAGAACTGTGGTAGTTAAACAGGCTTACGGAGAATAAAGCAGTGCCACCCAGAAAGTACCGACCCTAAACATTATGCAGTCTACGTTTACCCAGAAATGGGGTATCTCGGAAACGAAAATTAGGGATAAGTATGACGGTAAATAAATTTCCCGTCGGGCTTCATCCCCATGCATGAATGACAGGGGCTTCCGCCCTTTTGTATTGGTGAATTGTTAATTCGAGTGAACGAGCCATAAACAAATGTACTCTGCACTTCTACTTACAAGCTTAGAGCAATGGCGAACTTTCTCTCCAATTATTAAGTATTAAGCTCATTGTTACAGAGAATTGGTATGAGTTCTGAGTCCAAGCGCTGCGGACTTCGGTCATCCAATTTTATCATACTTGTTGAAGATTGAGCAACAATTGCAGCAGAAGTTAGCGCTAATAAAAGCGCTAGCAAATTATGAATATATGAAGACATTGTTAGGTAAAAATTAAGAGTAATCAAAATAACTAATTGGAAAATTATCAAAAAAAGTTGCGTTAAAGAATTAATGAAATAGCTTTTCTTTCTTGAGTCAAGAGACGCACTCTTTATAGATACATCAGAAAATAAAGAAAACACGGAGACACTTACGACCTGGAAAAATCTATCTCTGTGTCTTTTGATGTCTCCGTTGATTCAGGTCACTGCAAGCAACAAACCCGCAGTGGTTCATTCTTGTTTCTCGGTTTTTTTACACTCAACTCACACACACATAATGAGAGTCTATTGAAGGAGTGGTTTTTATGGCATTGGTGAATTTACTGATTTTGTAAAGAAAATAGAAAGTTAAGGGAAAATGTGCGGAAATCAGGCATTGTATCCTGATAAATGTAAATGAAGAAGAAAAGAATAATCAAAAGTGAAAATTGAAAAATTTTCCACACTTACCAACATTAAATGTTTGTAACCAACATTTAAGAAACACGAGTATAAAGGAAAATACTCTTGCCAAAGTACCTATTGGATTTACAGCAGAAGTAGCATGGCAAACCCTTCAAATCCTGCACCAAAACCATGCAGACCAAATGAGCCGAATTCAAGTCCACTCAAACGCATTTCTGAAAAACTCAAGGAAAATCCTCAACAGGGAAATTGGCTAGCGTCGATGCTAGCAATGACGGTTTTGTTATGCAGCGCTGGTTTAATAACGACTTTTGCCTGGATTAGCATTCAATTTATACTTAATCCAGAGCAGGTAAGCTGGCTAAATAAATCTTTCCCAGGATTGGGGAACATTTCCGACAATAACTCAGAACCCTCCCAAACCCTTAGAGAAATTCAAGATTCCCTCAGCAAACAAGGACAAATAGCGGGACAAATCCTGCCTTTGGAACGCGACACAACAGCTTCTTTTTTACTCCCTGTTTTTAAGCAGCGTGCTAATTGTCAGTCGGATTGCAAGTATATAGTTGAACTTAGGGTTTATCAACGCGCAGGAAACCCAGAACTGCAATCTGTATCAAAGGCATACTATCATCTAGCCGCTCAACTCAAAGTGACTGGACCAGAAGAATCTTTTGTCGTCGCGCCCATCGTCAATGCTACTGATGACAACCAAGGTTCCAGTTTACCCTTGCCTTTAAGTGAAGTAGGTCGTTTTGAGGGCGATACACCCTCACCAGGTGTATGGTTCTATTTACGAGGACAGCGTCAACAAGGAACAAGTGCAATTGCCTACGGTCAGATAGTTTACTACAATCCCGAAGGCACTCACCTACAACTTATGCTGCCTTGGACAAGTCCGAGTGGACAACTCCCTCAATGGCGGGAAGTCACTGGTGGTGATGCAAAAGAGTTAGTTGTGGATCAAACAGTTGGTTTAGAACCGCAGCTGCGTGTTTATCAAGTCAACTCTGTCAAGTTTGTCCTCAACCCTATTCAACTAGAGCAAATTTCCCTGACTCCACCAGCCCTCCAAGATTCAGATTACCAAAATGCCTTGATGTTAGCCCGTAGTGGACTGTGGACACCAGCCTTTGAACAGTTGCAATCTCTCAAAAAACAGCTGACGGGGCAGTTCCCAGAAGCAGCACAAGCACAGATGGATGTGATTGATTTGCATTCCCAAGTTACCAAAACCCAGGCAGATACAAGTTCGGCAAGTCCCAGCCAACAAGTCCTGGCAGATTTAATAGATGGTCGTTGGGACAAAGCTTTACAAGTGTTTGAGGCTTCGCTGGAAAATGCCAAAGATATTGCCACTCTACTAAAAGCAGATAAAGGACGGTTGTGGAGTCGTGTAGAAGCACAATTGCGGGTGAACCCAAATCAACAGTCGGTGCAAGCTTGGGGTGCCTTGATTTTAGCAGCCAAGTATGGGCAACAACGGGCGAATTCCTGGTTAAATGGGCAGTCCAAAACTACAACAGACACCCTTACCTATATTCAAGGCTTGTTAGGACAACTCAATGGTGACGCCGCATCTCAAATCCCTACTCACTCCAGCCAGATTGTTGGTTCGGTACAACCAATCGCTGAAGTTAACGCCCGTGACTGGCTGCAACCTCCCTCACAACAGACGCGCCATAGGGTTTTTGAAGATACGCGCCATAGCATTTTTGTAGATACGCAGCAAGACGTGTCTCTACAAAAAGCTGATAACCAGGTTTGGTATCAGGTAGAAGTCTCTGCATTTCATGATGGAAGACGCTGGCTTTATTACCCGTTTACAAATTTAAAGCCGCCTCAAACTTCGCCAGAAAAATTTTTGTGGAAGGCTTTAGGTATAGATTCTGACCCGGAAATTCAAATAGTGGTTTGGCTGGCAAACAGAGAACAGGTAACGACGACAGCCACCATCAAAGCCGTGCAATTTCGCGATGGCGTCTTGCGCTTACTCGTTGCCGCAGATGAGAGTGTAGAGACTTTATATGCAACGTCTCTACAACAACCACTTTTAGCGATGACAAATTCTGCTTTAGAATGGGTTGAGTCAGTACCAATGACGCTCCAAGAACTGTACCAACAAGACGCCCTCGGGGTAAAAGCCATGCTACCGGTATTGTGGCGATCGCTCCAAGAATCTGGTCAGTTGCCTGGTGGTGCGGTTCCAGACTCGCAATATATCCTGCAAAAGCTAGGAAGTTTGCCGGTTCAAGAGGTTGATTTAACAGGTGATGCGATGCCGGAAACTGTGCTAACCATTTCGCCAGAGGCAATAGCATCTTTAGATATGCAAGATACCAGCGAGGACACAAGTTTTCCGCCGCAACAGCCAACACTCAGAAGTCCTGACAATAATCAATCCCGTCCTCACACGCTGATCTTGTCTGATAGTGGTCAAGTCATTTATACTGATTTCAAGCAAGATTCCCCAGCTTTGTTAAGGGCGATCGCCAAGCTTTCGGGAGGACAATCTGTAGGTTTGCTTCTAGAGAATGCCCACGGTTATAGTTTGAAAGTTTGGTCACAAAAGAATCAGCGCTTTGAATAGTAAACTGATCACACTGCTACACAGAACTTATCCATAGTTGTCCATGACATCTACTTTGTCTGCTTCCTGCTTCTACCAAGAGAGACGGCTCTTACTTGTCCACAGGCGTTACTATGTCTTCGCCACGCTGCGCTATCGGAGCTAGCCGCTCCTACGTGTATATTGAGAAAATTCTCAATTAATAATCCATGTTAGTCCGCTTGTTTTTCGCGCTTCATGACTAACTTTAAATAAGTATCGCTAATATATTGGCGACTTATTCCTCCTTGTGTGTAGCAGATAGGTTTTGCCTTTTCATACTTTGCAGTTGCTGTAGCAAGCAATCAACCTCTGCCTGTAGATGCATAAACTTATCTAACTGCTCGGCTTGGTAATAACATTTGTTCAACTTGTTTGCCCAGATAGCCCGGGACTCATTTTCAGAAACACTAGATTCAGAAACACTAGATGTAGACATTGCCATATCTATCCAGAACTTAACTCACACCACTAGAGATATTATAGTAGCCAAGTTTTAAGAATCATTAAAAAATTATAAACTTTTCTACCACAAATGAAATATGTCTCAGGTTGTGTACTAGGAGACAGCATATGTAATAGTTTTGTTCCCAACTAAACACCTGAACTAGGCGTGAAAGGGGGGATGAGGGAGATGAGGGAGATGAGGGAGATGAGGGAGATGAGGGAGATGAGGGAGATGAGGTAACTTATTGATAAAATATTGCGCGTCTGCGGCACTTGGAGTGCAAAATATATACCAGATGCTGTTTTCAATTGGAGCTAAGAGCTTTTAAATACCGTGACTTTGAGCCTGTCTGCTGCTAAATCTCATCGCCAACCCTGGCTTGGACTGATAGAACAATATCGCGAATACTTACCTGTCAACGAAACAACACCAGTTGTCACACTGCAGGAGGGCAATACACCTTTAATACCTGTTCCCTCAATTGCAGAACGCATTGGCAGACAAGTGCGTGTCTTCGTCAAATACGATGGTCTAAACCCCACTGGTAGCTTTAAAGACCGAGGAATGACATTAGCAATTTCTAAGGCAAAGGAAGCTGGGGCAAAGGCGGTCATTTGTGCCAGTACGGGCAACACCTCAGCAGCAGCAGCGGCTTACGCTCGGCGTGGGGGAATGCGTGCCTTTGTGATCATACCTGATGGCTATGTGGCGTTGGGCAAGTTGGCACAGGCGCTGCTGTATGGGGCAGAAGTCCTGGCAATCAAAGGTAACTTTGACCAAGCGCTGGAAATTGTGCGCGAAATGGCAGAAAGTTATCCGATTACTTTGGTAAATTCCGTCAATCCTTACCGCCTAGAAGGGCAAAAAACAGGGGCGTTTGAAATTGTTGATGTCATGGGCGATGCTCCAGACTGGCTGTGCATCCCAGTGGGTAATGCGGGAAATATCACAGCATATTGGATGGGATTTTGTCAATACCATCAAGCCAGAAAGTGCGATCGCCTACCTAAGATGATGGGATTCCAAGCAGCAGGTGCAGCTCCCCTCGTGAATGGTCAGCCAGTGGCACATCCAGAAACCATAGCCACAGCAATTCGCATTGGCAACCCTGCCAGCTGGCAAAAAGCCGTTGCCGCCCAACAAGCAAGTATGGGCAGTTTCCACGCCGTCACCGATGCGGAAATTCTGGATGCTTATCGGCTTTTGGCTTCAGAAGAAGGGATTTTCTGCGAACCCGCCAGCGCCGCTTCCGTTGCCGGTTTGTTGCAGGTGAAAGACCAAGTTCCCACAGGCGCGACTGTGGTATGTGTCCTCACCGGCAACGGTTTAAAAGACCCAGATACAGCCATCAAACACAGTCAAAGTCAATTTAAACAGGGCATTGCGCCAGAATTATTGGCAGTCGCAGAGGCGATGGGATTTTAAAAGTGCTGAGTGGGGAGGAGAAAGGAGATGAGGAAGATAAGAGACTAATTTCTCCCCTGCTCCCCTGCTCCCCTGCTCCACTGCTCCCCTGCTTATGTACTACCTCTTTCCTTAGTTAAACCATCTATAGCATCACCTAAGGCGGTGGTTAAGCTTTTGCGCGTTTGGGAGTGGTTGTCTTGCTCTGTTTTCAAAGCTTGTAGCAGGCGATCGCGTTCTTTCATTACCGCAATCAGTCTGGCTTTCAATTCCTCCACAGATTGGAGTTGTTCGACTTCTTGTTGAATGGCTGTTGTGGCTGTGGGATCATCTAGTTGTGCTGCCTCAATACCTTGGATTTGGTGTATTTGTGCTTTTAAGGACGCGATCGTCTGCTGCGCCATCTGAGCATCTGTACGGCGTTGTTCTGCTTCTGTGTTGTAGAGTTTCCGCCATTTTTCGGCACTTTGCCACCCTGCATCATGTTCTGTTTGAAGTTCCGCTATCTGCTGTTTGAGTGCTTTAATTTCTGCCAACCACTGGGAAGTTAATTCTTGAGTCATAAAAGCTGATACGATTTTTCACCCGCAAAACCTGAAAACATAGTTTATAGCAAAAAATTAGTACATCTTGTTACATATACCAGAGGTAAACCATTCACTTTCCCTGCATAAGAGTAGAATATTTAGGCGTTTAACAACTCAAACGCAAACGCGCTAATGTCTGAATTTCCCCCTCATTATCCCACAATGGAACTTGATGCCAAAGCACCGACTTTAAGAAGACTGCGTCAGCTCAGCCGCTTACTGGATAGAGTCATTACCGTTCCGGGAACACAGATTAGTATTGGTCTAGATCCAATTTTGGGACTTATACCTGTCGGCGGTGATTTTTTAGGAGTTATGCTTTCGGCATACATTGTCCTAGAATCTGCCCGGTTAGGTGCGCCAGCATCTACTTTGAGCAGAATGGTAGTGAATATCATTATTGATGCCGTAGTAGGCGCAATACCCATAGCAGGGGACTTGTTTGATGTCGGCTGGAAAGCTAACGAGTATAATATCAAGCTACTGGAAGATCATTTAAAGTCTCCCAGCCAGAGGAAGAGGGCAGACAAGTGGTTTGTATTTGCGATTATGACTGTATTGTTCATTGTCGCCATTGGATTAGTCGCATTTGCCGTGATACTCATGAAACTGCTTGGAACGCTGCTTGGAACGCTGCTGGGAGTGTTAACTGGCGGTTAGATAAGTGACGACAAAATTAATGAAAGACTGGTGGCAAGAGACTTTCCCCGAAGGTCGGCAAAGTCTCGTAATTACCGATGCTAATGGGTATCCTGTAAAAATCGCTTACGGTGAAAAAGGAACAGGTAAACCCCTATTTCTCTTACATGGTGTTGGCAGCTGGAGCTACAATTGGCGTCACAGCGTCCAGCCACTCTCTGAGCATTTTCGGGTTATTTGTTTTGATGCTAAAGGTTACGGCTTTTCCGAAAAAGCTGTGTTTCGCAGAGAACAGAGTGGTCATCAAATTATTGAGTTAGAAAGAGTCATTCTTTCCTTATGTGATGAACCCGTGGTTCTTGTGGCAGAATCTTTAGGCGCATTAATTGCCCTTGGTCTTGCCGAAGCAAATCCCCAGTTAATAGCGCGGCTTGTGCTGGTAAATGTACCTATTTTTCCTCAACAGTTACCTCATTGGGGAATGTGGTTGCTTTCTCAGCTACCTTTAGAAATCGTGCAGGCAATTGACTCCTCTCGTCTAGCGCACCTATTTGCACCACTGGTGAGAGAAATTATGGCAATAGAAAGGCGTGGAGTCTTATACGATCCATCAATACTGACGCAGGATGATGTTTACTGGATAACTTACCCTTACACTGAAATTCCTGGGACTCTTACGAAGGTGGCGGAAGAGTTACAAATAGCAGCGCGGGAAATTGAACACTTGCAAACAGATAAACCAAATCTAATTAGTAAAATTCAGAATAATCTCGGTGCCATAACATGTCCTACCCTGATTTTATGGGGCGAACACGATAGTTGGTTTCCTTCTAGCGATGGGGAAAAATTGCGTCAGCGCCTTCCCGATGCTAAATTACAAATTCTGCCTAACTGCCATCATGATGCGTCCACAGGTGCTTCAGAAGCGGTGAATGCAGCGATTCTTAATTTCTTGCAGGAAACCCATTTCTGTTGAACGGTTCGCGGCAGTCCCCACCCTCAACGTACAAAGCGTGGTAGGTATAAGAGCGGGTAATGACGAGAACATCCTCAACCGAATTAAACCGTAGGTTTGACAGGGCGGAGGATGGTCGAGGAATTACCAATCTTGGTATCGGGGAGAGACTTTATGTAGTCTTGAATGACCTCAGACATGGACACACCTAGAGCAACCGCGTAATTCTCTAGTCTTTCTTTTTCTTTGTCTGTCAACCGCACAATGATTTTATTTGTTCTAGCAATTCTAGCCATATTTCCGGAATCCGTGTTAGTCTTACTGTAAATACAGATAGACTAGCATAAACGAGGTAAAAACAAGTAGTGGCGACGAGACGAATGACTTTTCGGTTATACCCAAATAAGCAGATAGAGCAGTCCTTGCGGTATCACCGGAAATTGCATAAGGACTTGTTCAACGCTGCTGTTAATAACAGATTTGTTCAGTATCAAAAGTTCAACCACAAAGTTGATTATTTTGAGCAACAGAACAGTTTACCAGCTTTCAAAGAGGTGTGGACTGAGTACAAAGAAGTAGGTTCCCATGCGTTGCAAGCTACTTTAAAACGAGTAGATTTTGCTTTTGAACGTTGGTTCAAAGGATTGGGTAAACGCCCCAGATTCAAATCAATTCGGCATTATTCAGGATGGACTTATCCTGATTCTGCGGGGTTCAAAGTGGAGTCCAACGGCGAGAATGGATACCTCAATCTGTCTAAGATTGGGCGTATTCAGATGCGCGGAAAGGCTAAGTATTGGGGGAAACCTACTACTTGCACCATTGTTTACCGCAACGGGAAGTGGTACGCATCCATAACTGTTGATGTCTTGGAGCAGGTTTTAAACAGTAATGTTTTACCAGTTGGTGCAATTGGTATTGACCTGGGTTGTAAGTCAGCACTGTCTATTACTGATGGAGAAAATCATTACTCAATTGATGCTCCTAAGTTCCTACGGAACGCTGAACGCAAGATAAAGCGAGCATCTAAGGAGAAACGACGTAAACAAGCACCAAACAGAAAGAAGAAAGTTAAGGCTTCTAGAAGATGGAAGAAAGCCCAGTCAAAAGTTAGCAAGCTAGCTCGTCAAGTTGCTAACCGGAGGCAGAATTGGGTACATCAGGTAGCAGCAGAAATAGTAAGCGGTAATAGCTTCGTTGCTACCGAAAAGCTGGAAGTCAAGAACATGACTAGTAAAGCGAAGAAAGGTAAGCGCAAAAAACAGAAGACTGGGTTAAACAAGTCAATACTTGATGTTGGGTTTGGAATGCTCCGTAGCACCATCAAATACAAGGTAGAGCAAATTGGCGGTGTATTTATCGAAGTCCCAACCAAGAAAGTAAAGCCAAGTCAAACCTGTCCTAAATGCGGACACCAGCACAAAAAGACTCTGGATGTACGCGTTCATGAGTGCGGCGTCTGCGGGTATGTTCAGGATAGGGATATTGCGGCTGCCGAAGTGATGCTCTACTGGTCAAAAGGAACTCTACCGGGGTTTGGAACAAGCCTCGAAGACGCTGATGTCCTTAGCTCTACTTCATCCACCAGCAAAAAAGCTGGAAGTATGAAGCAACTGGGACGCGCGAAGCGTCAGAAATCAACCCTTACTGGGCTGGATGTAGAAACCAGCCCTTCAACGAAGTAAGGGCTGGTAGTTCATCAAGGATTAAGAAGAACTCAGTTGTCAGAACACAGAACTCAGTTCAATGCTGAGTCGAAGCGCTGCGGAGTTCTGAGTACTTTCTTCGATCAGAAGTCACAAATCAGAACTTAGCTTGGGTCCAGGGCAAAGGCATCTAAATTCCGTAAGCCATGTCCAGCAAGGGTTTGATATTTTAGAAACAAAACTAAATAATGGCTAAAACCTTTATCCAGCAAGCATTATAAAAATAAGATGCGTTTGCCCTGGGGGTTGAGAAGCTGGTTAGGGAAAGTGTGTTGGAAGTCAGTGTTGTTTATTCGTGTTGTGCGGGAGTGGTAAATCTAGCTGTATACAAAATGTAAACATCGTATACAAAAGGCGTTTTCGTAAAATGCCCTTTGCAACGCCTGTTAGGTTTAGTCAATATGAAAATTATCATTGTCTAATTCATCTATTGCCTCATCTCGTTGCTTTCTAGCTTGATTTGCTCTTTCATGAAAATGGAGAGCACGAGCAACGCTTTCACAACAACGTTGAGTATCTTCATAACCTTGTTCAATCCAAGATTGAATATTATTGGCATCAAAGCCTATTAAATCTTTTGCAAAACCTTGACGTTTTATAACTCTTCCTGGACGAATTTCTAAAGGAATGGTGTTTGGAAAAGCCTTTGAAAAAGCATTACGATCCCATAAACTGCCATCACTTAGATGATTGACAATAACATGGGTACAATTTGCTAATTCAAGCAATGGAGTAATGGGAGTATTGCCCTGGACATTTTTTATACCTCCTTGACCACCATCCGAATAGAAATAGTTAGTTTCATTAACCTCAATCTGTTTAGCCTTAAATAGCAGGGGAATAGCAGCTGAAGCAAGAATGGCTATGGGTTGTTGAGTTCGCTTCAGGGATTGAATATGTAAAAATTCAGAATGTTTAGTATTAATTAAGTTTACTGACGCTAGAATTGCAGAAAATAAATCATTTAAGCTACCTTGACTTCGATATACGGAAACATATAAAGGTAAACCTTTGTGGAGTTTTTCTAAGTCTAAATACTTGTCTAACAACTTATGGATAGGACTTTCGTCCCCCAAACCTATGTTTTCTAAAAATAGAGTCTGAAGATTGGCTACAGTTGATAATGCATTACTTGTTTCATCTGTTAGTGGAGCAACTTGACCAAGCAATATCCGACCAATGTAGTTAATTGTTTCTGTACTGTTAATCTTGATAGGACTATTAGCAGCAAGTGAGTTCCAAATTTCTTGTAAATGTGTTGATGCTATCTTGAGATTGGGTTCTGCTGCTACAACTGCACCATTTAAAGCACCAATACTAGCACCAGCAACGGCATCAATTGAAATGTTCATGTCAGCTAGGTATTTAATCACACCTACATGATATGCACCTCTAGCACCACCGCCAGATAAAACCAAGCCTACTCGATAAGGTTTAGTAGTCATTATTGCGCTGTATTCGTTTTTTGTTTTCATACATTAAATGGTTAATTGCGTATTCTCCCGAAAAAACACGAGGAAAATCATCAGGAAATCCAGATTCAAGTAAGGCAGCATTTTTAATCGCCCAAGTAACAGGAGCATTTTGTGAATCTGCCCAATTGCTCAAATAGCTAAGTGCTTCACGCGATTCTTCAGGTAAATTTTGAATGGGAGATAACCATTCTTCTGGAAACATTAACTGAGAAACATCACCTTTTAAATCCGTTTTCATCAGAATTAAAGCTTTATCACCTAACTGTTCCATCAGTTGATGCACTTCGCTTGTTCCAAATTCTTTTCGGCAGTAGATCCCAAAGTTACCCCAGTAAAGTTCATCTATCATTAAATAGAGTCCTGCTAGCGGTGGATATTTCTTCAACTGTCTTGCTTGCCATTTGGTAGATACCTGATCCAAATGAGCTTTAGCTGAGAGGTATTGAACTTCAGACTCTAATTTAGTCCAACGCTTATCAACTTGAATTTCAAATTGTTCAAGGCGTTGTTTAATCTTTTGCACATTTTCTGCTTGCTTTTTGTGTTGCTCTTGTAAGAGCATCACACCTTGACGGGTTTCTTTTAACTTACGTGCCAAGTGAGCAGTAGCTATGTCACTTTTAGCTTGATAGAGTTGAATATCCTCTAGCCAAATAGAAACTATTTTAATGTTAGTAGTGATACTACGGTCAATGATTTGTTGACGTTGTGCTGTCCTACCAGTGATGTTATCCCAGATTCTTGTTAAGAACTTATCGTTAGTTTGGTCACGGAATCGCAAATGGTCATCAAGAACTTCAAGACCGTTGACATAATCAACTATTGCTTTTTCTGTTAACTGAGGATGTAGCTTTCGCAATTCATCCAGTGTAATTGGGTTGTCTCCATCATTCTGATTAAATTCTCTCATATCATTGCAAGTTCTGCTCGATGCATTGAACATCTTGTTTGTGCAGTTCTGCCCGTCCTTTCAATTCAATAATTCGTTGCTTTAGCTCTTCGTACTTTTTGGCATCCAGGTTATGATTGTTAATACTATCTTTCAAGTCTCCTCGGAATTTTTCAAGATAATCTTTTAAATCATTGAAATAGTCGTCTAATAGAGGCTTGAGTGTTTTATCAAATAAATCTGTGTTGTTTGTGTTTAATTTTTGAATACTACTATCAAAACTGGTAAGTACTTCTTTCTTTATACGTTCCATATCAACAAAGAACTTATATACTTTTTCAGGGTATTCATAAGTCTCGTATCCCCAATCAGTCTGAGCGAAAAGACCACCAAAAAATCGCAATACATGACCCAGCCAATGTTGAACCTCTCTAGATTCAGGTCGTAATATTGTTTCACTAGGGGTTTGTATGCTTGATAGCAAAAGTCCAGTAAAATCAATATCATTACGTTCAATATCTAACTCTGGCACAACAAATTGCAGTGCAAACCCCTCATCTTGTAATCGTTTTTTTGCATTGTCTAGTATTTTTCCCACTCCATCTGTAATTGTTTGATGAATTGTTTGTTCAAGACTATTTGATAAATTTATTAGTGCTAATTGTAGTTCAATATCACAATCAAAAATAATAGTTTTAATCGTTTGATTTAATTTGTCTAAAAACTCCTTTCTTTCTGTTTCAGACTCGAATTGAATTTTTGGATTATTAGGATTAAATAGAGGATATGTTTGCACATCATTACGATATCTTGGTTGCATATTTTCTATTTTCTCAAATATGCTTGTCAATAAGCTAAAAGGTCTTATCCTGCGTTGTTTTTTCATACCTTCAAGTATTTCTTGTTCTTTTTGATCTAGTTCCTGCTTTTCTTGTTTTTTACCCTCCTTAAAGTAATCTTCCAAAGCTGTTTTCAACTTCTGCTTCACCTTTTCATACTCTTCTGGAACAGCTTCTAAAAACTCATTTATCAACTGTTTTAACGCTTCATCCGCTTTAGTTTCAGCATTTTTAACTTCTTCTATATCTTGTGCCAAACCATGTATCAGTTGAGAAATATAGTCTACAGTTTTAGTCAAAGTAACACGGTGTAACTCTAGAAAATCCTCCAGTTTCTTTCCATAATGAGACATTTTGCGAGTAGCAGATTGCATACTAATCAATGCAGCTGTATTTGCTGCTTTTAAAATTACTTTGTTGATAGGTTGGTCAAAGTTGCTGCCCTTAAGTAGCTTTTCTGTATTAAGACGAACTTTATCTATATCCTGAATATTGTCTTCCCAGTTAACACCCAAAACCAGTCGAGCAAAATCTTCCACCCAAAGATTTTCTTTATTTCGATAATCTGGTAAGCATCCATTTCCCTTAATCTCGTTTAGGGCACGATTAGAGAGGTAAGCATGAAGAGCAGATACCGGATACACTCGCTCCTGTGTAATTCGCCCTTGCAAGAAAATTTCCGCAGCATAACGTTTTACTTCCTCAAATGTCATGCCGTTACGATCTCTTCGATCAAACTGATTGACGAGAATAAACAAGTGGTCTCCAGTCTGCTCAATCTGGCTTAGTAGTTCTTTACGAATTTGACCTTCCGCTTCAGATTTTAATTGACCGTAATCCACAACTGCTAATACTGCTGATGCTTTTGCTATTTGTTTTCTTAGTACCTCGCGTAACTTTTCACCCAGTATCAGTTCATTAGGACCAGGTGTATCTAATACAGCAAACTTTCCTATGGTTAGTGGCGTTACATTAGCTAAATGGTAAAACTCTACTTCAATAATCGGTAAATCATATATATTTTCATACTCTTCAATGGGAAAGTGAACCAGAATACTGGAGTCTATAGCTAACCGCATCAAATCATTAAGAAACTTTAAAAAATTGAATATGTTCTCTTGCCGCTCATAGCGGTCTTGAAACTGATGAAAGTTTCCCTCAAGAATGCTTTGAATTAGTTCTTTTCCATCTGTGTCTTTATACAGTTCTACTGACTCTAAGTTGTTACTCTTTTCCAAAGAAGACAACTTTTCCTTTATCTTATGAACCATTTCTTCAATAGGCTGATATTTAGGGAAATATAAAACAGGTTCTTTTTTCCCTATTTCATGCCTAATTAATGTTGGCAAGGAAGTCATTGGATGATTACGAGTGGGTAATATCTCTGAGCCGACAATGGCATTAATGGTAGTTGATTTACCGGCTTTCATGGTGCCTACTACTGCCAAAACCATTTCTAGCTCGTTAACCTTTTGTGCTTCGTCATTAATAGTCTTTTGCCATTCTTTCACTGTGGGGATGTCGGTTCTTTGTTGTTCATCCTCACTACTTTCTTTGAGCAAGTCAGGCGTTTCCAATAACTCATCTAGAAGAGCATTCTGATTCTTAATCAGGCGTATAATCTCTTCACAAGTTGCTTTAATTAAATCAGCGTGCATCAATTTTCCTCCTTGTTTATCAAGTTGCATGATTTCAAATTGATTCAATCTTATTGGATTTTGGACAAAAAAATGTTAGCGTTAAACTTAAGCGAACAATAGTTCCACATAATAAATTGCCTCAGTTCGTTTTTGAACTGAAGTAAATGTCAACTGAACAAAAGTGTATAGCTAATTCGGTTGTTTGTAACAGGAAGTAACATGATTAAAGATGAGAAATTATGGAAGCGAACAGACCATGATTACTAAAGAAGAAATTACCATCAAAGTGCCGTCTGAGGTAGCACAGGCATACCGTAATGCCTCTGAAGAAGAGCGTGAACAATTGCAACTCAAGATTGCGGCAATTATGCAGTCTCAATTTACTACTGATAGACAAGAGGCGATCTGCGCGCAGCGCAGCAGCGAAGCTATCGCCCGTCTGAGAAACACGATGGATAAAGCTAGCCTTGAAGCACAAGAGCGAGGATTAACGCCTGAAATCTTAGAATCGATTTTGAATGATGACGAATAAACAATAGATAAAATACTACGTGCTGAGTTCTCATTCTAGAAGCGCTTGAGTTTTTCCGCAGTTTCAGTCATGTTATCGTTTCTCTTGAGCAATTGAGATACGAGGCTTAATTATTCAATTTTAAACGCGACCAGTATCATGCAAATTTTGGACGCACTTCAAACACCAACTGAGAACGGTAAAAGCAAACATCAAACTCTCGAAAAAAGTTCATCTGCCCCAATAGTAAGGGTATATCATTCGTTTGCGCCCAAGCAACAGCTAAGTCAACACTTGGAAATTGCCCTACCGTCGCTTCCACAATCAACCCACGTGCTTCAATAGGAGCTAGATTGCCTGCTAACCTTAGCGATACGGTTTGTTGCTCCCAGACTGCGCCCAGTTGCAGACCTATATCATAAGGCAATACATTGACAGAAGCTCCTGTATCTAGTAGCCCCATTCCCTGCACAAACCGTCCCTGATAATTTCTGGATGTGTAGGCGGTCGTTTGGTGAGAATTCTCATATTTTTATATATATCTCCTCGACTAGAATCTACACAACTTTCGCGCTCCAATATGAGCCAAAAGCCTGATTATTCCGTTGAAAAAATTTCATTGAGTCTGCGAATCGACGTTGGGCTGGGCGCGACTTGGTAAATATGCGAAAATTAGAGAAACTGCTCTCAAAGAAGAAGACTCACCACCATGACAGTGACCACCGCTAAATGGAGCCTAGAAGACTATCATCGCATGATTTCAGTCGGTCTTTTAGTAGGTCGTCACGTCGAGCTATTGAACGGGGAAATTATCAATATGGCACCAGAGGGGCCAGAACATGCCCAACTTAGCACTGATGCTGCTGACTACCTGCGCGAACTGCTCGGTCAGCAAGCCCTGGTGCGAGATGCCAAACCTATTACTCTCCCCGAAAGCAGTTCTGAGCCAGAACCTGATTTGGCTGTTGTTGAACCGCGCCGAGTTGAATATCGAACCCGTCATCCTTACCCGGAAAACATTTTTTGGCTGATTGAGTACGCTAACAGCAGTTTGAGTAAGGATTTGGATGCTAAACGCAAGACTTATGCTGCTGCGGCAATTAAGGAATATTGGATTGTAGACTTAAAACATCGACAAGTCAAAATATTTCGTGAACAAGTCGAGGGCGATTATCGCTGTGAACTCACTTTGACAGATGGAGAAATTAGCCCTTTGGCATTTCCAGAAATTACGGTTTCTGTGCAGCGATTATTGGAGGGGTGATTTGCAGGCGGAAAGTGAGATATTTAGCGATCGCTTAATGGTAGTAATGATCAAGAAGTAGTCAGGAGTCAGGAGTCAGCTTGGGAGGAGTGTGCGTATGCGCAAGGCGTGGCTCCGTTGGAGCATCGCCTTTTTGCGGTTTGCTCGTTCAGATAAGTCTGTCGGTGCATCTTGCAAGAGGTGTTGAGGGTGTCCACCCCGCCTATCAACCAAAGTTCTACCTGCTTGCAAGTTAAGCCAGCGCTCAGCAATCAAGCGTCGGATCAACTCACTCTTGTCTGTTTTCTCGTGAGCCAAGATATCAGCTAGTTAGCGTTCTGTTTCTTCGTCTAGTCTGACAGTAAGCATGGCTTTTGTCATACGTGTATTGCAGTTATTACAAGTGTAACAGAGGACTTTTTACCAGAGCGATTCGCCTAAAGGATAATCGCCTATGCTGAGGGATAAATCTCGTAGAGACGTTGCATGCAACGTCTCTACAAATTCTACAAACCATCAAAACTAATGACATGAACTACTAGCTGCGGAGTACTTTTTGTTCAGGACTTACGCACTGAAAACCCAAAACCTCGATCCCCCCTAGCCCACGCCAGTTGCTTCAACGGGGGGAACCCCCGCAACGCACTGGCTCCCCTTAAAAAGGGGGGAATCTTAAAAGCCCCCTTTTTAAGGGGGTTGGGGGATCTCTTCTGCGTAAGTCCGATTGTTAAACGACTCGGTTCTGACGGATACATTCTGCGTACCATTCAAAGCTGGCTTTTGGGATGCGTTTTTGTGTTTTGTAGTCCACATAAACAATCCCAAAGCGTCGGGAGTATCCCCACGCCCACTCAAAGTTATCCATGAAACTCCACAAGAAATACCCTTTTAAAGGATACCCTTCACTGATGGCTTGATGAGCTGACTTTAGGTGCTGGCGTAAGTACATAATTCGGTCAGTGTCAATGACTTCACCAGTAGAATTCACTTCATCTTGTGCCGCACAGCCATTTTCAGTAATGTACACTGGTAAGTCATTGCGCCCCAGCGTTTCGCTAATATGACGAATGCCCCAATAAATACTTTCAGGTAAGATATTTAGCCAGGGCATATGCATTTGCGGGTAGCCTTTGGGAAGGTTGAGGAATTCGTAACCATCTTCATTATTAGCAGCACGAACATAAGTGCCAGTGTAGATGTTAAGACCAAGGGAGTCGAGGGGTTGGTGAATGATTTCTAAGTCACCAGGTTTTATACTTGGGGCATCTTCTTTCAACTTTGCCAGCATTACTGGACTGTAGGTACCAGTGAGGGCTGGGAAGATAATGCCGCCATTTTGTCCACAGGTGTGAAAGGCGCTTTTTGCTGCTGCAATATTGGCAGGGGATTCATTGATGGGAACTGTAACGGCGATGTTATCTACCAAAGCAACTTTACACGGAACGGGTGAAGCCGCACGGATAGCTTGACACCCCAAGCCATGAGCAAGTAAAGCATGGTGAGAAGTTTGCCAAACTTCCTTTCGACTCCTAAGTTGCGTCCCTGGGGCGTGGGGTGGTTGCTGCTTTTCGTTATAACTCATGTGAGTGAAACAGGGAATTTCGTTGAGAGTCATCCAATGAGTGATGCGATCGCCTAACCGCTTTACAACTGCCGTGACATAATCAGCGTAATCGTATGCCATCTGCCGACTTTGCCAAGAACCGTATAAGTCTTCTAGTGCTTGGGGGCTATCCCAGTGAAATAAGGTTGCGTGCGGAGTGATGCCGTACTGTTGTAAGCAATCTACCAATCGTTTGTAGAAATCAATGCCTTCTTCATTGACTGCGCCACGACCATCAGGAATGATGCGAGTCCATGCGATACTAAAGCGATAGTGTTTGATGCCCAATTCTGCCATAAGCTGCACATCGGCTTTGTAGCGATGATAATGGTCGCAGGCTACAGCACCCGTATCACCGTTGAGAACCTTTCCCCGAGTAGCGCTGAAGGTATCCCAGACACTGGGTTTGCGTCCACCTTCTCGGTATGCTCCTTCAATTTGATACGCAGCAGTCGCAGCACCCCAGTAAAAATCTTCTGGAAATTTATACATAGTGATAATTTTAGGCAACTTCACTATTCTCTGGGAGAATGACAAAACGTGATAAATCAAGTTATTGTAAAGATTGATAACAGAGCCCGAAATTTCTCATGAAGAAGTTGTATTCGACAGAACCACATAGATTTTTCCGGTTATGATGTTAATCCGTGACCTCGTTCAAGAGGCTATAACAACTGGATATCTGAGCATTGCAGCGGAAGAACAATTACGAAATCTTCTGAAGAAAAAGTACGAGTTGGAAGATTTAGATGCTTTCATGAGGTTGCAAGAAGCTGCTTGTTCAGGGAGGATTCGGCAGGAGTCCCGTGAATTGAGGTGTGACTTGCAGCAGGTGCGATAATTGATGGGCGATCGCAAAGGTGCCAGTGCTACGGCTGGGCGATCGCCATTTCATGTGATCGTTGCAACCGGGCGAGCCTAAAAGTAACCTTTGTTATAGTGTCACTTAATGAAATATCAGGTCATTGGACAGACTCTGTGCGCAGCTTTGGGAGTCTGTCTTTGTTGTTTTTTTCTTTTTCCGGAAATTACTGCTCATAAAGTGATGATCTAAATAGAGATTTGGGCATATAGATGAAGGTACAGGCAATGATTGCAGATTTATCGATGCCTCAAGAATCACACACGTCGAAACGACAACATAGAGGTGAATGCCATGACTACTGTAGAAATGGACTCCAAGAAACAGGAAAACAAATCCGCTAAGAAAAAACAAAAGTCTTTTCGTCCCACGAATATTGGTACTCCTCAAGCACCTTTACGCCCACGTCAGACAAAACAGCAGGAGCCTGAGCTACTGAGCGATTGGGAGCATTCAAGTTGATTTTGACAAGCCTTAAAGCTCGTAAAATTTTATATTTTTAAGTAGATATCAGTGAATGTGATTCCGCGCAACTTGCACAAACGTTTATTGAGTCTTGTGCAGGAACCAAAGTTATAGCTTTTGGTTCCTTATACCAATTCTTTATGAAGATGCATAGAATATTAAAAAACGTAGACGCGCAGCGGCGTGCCGCAGGCTACCGCCAAGACGAGCCAGCGCTGCAGGAGGGTTTCCCGACAGCAGGCGACTGGCGTCGCCAAGAGCGCCAAGAATGGAGGTTATTTATTTAGTGCAGCTTCACATTAAATTGGTATTAGTCTCCTTGTCCTCGATTAGCGGTTGAATACTTACTTTAGGGATCTAACCTTTCTTAGCTGTATTGACGGTACGCAGAATCTTGGCAAAAATGGCGTTATCACTAAAAAACTTTTGCCCAATCGTAGCCCAACCGCCATAATCATTAGCTGTTGCGATTTTGACTTGAGGGTATTTATCAACAAACTCTTTTGCTTGCGCTACACTCGAATCAATTGGTCGGTAACCAGTTTGAGCAAAGATTTGTTGAGCTTCCCGAGTGTACAAATACTGAATAAACGCTTGTGCCACTTCGCGGGTGCCGTGCTTGTCTACATTTTTATCAACAATAGCAACTGGGTTGTCAATCGAGAAATTGACATCAGGAACAACGTATGGAGGTTTTTCGCCACTTACAGCTTTCAACAACACTTCATTTTCGTAAGTGATCAGAGCATCTCCTTTGCCCCCCTTGAAAAAGGTATCGGTTGCCTCACGGGCACTTTCAGGCAAAATAGGAACGTTTTTAAAGACATTAGTGACAAATTCTAATGCCTTTGACTCGTCTCCTCCGGCTTTAATTGCTGCATTCCATAACGCTAAGAAGTTCCAGCGTGCGCTTCCAGAGGTTATGGGGTTCGGCGTAATCACACTGACTCCATTTTTTGTTAAGTCTGTCCATGTTTTGATGCCTTTGGGATTGCCCTGACGGGTGACAATTGCGGCTACAGACTTGCTAACGATACTGTTGTTAGAAAACTCTTTCTCCCAACCTGGTTGAATCAATCCTGCTCGCTCAATCTTTTGAATATCTGGAGCAAGGGATAGATGTACTACATCAGCTTCTAGTCCTCCCTCAACCACCCCAAGAGCTTGAGCACTAGAAGCGCCATAACTCTGCTTAAAGGTGACATTTTGGTTACGCTCTTTTTTCCATTTTTCTACAAATTTGGGAATAATCTTGTCATGGGCAGCTTTGGTGACGGAGAAGGAAACAAGGTTCAGTTCAATATTGTTCTGTTGAGCGATAAGATTGCCGCTCTTTCCAGAATAAGTCGTGCTTGAAACATTGCTACTACTTGCGGCGTTAGCAGCAAGCACGACACTCAAGCTGACGCCTACAAAAAATAGAGGTATAAAACTTTTAAAAAATCTCAGCTTAAATCTACCTTTTGATAGTTGCTGATATCGCTGTCTAATTCTCCGCAAAGCTGAAAAAAGAACCGCCATCCAATCGATATTAAGGGTTAGATGCCTGCTCACTACACTCCTCCTATACGCAGTCTGTAGTAGTTATTATTTTTTCCATTAATAAACACAACGTTTTTGCTGTACTTACTCAAGGCAAATATATACGGTAATTTTGTAAGAATACCGTACTTAATTTACTAATACGACAAAATAGCTATGTGATAACTATTACTTAATAAATCCTTAAATATTTTTTAACCAACCAAAATGTACTAGACTGCGTGGCGTGCGATCCGCACCATCACAAAGCAGCGCAGTGTCCGCGCATAGCGATCGCTATTCGGGGTAGTGGCAAAGTCAATCGCAAAAATAACCATTGTGATTTTGTAGCAAATATTTAGTCACAGCATAAAATCAGAATTTTGTCAAAAATTTGTCTAAAATGAGAACAAAATAGGGCAGAACGCTATCAATTATCACAATGGACAAAGAGCAATAGTCTCTTGGTCGTATTGTAAGTTAGGGCTCCTTTCAAAGATTAGAGCGAAGAATCACCGACGCCGACATCTTTCAAACGCTAAAATAAGCACAACTTCTCGTTGCTATCTTCTTCTTTGCTCAGTCTAATTCATGACCAAGTATCCTAGACAACCTTTCTTAGCATTGCTGAAAGTCGCCCTCTTGGGAGTTTCATTTCCCCTGCTGTTGACAAGTCATAATTGGGCGCAGGCATCTAAGCAGGACAATAGTCTGGTATACGCTCAAACAGCAGCGCAGTCTCCACTCCAACCGAGTCAACCAGAGTCAGCAAAAAAGACAAATCCACCGACTCAGAAGAAAAAGCAGGAGGAAGGGAAAAAATCTGAGCAACAGAAAATGCAGGATCTGTCTTTGATTGTCCTGGGGGTAATGCTTGGGGAAGTCGTGGTTGTGTACCTGGGAGTTCTCTGGTTGCGTCCGCTTTGGTTGCTGTGGCTACCTGGGGAATTGAAGCTGCCTAAGTTAGGAATCATCCCAGAATTCAAACTACCACTTCCTGTGTTGCTTTGGCTGAAATATCGACCCAGGGTGCTGGATTTTTGGGTGAAGAAACACATTGACACTTTCGCCCTGAACTTTGTCAAGAATGAGACAGTTGCTGAACGCAAGTATTACGTTTCCATACCAGTGCGATTAGACACTGAGGAGATTAAGGAACTGACTGCAGAAACCTTGAGGAAAACTTTTAAACAAAAGCGAGTGCGACTGCTGATTTGGGGAGAGGGAGGTTCGGGTAAAACAGCCCTTGCTTGTCAGATTGCTAAATGGGCAATGGAAGATGAACAGTCCAAACGCCTGACAGAACACAAGATGTTACCAATCCTGATTGAGCAAGAACTTGACTCCGATCTTGGGGAAGGCAAGAAGCCTTTGATGGAAGCAATTGCTGGAGAGATCCAGGATGCTTGCGACAACGAACAACTGATTTCTGATGAATTACTCGAACAACTTCTCCGACAGCGCCGGATACTGGTAATTGTGGATCATCTCTCAGAGATGAGTACACACACCCGTAACAAGATTAAACCCGCTTTCCGAGACTTTCCCGCTAATGCTTTGGTAATTACCTCGCGAATCGAGGAAAATTTCAAAGGAATTGACACCAAGATTGAGACTCTCCGCTTCGATGGAGAGGAGTTGGTTTCCTTTATCAAGAATTACCTCAAGCAGCTCAAAAAGTGGCATTTATTTGAGAACGAGGACGAGCCAGGGGAGTTGTTGCAAGAGTGTGCCAAACTTCAACGCATCGTGGGTGACAAGAAAACGATTACAGTTTTGCTGGCTAAATTATATGCGGAGCGGATGATTAACGCTAAAGAGAATATATCAGCATCTGCTCGCTCGCTTGACAACATTCCAGATCTGATGCTTGATCACCTAGAAAAGCTCAACCGTCAGGCAGAAAGAGTCATCGGGCAAGAATATCCCACAGTCAAAGACGATGCCAAGGTGATTGCTTGGAAATGCCTGGAACGGGAATATAAACCAAGCTATGTAGAGCGTGAGGCAGTGGTTAAAGCCTTGGGGGAAATTAAAGCTGATGCGCGCCTTCAGTATTTTGAGGGAAAGCTCCTTCTAATCAAGTCTGGATACAATAAAGACACAATCAGCTTTGCTCTCGATCCGTTAGCTGAGTATTTGGCTGGGCTATATCTGGTAGACAGTTACCGCGAAAACGAGACATCCTGGCGGGAGTTTCTGGCACAAGCAGAAAGCAAACCACAGGAAGAAATTAAAGGTTTTTTGCTAGCAGTGAGAGACTGCTGTCTCTCCAAAGGCTCACAAGCCAAAGTACCCGGTTTTGTCGCAGAGGAACTGGGCAAACTCGCAGGAGTGGATCTCGAAGCCCTAAAACAAGAACAACTGAAGCGACGCATTCGACGCTTAACGGATGATCTGTTTGTTCCAGAGGTAGAAGATAGGCGACGTGCTGCGGAAGAATTAGGCAAGATTGGTGCAGCAGCTAAATTTGCAGCTCCTACTCTCCTGAGAGCTTTGAAAGATGAGGATTCTGAGGTACGTGCCATTGCCGCCTCTACCTTGGGCAAATTAGGTAATGCCTCAGAGCCAGTGTTGCAAGGACTACTGGCGCTGCTGCAAGATCAGGATTCCTATGTGCGTCTTTGCGCTGCCGAGGCGTTGGGCAAGTTAGGTAATGCCTCAGAGCCAGTGCTGCAAGGGCTACTGGCGCTGCTGCAAGATCAGGATTCTTGGGTGCGTGAGGAAGCAGCTAAGGTGTTGGAAAAATTGCGTAATATTCCTGTGATTATTTAGTAAGAAAAATAACTATATACTTGGTACAGTAGACATCTCCAGAAATGAATTGTGCGTTGTCTACAACCCTTGTACCAGAGGTGCCATGGCACGTCTCTACATTGTTTTTTGGAGAGGTCTAGTAGATTAGCTTCCGTTACCATAACCCAACACCGTTGCCGATAAGACAATTTGCAAAAATCACAACAAGTGTAGAGACGTTCCATGGAACGTCTCTACACTTGTAAAATCTATGGCAGATTCATGCGACGCGCTCGTCGCAAAGCGTTCTGTGAGGGATACGCTATCACAAAAAATCCTTAACTGAACGGTATTGTACCATAACCCGCGCACATCCATCTGTTACTCAAACAGCATTGCCGTCTACCAAGCGATCGCCCACAAGAGTAACTACCAACATCAGTTAGTATCGAGCAAGTAACGGTTACTCAATCGTAAATATTCTCTTGGGGCAAAGCTTAATCAGGTAAATTAGCACTAACAGGGTTTTTATTTACGTCGTCAGTCATTTTTTGTCACCGAAAATCGGAGGGCGGAAGCCCCTGAATTCTATTCATGGGGAGGAAGCCCGTAGGGGATTTTAATCCCCGTCCCATATCCACCGAACACAATACGAAAAATCTGCGACAATAAGTATATGCCGAAATAGGAAACGCACTGTTGACCCGACAGGAACGGCTCTCTAGTAGGCAAGAGACGGCGAGTTGTCTCGGCTAGGGGTAGAAACATATTGCTTGCTTCAGACGGTAATCCAATGTGTTTCAGGGGCGTGGGGGTGAGTACACCCTCTGCGAAAGTACCACGCCTGGAGGCTCGGCATTTGTGTTTCGGAACCTGCACAGGAACCAAGCCGCTACCGTACAGGGCTGCTAAAAGCCCCCGCATTCTATGCGTGGGGAATGCGTTACACAACCTCTATATTGTGCCTGGTATGGAATCACTATCTTCACCACCTCGAGATCCGACAGAATTCGCTAATTCTGTTAACTCGTTAACCAAAGAGCTAATTACAGCAACTGCCCCTCCGCCAGCAGCTACAACTTGGCTGATTCTAGAAAACACACTAATTAACTTTCCAAAAATGCCAATAAATGTATTAAACTTTTTTAATTCATCGATGGCTGCTTGTAAATCGTTTATTGTTTTCTCTAAAACTTTTGCAGCTTCGCTTTGTTTAATATCAGTAGCTATTTCCTCAATTGCCTGATTTGCAGCTTTATTTGCTTCATTTAAAAGCTTTACCTCCTCATTAAAAATAAACGCGTTTTGATTGTTGTTTATTAAACCTTCCTCCAACAAATCTATTCTTTGTTTTGTAGATACTTTCACTAAATTGATGATGACTTTTGTCAATCTCAGCAAGTCCTTTTTAGTCAATAAATCATTAGCCATTGGTAAATCTCCTAGATTCAAAGAGTTCTATTTTTATGCAAAGATTTTACTGTTTGAGAATATTCACTCAAAATTTCTTGAGCTTTTATCATCTCACTTTCTTTTAAATCCAATTTAGTAGACAGATTGTTTTTTTCTAAATCATTTTCTCTTTCTGCTAAAACAGGTTGGCATAATTGCTTTATTTCCTCCGTACTAATAGCATCTTTTCCTGTACCTTGAAAAACATCTTTTAGTTCAGAATGAGCTTTTGCAGTTGCTTTAAGTACATCAATATAGTTTTGAGCATTATCTTTTTTCTCTTGAACTATTTTCATTGCTTCGTTGTAATCTTTTTCGACTTCTAAGGCTACAGGTATCTGTGGCTCCTTAGATGTTCTTAGCGTTGCAAAATATGTTTCATAATAGCCGTTAATTTGTGTTTTTTCTATCTCGACAATTCCATCAATATAACCTTCTTGAGCTATGTTGATTAACCCGCCATTTTGCTCCTCATTATCTTTTAAGCTGGAATTTCCTTTAATGTAAATTTGTAAAGAATTATCAGCACATAATATCGCTTTTTTAAGGGCTCTTCCTCTTTTTTCTTTAGACAAAGCATTGACAAAAATCTGGAATAAATTGGTTCCAGCTTGTACAGTAGTTTTAGGAAGTGTAAAAGTTCCAACCTTTAAATTTGTAAGTGCTGTTTGAAGCTCACTGATATTCTCATCGAAAGAAACAGTCTTTCCACTGGCAACTTGACCTAGTTGTTTCATGTAATCAAGTAACACACTATTAGCACTTTTCACTCTACTGATATTGGGTTTATTGTCAGAGTTACATCCTTGTAATGTATTCTCACGCGTTTCTATACCATTGGAAGCAGTTAAAATAATATAGTTAACTCTTCTTAAACAAGAGTCATAAATATCCTGTGCTAGCAAATCAGAAGATTTTTTAATGTCAACCTGATGCTTTGTAACAAAATCTTCAACAGATTTAAAATCACGACCACAACTGTTTAATAAAATTGTCACGGGAATGAACAAAACAAATAACTTTAAAACCTTATGAAAATTGTGTTTCATGATAGTTATCAATATTAAAAAATTAAGTGGGTTGGACTGCATATGATTCAACGCTCAAATCGTTGTTTCAGAAATTGCATAGCCTTCTCTATGTAGAATGCCAACTTTGAGACTACGGAAGTTAAGCATGAATGAGCTTTGCTTCCGTATCTAATAAGTTCATAGATGTAGGCAAAATTAACTTATGCAGTTTCGGATAGAAAATGCCCACCCTCAGATCTTGCACCTCTCCGTATAAACCATGATTAAGTAAAAAGCACTGAAATAAAGTTACATTAGATTATGAGCTTTTGATCGCAAATAAAGCACTTGGCGCTTAATACTTAGTAAGTAAATAACATCATTTATTTTGGTGCAAGATGTCAGTACCCGAAGATTTGTGGTCTAATCATGTGAAAAGTGCTGTATCTAGAACTTACGCATTGACAAAAAAAGCAAGATATGGGTTATCAAACTTCGCTTCCTGTTGTTACCGTAGCAGAAGTGCGATGGCGCAGAGCGCCCGCCAAAGGCGATCGCACTTTGGGCACTGCGCTGCGCGTCCGATCGCTGTTTGTTGTTGCTGTGGAAAAAGAGCGATCGCCCTATGCCCTATCGAGGAGACACAGGGAGGTGTTGGTGGTTACTGACTGGTGACTGACTTATTACTGATTTTTAGGGGTATCTGAGAAATCATAATATGATTCAGCATAATTACTACTCTAACTCCAATGCCACGCTCACTTAAAGTTGGTCAAGAATATATCACCAAAGTGAAAGCTGCCGTCCAACGTCAAGGTTATCCGCGCCAAAAAGATTTGGCGGAACATTTACGGATGTCTCGTGACACTGTTAGAAAGTTTCTCAACGGTTATGCCGTAGATTATCTGAATTTTATAGAGATTTGTGACAGGTTGGGACAGGATTGGAAAGCTATAGCCGCTACTGATCGCATAAGCAATGATATAGAGGCAAGGTTGGAGCCGTATGCAGATGAGCCAGAGGTAGAAGACTTCATTTATGTGGAACGTCAATCAATTGAAGCAGTGTGTTATCAGACATTATCTCAACCTGGTGCGCTGCTGCGGATAAAAGCACCGGGGTTGATGGGGAAAACCTTCCTGATGACTAGGGTGGTGAACAAACTTAGACAAGAAGGACACCGCGCAGTCTGCTTAAATCTGGGTTACGCAGAACAAGAAGATTTGAGTAACCTAAATAGCTTTTTGCGGTGGTTTTGCATTAGCGTGGGGGAACTGTTAGGATTGCCGAACTGCCTAGATAAATACTGGAATGAGAAAATATCTACTAGTAAAATGAATTGCTTTGGCTATTTTCAGCGGTATTTATTGCCCCAGGCAGAAAGCCCCTTAGTTATCTGTATAGATGAGGTAGAACGGTTATTTAACCATCAAGTGGTAGGAAAAGAATTCTTGGTGCTATTACGAGCATGGCACGAAACTGCAAGAACCATACCAATTTGGAAACGACTGAGGTTAGTCATTGTTCACTCTACAGAAAATTATATTCAGCTAAATATCAATGAGTCACCTTTTAATGTAGGAGTGCCGATAGAGTTACCAGAGTTTACACCCCAAGAAGTGGAAGCTTTAGCCCAAAAATATGGATTAGATTGGGAGATGGCAAAGGTAAACCAGTTAATGACGTTGGTAGGGGGACATCCTTTTTTAGTCAGGCAAGCTTGTGAATCTCTGCAAAGGGATTCTCATATGACATTAGAAGCATTGTTACAAACTGCCCCCACGGAAGCAGGAATTTATGCTAATTATTTGCGGCGGTATTGGGAGATACTGCAACGTCATCAAGAGTCTTTGCAAGCGCTTAAAACCGTAGTGACGGCAACTGACAAGGTACGCCTTGAACCAAAGCAAGGCTACTGGTTAAGCAAATTGGGGTTAGTAAAATTAGTGGGGAATGAGGTGATGATGAGTTGCAATTTGTATCGTCAGTATTTTAGCGATCGCATTTCCTAATGAGCAGCAAAACCTACAAATCACCATTTCTAATTTTTCATTTTTAACTCTCTATGAATATTACAACCAATTTCACCTATCAAGTTGGGGGAAGTCTCTTTGTTGATGCGCCTAGTTATGTCAACCGTCAAGCAGATGATGAACTTTATCATGCTCTAAAGACGGGAGAGTTTTGCTATGTCCTCAACTCCCGCCAGATGGGCAAATCTTCGCTTAAGGTGCGCGTGATGCAAAGATTACAACAGGAGGATATTGTCTGCGCTGCAATTGATATTACCGCCATTGGTACTCAAGGGGTAACATCGCGCGAATGGTATGGTGGATTAATTTATAATTGGGCTTTACAATTTGAACTGCCAGCAGATTTTGATTTCTTTGCTTGGTGGGAACAGAGGGAGAGTATTTCCCCTGTGCAAGGCTGGACGGAATTTTTGGAACGGGTACTATTACACCATATTCACAAGCAAATAGTCATTTTTATTGATGAAATTGACAGTCTCTTAAGTATCAATTTTAAAGACGATTTTTTTGCTGGTATCCGTGCGTGTTACAACAAACGCACAGAAAATCCAGAATACAAGCGTTTGACGTTTGCCCTGTTGGGTGTGGCAACACCTTCGGATTTAATAAGTGATAAAAATCGCACACCCTTTAATATTGGTCGAGCGATTGAATTAACTGGGTTTAAGTTTGAGGAATGCCAAACACTTGTTCAGGGATTGGTGGAAAAAGTTAGCAATCCCCAAGCAGTGCTGAAAGAAGTTTTAGATTGGACAGGCGGACAACCGTTTCTTACTCAAAAGCTTTGTAAACTCATCCTCACAGATGATGAGAAGTTGAGTGTGGAAGAATTGGTGCAAAGGTGTGTTATTAAGAATTGGGAATCACAAGATGAACCTGAGCATTTGCGGACGATACGCGATCGCATTCTAAAAGATGAGCAACGTACTCCTAGGTTGTTAGGACTATATCAGCAGATTCTGCTACAAGAGGAAATGGCAGCAGATAAAAGTCCTGAACAAATGGAATTGCGGCTTTCAGGGTTGGTAGTCAAGCAAAAGGGCAAGTTAAGAGTTTACAACCGCATTTATAAAGCTATTTTTGACCAGAATTGGGCTAATCAAATATTAGCGCAGCAACGTTCTTACGCCGAGCAACTAAAAGCCTGGTTAGATTCTAATTGTCAGGATAAATCGCGGTTATTGCGAGGAAAGGCATTGCAGGATGCACTAATTTGGGCAGATAGTAAAAGTTTAACAGATGAGGATTATAAATTCTTGAATGCTAGTCAAGAAGAACTGAACAAACTACGAAATCAGCGGCAGCGAGTTACCCGGGGATGGGCAGCTAGCATGACGATGATTGTGGCTGGAATAGGCGGATGGCTATTTTGGCTAAGTAAGACTCCTTATGTATTATCTCCAGAACGATTTAGCCAAGGAGAACGTACTTTTTTTCTAAGTGATGAAAATTCTGGTCAACTTAAGGGGATTGAAGAGTTTAAACAAAAGCATTTTAATAATGCTGAAAAATTTTTTAAAAGAGCTAGTGATGCTAATCCTAATGATCCAGAAGTACTGATTTACTACAACAATGCAAAAGCATGGGCAAAGGGTCATCCTTTTACTCTGGCAGTTGCTATACCTTTAGATAAGAAAAAAAAATTTGCTACAAGAGTATTGCAAGGAGTAGCATTAGCACAAGATGAATTCAATAGCAAACGAGGAACTCATCGGTTATTGAATATAATTCTTGCTAAGGATAATGACGAGCCAAAGCAAGCTAAAGAAGTTGCTCAAGAATTGACTAAAGATCCGAATGTTATAGGAGTGATTGGACACGTTACTAGCGCTGCAAGTAAGGAGGCATTACCTGAGTATCAAAAAGCTCATCTGGCGATGATATCTCCCACTAGCACTAGTACCGATCTGAGTGGTGACGGTTTTTTCAGAACAGTTACTTCTGATAGAGTAACTGGTGAAAATTTAGCAGATTATGCTATTAAGCAGAATATTAAACAAGTTGTTATTTTCTATAAAAATGATGCTTATGGTCAAAGTTTGAGCACTGCATTTCAAAACTCCTTTACCACGCGAGGAGGGAAAATTGTAAAAAAACCAATAGATTTGATGCAATTACAACTGGATGAATCTCATAGTTTGATGAAAGATATTATCTTAAAAGATAAAGCCGATGCAGCTATATTTTGTACAAATACAGAGGTATATGATGTCGTCTTAAAAATTATTCAAGCTCAAAATAATATACCCAACTTGCCAAAAAGGCTTAAGCTACTCGCAGGGGATGGTTTGTATGGAGATAAAATTTTGCAGAAATCGTTTGAAGGCTTGATTCTTGCTCCAGGTTGGTTTGAAAAAGAAGAAAACGGAAAAGAAAAAGAATTTACAAAAAAAGCTAGTGCAAGATGGAGCGGTCAAATTAGCTGGGACACCGCTACTAGCTATGATGCGACAAAAGCTTTTATTCAAGCTATATCTATGTCTGAGAACCCTAATAGAGAGACTGTACTTCAAAACTTGAAGTCAGTTCAACTTGAACCGAAGGACACTTCAGGAGATGAACTCAATTTCTCGAAAGGTGAACGCAAACAAAAATCAGTGATAGTCAAGTTAGTTGGAGGTAAGCGTTGTCCACCAGGCGAACAATTTTGTTTTGAACTGGTTTCTCATTAGAGCAGTTGCTGCGCTTTTACCCCCACCCCAATATTTATTTGTCGGGTGTCATTGTCATTCCACCCAACTTACTTATTATTCCTTCCCTGGAGTCGGTGCTAACAGTCCTGCCAAACCGCCTAACGCCCCAGTTCCTAATCCTATGAGAATTTCTGGAATTTCTTTATCATTGGCTTGCAACCATACCGCACCACTAATAGAAGATATCAAGGTTAATGATAGGGCGCTAACTACAATCCGGTAAATCCAACTGTCAGTTTGTAAAGGTGTCAAGTTACGTTTCATATGACTTTGACCTGTGATATTTGATGATGCGTTTCCTAACGCTTAGTTACATTAAACACGAGCGATAACTGACATGAAGACTGGAAAATGTGGGCAACGAAAAACTTGAAACTGGTTTGAAACTGACTTGCGCTAACATCACCGAAGAAGAATTCAGGAGTCAGAACCCAGGAGTCAGAATGAACTCCTGTGCAACTGGTGGATGAATAATGGTCGCGCATCCCCCGATTTGAATCGTGGAGAAATAGAAAAGCAAAGTAACTTTATTGAAACTCCGGGACTAGGACATGGGGTATTCTGACTCCTGTTCGCGTAGCGTGTCCGCAGGACATATTCTGACTTCTGACTCCTTCTCATGACTTCTCCTCCAACACGACTGTAGAATCAGCAGTACGCCCAAACTCTTCTGGTGCATATTGCAGGTGAACTTCAGCACCAGGATAGAGAAATGTACCAGGAGTGACAGAACGCACTAAATAGTGAAGGCTGTAAACGCCTGGTTCTAGGTGGTCGGCGTAGGCGATAATGCGATCGCGATAGATAGTTCTGAAACCAAGTTGCCAGCTGTCTGCTTTTGCCTGTAATGCAGGTGTCGTAGTTTGAAAACTCGCATCTACCGCTTCAAAACCAGCTGGTAACGGATCGCTCATCACCACATGATTCACAGGATGGTCTGCTATAATTTCCAAACCAATATCAAACACCTGCCCAGTTTGTACTGTAAATGGTTTATCAGAAGCGTATAAACCAAATTGCAACACTTTATCTCTCGTTCCCTGACTCTGGCTGGAAACGGCAGGGCGAATTTCTCTTGTAACCCGTAAACCGTTAAATCTCCCTGGTTGATTTCCCTGTAAGCGGTAGCGATAAGCGACTAAATAGTGCAAAGTGCCTTGTCCAGATTTTCGCAGTTGCAAATCATGACGCCCACGTGGTAAACTAGACATTGGTAAGTTTACTTCTAAGCTGGGATTGCTGTAACCTTCAAAGCGTCTTTCTCCCAACTTCTTACCCGCCAATTCCACTGTAGCAACAAAATTCGGTGGTGTTGGTTGCAGTTGGCTGTATTCCACCAAAGCTGTAAGCGCTTGGGCATTGTTATAATCAGTTTGCCATGTCCCATTCCGACGTAGTGCCAACAGACTTTGCAATAACCTATCGATAACTTCCGGTTTGTACTGCTGGGTAACAAACAGGCGTAAAGCTTGTGCTTGCGCCGTCGTCGGTGAACTCATCCATCCCCAACTGGGGGGTAAACTCACAACTGCTGTACGACCAGTATCATATATATTCTGTTGCAACTGGCTCAACAATTGTTTAGACTCATCCTGCCATTCTGGGAACTGCGATAAGTATCGCGTCAGTTTAATCTGAGTCACGACATCAAAAGCGTCGCGTTGGCGATAGATATCTGCAAGGAAAGTATTGCGCTTGTCTCCCAATTCTGCCAAAGCCATCAAAGCATTGAGTTGCAGTTGACTTTTACATGGCTGCTGTTTGCAAAAGTCGTATTGTCCGGGGTTCGCCAGAATTCTTTGCAAATATCCTTTGAGACGAGATACCATACTATTATCCATCAAATCCGGAAACGCCTGACTAGCTAAAGCTAGAGACTCGGCTGCATAAGAAGAAACCCAAGGATCTGACTTTTGTTGTCCTGGATAAGCAGCAAAGCCACCATCCGCTAGCTGAAGTTTTTGCAATTGCCCAAGAGTTTGGGAGGCACGTTTGCTAGGATTAAATTCTGCAAAAGTCTGGCTGTATTTTTGAGATAAAGTTTGCAGATTCGCAGCAATGAGTAACTGACTCGCCGCAGGTTCAGCGAAAGGCAAATCATCATCTTCCCAAACTTGTTGTGCTGGTGCTTTAATCTCTGGTATCAGAGTACTTGCCAGTTGAATATCTAAACCTCCCCCATCAGGGAAAGTATTTTTGTCAACATTGAGGGGAATCTTCGCTTGATCCCCCCTTCCCCCCTTATTAAGGGGGGATTGAGGGGGGATCACTCCTGTTTCAATCACTTGTTCTGTGATTTCTAATGGCTTAATCTCCAAAGGCACTTCAAAAGCATCTGCTGCTGTACGATTCAATTGAGTCGTAAAGCGAACTTTGCCTTCTCCGACACTACCTGCTACCATCGCAAAACGATATGCACGAGTCACGGGTGTAGAGACGTTGCATGCAACGTCTCTACAGAATTCGGTTTGCAAATTCGCAGATGTCGGGTTATTCTCAGCAAACTTGACTGTACCGCCGACTTCACCATGAATTGTGAGAGTTCCTGTGTTACCAGTGTTATTGGTGACGGATAAGCCAGCTTGGAATTTATCACCTGGACGTGCAAATTGTGGCAGTATGGCGTTAGTGATCAACGGCTTTGTTGTGATGAAAGTCGCTTCGGAGTTGCCAAAACGCAGATTTCCATCAGTGGCGATCGCCATCACTCGCCATGTGGTTAAGTTATCCGGTAATTTAAAAGTGACTTGTGCTTTACCCGTAGCATCTGTGAGGACAGAACCATTGTAGTAAGCTAGAGGCTGAAAATTTGTACGGACGCGAGTATTTTCTGTAGCTGCTGAGAACCCACCGCCATAACCCCAACCTTTGGGTTTAGCTATATTTTGTTGCTCGACTACGACATTTCTTCGGTTATCGCTAAAGCGGGTAGATATCGGCTGTTCAGCGTAAACTGTATCTACCAAATTCGGGGGACGATAACCAGAAAGCTGTAACACCGCTTCATTCACAACCATGACTGTGAACTGTCCTTTGGTGGGGTTTTGTTGGTTGTCTTTGAGTTCCATTTGTACAGTTTGTTCTGCACCAGGTTCCAGCGATGCTTGCACTGGGCTAACTTGCACTTTCAAATACTTGTCTTCCAAGTTAACTTTAAAGGAAGCAAAGCCAATTCGTACCAGATTATCTAAACTTCCTGGTTCCAACTGGTTGAGAGGCGCACCTTGTCTTACCAACACAGCTTGTACTGCTGCATTTGGCAACATTTCTGGTGTGACTTGGAATTTAATTTGCGGTGCGCCTCCCTTAACTTTGGTAATCTGCTGATAAAGGGGTTTGTCCTTGAGAACAGCAAAGTACAATTCTCCTTCAGGATAAGGAGATTGAATCAGCGCAGTAACAGTTTCACCTGGTTTGAAGGTTGTTTTATCAAGTTTAATTTCCAGTCTGTCTTTTTCTCCCTCACCCCAAAACACTGGATTTTCACCAGTTGCCCAAATTTGCAAATCTGTTGCTGTAGAGACGTTGCATGCAACGTCTTTACAACCATCGCTAAAATTAGCACGGATGCGGTATGAACCAGATTCTTTTGGTGTCAGCGTTACAGATTGAGGACTGTTTGTAGATGTAACTTCTGTTTGTCCGACTGTCTTATATTCAACTTGGTTTTTCCCCGTCCGACTCCCTTCTACCAGTTGAGTCACACTGCTATATTTCATCTGTTGTAGTTCCAGACGCACCCGTTGACCTGGAAGTGGTTTTCCTGTAGTATCAGTGACGATGACTATGATGGGTATATCCTTGCCAGCCTCAGCAACGAAATGAGTTTTTAAACCAATCAGGCGATCGCTTGCCAATGCTGTAAAAGTCTTGGAATTCGCCACAGATAGATTAGAAACATCTGCGACTTGCACATCAACGCGGTAAATCATCGGATAAGGCAAATCTTTCGCCACAGTTAGCGTTTGGTTACTTTTACCATTTGCATCAAGTTCTGCATTCGTTTGCAACACATCGCTTGGTACAGAAGGCGGTTCCTCTGGAAATAACCATTGTCTGCCAAAAGAATATTCCTCCCAACCTTTCGGGATAAAACGAGTTTGCTGACGAGTCACAAAATATTTCGCTTGTCCCCCTTCCACAGGAGAACCAAATAAATACTGACTTGTAGATTTCGCCTCTACCTTCTCGTTAATTAAGGCAAATTCTTTATCCAATTCGAGTTCAACTTTAAAATTAGGCGGTTTAAACTCAGCCACGCGAAATTCACCAGAAATTTCTTGTCCATTTTTTCCTTTCGCCTGGATGGTATAGTAGCCCAAACGTTGAGTATTATTGATTGGTAATTCTAGAGAAAACGTACCAAAATCATTGGTTGTTTTCGTGCCTAAATCTGTCTTCTGTCCATCCGGATTGACAAGCGTTAATTGATAAACAGCATTTTTATCCTGCTTGATTTCGCCATTTTGCAAGTAGTCAGCGAAACCAGTCAACGAAGCTTTTTCTCCTGGTTGATACAACTGTCTATCTGAGAAGATAATTCCCCGCGATACAGGCTTACCATTCTCCCAACCTGCATCAAGCCCATAACCAAAAGCACCGCTATATTCTTCCGTGCGAGCAAATGCCCAATCTTGGTTCTCACGCGCAATAACTAACAATTGGGGTTCTTTTGTAAAACTTTGATTTCCCGCAAAGCACTGGCGCAAATTTTCACGATTTACCCTTAAAGTGCCATTATCATCAGTTTTAAGAGAAGCACAGGGTAAAGGTTGAGGGCGAGATTTTGACTCTAATTGTGATTGATAAATTTCGACAGCAGCAGCTTTGACTGGTGAACCATCAGCAAGGTGATGAACTCTAATGAAACCTGATTCGGGAAACCACTGTGTAAAGACACCCAAATTTGTCAGTTGAACCATTCCATAAGTCGTAGGTTCCCGCCACAGTTCCTTGCCATTTTCTTTATAAGTATTTGTGCGTGCTTGCACCCCATAAGCTAACATTCCTATAGCAGCACCAAGTTTTTCTCTGATAGGAACAGCAACTTCAACTTGCTGATTTTTCTTACCTGATACTTTGAAGCTTTGCCAGTCACTTGGTTTTGGTAAGAAATCATTACCATTGCCCCTGGGATAAGCAGAATTGAAATAAACTAAATCTGTTGGTTGAACAACTTTATAAGCTGCTTTGTAATTTGATTCTGGCAAATTTGTTGTAGCAATATTTAACCGTAAGTCTTTTCCAGATGGGAAAATATTTAAACCTTCAGGAACCCAGAGACTTCCAGCCAAATCTCCAGTGTCATATTTCACTGTGACAGGCTTACCTAAAGTTTGCCCAAACTTATCTTTGAGATTTGCACCAATAGTAAATGTATAAGTTTTTGCAGGTTCTAAAGCATAAGGATTGATAGTAATAATTTTTTCTTGGTCAATTGCTTGTATAATTCGCGCAATAGATTTTGGTGCAGGATTAATTTTAATATTTTCAATAGCTGAATCTGCCACTAAGCCATTGTTAAATTCAAGCTGAGGGCTTCCATTAACAAATCTTCCATAGGTTCCCCCAGCATCTGGTTGACCATAAAACTTAATTCCCTGAAAATGTAAGGGAGAATAAGTTGATAACTTACTCACAAATGTTTGCTCACTGGGTAAATTACCAGAAGCCGGACGTATCCCAGGAGAAAATTCTAGGCGATAATTCGTAGCTTTTTGGAGATTTTCTTGCGGAGTTAAGTTATAAATCCATTTACGTGCCGAAGAATCGAATTTTTCCAAAGGGTCTATAGGTTCCGATGGTTTTTCTTCTTTAGCAAATTCTACCTTAAACCGCACACTCTTGTTATTCCCTTGGGGAATCAGTTGTAAATGCTTCTGTACCGAAGCTAAATCTAGTTCTGTATTCGAGGTGAATTGCAATTTTTCCTGTAAATCAATCGGTTCAAGTTCAGACTTTTCTATAGGATTCTTACCAGGTAAATTAGTTATTTGGATAGGTTCAGTATTGAAAGTCCAAGCCAAATCTTTGTCGAGACGGTGATTTCTTAAATCCGCCAAGCCTGCTTTCAGGGTAACTTGAAACCGCGTCGCTTTTGGCATTGCTTCATCAGCTTGAAATCCCACCATACGCGGTGTCAAAAATCTAAAGTGACCAGGTATAGGTGGTAAGATTTCAAACTTTTGTAACAAACTTTGTTGTTCTGGACTATCAAGACTTTCAACGGGAATTAAAGGTTCTTTAAACCGGATGCGGATTTGGTTGAGAGATTTCGTGTCTGCAAATGGACTAATTTGTTCGATCCAATCTGGTAATTGTGGCGGTGTGAGTTGAGAAACCGTAGGAAGTTGCTCTCTTCCTGGAGAGACGTTAACAAAATGACAGTTTGCTATTCCTAGCATAAGTGTTAGGAATAGCAGAGACTGCATAAAAATTCTTATGAACATATTTAGCACGACGTATAGTATTAAAGTTTAAGCAATTAAAAATTTAAAAATTATGACAAGCGAAAGTATCGTGGACAATGCCCACGCGACAAAGCTATATAAGGATGATTTACATTGATACCCAAGCTAGTCTGCTTGTTCCGGAAATCGCTAGATTTTTTATATGAAGTATTATGTAAATATTAAATAGGTTGCAACATTAATACCAATTCTCTGTAAACTTGCACTTAATACTTACTCTTTCACTCTTGGCGTACTTGGCAACGCCAGTCGCCTACGGAGGGAAACCCTCCTGCAGCGCTGGCTCGTCTTGGCGGTTCGTTTAATAAATATTAAGTGTATCTTGATGGAGAATGGGTATAAGAAGAGTAAAAACAAACCACAGATGGACACAGATGGACACAGATAAATAATTACTTCATTCAATTGAATTGCGCTGTAAAGGTTTATTGTTACAGGTTGGAAATATTTCCTGATTTTGTCAGAACCATAGCGCAAAAATTAAGGTATGTCTTGCTGTGCAGGGGATGCGCTGATGAAACTAGCTTAGGGGTGGCTTGTGCAGATGAAAAAGAAAATTTGGCGTCAGCGCGATCGCTCTAAGGGCAGTGGCAAAGCCAATCGCATAAGAGGCAAAGTTATCATTGCCTTACTGCTAATATGCATGACAGTGCGCTTACTCCCATATTTCGCTCCCATTCATACCGCAGATATCGCACAACAGCAACTCGCACTCGAATTTAGCGATCGCAATGGATTACCACTGGGAACGTTGCTCACCCGTGACCAAGAGCATACATCTGTGGTGCCATTAAATCAAGTGTCTCCCCATTTTATCCACGCCATTCTCGCAGCGGAAGATGGGGACTTTTATGATCATGGGGCGCTGGATCTCAAAGCAGCAGCCCGCGCACTTAAGGATGCACTACACACTAAAAGAATTGTTTCCGGTGCTTCTACAATTACTATGCAATTGGCGCGGATGTTAGATCCAGTCTCCCGCAGCCTATCGGGTAAAATTCAAGAAATTTGGCTTTCTTGGCGGTTAGTTGCTGGAATGAACAAAGATGAAATCCTCTCTTCTTACATCAATCGTTTACCAATGGGAGGGAATATCTATGGTGTGGAAGCAGCTGCTCGTACCTATTTTTCCATACCTGCGAACGATCTGAATCTTGCTCAAGCTAGTTTGCTCGCTGCTATCCCTAATAATCCCACTTACTTTGATCCACTGCAACATTATGAACGCCTTAAGCAGCGGCAGAAATACGTTCTCAATCGTATGGTACAAGATGGGTACATCACTCGCTCTCAAGCAGAACGAGCATATGCTGAAGAAATCTCGTTTCAGTCTCGCCAACGAGGAATTATTGCTGCACCACATTTTTTGTTTTGGCTAGCTAGTCAGCAAACAACGCCACCCATAACCCCACCCCCAACCCCTCCCCGCAAGCAGGGAGGGGCAAAGTCGGGGTGGAATTCTAGCCCTATCCGCACCACCATAGATCGTCCCTTGCAACAGTTTGTGGAAGCACAGGTGCAGCAGGTACTTTCCACCCTCGCTGCTAACAATGTCCATGATGCAGCTGCTTTGGTGATTGATAACCACACTGGGGAAGTTTTGGCTTATGTCGGTTCGCCTGATTACTTTAATGAAGCCAAGCAAGGAAGGAATGATGGTGTTCAGGCGTTGCGTCAACCAGGTTCTACTCTCAAGCCGTTTCTGTATGAGTTGGCTTTGGAAAAAGGTGTAATTCGCCCGAATACAATTCTGGCAGATGTGCCTGCTCACTACGCAATTCCCGGTGCAAAACTCTACAGTCCTACAGATTATACCAATAGCTTTCTCGGACCAGTACGGGTACGTGTGGCTTTGGCGAATTCCCTGAATGTTCCAGCTGTCAGAGTGTTGGAAAAAGTCGGTGTGCAAACTTTTTTGGATCGTCTCCACGAGTTGAGGTTTGAACACCTCAACCAAAGCGCAGAGTACTACGGGTTAGGATTGACTTTGGGCAGTGGCGAAGTCAGTTTATGGGAACTGGCTAGAGCTTATCTCACTATGGCACGACTGGGAGAAGCAACGTCGCTGATAACTACATTTAATCAACTAGAACCTCACCCCCCAACCCACACGCCAGTCGCCTCAACGGGGGAAACCCCCGCACGGCGCTGGCTCCTCTCCGCAAGCAGAGAGGAGGGCATTTACTCCCCTCCTCGCTTGCGGGGAGGGGCTGGGGGTGGGGTAACGACATGGCAATTAATTACCGATATGCTGAGCGATCGCCATGCACGTGCAACAGCGTTTGGTGTAGACTCAGTGTTGAGTTTACCGTTTCCCGCTGCTGTTAAAACTGGCACTTCCTCGAATTTTCGCGATACTTGGACGGTTGGATTTACCACTGACTACACCGTTGCCACTTGGGTAGGTAATTTCGATGGCGATCCAATGCGCCAGGTTTCTGGAGTTACGGGAGCAGCACCTTTGTGGAATCGGATTATGCTACACCTACATGAGCATCAAGAACCAGCAAGTTTTCCTTCTCCAAAAGGTATGGTACAATTACCCATCTGTGCAAATTCGGGGTTACGACCAACACCAGATTGTTCCTCAGTGGTACAGGAATATTTTTACGCAGAAAACCTTGGGGACTACGAACGTCAGAACCGTTTCACTTTCTCTGGTGAGTATGATGAGTGGTTGGCAAGGCAAGAGCAATCTAGTTTGACTTCTATTTCAATCCCTGATAGAGATTCACACATACCACATTCTCGCACGCCTGGTGTATTCCAAAGCCAGCCGCGTGCCGAGGTTCCCGACAAGGCGACTGGCGTCTCAAATGAAAACCGCAATAACAAGCTGAAGATTCTATCTCCTCATCAGGACGATGTATTCTTGCTGTATCCAGGTGACGAGGCGAAGCAAAGACTTGAGTTTAAGCTTGCAGGGACATCCGCAGCGCCTGTGCAGTGGTGGCTGAATGGTGAAAAGCTAGCTACATCATCTCATTCTGTATTTTGGACTCTGCGCCCTGGTACATGGACATTGGAAGCGAAAAGTGGTGTCAGGAGCGACAAGGTGAGTTTTCAAGTAGAATTAGCTAGCGTAAAAGCTACACGTCGGGGCTTTTCTGTTGGTAATCCTTAACAAAAATGTCCTACCCTACCCTTAAAACAGTGAACAGCTACCTACGCAGTGACGCCTGCTTCCTGGTGGGGGATTTAAACCCGCCACCAACACTCTCTGGTGCTCTTGGTGTGGTGTTTCCCCCAACGATGAAACTGATAACTGATAACTGATAACTGATAACTGGTAACTGTTAAATAAGCTGTCCGCCGGATATCTATGCGTCTTAGCAGTTGGTTTAATAAATTTGTATAAAAAACGTAGTATAACAAACACTCTACTGATAAAATATTTCACCATGCAAGAAAAAACACTTACTGCACAGACAGAAATTTTACTGGAACCAGGCACGTTGTGGGAACGTGTCAGAGAGCAGACTGAGCATGCTCTCGGATGCAAAGCGTTGGTGTCAATCCCAACAGAGTATGAGTTCGTAGAACAGGGAGGCGTTCGCTTCTTGGTGCGAATCTTATCTAACCTTACGCGTAAAGAGGCAGCTAAGCAGAAACAGGAAAAACAAACCACCCCCTCTGGTAAGGAGTTCAATCCTTTTCTTCCCTATGAGGAGGATTTATTTGTTGCGGATATTTCCGACACCCATGTATGCATCTTGAACAAATACAACGTTGCTGAGTATCACCTGCTGCTCATCACGCGTGCGTTCGAGGAACAAGAAACCTTACTCACGCTGGAAGATTTTACAGCGATGTGGGCATGTTTAGCCCAAATTGATGGTTTAGTATTTTACAATGGTGGGAAGACCGCAGGTGCGAGTCAGCGACACAAGCACTTGCAACTTGTTCCACTTCCACTCGTACCCACTGGACCGCAGATACCCATTGAACCTCTGCTTGCATCTGCCAAATTTCAAAATGTTACCACTATACCGGAACTTCCTTTTGTACACGCCTTTACAAGACTAGACCTCGATTGGGCGCAGTCCCCATTAGAAGCGGCTCAAGCAACGCTTTTGTGCTATAATAATATGCTGCGCGCTCTGAGCCTAGAAAACGGTGACATAAGTTCAAACAGGCAATCTGGTGCGTATAATCTTCTGGCTACACGGCAATGGATGTTGATTGTACCGCGATCGCATGAATCTTTCGAGTCCATCGCCGTCAACTCACTAGGATTTGCGGGTTCCCTTTTCGTACGAAACGAGCAACAAATGCAGATTCTCAAACACCTCGGACCTATGACCCTACTAGAGAGGGTCGCCATACCAATAAAATAGGAGCAGACACATGTGGTATAAGAGCTTTTGGTTCGCCCTAGGAACTTGTTTGGTCATTGGTGAAGCTCTTGGTTTATCAGGGGAATCTGCACTAGCTCAAAATATCACAGTTGATAACAGCTTGGGTGCCCAGACAAGCGTAGTCACACCCAATCTTAATATTAATGGTATCAACAGCGAAGTCATTTCTGGTGGGGCAACTCGAGGAGTTAATCTCTTCCACAGTTTTCGCGAATTCAACGTTGATTCAGGACGAGGAGCCTATTTTACCAATCCTGCTGGCATTGAGAACATTTTGACTCGAGTCACGGGAACAAACCCCTCCAAAATTTTTGGTATCTTGGGTGTCATAGGCGGTCATGCCAACCTGTTTCTCATGAATCCCAATGGAATCATCTTTGGAGAAAATGCTCGTTTGGATATTAGGGGTTCGTTTGTAGGAACGACAGCTAATGGTATTGCGTTAACGAATGGTGATATTTTTAGTGCAAATCCACTAGAACCATTACCATCTAAATTACTAAATGTCAATCCCAATGCTTTCCTATTTAATCAAATTGCCAATCAACAGATTAATTCTATTCAAGTCAATAAAGCCACGCTATCGGTTCCTAATAGTAGGAGTTTGTTATTATTAGGCGGCAATGTGAGCTTGGACAATGGAACATTGCAGGCTCCCAATGGTGCAGTGGAGTTGGCGGGAGTCGCAGGTTCCGGAAAGGTAGGGCTTGCGAGTCGTGACAACAATCTTGCCTTGAGTTTTCCCTTAGATATACAGAGAGCGGATATATCCTTCATCAACAACGCTTCAGTTAATGTCATAGATATTGGAGCGGGTAGAGTAGGAGTCACGGCTCGTAACATAGATCTGTTGGAAGGAAGTACGATTTTTGCGGGTATAGGAAAAGGCTTGACAGCAAGTAGTTCACCAGGGGGAGACGTTACGCTCGATGCTACTGCAAGAGTGAAAATGAATCAGCAGAGCCAGATTGTTAATGTTGTAAATACTGGTGGCGTTGGTAGTGCTGGAAACATTTATATTCGCGCTGGAGATATTTCTATAAATAATGTTGCCAGAAAACCTAATTCGACTGTTGAGCCGGCACTAAATACTCAGCCTCAGGGAAAGGGACGTGGTGGAAATGTAACACTGGAAGCAACTGGCTCAATTTCGTTAATTGGGCAAGATGTCAGCCCAGAAGACAAGGTAATATCGACTTTCAGCATTGCAAATGGACTAGGGGGTGGAGATATCTCGCTCAAAGCCAACGGTTCTATCTCTTTATCAAATGCTTTTCTTGTCAGCAGCAGTTTTTCTGATGTCAGAGGTGCAGGAAACATATCACTGCAAGGCAATGAATCAGTGTCCTTAGCTGATAACAGCCAACTTGCTGCCATCAGCTTTAACAGAGGAAACTCTGGAGATATTACAGTACAATCAAATGGTTCAGTTTCTTTGCGTAATAGCTTTCTTCTCACCGAAATTGGCAGTGAAGAGCGACGCTTTCCTGCCGCACGAGGTAATGCTGGTGATATTACTATTTTAGGGCGTTCTGTTTCTATCCTTGGTGGGTCGCTTGTGTCATCACGGGCGAATAGTGGCGAGAGATCTGGTAATATTCAAATCAATGCTGAAGAATTGGTAGAAATATCTGGTAAAAAACCATCTCCTGGTCCATTGAAGCCGCGTCGAAAACCTGAAGCAAGTGAGTTAAGAACGCGCAATGAGCAAAGAGCCAGAGGTGCAGCAGGTAACATCAGTATTAATGTGAGTGATGGGACTTTACGTGTATCTGATGGGGGAAGTTTAACCGCAGACACTCTAAGTGCTTACCGAGGAGGTAATATTACTATTAATGCTCACAGGGTATTGACTAATAATGGGCGATTTCTTACTAGTACCTCTAGTAGTGGTGATGCTGGTGACATAGAGATTCAAGCGCATGAAATTTCCATAACTCATCAGCCAAACGATTCTAAATCGACAAGTGGGATATTTGCCAATACATCAAGGAATGCCATAGGTAAAGGCGGAAATGTGAAGATGACGGCTGAGCAGTTAACTGTCCAGGATGGTTCCCAAGTCACTGTCAGCAGTCAAGGAAGAGGGAGTGCAGGCTCATTATTTGTTAGAGCTAACTCTCTAACGCTGGATAACGAAGGCAAACTACAAGCAGCGACTGCTTCTGGCGAGGGTGGTAATATTGATTTGCAAGTGCGTGATTTTATCTTGATGCGTCGCAATAGCTTGATTTCTGCTGAAGCTGGCAACAATGCTAATGGCGGAGATATCACCATAAATGCTCCTAATGGTTTCATCCTCGGCGTCAAGAGTGAGAATAGCGACATTATTGCCAACGCTGACCAAGGGAAGGGAGGTAGAATTACGATTACCTCTGCTGGAGTTTATGGACTCCAGAAGCGTCCTGAACTTACTGATTTGAGCGATATTAATGCCAGTTCTCAGGCAGGTCCTCAGTTGAATGGTACAGTGGAAATCAACAATCCCAGCATCGACCCGAGTCAGGGATTAGTCAACTTGCCAGTGGATATCGTGGAACCACAAGTATCCCAAGTGTGTCGAGCAGGTGCAAATCGAGATGAAAACAGATTTGTCATTACTGGACGTGGAGGCTTAGCAGCCAGTCCCACAGAACCGTTGATCAGTGATGCTGCGATCGCAAATTGGATTGTTGTTGACTCTGAAAATGAAACCCGCTCTACACAAAGTGTGAGCAGCAATCCCAACAAGCCCACACCACAACCGATTGTAGAAGCTAGCGGGTGGGTGATAAATGCCAAAGGTGAGGTATTTCTGACAGCGAATGCATCCACCGTCACGCCTCATAATTCTTGGCGTCCGGCGACTGATTGTAGTGTTTAACTATGAAAAATTTATAGCCATTTTCACCCCTTGTGCAACATATGTCAATTGTAGGGGCACTCTCGCCTTGCTCATTGGTGTCAACTTACAGCTATTTTCAGCTAATTAGGAGTTTAGACTAACCGCGCTTTAGGGCGCGGTTAGTCTAAACTCCAGCCGGCGCAGCCGGAATCAATATTAGTTGTTGGTCTGACGCGATGAAACTGAGAATCCTTGCCACAGCTGCACGAATAGCCACAGCCTGCTTCGCGATGCCCGTCAAAGCTCAAAATACCGAAACCGTGCAGCCGGTAACGCCCTCTGCACAAGCCCAGCCAAGTGGAGATCAAGTTCTGCAAGCCTCTTCTCAAGACCGAGCAGATTCGTTGCCAAACCCCTTTAAGGATGTGCCCCAGAACCACTGGGCGCTCATCGCAGTTATGAGTATCTATTACTGCGGTGCGTATACCGGGGTGCTCCGGCTAGAGCGGGTTAGACCCTATTTGCAACAGCCCCAAGCCCCAGCATCAAAGCAGCAACACTCAAAATTATGGGTAACGGAAACTTTAAGCCGAACTCCCCTTAGCGGGGGAATTTCGGAAGGCTGAAACTATTGCTATGTGGTTCATAGCGCTAATTAAAGTCCAGGCTTCTCAACTTTGCCTGGTTTGATTTAAACGCTGGCTTCTTCAAATAACCGATTCAGACTAGCGACGAACTCCTCTATCTGTGCCTTATCCATCTCGCGCCACCCATCAAATCCCAGGAGGGATGTGACAGTTTGTTGCCTAACCGGATAAAATTCAGCGATCGCATGCGTTGATACCCAGAGTCGGACTTTTCGATCCATCGTAGGCTGTCCCGAAATGATAAACAGGCATTGAGAGGAATTTCTTCGCGCAGTACATAGCAAGTGAGCCGCAGGACTAATCATCAGGTTAGTAGGCCACGGATTCAGTGTAAGATGGTGTTTCTTGGCTGCTTGTATCACCATCTGAAATTCTTTGCCAATGCCACGAGCCTCAGCCATCGCCATGAGTGGTTCTACACTCAAGCGTTGATTTTTCAGACTGGTTGTCAATTGCGTTCCGTTTGAGGAAGCAACCCGATGCGTTATTGGGGATAGTTCAGACAACTGCTCTTGCGGGGGCACAGTTGTGCGATCGCTTTTAGCAGTTAAGCGCTGTAGCTCTACCAACTGGTGCTGCATCTGAGCGAAACTCTTGAACAGTTGCGGGAGTCTGGCGAGTTTGCCATTAAGCTCTGGGTGCGCTAACCCGGTTTGACCACCGTTGACTGTTTCGGCAGGAGGGGTTGAGGATTGTACCTGTTGGCGTAGGGATTGGAGTTCTGCTCTGATCTGTTGAATTTCTTGCTTCAGATCGCTGGTGTCAAAGTAGGGAGGAAGTGCAGAAACATGCTGTTGCAGTTGGGTGGTGGTTTGGCTTAACTGTTCTATTTGCTGTAGCTCTGAGCGCTGGTTAAATGCCTCAGTTAATGAGCTCACACAAGCTTGCAACTGCTGAATTTGTTGCTCTAGCCCGGTAGGGTCAAACGGTGCTGGTATCGGCGGCAGTGCTGAAATAAGCTGTTGCACTTGGGTGCTGCTTTGGCTTAACTGTTCTATTTGCTGTAGCTCTGAGAGCTGATTAAATGCCTCTGTCAATGAGCTCACATAAGCTTGCAACTGCTGAATTTGTTGCTTTAGCCCGGTAGGGTCAAAC
>NZ_AP018194.1:6386628-6559951 GCF_002368235.1 Scytonema sp. HK-05 | reverse complement strand
GCAGTTGGGCGGTGTTTTGGCTTAACTGTTCTATTTGCTGTAGCTCCGAGCGCTGGTTAAATGCCTCTGTCAATGAGATCACACAAGCTTGCAACTGCTGAATTTTCTGGTTAAAGTCTTCGATTTCCTGCTTGGTGGCACTCTGGCTGGTAATCTGTTTTGTGTGGATAAGTGCTGTTTTCAGTTCCTCAATCTGTTGCTCCAGGTTAGTGGGGTCAAAGGGTGCTGGTATTGGGACAGCAGACAGAGTTTCAACTGAGGTGCGTACCGATTGCATCTGTGCTGACAGTTGCTGACCTACGTGTGTGACGCGAGTACCCATTTCAGACGAGACAGCAGTTATATTCTCCTGTAACGCCTGCTCAAATCGGCGTCGGTTGATCACGCTCAGCGAGAGGGCTAAACTCAGGGGCGCAGCCGCATAGATCAGCTGCTGGGAAAAAACTGCAAATACGGACCCAGCGACAGAACCCGCTACAGAGACAGTTTCTGTTATTTCCAACCCATTGCGGTTAGTGAAGTCTTTCATTCGCTACACCCTTAGTGTTTTCTTTGCCTATCATAGAAAACTTAACATGTCCGCAGTCCCAGAAGAGTTGCGGAGTTTTTATAGCAAAATTCCATCCATCTTATATAATAGTGGCTTGTCTTGTGCTTGGGCAAGGAGTCCGAAAATTAAGGAAGACCTTAAAGCAGTGCCTAAGCACCGCTTGTAAAAATCTACGCATATCTGGGCAATAATGCTCAAATCTATGTAGAAGGAACTTGGCGGTTTATGTTCCTTTGAAATCATCTTTAACACTTTCGTTTGCTCTGGACAGATTGCTCTGACCATCGCTTGACCAAAGGCTCCCAGTTAGAGATAGCATAGAAGTTGTGACGCTTAATGCTAGATTTCTTAATCAAATTATTCAGTTGATACCAATAGCTCCATACGTGCTTTCCATCCTTCACGGGCAGATAGGCGGTTATGGAGCCTGGAATATTTTCAGTCAATCTCATGGCACGTCGTGCAATAGCCATAGCGGCAGCTTCATCACTGGCTAGTCCATACTGACGTGCATATTTCACTAAACCAATAACACTGGTGTAAGCTGGATTCACCTTCATGAGGTAAATTCCTCGGTTACTCAAAATGCTTTCCAATAACTCGTAAAATCGGCTGTACGCCCAGCTAGAAAGCATCCGAGCATATTTTCTACCTCGTTCAGATAGCTGTTCTTTCTTGGTAGAAAAGTCTAATTCTTCGCAAGCAACAGGACAAGCAAATGTATCTGCCAATGTCGCTAGTTGCAAGCAGGCATCAACGATTTGACCATCTTGTTTACCGGATGGCAGCCCCATTTGTAATGGGATTTGTCCATGAGCTTTGAGATTGCCATCACCATCAACATATGCCCAACCAATTGAACCAGGATTCATGTCAATCCCGATGCAGCCATAGGCAGAATGCCTTGAGACGCGCTGTACTGGCGTTGGAGTGAATTGTACAGCTGCATTCCACTTACGATCCTTGCGGTAAAAATGCCATGTCTTAGAGCCATCCTTGGGCAACCTGTTAATGTTGCGGTCAAAGTTGCCCAGCTTGGTCTGTACGTATTTGCCAAATCTTGATTCCAAGCAAGCTGGCACACGGAATTTAAGGATATCACCATCCCATTGACAGACCTGATTTCCAAATGACTCATCCTTAGAGCCAACTACAAACGCTTGATTCTTTGGGATAACTGTTTGAATCGGTGCGATTTTTAAATACTCTATTTGTTTAGTTAACTGGTAAGCACGACGCTTTTTATTGTGAATTTGGAAGCGCAGATTCTTCCAGTTAGTATCACGATATTGGAGAGAACAGGAGAAAGTAAACCTGCATCCAGTCTTTGACTTATGCCAATTCTTCTTGGCATAAAAATTTTGAGAATCACTTAACTTTTTATCAGACTTAGTAATCCATAAATTGATGGATTTAAGCTTACCTTCTAACGTTTTGATGTGACGTTTCCTATGCTCTTTAGATGCGTCTACCGCACCTTGAGCATGACTAATTACACCGTTGGCATGACGTTTTGAGATGCCGTAAGCCGTTTGTAAATGAGTGTTCCAGCTAGATTTGTTGAATGTTTGACCAGATAAAATGAAGCTGACTGTCTCACACGCTGCTTTGTGGAATACCGGACTGTAAGCAGCCAAAAACATCTCAAATTCTGTGAGACCTAAACTATTTAATTCTTCTGCTGGAGTCGGTAATCCTTTAACATACGTGAGAGTTGCCATCTATTTCACCCCTTCGGGGTTCGGCAGTTGCTCCTGGGGGAAACCCCCATGACCGCACTGCCTCACCTCATCAATTACATTCGATATACCATCAATCAATTTCTTGTTTTTACGACTTCTTGCACCATAAAGACGCGCTGAAAATACAGTCACAAGCTCAATCATATCTTGGACTAATTCTTGCTCAAAGCTCAGTTCTTCAGCAGATTTATTAATAATTACTACTTCGGTCTCCATCTCTTCGCAGATAGCAAATACCAATTCAGCACCGAATCGTAACAATCTATCTTTGTGAGTCAGAACTAACCTGCCAACATCGCCTTGCATAATGCGTTTCAGAAGTTTTTGAAGTCCTTTTTTCTGATAATTCAAGCCACTTCCTAAATCTTGAATGGTTTCAAATTGCCAACCATTTGAACCACTGAAAGCTTCTAAAACTTGAATTTGTCTGGTCAAATCGTTCTTTTGGTCATGACTTGAAACTCTTGCATAATTGATAGTTATGCGGTCATCTAGCTGCTTTAAGTCACGCGGTGTAATGCGTTTGATGTCTGCTAAGTAGAAGCGTCTATGTCCACTGGGAGCGCGTTCAAATCTGATTTTTCCTTGGTCTGCCCACCTCCTAATTGTGTCTACCGAAACTCCTAATTCCTTGGCAGCATCACCGATGCTGATAGTCACTGATTGAATGTCCTCCATATTTTTGTCTGTGAGCGAGAATACATTCAATTATATGGGTATTCAGAAAGATTTGCCAGTATATGCCCAGATATTTTTACTCAGCTACACACCCTTCCCATAGACAGTTAACGTGTTTTCGTGATAATCGAAATCCCCCACTGTTAACTTTGCAACCTGTCCCCTACGCAGGACGTTTGCCCAAAGCAGCAGAAATAAGGCATAATCCCGCTTCCCTTTAGCACAGGTCGTATCAATCACATCAAATACCTTATTGTACTCATCCACTCCCACGCCTTTGGTGTCTCTGTATTTTGTCACTTTCAATGACTCGATGCGATCGCCATCAAAATGGTACTGACACCGCTTCAGATTCCGCCCCACCTTAATTAAGTATTTTATAGCAGCTACCAGTTGACGTGGTGATTAATGTACTGTCCATGAAAGCGGTTGTACTGAATCGCTTTCATTAAGTCTGCACTCGCTTCCATACTCCCCGGCAAGGTGAATCGTTGGTATCAAGCTCGTGATATCAACGATTCTGCGTTTTCGCTCATTTCGTTTATTGCGCTCATTTTGAATGAGAACTATCATAAGTGAATAACGCGGGGCGCAATTTGATATCAAACAATGACTCTCTAGTATTTATGGCACTTAATACTCACCAAACAATTGGATGTGTTGCACCTACAGAAGAAGACACAACTCTGGCACAAGCTAGTAGTCAAGCTTTGGCATCCTATGTACAGGATAAGACGACTGACCGCACTCTGACGGTTATTTTGCATTCGGGAAAGAGTGAGACAGTAACGATACCAGCGTCTGCATTTGGTCTGCTCGTTGATATCTTGGCGCAGATGGCTCTTGGGAATGCTGTGACGCTTATCCCCGTCAAGAAGGAACTCACTACCCAAGAAGCTGCTGATATCCTAAATGTCTCTCGCCCTTATTTAGTGGATTTATTGGAGTCTGGAGAAATTCCGTTCCGTAAAGTTGGGACACGTCGGCGAGTACGTTATCAAGATTTAATGGACTACAAAAACCGGATTGATGCTAAACGAATGCAAACTCTTGAGGAGCTTACTGCTCAAGCTCAAGAACTCAATATGGGATATGACTGAGCGGACTACTAGCCTACTGCTAGTAGAGTGAAGATCATGTCTAATTTTACCGCTATTTATGATGCCTGCGTTTTATACCCAGCGCCGCTCAGGGATTTTCTGATGTGGCTTGCGCTCACTGACTTATTTAGAGCGCGATGGACCCAAGAGATTCATGCTGAGTGGATACGAAATGTTCTCAAAGAACGTCCTGATTTAACAATTGAACAACTCACCAGAACCAAAAATCTGATGAATACCCATGTCCGAGATTGTCTCGTGACAGGTTATGAAGCATTAATCCCAGGTCTTATCCTCCCAGATCCAGATGACCGCCATGTCCTTGCTGCTGCGATTCAATGTAATGCCTCGGTTATAGTCACTTTCAACCTCAAGGATTTTCCAGAGCAAGCTCTTGCACCATATGGCATTGAATCTCAGCACCCAGATGAATTTATCCTACATTTGATTGACCATTACCCAGCAGAGGTTTGTCAAGCAGCCAAAAAACACAGAAGCACTCTCAAAAATCCACCATCAACTCCTGATGAGTACCTAGAAAGACTTTTAAGGCTGGGACTGACGCGCTCAGTGACGGAGCTGCGGGAATTTTGTTATGACATTTAGGGATTGAATCGCTTATGACCAGAGTTGTGGTTGAGGTAATCAACGTTGCTTACCAATTGAGCCAAGGAAAAGAAATTGGTGACAACTACGAATATGGATGGATGAAGGCGTTTGACACCTCGGAGTTAAATGAACTGGTCGCAGAGGTAACTAATGCATGTAGTGTTGGTTACGTGTCTGGTGATTGGAACGAGCTCGATGTCGTGATACATGAGTGGCATGAAAGTGCCATAGCAATTAATAGTCCAGAATTGGAAAAAGCTTTCAGTGACTCTAAAGACGAAGTGCTATTGACTCCACCGACTACTGAAAGCGTTATTGCATAAACCAAGCGAAAATTGTGGGCAAGCACAAAGCCATGATGTAACGTAATGACAAGGTTCTTGCCTTAGACACCGATGAGCAAAGCTTCGTGCCCCTACCGCGTACTGTATCCAAACGAGAACCGCTATAATTCAACTTTGTCGTCGATGGTTAGCTGCTTGCGTCAATAAAGACTCAGCAAAAGCGATCGCCTCCTGTGCCGACTTCCCACCAGCTAACTGTGCCAATTCTTCTCGGCGCTTAGTTAAATTATCCAAGGATGTGACTCGGACAACGGTACGCTGGTCAGGATGTCCGTTGTTTTCTTTATCACCTGTTTTTTCAGTAATCACTTGCTTATCGACCCGGAAATGTCGGTCTGCCATTGCTGCAACGAGAGGTTGGTGTGTGACACATAATACTTGGGAAATTTGACCCAACTGATGCAATTTTTCGGCGATCGCCTGCGCTACGCGTCCGGAAACCCCAACATCAATTTCATCAAACACGAGTGTCGTATCAGCATCAGCTTGGGAAAAACAAGCTTTTAGCGCTAGTAAAAAGCGGCTCATTTCACCGCCAGAAGCAATTGCTGTCAAAGGTTGTAGCGGTTCTCCTGGGTTGGGACTAAACAAAAAGGTAATTTTATCTGCTCCCGCTGCGGTTGGGGAAGTTGGTACAATCTCGACTTGAAACTTTACCTTTTCCATTGCCAAAGGTTTCAGTTCTCTAAGGAGTTTTGCTTCTAAAGCCGTCGCTGTGGTGCGCCGCAACTGAGTTAACTCCTGACAAGCTTGAGTCAACTTTTCCAAACAAAGATTTTCTTGTTGTTCTAAACTTTCAATAGATTGTTCGCTATCATCCAGCTCGGCTAACTCTCCCTGAATGCGCTGGTAGTGGGCAAGAGCATCTGCAACTGTTGGACCATACTTGCGACAAATTTGCTTTAATTCCTGAATACGCTCTTCTACTTCCTCTAAGCGTTGGGGATCTGCTTCCAAACCTTCTCCATAGGCATTTATCTGGCGTGCGACTTCTGCCAAAGTTGCTTGAGCATCTCTCACCATATCCAACAGCGGTTGCAGTTGGGTATCGTATTCTACCATGTCACTGAATGTTTCCTCAGTGTCTCCCAGTAAGTCTGCTGCTGCTGGACTTTCGCCATCATTTTGGTACAAAGCCTGATAAACTTTGTAACTCATCTGTTGCAGTTCGACGACATGATTGAGGCGTTCCCGTTCTTGCAAAAGCTTTTCCAATTCATCGGGTTCGCTGAGGTTTGCTGTTTTGAGTTCCTGCACTTGATATGTCAGTAAGTCAAGTTGTTGCAGGCGATCGCGTTCTGATATCCGGCGTTTTTCTAATGCTGTACGCGCTTGTTGATAAGCACCAAAAACAGAGCTGACAACTTGACGCTGCTGCATCTGGGACTCGCCACCATAAATATCTAACCAGTCGCGCACTTGATTCGACTGTCCCACTTGTACAGTTTGCCCTTGGGCGGTGATTTCCACCAGGCGTTCCCTCAGCCCTGACATGAGTTGTCGATTCACTAACACTCCATTCACCCGCGATCGAGAGCGAATATTACTTGAGGTTGCTGCGATTTCTCGGCTGATGATCACACTATCTTCTATTAAATCTATTTCCTGTTCGCTCAACCAAGCCGTTAATCCTGAGTTAGAAGTGAAAGTGGCTTCTACCATCGCCCGACTTGTACCAGTGCGAATCACTCGACTGGAGACTTTACCACCCAATACAGCATCAATCGCATCTAAGATAATTGACTTTCCCGCGCCGGTTTCCCCTGTTAATACATTAAGCCCAGCGCCAAATTCCAATTCTAGATGGTCAATAAGAGCAAAGTTTTCTATTTGCAACACAGACAACATTCAGCCAAATTCTCCGTGAGGGCAGACGCCGGATTCTTTTCATTTGTGGGACACTAGGAATGAACTTTAAGCAATTAGCAATACCTAATACCATTGGACGAGTAAGACTTCTTGAGTGTACCAAATTTAGTTTAGTTCGGCTTTGATATATATGGTGCTGAGGATAGAGTTTCTTGATTAGGGAATAGGTTATCAAAGGAGTCAGAATGCAGAACGCACTAACTCATCAGAATTACTCCACCCCCAGGGGGATTAAGTTTCACTCAAGAAAAATTTTGAGTTTTGGTTTTGCCCATAAAGACCTAGGTATCAAACTCATAACTCATCTCAATCTTCAAAGTGAACTCACTCGTTCAGTTGTGAGTTATTCTTTATGAATTTCTACCATATTCTCTATCCCCTATCTCAATACCCTATCCCTACAAGGATTTACACGTATGCATCATAAATTGTTACAATACTTTACATATAAATCCGATGCGGTGGTAGAGCTACATGAATGCTAAGACAGTTCCCCCTACTTCCCAATTAATGAAGGAAGACAGCCGCATAAGTGGCGGTTCCAATTTACGTCAACTATCCGTTGAGGACAGTCACGCGAAGGATTTTCGTCGAGACGAACTGTCCAATAGTGAACTGGTGCTTGAAAATAGTGCTATCAAAGTTGTCAGCTTACCAACTTCAGAGGAAACCCAGACTCGCAAGGTGCTAGTAACTACAAATACTGGTGAAACAATACATTACAATCCCCAGGAGATTTCGGCGCATTACAAAAAAAGACCCCTACAGGTTTTCGGACGTATTGTTACAGTTTTAACATCAACGTTGACCTTTGCTTTCGGGTTGTGGTGGGATAGCGAGCGGGGAGTCGTCGTCAAAAATGACCGACGGCGAGCAGTTAAGCTGCGAGAACTGCTGACAAGCCTGGGACCTGCTTACATCAAAATTGGACAAGCTTTGTCCACCCGACCGGATCTCGTTCCTCCTGTGTATCTGGAGGAACTGACTCAACTGCAAGACAAATTACCACCTTTTCCCAACGAAATTGCTTATCGGTTTATTGAAGAAGAATTGGGTGCTTCTCCAGAGGAGGTTTATCTTGAACTGTCTCGGGAACCAATTGCTGCAGCTTCGTTGGGTCAAGTTTATAAAGGTAAGCTGAAAACTGGTGAAGAAGTCGCTGTGAAAGTCCAACGTCCGGACTTAAGAGAACGCATCGCCATTGATTTATATATCCTGCGGCGACTGGCTAAATTGGCGCAGAGAAATATCAAACGGGTGCGGAGTGACCTTGTCGGTATCCTGGATGAATTAGGCGATCGCATCTTTGAAGAGATGGACTATATTCATGAGGGAGAAAACGCTGAGCGATTTTTCCAGCTTTATGGTCACATGAAAGACGTTTATGTACCGAAAATATACTGGGAATACACCAATCGTCGCGTTTTGACGATGGAGTGGATTAATGGTGTTAAATTAACTCAGACAGAAGAACTTCGCGCTCTCGGTATAAATGCTCGTTATTTAATTGAAGTAGGTGTACAGTGTTCGCTGCGCCAGTTGCTGGAACATGGATTTTTCCACGCTGATCCTCACCCAGGCAATTTGTTAGCTACAGTTGATGGTCAATTGGCTTATCTCGACTTTGGGATGATGAGCGAGATTAAGCCACAGCAGCGCTATGGTTTGCTGGAGGCGATCGTTCACTTGGTGAACCGCGACTTTGAAGGTTTAGGTCGTGATTACGTCAAGCTGGAATTTTTGACACCAGACACCGACTTGACACCGATCATTCCAGCGTTTGCTAGAGTGTTTGGTAACGCCTTGGGAGCCAGCGTTGCCGAGTTGAACATCAAAAGTATTACAGATGATCTATCGGCGTTGATGTATGAGTATCCTTTCCGCGTTCCAGCTTACTACGCCTTAATTATCCGTTCCCTGGTGACATTGGAAGGCATCGCCATTAATATTGACCCCAACTTCAAAGTCCTGAGCGAAGCTTATCCCTACGTTGCCAAACGTTTGTTAACTGATCCAGCGCCGGAATTAAGAGCATCGTTGCGGGATTTGCTGTTTAAAGAAGGTACATTCCGCTGGAACCGTTTAGAAAACTTGTTACGCAATGCTCGTAATAGTCAAGACTATGACTTTGACTTGGTACTCAATCAGGGGATAGACTTTCTGTCTTCCGAACGCGGTGCTTTCATTCGTGACAAACTCGTGGATGAAGTTGTCAAAGGAGTCGATGCTTTAGGTAGAAATGTTTTGCATAACTTTACATACCTACTGCGGGAAAGAGTTGGGATAACAACAGTCAATGAAACTCCTGCTGCTTCCATCGAACAACAACAAACCTTGGATCACATCAAACGGATTTTGAATATTCTTCAAGAAACCCGTGGTTTTGACCCGGCGCGACTTGCACCTCAAGTTGCTCAGTTGTTGTTCAATCCTGGGGTACAGCGTTTAGGTCAACAAGTCGCCAACCAGTTAGCGCAGAAAGCTGTAGCCAGGTTTATTCGGCAACTGTTGGCATCAGAACAAGTGTATAGCGCTGAAGATACCACTTTAGAGCAGCCTGCAAGGTTAGCTTTGCCTGCTGCAAGAGTGTAGCCCTTGAAACTTGATTTTTTGTACAATACCCTCGCCTTCTTTAAGACATCTAAATTAATTCCCCCTTACCAAGGGGGAATTGAAGGGATGTAAAAAAACGTCTTTATTCTTCTGGATAATTTCGTTTATTAACTAATTTATTAACACAAGAGGGATACCTGCCCTCAAACTCCTGGCTCAAAGCCGATTGCCCTACCATTCTCTGGCATCTTGTGATCAGGCTTTATCTTAGAGGAGTGACATTTAACTCCTTACGCCAGTCTGCTAGCGGCTTAGACCAAGCCTCTTCCCACTTCTGTGCCAGAAAGGGTTTTGCCTGATACCCCAAATCGTAGCCCTGCTGAAGGACACGTACAAGCGGGTTTAAATCGCTGTTCATCTTGATCATACTCAGGGTTATTGCGGCAATCAACATTACTGCAAGCGGAGAGCGATTTTGCGCGAGCTGAAATGCTTGCAGCCCAATTTCCCCAATAGAATCGGTGCCAAATCCTGTAACGGTATGCCAAATATCATGGGTTTGTCGCATACGCAAAGCTAAATAGCTCGCGTCATCTTGAAGCTCAACTTTGCGATAAAACTCTGGATCAAGGTTGGCTGCTCGCATATGAGAGGCATAGGCAAAGCCTAACGAATCTTCAGGCAGCTTGAGTAACGCTTCTAGATTGGGAGTCGGTGCAATATATTGTTCTTGAAAAAGTTGAGCGATTTCAGGATGGGACTTGAGATAGGTAATCGCACCAGCAGAAACTTCATGGTTGGCTAACGCAGCAGCAATATCAAAAACTGCCTCGATATCTGTTCCGTCATCGATAAAGGCAACGAAACCTTGCAAACCTTGCAGAAGTTCTGGAGTAACCGATACCTTTTGAAAATTAGAGATTTTCGTCACGGTTCCCATCCCCTAGCAATTGATTGCTACCAGTGTAGCGTAGCCAGTGAGCAAAGCTTACTGCCCCTACTCTATAATGAATGCTACCTAATCTCGCCAAATCTATCCTCCAAAAATAAGTAACCCAAACCGAAAATGAGGATTAGTATAAGGAATGTAACTTCCTCACAATAAGCACGAGTTACTCATGAACTTTTTGACTTATGTCATGCACTTAGTTGGTTCTGGTGCTATGGCTTATTTTTCTGCTCTGCAAATCCGTGACCTCAAAACCCGCCCCAACGTCCTTGCAGGGTTCCAGTTGGCAGAGTCTGGCTCAGTTCCATTTCTCACAAAATTGAGCGATCGCGCTGCAGCAGAAGGCGACACATGGCTAGCAGAAAAACTGGCAAAACACGCATCAGATGAAACCAAGCATGGTCAAATTTTTGCTCATGCCTTAAAACAACTTAATAAAAGTGTTATAGATTTTAAAAGTTTGCCTAAGAATCCGGAGGAAAACAAACCTCAAGAACGCCGCAGCCCCTTCTTTGCTGCATTCTTTGAAGGGTACTCTCAAGAACAGCTCAAACCTGAGAATATTGATTGGGATGTATTTATGGCTAGCACCTACATCCTAGAGTTGGATGCTAGCAAAGACTTTGCCCGCATGGCAAACGTGTTACCTGAAGATGACGCCATTGCTCGTAACCTAAAACTAGGGATGTTGAGCATTGCCCAGGATGAGACTGGTCATGCTGCCTATCTTTATGAAGCCATGACACGGCGGATGTCTGCAATTCAAGTGCAGAAACTCGTGGATGAGTGGCGCACTCGCAAGACCAACGCCTTGTTAGCATTTGCAGGTAATATGTTGCAACGCAATGATAACAGACCTTCCTTGGTGCAAGATGGTGCGCCATCAGAAAGTGAGTCTGAGTTAGTGGTTGCGTAATGACCCTCGCTCTCGTCCCTCAGCGTAGGCAGGGCTGCGCCTCTACTATGCGACCTCGCTTACTACAGCCCACCATAAATAAGGTAGGGAATTCGCTGCTTGGATGAACTTTGTCCAGAGCCATCAAATTTTGATTTCTGACCCCTTTTTACGGTGTGTACTTAGCAGGCGCGGGCACGCTACGTGTGCCTCCTGGGTCGGAGCTTACGCTAATGCGCAGCTCCGACCCAGGAGGCACAAAATTCACGCGTTCAAAAAGAAGAAGGATACAAGCCCCAAGATCCCGCTATGGGGTCTTTAATTTTGATAGGACTTACGCATTGACAGGAAATGGACTATGTGCATTGCCTTAAAGGGAAGTGAAGCGGGATGAATTAGCATAGGTCAAAGCCTCATGCTGGGGAGCCTACTCCCAGTATACTTTGCCTAAAAGAAGACATTCTCGGCAAAGTTAAGCATCTAAAAATCCTTGAGTGAAACACTTGTCTAGTTATGTTTGAATGTCTAGATTGCAATAGGTGACAGCTTCCCTAGCATTACGCCAAGATACAAGCGAGAACTAACTAACTTAACACCAATCTCATTCTTTAGTTAGAGGTTAGGTTTAGTTGAAAGCTTTAAGGTTCAGGTATTGATTTGTAGTAGTTAATTTTTTTAGTAGTCTAGAAGGCTGATACGAAGGGTAAATCTTTTTAAGAGACTTCTACATGCCTCTCGCTAATAAGCTTTTATCCTACACTGTTCTCCGCTCCTGCTATTAGGGTTTGGACAAATTTGTTTGTCCAAACTGCGATAAACAAAGCACCATACAGCAAGCACGGGAGATAATAGACATGAGCCAACCAATTAAAGTTGAAAAGACGGTAACGATTAACAAACCAGCAGAGGAACTCTACCGCTTTTGGCATAACTTTGGGAACTTGCCGCGCTTCATGAAGCATCTCAAAGACGTAAAAGTACACAATAATAAGCGAACGCACTGGACGACCAGTGGGGTGTTAGGTGTAAGTGTTGAATGGGATGCAGACATCATTGAAGATCGGGAAAACGAATTGATTGCTTGGGCTTCGGTTGAAGGTGCAGATCCTGAAATTGAAGCATTGCTAACTGTTTGATGAACAGATTCAGTCCACTCACAAATGAGGACATTGAGATGGCTCAACCTATCAAAGTCGAAAAAACGGTAACCATTGAAAAATCCGCAGAAGATCTTTACCGCTTCTGGCACAACTTAGAAAACTTACCACGCTTTACCAGGCATCTTAAAAGTGTGAATGTCTATGACGATGGGCGATCGCACTGGGTTACTAGCGCACCGATGGGCAACAGCGTTGAATGGGATGCCAGAATCACTGAAGATCGACCGAATGAAGTGATTGCCTGGACTTCAGTGGAAGGGGCAGACATTGCGAACTCTGGTTCGGTTCACTTTCAACCTGCTCCTGGCGATCGGGGGACTGAGGTAAAAGTCATCACAACCTATGATGCGCCTGCTGGAGTCGTTGGAGATGCGATTGCCAAGCTGTTTGGTGAAAACCCAAAACAGCAAATTGGAGACGATCTTGCCCGCTTCAAAATGCTGATGGAGGCGGGCGAAATTGCAACAAACGAAGGTCAACCTAGAGGTCAAGGATGAATCCATTATGAAAGCAGCTTGTTGGCAAGGTACGCACGATGTGCGGGTGGAAACAGTCCCAGATCCCAAAATCCTCAACCCGCGCGACGCGATCGCGACAGGTGACCTCTACAACCATTTGCGGTTCTGACTTGCACATCTACGATGGCTACATCCCAACGATGCAACCCGGTGACATTATTGGTCACGAATTCATGGGAGAAGTCGTTGAAGTTGGCAGTGAAGTCAAGCGCTTGAAAACTGGCGATCGCACGGTTGTGTCTTCGGCGATCGGCTGTGGTCACTGCTGGTACTGTAAACAGCAGCAGTGGTCCCTGTGTGACAACTCCAATCCAAATGGCTGGATGCAAGAAAAAGTTTATGGCTATGGAACAGGGGCAATCTTCGGCTACTCCCATGCCTTTGGAGGTTATGCGGATTCCTTTGCTGATTACATCCGCGTCCCATTTGCAGATTTCACAGCCATCTCTGTGCCGAAAGACATTCCGGATGAAAAACTGCTGCCTGTTTCTGATGCCTTTCCCACAGGATATATGGGGGCAGATTTGTGCAACATTCAACCGGGTGATGTCGTTGCTGTCTGGGGCTGTGGTCCGGTGGGTCTGATTTACACCTCTACGATGGATTTATTCCGACGATGGAGCAGGGCGACATTCTCGGGCATGAATTTATGGGAGAAGTCGTTGAAGTCGGTAGTGAAGTTAAGCGAATTAAGGTTGGCGATCGGGTCGTCAATCCATTTCCCATCGCCTGCGGTCAGTGCTTCTTCTGCAAACAATCGCTAACGTCTCTGTGCGACAACACCAATCCCAATGCCTTTATGGCAGAAGCGATTATGGGATATTCACCCTCAGGCATTTTTGGCTACTCCCATATGTTGGGGGGCTATGCGGGCGGTCAAGCTGAATATGCCCGCGTTCCTCATGCTGATGTCGGTCTATGCAAGATTCCCAACGGGTTAACAGACGAACAGGTGCTGTTCCTTTCGGATATCTTTCCCACTGGATATATGGCAGCGGAGAACTGCAATATTCAACCGGGTCACATTGTTGCTATCTGGGGTTGTGGACCAGTTGCTCAATTTGCGATTCGCAGCGCTTTTTTGTTGGGCGCAGAACGGGTAATTGCGATCGATCGTGTGCCTGAACGGCTCCAAATGGCAAAAGACGGTGGGGCAGAAGTCCTCAATTTTGAACAGGTTGATGTTGGGGAAGCTCTCAAAGAAATGACGGGAGGTCGTGGTCCTGATGCCGTGATGGATGCCGTGGGGATGGAATCGCATGGGATGGGACTGGAGGGACTATACGACAAAGCCAAACAAGCGGTGCGCTTAGAAACCGATCGCCCGCACGCGCTCAGACAGGCGATCGTGGCATGCCGCAAAGGTGGCACCGTATCCATTCCCGGTGTATTTGGTGGATTTGCCGACAAGATTCCAATGGGGGCTTTTATGAACAAAGCCTTGACCATGAAAACGGGACAGACTCACGTTCACAGGTATTTTACCCCGCTACTGGAGCACATTCAGAAGGGCGATATCGATCCTTCGTTTGTGATTACCCACAGATTACCGCTAGAGCAAGCCCCGCATGGTTACGAGATTTTTAAGCACAAAAAGGATCACTGCATCAAGGTCGTACTCAAGCCAGGACAGAGTGCCTAAAATCCCAGTGAAGCAACCTTAGAATTGCTGATGATTCAGCCAGTCCAGCATCATTGGTAGTTCAATCGCTCCTATCTGAGCAGGTTGGAGGATTGCTGGACTGCCTACCAGAAAGCGATCGCGCAGATACGTATAGCCATGCGAGCAATGGTGCATAGATCACCAGCACAGCGATGAAAACGATGATGGTTTGCCAGAAGCGTGGCTCATCCTGGGCTGAGAGGGCTGAAATTGAAACAGCAAGCTCACACAATCTAGCTGGCGGCAAGGGAGAAGCAAGCCAGGGTAAACCAGCGTGGAGCAGACGGAATCGAGATTCAAACAGCCGACGTTTAGAGGAGACATAGAAAAATGGTTAGTCAGTTGCAGAAGTTACCCACCGATGACTCGTTAGGCACACTGGAGACAGTTGCTCACTTTGACGGCGCAATGCTAACCGGTGTGACAGTGTCACATCAGGGGCGCATCTTCGTCAATTTTCCGAAGTGGGGTGATGAGGTCGCATTCACAGTGGCGGAAATCCGGGAAGGTCGTCCTGTGGCTTACCCTGACGAGGCAATCAATCGTACAGACCCAAATGACCTCGCTGGCACGCTGGTGTCTGTGCAAAGTGTGGTTGTCGATCCGGTTGATCGCCTATGGATTCTCGACACGGGCAGTCCGATGTTCCAGCCAACGCAGTATGGTGGACCGAAGCTCGTCTGTGTGGATTTGACGAGCGATCGCGTTATCAAAACAATCCTCTTTCCCCAAGATGTCGCCCTGCCTACCACTTACCTGAACGATGTCCGCTTCGACCTGCGGCGCGGTACCGAAGGCATGGCATTCATTACGGATTCGTCTGACCAAGGGGCAAACGGAATTATTGTAGTAGATTTGGCATCAGGCCAGAGCTGGCGCAAGCTGCACGATCATCCATCTACAAAGGCTGAGGCGCTATCAAGTTTCCGCCCAATCGTCGAGGGTCGTCCACTGTTGGAACGTCAGCCAGATGGAAAGACCAAGCCTGTCCAAATGGGGTCAGACGGGATTGCAATTAATGCAGACGGGTCACGCCTGTACTACTGCCCGCTTGCTAGCCGACGGCTCTACAGCGTTGCCATTGATGCACTCGTGGAGCGCTCAATTGACGATAGCGCTGTTGCTGCAACCGTAATTGATGAAGGAGACAAGGGCGGTGGTGCAGATGGACTCGAAACAGACGCGGCAGGGTATATTTACTCGACGAACTACGAGCATAATGCGATTCTGCGTCGCCGTTCTGGTGGGGAGTGGGAAACGGTAGTACACGACCCCCGCCTTCTGTGGCCCGATACGATGTCCGTTGCCGCAGATGGATACCTCTACGTCACAGCAAATCAGTTGCATCGTCAGGCGAAATACCAAAAGGGAAAAGACTTGCGCCAAAAGCCGTATACGCTCTTTCGCGTTCGCATCGACGCTCAACCTGTTCTACTGCGGTGAGGCTCGAAAACGCTCGATTGCACAACAAGCACAAGAAGGACAACTGTATCAAAGTTGTGCTCAAGCCAGGTGAGGCTGCCTAAAACCCCACAAGAACACGAAAAAACCAAGTCTAGCCAACACTTTAGGAGGTAGAGATGACAGAAGATCTCACAAATAAGAAAGTTGCCATTCTGGTTACAGATGGCTTTGAGCAAGTTGAAATGGCTCAACCCAAGCAAGCCCTTGAGTCAGCAGGTGCTCAAACCCACATCATTTCACCTAAGAGCGATCGCGTTCAGGGCTGGAACCATTATGACAAAGGGGATTTTTTCCCGGTAGATGTCCCCCTCGATAAAGTAAATCCAGCCGACTATGATGCCCTGCTGCTTCCCGGTGGTGTTGCCAATCCAGATCAACTTCGGACTAAAGCTAAGGCGATCGAGTTTATAAAGTCCTTCTTCGATACTGACAAGCCGGTAGCGGTGATCTGCCACGGACCTTGGACTCTGATCGAGGCAGATGTGGTGCGCGGACGGCGGCTCACCTCGTGGCCGTCGCTCAAGACCGATCTCCAGAACGCAGGTGCCCAGTGGGTAGATCAGGAAGTTGTAGTTGATAGCAACCTCGTGTCGAGCCGCAAGCCAGACGACATCCCAGCCTTCAACCGGGAAATGATCGAGCTGTTCAGCCATGCAGGGCAGGTACGGCAGATAGTGTGAGGACTCGGAGCGTTAATCAGGAGGACAAGTATGGAACAGCATCGATTTGGTTCCACGCAGCGCGAGGTGGCAGCGATCGGTCAAGGAACCTGGTACATCGACAACGGTGACCGCGTCTCTGCGATCGCCGCTTTGCGGCAAGGACTCGATCTCGGCATGACCCATATCGACACGGCGGAGATGTACGGCAGCGCCGAGGAGGTGGTCGCCGAGGCTCTAGCTGGACGACGCGATCAGGTTTTCCTAGTTTCCAAGGTTCTTCCTGGAAATGCTTCTCGGAGAGGGACGATCGTAGCCTGCGAGAAATCGCTCGCTCGACTTCATACCGATCGGCTGGACTCTTATCTGTTGCACTGGCGCGGTCAACACCCACTGGAGGAGACGATCGCTGCCTTCGAGCAGCTTCAGCACGAGGGGAAGATTCTCTGCTGGGGCGTGAGCAACTTCGATGTGCCTGACCTTGAAGCAGTCCAGAAGATCGCTGGCGAGGGTTCTCTCGTCTGCAATCAAGTCCTTTACCATTTGAGAGAGAGAGCGATCGAACACGCTGTGATCCCCTGGTGTGAGAAGCATGGGGTCGCCGTAGTCGCATACAGCCCGTTCGGTCATGGGGATTTTCCCAGCTCGCGCACAACCGCAGGTCGCGTACTACAGGAAATCGCCGCCGCCCATAACGCCACCCCTCGCCAAGTCGCGCTCCGATTTCTGGTGCGGCATTCCTCGCTCTTCGCAATTCCCAAAGCATCCAACCCCGAACACGCCGCTGAAAACGCGGGAGCCGGGGAACTCAATCTGACCCAAACCGAACTCGATCGAATCGACGCAGCCTTCCCGACCGGATCTCGTCCCCGCGTGCTTCCCATGCTGTAAGCCTGATTGGCTCGCCTGCAGGCTGCCTGCCCATGAATTGAAGGCACCGCGCTGATGGAGAAGACTTCCGAGCTTTTTGCCTAGCCGCCCACCATTGAGGAGGTTGACATCGTTAGCTAGTCAAGCTTCCTTGATGGGGGAAAGTAGCGAAGCTGTCACCAGCCGCCACGCAATGGCTGAAACCGTTTCTCCAACAACTTCAGAGAATTTTTTTAGGACTTATGGATTGACAATGAGTGCAAGCTATGAATTCATTCTGGAACACCTTAAACAACAGGTGGGCTTGAATGCACATAGTTCATTTCCTGTCAGTGCGTAAGTCCTATTTGAATTTATAGCGGCTGCCATTTTGGTTAGGACAAAGACCGCTACGGATAGCTGTAACCAACCAGCCGCTCTGTTAAATTTGCCAATGTCCTAAGTTGTCTGACCACGGCTATATAAATTTGAATTAGGGATTTCTAAGAAATAAATTATCCATCTTGTGGGCGAGCCAGCGCTGCGGGAGGGAAACCCTCCGCAGGCGACTGGCGTTGGGCGTCCCCGCCCGCCCAGTTTATAGGACGGGCAAGATGCCCCGAAGTTCTGAGTCTCCTCCGGAGACGCTACGCGAACGGAGGAAACCTCCGCTCAGACTTCTCTCCATCCCACAAGAAAAAGTTGGATATTTTTTTATTTGGAAGTCCCTTAAGCGAAGGGGTGAGTAATTCCTCTCCTAATGAAACCCTTAGCACAGATGACTTCTTAGGAGAAGGATAGAGTTGCAATTTTTGCATTACTTCAATGCAAATTCAGGAAACGCGTACATTAAGAAACTTGTACATTAAGAACTTTCACCATTAAATTTTGAAACCTGATTTGAAGGGTAAAGTGAAGTGAGGTGATTCCTCGTTCTCATTCCCTCAAAACTTTTCATAGAAGCAAATTTGCCCTTGTCATGTTTCTGATACCAAAAATTGACTCAAAGGTAGATAGGGGGAAGGGTTTTAGGCAAGCGCGTATACTTTTTCCATTTCGGTACACAAACCCCGGCATCCACTAAATTTCTTTTGCTTGCAAGTCATTATGTTCTCAAGAGACTGTCAGGGTTCTCTCGTTAAGTAGCGACCCCATGCCTAAAAGGCAGGGGCTTGTTAGTTAACTCACCTGACCAGACTACTCGTTTAAGGCAAGAGTTAAAGACCCACTTCAGGATGCTTGCTAGTCCTGAACCCTGGAACTGAACGATTAAACAGGCTTACGGAAAATAAACCAGTGTCGTTTGGATAGTTACCGACCTTAAACAATGTCGAAGCAAACTTTACCCGCAAGGAGTATGCAGCAATGCAAAATTATGTTTTCGTTATCGACCAAAACAAACAGCCACTTAATCCAATCTCTCCAGCACGGGCAAGAGAGTTACTCACAAAACAAAAAGCTGCTGTGTATCGGGTTTACCCGTTTGTAATCATTTTGAAGCACGCGGTTGATAATCCCGACCCAAAGCCATTAACAATTAAGCTTGATCCTGGGAGCAAAACTACGGGTATTGCAATTTTGGATCAAGACAAGGTTATTTGGGTGGCTGAATTGGAACACAGAGGCTGGCAAATTAAAGATGCTTTAGAATCTAGACGCTCTTTACGTCGCAGCCGTCGCAATCGCAAAACTCGGTATCGCCAACCACGTTTCAATAACCGTAAACGTAAAGAAGGTTGGTTGGCTCCATCGCTGATGCATCGTGTCCTGACGATTGAGACATGGGTAAAACGATTGTGTCGTTATGCACCAATTACGCAGATATCGATGGAGTTAGTCAACTTTGATACTCAAAAAATGCAAAACCCAGATATCGATGGTATTGAATATCAGCAGGGTACCTTGTGGGGCTATGAAGTGCGAGAGTACCTTTTGGAGAAGTGGGGGCGCAAATGCGCTTACTGCGACAAACAGGGGGTTCCTCTTCAGGTTGAACACATCCATCCCAGAGCAAAAAGAGGCAGTAACCGAATCAGTAATTTAACCTTGTCTTGTGAGCGATGCAACATTAAGAAAGGAACCAAATCTATAGACGAGTTTCTCAAAAAGGATGGTTCTAGGTTAGAAAAAATAAAACGACAAGCCAAGCAACCATTAAAGGATGCAGCCGCAGTTAATGCAACTCGTTGGGAATTATTCCACACCTTAAAAAACATCCTACCCACCACAACGGGAACGGGTGGACAAACTAAATACAACCGAACAAGGCTTGAACTGCCCAAACAACACTGGATTGATGCAGCTTGTGTTGGAGATGTCGAAACAATTCAGTTGCTAACCCAACAACCATTACGCATCAAGTGTACTGGTTGGGGAACACGTCAAATGTGTGGGACTGATCGCTATGGGTTTCCAACTCGACATCGAGAGCGGAAACAAGTTCATTTTGGCTTCAAAACTGGCGACATTGTAAAAGCCGTTGTCACTACTGGGAAGAAGGTTGGCGAGTATCTTGGTCGAGTGTTGTGTCGTAAAACGGGCAGTTTTGATATTGCCACCAAAAGCGGTCGTATTGCAGGTATTAGCCACAGATTTTGCTCACCAATTCATCAAAAGGACGGCTACTCGTATGCATTCTAAGATATTTGGACGGCGATTAAAATCGCCTTCGGGCTTCCTCCCCATGTTTGGAAAACAGGGGCTTCCGCCCTTTTATTTTCGGTGAGTATTTACTTTAGGTTAGTTTACTCAAAATTACGTAATTTTAAGTTGAATTACGTTATTAGTGTATAGCTAATACATTTGAAAGAAATTAATGTTATTCCCACGCGTCAAACAGGAGGAGAACTTGTGATTGATGAGGTGAAGAAGGCTAAACCCGAAGACTGTTTGGCTGGGGGTGGGGAGATGGGAGCGCTGATGCGATCGCTCAATTGGTCAACCACTCTATTGGGTCCAGTCAGTCGTTGGCCGCAAAGCTTGCGTACCGCTGTGAGTATCCTCTTGGCCTCGCGCTTCCCGATGCTGATTCATTGGGGACCAGAGCTGGTGCAATTCTACAATGACGGCTTCCGTCCCATCCTCGGTGACCTCAAGCATCCTGGGGCACTAGGACAGCCTGCGTATCCTTGGTGGACAGAAATCTGGGACGTGCTTACTCCGATGTTCGAGCGGGTTTTGGCAGGTGAAGGCACTTGGTATGAAAACCAGTTAATCCTCCCGAACCGCAACGGGTATATCGAGGAGACGTACTTCACGTTCTCCCACAGCCCCATTCGTGACGAGTCGGGTCGTGTCGTCGGCATTTTCCAGGCTGTTACTGAAACCACAGAACGCGTGCTGGATGAACGACGCCTGCGGACGCTGCACGATTTGGGAATCAATACCGCTACGGCGCAAGTGACCCAAGAAGCTTGTAGAATTGCGACTGAAACTTTAAGCCAGAACGCTGCTGATATTCCCTTTGCCCTACTTTATCTGTTAGATGAGAGTAGGAGACAAGCGCATTTGGCAGGAACAGCGGGACTGGAACCTGATACACCCGCTAGCCCTCGAGTTATTGATCTCAGTGCCGAAGACAAACCTGGCTCTTGGCCTTTAGCACGAGTAGCACGCACCGGACAAACCGCACAAGTAGACAATTTGGTAGCTCAATTTGGTGCTTTGCCAGGTGGTCCGTGGCCAGAATCGCCCTGTGTAGCGCTTGTCTTGCCAGTAGCACAACCTGGTGTCACACTGCCTACTGGTCTTTTAGTCGTTGGTATCAGCCCTCGACGTGCTCTTAACGACACCTATCGCAGATTTTTAAGCTTGGTTGCAGGGCAGATAGCAACAGCAGTTGCCAACACTCGCGCCTTGGAGATGGAACGCAAACGCGCTGAAGCCTTAGCGGAACTCGACCGCGCCAAAAGCCAATTTTTGGCTAACATGAGCCACGAACTCCGCACTCCCCTTAACGGGATTTTGGGTTATGCTCAAATCCTCAAAAAAGGCAAAACTATCACAGACCAGCAAAAGAGTGGTCTGAACATTATTCATCAATGCGGTGAACACTTGCTCAATCTGATTAATGATGTTTTAGACATCTCAAAAATTGAGGCTCGGAAAATGGAACTTTATCCCAAAAATTTTCATTTTCCGGAATTTCTGGAAGCAATTGCGGAAATCTGCCGCATTCGTGCTGAACAAAAAGGTATAGAATTAATTTACGAAACTTTAACACCGATTCCTAAAGCCGTCCGAGCAGATGAAAAGCGGTTGCGACAAGTTTTAATTAACTTACTTGGAAATGCAGTTAAGTTTACAGAACAAGGCTACATTACTTTCAAAGTTGGCTATCATCAAGAAAAATTCCGCTTTCAGGTAGAAGATACAGGCATTGGTATTGCTAAGGAGAAATTAGAAGAAATCTTTTTACCATTCCAACAGGTGGGTGAAAAAATCCGCGAGACTGAAGGAACAGGATTGGGACTGACAATTAGCCGTCAATTAGCTGAGTTGATGGGCGGCGATCTGAAAGTAGAAAGTACACTAGGCAAAGGAAGTGTTTTCTGGTTGGACTTAGATTTACCTGAAGTTGAATGGACTGATGTTGCTGATATTTCGGAAAACAATATCATTGGTTTCAAAGGCTTGAAGCGGAAAATTTTGGTAGTAGACGACAAGTGGGCAAATCGTTCTGTGTTGGTCAATATGCTAGAGCCTTTGGGGTTTGAAGTTTTAGAAGCAACTGACGGTTTAGACGGTTTAAACAAAGCTCATCAATTTCAGCCAGATATCATTTTGTTGGACTTGGTGATGCCCGTGATGGACGGCTTTGAAGCGACCCGTCGCCTCAGGATGATGCCGGAGTTGGAAGGGGTTGTGGTGATTGCCATCTCGGCGAGCGTTTTTGATTTCGACCATCAACAAAGTCGGGAAGTCGGTTGCGACGGTTTCCTCCCCAAACCAGTCCGGGAAGCAGACCTTTTGGAAAAAGTACGGGTTCACTTGGGGTTGGAATGGGTTTATGAAGAAATAGACAGCAAGGTACAACTTAGTAGTGAGAACTCAGGACTGAGTACTCAGGACTCTCTTGTGGTTCCACCTGCACAGGAAGTCGCTAGCTTACTTGATTTGGCGATGAGGGGCGACCTCAAAGGCATTATTCAGGAAACCACAAGATTGCAGGAGTTGGATCAGCAATGGGTGCCGTTTGCCACACATCTGCGTCAACTTGCTAAAAGTTTTAAAGGAAAACAAATTCGGCAATTTTTAAAAAATATTAAGAGTTAAAAATATTAAGACTTGAAAATATTAAGAGGTTTAAATGAGTTTTAATAATCATGAAAAAGATGTCATCTTAATCGTCGATGACACTCCCACCAATTTACAAATGCTGTTTGATTTTTTAGAAGATTCCGGCTTGAATGTTGTGGTGGCTGAAGATGGGGAAAGTGCGATTGAAATGGCGGAATACGCCCCGCCCGACTTGATTTTGTTAGATGTACTCATGCCGGAAATGGACGGTTTTGAAACTTGCCGACGCTTGAAAACGAATCAAATCACTCAAGATATTCCTGTCATTTTCTTGACTGCCCTAAGCGATAAGGTGGATAAAGTTAAAGGATTGAAACTTGGGGCAGTGGATTACATCACCAAGCCCTTAGAGCATGAAGAAGTTTTAGCTCGGGTAAACATCCACCTACGCCTGCAAAACCTAACGAAAAGACTCACAGAGCAAAATCAGCGTTTGGAGGTGGAAGTTTCTGAGCGTAAGCAAATAGAGGAAGAACTGCAATGCCAAAAAGATGAATTAGCCAACTGGAAAAATCGCTATGAAGCACTCATTCAGGCAAGTGGTCAGATAATCTACGACTGGAATCCTTATACCAATGAGGTCACCTATGGCGGCAACTTAGAGCAGATATTAGGTTACGATCTAGAGGAGATGTCAGGAGGTTTAAACCAGTGGCTAGAACTCATTCACCCTGAAGATAGAAACCCCTTTCAGCAAGAGAATAACTGCGTTTTATCTACAAAAAAGCCATTTCATTTGTCATACCGTGTTTGTCGCCAAGATGGCACTTACATCACAGTTGAGGACAAAGGGTACTTCTTTTTAGACAGTGCAGGCAATATTGCTCAGATGGCTGGCTTTATTATTGATATCACCGAGCGTAAACGAGCAGAAGAAGAGCGTGAGCAAGCTTTTCAAGCGCTTCAAGAAAGTGAAGCCCGCTTTAGACGCTTGGTTGAATCTAATATTATTGGGATTATTTTAACAGAGTTGAACGGCAAAATTACAGAAGCCAACGATGCCTTTTTGCAGATGGTGGGATATGAACGGGAAGAACTGCTAAAAGGAAAATTGCATTGGGATAAAATGACTCCAGCAGAATATAGCGGTTTGGATGAAAGGGCGATCGCAGAATTAGCCTGTTCTGGAATTTGTACTCCTTTCGAGAAGGAATTCATTCGCAAAGATGGTAGCCGTCTTCCTATTGTGATTGGTGGTGCGCTTCTAGAAGAGTCGCAAAAGAGCATGGTTGGTTTTGTTCTCGATATGACAGAGCGCAACCAAGCAGAACAGAAAATCCGCGAACAAGCCGAGCTGCTTGATATCACGACAGATGCAATTATTGTGCGAGACTTGGATAACCAAATCCTATTTTGGAACAAAGGGGCTGAACGTCTGTACGGATGGAAGGCACAAGAAGTGCTGAGCAAAAATGTCAATGAGCTTTTATATCAACACGAAAGCTTATCTCAACTCTCTAACATTCAGACAAGTTTGGCGGATAGTGGCTCTTGGCAAGGTGAGTTACATCAACTTACAAAAGATGGCAAGGAAATTATCGTTGCTAGCCGGTGGACTTTAGTGCGCGATGAAAATGGACAACCCAAATCCATTCTTACGGTTAAGACTGACATTACAGAGAAAAAACAACTCGAAGCGCAGTTTCTCCGGGTTCAGCGCCTAGAGAGTATCGGTACCTTGGCAAGCGGTATCGCTCATGACCTCAACAATGCGCTCACACCTATGCTGCTGAGTGTACAACTTTTAGAAAAAAAACTCTTGGATGAGCAGAGTCAGCAGTGGCTTTCAATACTTACAACAAATATAAAACGTGGAGCAACTTTGGTCAAACAAGTGCTGTCATTCGCACGCGGAGTTGAGGGTGAGCGTACATCCCTACAGGTAGAGCATATAATCTCAGAAATTGAGCGTATTACTCAACAGACATTTCCCAAAAGCATTGAAGTCCGCACCCATGGAACAGCGCAAAACCTTTGGAGTATCACAAGCAATACGACTCAACTGCACCAAGTTCTGATGAATCTCTGCATTAATGCTCGTGATGCTATGCCTAATGGCGGTCTCCTGGAAATTTCTGCGAAAAATCTTTGCATTGATAGTCATTATGCCCGAATGAATATTGAAGCTAAGGTCGGTCCCTACGTTGTCCTAACAGTATCTGATACGGGAGTTGGGATTAATAGAGAAATCATTGAGCGAATTTTTGAACCATTTTTCACAACAAAAGAAGTGGGCAAAGGTACAGGTCTTGGTCTTTCAACAGTCATGGGCATTGTTAAAAGCCACGGCGGTTTTGTCAATGTCGTTAGTGAAATCGGAAAGGGGACAAAATTCCATGTGTACTTACCCGCAACGCCGACAACTCAAACAGATGGTTTACTCACACCTGATCATGAATTACCGATTGGACTTGGAGAATTGATTCTTGTTGTTGATGACGAAGATTCAATTTGTGAGGTGACTAAAACAGTGTTGGAAAACTATGGCTACAAGGTTTTAGTTGCTAAGGATGGAATTGAGGCACTGGCGCTGTATACGCAACATAAGAAAAAAATTAGTGTTGTGTTAATTGATATGATGATGCCGTCTATGGATGGTTCAACTACGGTCAAAGTATTAAAAACGATGAACCCACAGGTTAAGATTATTGCTGTTAGCGGACTTGTGACCTCTAAGATGGCTCAACTCCTTGGTAATAGTGTCAAAACCTTTTTATCAAAGCCCTACACGTCAGATGAGTTGTTGAAAAAGTTACAGTTCGTTCTCAACAGCAACTAAAAAACCAATTTAAGTAGGTCGGTACAAATAAAGTTAACTCGTTAAGGCAGTCATTAGTCATTAGTCATTAGTCATTAGTCATTAGTCATTAGTAAGGGTTGGTGGCGTTTTTACATTTCTTAACTAGCTGGTGTTTATTTCCACCTATCTACTTAATTTCTATTTTACCGCTAGCTAAGCTAAAATCGTGTCTCGTACTCAAATAGGAGACGACTTTCGTCTGCTAAATTAGTTGAGCCTCGCACCAGAATATCGTCATTAACTCTATATAAGAGGTTGTAATTGAAAGGCTGATCACCCAAGAAAACTGCCGATAGAGAAACAGATAAATTCCTACTAATATCAAACACACCTTCTGCTGCTAAGCCGAGAACTGAAGCTGATTCTTGGTTCGAGATAGAGGTAGGATAGATACGAAACTCACTAAAGCCAATCGCCTGTCCTAGCGCAGTAATGCTTCCTTGCAAACTACCGAATATTGTAGAACCAGCTAGGGTGGCAATTCCAACTGTTGCGTCTGCTTGATTCAAGCTATTAATAATAGAACCGCCCAACAGGGAAATAATTTCTGCTTCACTACGGCTGGGTTGGCTGGTCAATTCTAGATTATCAGATAATTGACTCGCTGGTCCTGTTGCTCTGGCTTGAACGCGAACGGTACGTAAAGTCCCAAAGTCAATTGCAGAAACATCACTGATTTCGCTAGAAAAAGGAGATCTCAAAGTGCGACCACTTGTTCCTCCCGTTGTCTCCGGTACAAGTGCTACAAGCCGAACATCTAGGACGGGGTCGAGTCCTCGACTGGGAGTAAACTCCGCAGTTTGTTCATAGCCCCGATCTAAGGTAAACTGAGCTGTAAATAAGTTAACCTGTCCTCCTGTAAGACGAATGACTCCTTGGGGCAGAGGCTTCGCTAACGTACCATTAATAGTCAAATTGCCTTTTGCGTCAAAGGTGAGTAGAGATGGACTCAACTCGCCTCCTGGTACAAAGCCGCCGAGTATGGGCGCAGTGGAGACACGAACATTGTTACCTAGAATCAGCCTTAAACCATCAAACTCTATAGGTAAATTAGGTCGAGTCGCAGTAGCCGTTGCGTTACCTCCTTGTGTACCTGGTTGTTCTAAGCCGAAAGTCGTTGTTGCGCCATCAGGTGTGCTAGTTCCTCCCGTATTTGTTGGTTGTGCGCCGAAAGTCGTTGTTGCGCCATCCGGTGTGCTAGTTCCTTGCGTATTTGTTGGTTGTGCCCTGAAAATAGTTGTTGCGTTATCTGTTGCGTTCCCGTTTTGTGTACCTGATGGTTTTGCACCAGCTGTATTGGATTGTCCAATCAACACCTGACCATTGTTGAGCTGAATCGTTCCGCCAATGTCAGGGGATAGCGCTGTTCCACCAATGAGGACATCACCACTGACACCTCCTTGATACAGCCCTTGAACATTCAAATTCAGATTGTTTACTGATACGGTGAGGGGATTTGTTGCGGCTTCGGCTTGTGCTGCTTGACGTGCAAAAATGGGAAGGACTCCCGCAGCAGTCACTGCACCCTTATTGTATTGCCCTTGAAGGCTCTCAACAGTCAGCGTATCGCCGTTAAATTGGAGTGTTCCTGTGACATTTGTCAAGGGGTCAGGTAAAGCTTGAGCCTGAAAAGTTGCATTATTAACTGTGGCGACTCCGTTGATAATCGGCTGGTTTAAAGTCCCTTGAACATCTACATTCACTTGCCCTTGACCATTCACCCAAGTGACTTGCTGATTGGTAAACAAGTTTAACAGCGCCAAGCCTTCATCCTGCACTCTGGCGTTGATGCTGATTTGATTGCTATCTGGTTGAACTGAAGCAAAAGGCAACCCAAAAGGTACGCTACCTGCAATCTGAACTGGCTGTGTCCCAGTCACCAACACGGTACTGCCAAAATTGAGACGAGCATTGTTATAATTGAAACTCACTTGCCCAGTCTGCACTGCTTGTTTGTTGATAGTACCATCCACCAGCGTCAGTTCACCGATCGCTCTGGGGTCTTTTAAATCACCACCTAAAGTAGCGACAGCATTCACATTCCCTGTGACATCGACTGGATATCTTTCTATAAAAGGCTGTAGAAGTGATAAAGGTAAACTTGCGACACGCAACTGTCCAGACAGTTGTTCAGTTCCTAACTGTCCTGTAAATGCCAGGGAGCCTGGATTCAAATCTACACGCAATGGCAACAGTGTCACAACACCATTTGCAAAAGTGCCTCTAGCTATGACATCATTAATCGAGTATTTACCCCATTGCCAGTTATTGCCCTGAAAATTAAAGCTGGCATTTAACCCTGACTGTAATGAGCCAGCCACTTCAATTCCTCCGCTCAAGGCACCCTGTAATTCTGCAAGTGTGGGTAAAGTCGTTGGTTCTTTTTGCTGTGCTTGTTCTTCTACGACTCGGGTTGCAATTTGTGAGAAATACTTTAGCTGTGATAACAAATCTGCGTTTGGCAAACTCCGAGGCTGAGTTTGAAGTACCTCTGCTCCTGCCAAATCCGGACCCTGCAACCCTCCAGCAAAATCCCCAAAATCAAAGACATTGAATGCTTGTAGAAGTCTGTCGATTCTGGTTTGGTCAAAATTAGCTTGGAATTGAAATTGCGGGTTGTTCCCTGTTTGCACATTTCCACTCAGGGCGATGCTGCTTTCTGCTATCCGCAATTGACCATTCGTTAAGCTAGCAGCACCATCGGCATAACTGATGTTACCCCGAAATTCATCTGCTGTGACTCTACCAACGCGAGGTTTGGCGATCGCCACTTCTCCCGCAGCGCTATAGTTATTCAGATTAACGACTAAATCGCCGGATGCTTGCCCTGCAAGAGGTTTCAGTGTATTATTAGGAACAAACCCACTCAGAATAGCTACAGGAAAATCTCGCACGTTGACAAGCAAGTTTTCTCCTTCAGTTCTGCCAGTGGCAACTGCTTGATCACGTCGGAACAAAAATGAACTTGGGCGATTGTTTGCATCAATATTAACTGCAATTTGGTCTTGTCTACCGGCAACTTGCAGTTGTCCACCTTGCCCGCCCTGATATTTTACATTCCCAGCTAATACCGGGTCAAACGCCAAACCACTGACATTCAAATTCTCTAGCCGGATGTTTCCCACAGCATTAGGAGTCGTTGGCGTACCTGTGAGTTGTCCTGTGAAATTAAGTCGCCCCGCTAACGCTATGTTACCAGGAAGATTGGAACTCGCTTTTTGCAGGTTATAATTGCGTGCTTGCACATTGAGATTAAAACCACTGACTTGAGGTGTGCCAGTTTCGGGGACTTGAACTGCAACAACACCGTTAGCACTCAGCCCGGGGGAAGTTGCGTTTTGCAGAATAATCTGTTGCCCATTCCACTGAACTTGTGCTGTGATTGGTTGTGCAAGCAGTGATAACCCTTGTGACAAGCCTACTTGTCCTGCGGCGCGAATATTTGAAAGCGCAAAAGATTCGGTTGTTCCTGCTAACTGCAAGTTGCTATTGAGTCGTCCTTGCAGTTGTTGTGAAAAACGGTTGAGTTGAACTTGGGAAACATTAGCAAGGGCTTGCCAGCGACCATTATCAAGGCTAATATTCCTAACGTTAACTGTACCTCCTGCCACATTACGCAGACTTGCCTGTCCTGAAGCTTGAATGGTTGACGGTTGGAACGATGCAGTACTTCCTGACAAATTCAACTGACTGCTTAAGACTCCCGCTTGAAGCTGGGGTGGTACCTGTGCAAAACGGCTCAATTGTAGTTGCTGGGCATTAACAAAAGCCTGCCAGCGACCTTGTGCAAGTTGACCCCTGCCTCTAATTGTACTACCTGCTACTTTGACAACAGCATCTCGGAAGAGAACACTATTACCTTGTTGATTGACAACAACTTGTCCACTCGTGGGATAAGTGGCTGTGGGTGCTGAAACCTGCGCGACTGTTTGCAAATTGCCAAGTGAGCCAAAAATCCTGGCGTTTGCTGATACATTGCCAATTGTAATCGGAGGTGAAGTCTTGTAAGCTTTGGCAATAGCATCGCCGGGTAAATTCTGAGCTTGCACATTAAATGAAACTCTACCCCGAGGTGCAAGCTGAACTTGACCGTTTGCCGTGATTTGTCCTCCTACTTCTGGAGTCGCCTGAACTCTCGCAACATTCACTGTTAAAGGTTGCGCACCTAGTCTTCCAGACACTGTGGCGTTAGCGGATACACCACCAATGTTGATGGGAACTGAAACGCCGTAACCTTGGGCGATCGCATTTGCTGGTATACCTTGAGCTTGAACATTTAACGCAACGTTACCTTGGGGGACAAGTTGAACTCGACCGTTTGCTGTGATTTCTCCTCCCGCTGGCGGTGTCGCTTTAACGCTAGATATGTTAAGCGTCAATGGCTGTGTGCCGCCTCCGGGTGAACCAGAAACTTCGGCTTTGGCTGACACATTCCCAATACTGGTGGGGAGAGTCAAGCCGTAAGCACTAGCAAGTGCATCTGCTGACACACCTTCAGCTTGCAGATTAAACTTCACTCCACCTTGTTGAGGTTTAGATCCGAGTTGAATTTGACCGTTCCCTGTAATTTGTCCACCTGCGGCTGGGATTAATTGCAGGTTAGAAACGGCTACTTGAGATCCGGCTTTAGATAGACTTAACCGAAAGCCAGTGCTAAGACCATTGAATAAAACGCGGTCAACTTGAACAGGTTTGATGTTGCTTGCGGTTCCGCTGAGAATGGGTTGTTGAATTGGTCCTTGCAACTGAATTTTTGATTGTACTTCTCCAGCAACCGGAACTGGCAATTTCGCATTCAGCGTGTCTAGAAGATTTTTGGCACTAACCGCCTTTACCTGAGCAGAAATGTTGTAACCTGTTTGGAGATTGAGAGCTCCATTTGCCAGAACGGGAACTGTGCCATAGTTCGTACTCAGATTTTCTACACCAACTGTCTGACCTTGGAACGTTAATCTGCCATTGGAATTGATAAACTTTTGGGGAACGTTTTGAATTTGAGCAGTGACTTTATTGGCGATCGCCGTTCCATTAATCGCAATTTCCTGCTGATTGGCTTGTTGCTGATCAGGCTGTAATTGAACCGCTAAGTCAGCATCTACACGACCTGATTGCAAAGCAATTGGTAGCTCAATTAATCGACTAACATTGGCTGCTTCCAGATTTTGCGCTTGCAGCTTGACGTTAGTTTGTAGTGTTTTCAGTTGTGTCTCACCAACTATTTTGACTGTTCCTCCCGTGGTTGGTTGAGCACCGAGATCATAGCTAATTCCTTGATTTTGAGACAGAATTCGCGCTGTACCATTTACCTGATCTAACGCAACTGAACCTTTAGGTTTGTTTGGTGTCGGATTTGGCACCAACACCACATCTCCATTCTGAAGCCGTATTGTCTGCAGCTCAGTTTGAATAAAACCTTTTCCTTCTCCCGTCTTCAGTTGAGTTGTTACCCAGCGTCCCTGTTTATCTTGTTCAAGATACACATCAGGCTGAACTAGAGTAACATTTAATGCCAATGTCCGGTTAAAAAGGAGCCGCAAAGGGGAAAACTGTACATCCACAGCTTTTGCTGCAACTCTATCTGGATCATTGGGAGTTGCTGGTACCGATAACGCTCCGAATCTCAAACTAGAAAGCGAAAATCGCTCAACTGCCCCTAATTTTACTGGTCTTCCAAGCAACTGCTGAAGATTGCTCTCCACAAATGGTGCTAAATCTTTATAAACATAGTTCCTAGCCCACCAAACACCACCTGCAATTCCAGCTAGCAAAATCACTCCCACAGCAAGACTAGTACGTCCTAAGAGGAGAAGCCACAGACGACGGTTAGAAGGCTCCTGTTCATTTCCTGACTTTGGAGAGCGCGTCATAAGTCGTTACCAGTACTGTACTTTAGAGCAGTGAGATGAGCGGGTGAGTGTTTGAAAAAGCAAGTCAAAAGCTATGGTTCCAAGTTGTGACTCCAAAACAACACAGAACTATGTTACTGGAAAGTGTTCTTTGTTGGAACTAGATTCATGAGTTCTGATCAACGTGACAGCTTGACTGTAATTGCATTAACACTGAAAATGACTATAGCGAGAAGACAGGGTTAAATGGTGTAAATCTGGTGGAGAAATTCAGATTATTAGAAAAAATATGACTTAAGAAGTATTTTGACGCTGCCAAAAGGAATATTTAACGGTGTTCAGTTATCACTTAAATAAGAATTCTTTTGATTTTGTACGTAGTATAAAAAAGCATTGAATAGTTAGAAGAAATTTATTTTATTTTGATTACGGAAAAGTTTAAAAAACTCAGAAGAACACAGAATGCAGAACTTTGCAGCGAAGAATGACCCCAAAGGATGTTGACCGGAAATAATGGGATACAAGCCCCGTCCTCAAAGGACGGCTTTTTCGGATATTGTGGGATAATTTAAATAGTCGCCATAGGGCATTGGGAGACTTTAAACGAACGTCGAGGGATGGTAAGACTATTTAGGTAGCACAACCCAATGAAACGTTAAGGAATCCTCTTTCCTTTAGGAAGAGGAGGTATGTCAAGCAGAGAAACCCTGTTCGCGTAGCGTGCCATTCCCTGCCATAGGCAGGTTTTCCGCGCCCAAGGAACTGAGCGCAAAGTGCATGCTGCACATAAGTCTGCGGCACGCTTTGCGCTTACGGGAAATTCGGCGTTGCTGAATCAAGATATGATACCAAATCCGCTTTTATAACCACCTTTTAGCCCAGGCGATTAGAAATCGCGGCTACACAAACAAAGCGATTAGAAATCGCGGCTACACAAACAAAGTCCGCGTAGGCGGACTAAATTATAAAGGGGGTATTAGATCAGGATTTGGTATGAATTTCAAAATTCTCATTGATGTAGAGACGTTGCATGCAACGTCTCTACAGAGATTGCAGCAAATTGAACATCGTGCTACAACCATAATTCATTACCAAATTCAGCAATGCCGGAAATTCAGTTGACCTCTTGCATCTGTTTGATTCCATCTGTGTCCACCCCCCTCATTCCCCCCTCTTGAGGGGGGAAGACAGAGGAAAAACTTTTATTTATTGTCCATCTGTGGTTAATTATTCTTTTTTTTCGACTTTTGCAAGAAGTCTAGCATCGAACAATTCTTTTTTTCTCAAAAGAACGTATTTTGAGCGATTATATCTTCTGAATCATGGCTTTAAAAAGCAGAACTAATTACTGGTCTTTCTCAAACTGAATTGCCAAAAGACATCAGGCGATGTAGAAGATGACGGCAGTCCGTGACGGGGATTTTCTTAGCTGTAGCAATGACTTGGTGGCAAATCTTGAATTCTAATGCTGGAATTTTGTTGGCTTGAAGTTTGTTTCTCAGTTGTGTTGTCTTTCAGTCGAGTGGAAAGCCCCATTTCCTTAAGCAAACGGTTGATGTGGCAACTGCTAACCTGCATCGCCAGTTCTTTCGCCAGATGCTTGCTTAACCATTGCGCTGTCCAGCGTTGAAATGAATAGCCATATTCACGCGGACTATGGCTTACCAGTTCTTTCAACCGAACGAGATATTGCTCATTCACAGTCTTGGGACGTCCCATCGGGCGATCGCCCCAATTATGAGCGTTACCTGTTTGTGCCATGACAATCCAATACCGTGCAGTTTCTTGAGCGCATCCTAGAGCTTCACAGATTTGAGTCTGAGATTGACCCGCATCTGCCAACAGCATAATTTCAATGCGACGGCGATATTCTGGGCGTAAGTCGGTTTCTAGACTCTTAAGCAGAAACTTGCGCTGAAAAGGTGTTAGGTAAAGACTCTGATTTTCCACAGCGATTCCTCTTTGTAAAACTTGGGGGTGTTGGAAGTTCGTCTGGATGCTTCGCAACGAACCTCTGTCTACTTCTCGGAATCAAAAGTCCAGGAATTCCACAACTCGTTACAAAATTTCACACTAATTGGTGAACGGTCAGAAGTCTCGCTTTTCAGGCGTTGGTGCTGTACCGGCGCTCAAGCACCATCTGCAACCAGAGGAGATAGCCTCAGTTTCAAATTGCATGATTCGGAGTAGTGAGAGCGCATTACTGTACTTTAATTTGGAAGACAAAAGTACCTTGTTTTTTGAACAGAAAAGATTTTAAAAATAAAAACATAACTCATTGAGTTATGCAGAAATAACAAATTTAAAACCCTTGCCATACTAGATTTAATTTCAGAATATAGAAGTGTGATTAGCGAAGAGAAAGTTAATTACAACTCACCAATAAATAGTTTGTTGAAGTGACAACTATTTAGTCACTAATTACAAACCCTTTGGCAATTGACAACATAAAATCTTACACTGTACAAGGAGAAAGAAGATGAAAGAAGCTGAGAATGAACAACTGTTTCAGGAACTTGACAATGAGGTTGCTGCTACCTGTAGCGGAGGTGTTGCATATTTATACGAGAATGATGGATTTAATCAAGGAGATTCAGGGCGAAGGCTGACGTTTTATGAAGGTACTGACGACCTGCGCATTTACAATTTCAACGACGAAACCTCATCTATTAAGATTACAGGGGATAAATCATGGGTGTTTTATCCAGACATAAACAACCAAGGTGCTCCTGTAACACTTCGACCTGGAGAATACAATTTATCCCAGTTACAACAACGAGGGATTCGAAACGACTCGATTAGTTCTCTAAGACGCAGCGATATTCCTGCTTCCAGGGTCCTCGTTTAGTTCTCTCATCTGATTAAACAAACTGATTAGACCAACTGTGGTGCAGCCTGCCTTGCCACTGTTGCCAAACACTCAGGACGCATCTTTGCTATTAGTTTTGTGAAGGAATATTACAAGAACTAATGCCTTGCGTAAAACACAGACATAACTCTCCGAGTAATAGGTAGCAACTCAAAACAACAAGTTTTGTGCTTGCAAACAAAAACTGTAGTTCCTCAAGGAACAACACAGAACAATTCACACTTAATTAGGAGAAAAAAGATGAAAGACAATCAGCATGAACAACTGTTCAGCGAATTAACTGCCGAATTTGAAGCAACTCCTGCCTTCCAGGAACTTAACGATGAGGTTGCTGCTACTTGTAGTGGTGGTGCTGCACCTGTTACTTTGTATGAAGACGCATATTTATCCGGCGATAGGCAGGATATTTTCGGAAACGATCGTGACCTTCGCAACGGTCCCTTCCAAGGCTTCAACGACAGAACCTCATCTATCATCATTCGTGAAGGAAAATGGGAGCTGTTTTCCGATAAAGAGTATTCGCAGGGTACAGGGTCACGTAAGAATCCTTTAGGTCCAGGGGTATACAATACTGCCACAGATTTTGGCTTGGCGAACGACTCATTATCCTCAATTAGGAGGGTTAGGGGGACTTAAACATTTTTGAGGGAAAAACAAGCCTCAAAACCATACAGGGTAAGGGAAATACACCAAATGCTCAAAAATGGCTCAAACCTAGATATATCAACAAACTAAGCGAATGATGTCAAAGTCTTTCTATATATAGATTTGAGGCTTTTTTATGAGTGTTTTTTGTCTAAGTCCCATAGCGTTGGATTAAACACCAACCTTGGCTGAGTTATATGCTCTCTTGCTAGTAGGGGCGAAACACGCCTCGCCCCTATTTTTTGTGAGTTTGCAATCAAAGAATTTACACTCTGTCCGAATAGCGAACTATTCAAACAAACTGATTAGATCAGTAGAACATTTACAGCGATCAAGACTTTCCCTTGATCGGTTTATCTCCAACAAAGCGAGACATAACACATTTGTTGTTGATTGTTTTGAAAGATGCAAGAAGCGTACCTTTCCAAAAATTAACAACAGAGCTAGATGGTTTTAGTTTTGACGATGAAATCTCAAAGTGTCCTGCACCATAGCGAAGAAGACTGTGGCGCGGCAAGCCTTGCGACGATCGCTAAACACGAAGGACGCATCTTTGCCATTAATTTCGTGAAGTAATGTTACAAGAACTAATGCCTTGTGTAAAACACAGACATAACTCTCCGAGTAATAGGTAGCAACTCAAAACAACAAGTTTTGTGCTTGCAAACCAAAACGACAGTTCCTGAAGGAACGACACAGAACAATTCACACTTAATTTAAGGAGAAAACGATGAACACCATTGAACACGAACCCCTGTTCACCGACTTGACGCCCGAACAAGCGGCAATCCTCGAAGGAGGCGTCGAGACTTACTGCCCGTACACGACCCAAGGTGTCACCAGCCGGTTGAACATTCGTTCTGGTCCCGGCACCCAGTACGACGTCGTCGATCATTGGAATCCTGGCGAGGTCAAGTACCTGCAATCACCAGCCATCCTGAGCGACGGGTTCCGCGCGTTCGATTCGTCGCGGGATCAGTGGGTGTCAAGGCAATACATCAAGCCAGCGCAGGGTCGGTGTCTAATCTAGTAAAGAAGACAAGCTGAAAGCACTGCGGGGCTACGAGTCAAGCTGAATAACGTCCATCGTGCGATCAGCTTTGCTGGCTCCCTGCTGGAGCATCGCAGCGAAAGCAGCAGTAGCCAAACGCTTAGCAGTCTATCGGACAAGTTGAACACCCGCTCCAGTCGGGGCAAACGCCCCGGTTCCCTTCTTCCCCTCCATCATCCAGTTTCAACCAATTTGTTGTACGCTAGCCCCCCTTTGCAGGGGGGTTGGGGGGGATTTGTTGCTCCTAATGAGTAAAATATCATGCGATATCAAAGTGTACTCCAACACAGTGAAGAAGACTGCGGTGCTGCCTGCCTTGCTACTGTTGCCAAACACTACGGACGCACCTTTGCCATCAGTAGGGTTCGGGAAGCAGTCGGCACCGGGTCGCGGGGAACCTCCCTGCTGGGGTTAAGACGGGGTGCAGAAGCCTTAGGATTTAATGCCCGCCAAGTCAAAGCCTCTCCGCAACTGCTTGACCAATTACATAAAGCCCCCCTGCCAGCCATCATTCACTGGAAAGGCTATCACTGGGTCGTTTTATACGGGCAAAAAGGAAAAAAATACGTGATTTCCGATCCAGGCGTTGGCATCCGTTACCTCACCCGCTCGGAATTAATCAACGGTTGGGGCAATGGCGTAATGCTGCTGCTAGAGGCAGACGACAGCCGTTTTTATCAACAACCAGAAGATAAAATAGGCGGCTTTGGGCGTTATCTGGTGCGCGTCTGGCCCTATCGCGCCATTCTCATCCAAGCCATTGCAATCAACATCGCGATCGGACTGCTCTCCCTCGCCACCCCCTTGATGATGCAACTGCTCACCGATGACGTGCTCGTGCGGGGAGATACCCAACTGCTAACGACAGTGGCAATTGGGGTCATTGCCATGAACTTATTTAGAAGTGCCATAGGTTTGGTACAATCTCACCTGATTGGTCACTTTGGTCAGCGGCTGCAATTAGGACTCATCCTGGAATACGGGCGAAAACTCCTGCACTTGCCCCTCTCATATTTTGAAGGACGGCGCAGTGGGGAAGTCGTTAGCCGCATTGCCGATGTTCATGCCATCAATGCCCTAGTTTCTCAAATTGTCCTCGGTTTACCCAGCCAATTTTTTATCGCCTTGGTTTCCTTGGGCTTTATGCTGTTCTACAGTTGGGGACTCACTCTGGCTTCCTTTGCCGCCTTTGTGATTGTTACGGCAGTTAACCTGCTTTTTCTCCCCGCCTTGCGCCAGAAAACCCGCAGCCAAATTGTCTTAAGCACAGAAAACCAAGGCTTTCTCGTTGAAACTTTTCGCGGTGTCCAAGTTCTTAAAACTACCCAAGCGACTCCCCAAGCATGGCAAGAGTATCAGAGCAATTTTGGTCGTCTTGCTAACTTGGGCTGGACTACGATGAAGTTGGGGCTTTACAGCAGCACAATCACTGGTATTCTTTCCAGTTTGACTAGTATTGCATTGCTGTGGTTAGGCAGCTATTTAGTGATTAATCGTACCTTAAGCATTGGTCAGCTGCTAGCTTTTAACGGTATGAGTGGCAACTTTCTTGGCTTCCTGGGTTCAGCTATTGGGTTAGTTGATGAGTTTATCACTGCCCAGATTGTCATCCAACGCCTGACAGAAGTCATCGATGCTACCCCGGAAGACGAAAACGACTTCAAGAAGCCAGAGGCAGAAATTCCCGGTAATGCAGATATTACCTGCACCAACCTCAACTTTCACCATGCTGGTAGAGTTGACCTGCTTTCTGATTTTTCCCTAACTATGACTGGCGGTCAAGTGATTGCCCTGATTGGGAAATCTGGCTGTGGCAAAAGTACCCTCGCCAAAATGATTGCTGGTTTATATTCTCCGCAGTCTGGTAATATCCGCTATGGCATCTATAACCAGCAAGACCTCTCTTTGGAATGTCTGCGACAGCAGGTGGTTCTAGTACCTCAAGAACCTCATTTCTGGAGTCGCTCAATTATTGACAACTTCCGCTTCAGCTATCCCCACATATCTTTTGAGCAAATTGTCAGGGCTTGCCAGATTGCTGGTGCGGATGAGTTTATCAGTAAACTGCCCGACAAGTATCAAACCGTTTTAGGAGAATTTGGCGCAAATCTCTCTGGAGGTCAAAAGCAAAGATTAGCCATAGCAAGAGCCATAGTGACTGAACCGCCGATACTTATTTTAGATGAATCCACTGGCGCTCTCGACCCGGTGAGTGAAGCGCAAGTGCTAGATAAATTGCTGTATTATCGACAGGGTAAAACCACAATTATGATTAGCCACCGCCCAAAAGTGATCGGTCGAGCCGATTGGATTGTACTGCTTGAGGAAGGGCGTTTGAAAATCTCTGGCACTCCACAGGAGCTACGGCTTGTTCCTGGTGACCACTTAGACTTTTTAGACGACTTTGCCTTATCAACGAATGGTTTGCTGGTGAAATCCTCCCCCAAATCTGAATCTAACGGCAAATCTCCTGCAATCAGAAAATAAAATTATCTTTTGCAGTGAGCATGTACCCGGATTATCAATTATCAGTTTTTTGGTCACTGCGGCTGGTACTGTTCACTGGTCACTGTTCACTGTTCACTGTTTTAATATGCTTAGTCACTTCAACTCACCAGACTCTCTTCCAATTATTGAAGAAAACGAATTTCTACCACCAATTAGTCGTTGGACTACTTTTGGTGGACTGGTTATGCTAACTGCTGTGGCTCTTGCTCTTGCTGTTGCTTCTGTAACTAAATATAAAGTCACCGTTAAAGCACAAGCGAACATCCGTCCTGCTGGTGAATTGCGGATTGTTCAAGCTGCCACAGAAGGTCCAGTGATGCGCGTCTCGGTGAAAGAGAATCAAGTTGTCAAAAAAGGAGATATTATTGCCACTATCGACGGCAGTCGCCTTCAAACCAAAAAGAGCCAACTGCAAAGCAACATCCAGCAGTCTCGGTTACAACTGGTTCAACTCAACGCCCAAATTAGTGCCACGAATAGCCAAATAACAGCCGAAACTGACCGCTTCAACCGCCTTGTCGCTGCCGCTGAAGCTGAATTGAGTGGTCGCACTCGCGAATATCAAGATAAAAAAATTACCACCACTGCTGATGTCGAAGAAGCGGAGGCAAACGTCAGAATAGCCCAGAAGGAATTGCAAAAAGCTTTTGCAGAGTTAAAATCAACTCAAGCGAACTTAGGGGCAACAGTTGCCACCTTAGCAGCAGCCGAGTCAAAGCGAAACCGATATCAAAAAGTAGCCAAACAAGGAGCGCTTTCTCAAGACCAATTTGAGGAAGCACAACTGGCTGTTGACCAGCAAGAACAAGCGGTAGAAGGGCAAAAAGCAGCAATTGAGGCGCAAAAACAAACAATTTCGCGGCTACAACAAGCAATCTCGGCAGCCATTGCTAGAAGGCAACGCGCTTCTTCTGCCCTTAATCCTAGTAACGCAGAAGTTGCGATCGCCGAATCACGCATTGCCCAAGAAAAAGCCAGCCTTAAAGCCAACGAAGCTTCTTTAGACAAACAACGCAAGGCTCTCATCCAGCAACAAATTGAAATTCAGCAAACAATTGAGCGCGACATCCGTGAACTCCAACAAGTGAAAATTGACCTTAGCCAAACCGTCATTACTGCTACAGCTGATGGTATAATCTCTAAGCTCAACCTGCGAAATCCTGGTCAAACTGTGCGCCCAGGAGAGGAAATAGCACAGATAGTCCCTAGTGATGCTCCCTTGGTCGTCAAGGCAGCGGTGGCATCTGAGGAAAAAAGCAAGTTGAAAGAAGGTCAAAAAGTACTTCTGCGGGTTTCTTCCTGTCCCTATCCAGATTACGGCACTCTTAAAGGTCAGGTCAAAACGATTTCCCCAGATGCTTTCGTCCCTCAAGCCAATGGTGCGACTGCAGCTGCCCCGACAACAGGTACAAGTCAAAAGGCAGTTGGTGTCGGTGCTTTCTATGAGGTCACAATTGAGCCAGAAAGCCTATCTTTACATCAAGGCAAAAAACAGTGTTCTGTCCAATTGGGGATGGAGGGCACAGCTGATATTATTTCCAAAGAAGAGACTGTACTGCAATTCTTTCTCAGGAAAGCAAGGCTAATCGCAGACTTGTAGGGTTGTTGATGAATTAGGCTCTTGGAAACTGCAGCGATTAGTTGTAATGTTTGGTAGGGTCAATGCGATAGCTGGTTAAGAAGTAAACAAGTGCTTCTAATGGGGGTGCAATGTCTGGAATGACTGTATGCTGGTGGCGTTGGCATTGGAAATTGGCGCTAGCGAGTTGGTTGGCAATTGGTGGTGCATACGCCTCCTTTGGAGATTGCGCTGTTGCCCAAATTACGCCCGATAGCACTCTACCCAATAATTCCAGTGTCAGAACGCAGGACAACATCAGAATTATTTCAGGTGGAACCAAAGCAGGAAGCAACTTGTTCCACAGCTTTAGCGAGTTTTCTGTTCCGAATGGCGGCACAGCTTTCTTTAATAATGCTCTTGATATTGAGAACATCATCAGCCGGGTAACGGGTAAGTCTATTTCTAATATTGATGGGTTAATTCGTGCTAATGGGACAGCTAATCTGTTTCTGATTAATCCCAATGGGATTGTTTTTGGACAAAATGCGCGGTTGAACATTGGTGGTTCGTTTGTAGCCACTACAGCGTCGGCGATTCAATTTGGCAATCAAGGTTTTTTCAGTGCTGACAATCCGAATACTCCACCACTGCTGACGGTCAATCCTTCCGCTTTACTATTTAACCAAATTCGTGCCGCATCTATCCAAAATAACTCAATAGCGGACTCTGGTTTAAATCCATCTTCTGAGTTTACAGCAACGGGTTTACGCGTACCAGATGGCAAGAGTTTGCTGTTGGTAGGCGGTGATATCAATATAGATGGTGGAGGTTTGTATGCTTTTGGTGGGCGAGTCGAGTTAGGTGGGTTAGCTGGTGCGGGAAGAGTTGGGTTGAATGGGGATGGTAATAATCTGAGCTTGAGTTTTCCCGATAATGTAGAAAGAAGCGATGTTTTCCTTAGCAATAGCGCAGTTGTAAATGTTCGTGCTGGCAATGGTGGTAGTATCGCGGTTAATGCCCGGAATTTAGAGATGACGGCAGAGAGTTCCCTGTCTGCAGGCATAGAGAGTAGACTGGGTTCTAGTAATACTAAGGCGGGAAATATTGAGGTTAATGCAACTGGAGTAATTAATCTTAACAACGGGAGTCGCATTGCTAATGATGTGCGACCAGAAGGAAATGGACAGGGAGGCGATGTCAATATCAGTGCTAGCACGTTACAAGTTTCGGGTGGGGCACAGGTAGGTGCTGTTACATTTGGTGAGGGGAAGGGGGGAAATTTAACGGTTAATGCCCAAGATGTACAAACGATTAGTAGAAGCGTTGATAATCGGGTAGCCAGTGGTTTGTTCACTTCTGCAGAGCGAAACTCAACAGGGGATGCGGGAGACTTGACAATTAAAACTAATACCTTGCTAGTGCGAGATGGGGCACAGGTGGCTGCTAGCACATTTGGTGCGGGCAAGGGAGGTTCTTTGAGGGTTGATGCCCAAGATGTGCAACTGATTGGTACAAACGCTGATAGTCAATTTCCCAGTCGCTTGGGTGCTGATGCACAGCCAAACTCAACAGGGGATGGGCGTTCTTTGACGATTAAAACTAATACTTTGCTAGTGCGAGATGGAGCACAAGTGGGAACTGGTACATTTGGTAAGGGCAATGGGGGAAATTTGAGCGTTGATGCCCAAGACGTGCAAGTGATTGGTACAAGCGCTGATAATCGGGTTGCCAGTACCTTGAGTGCTTCTGCAAATCGAAACTCAACAGGGGATGCGGGAAATCTTACGGTCAAAACTAATACCTTGCTAGTGCGAGATGGAGCACAAGTGGGAACTGGTACATTTGGTAAGGGCAAGGGGGGAAATTTGAGCGTTGATGCCCAAGATGTGCAAGTAATTGGTGAAAGCGCTGATAATCGGCTTGGCAGTGGCTTGTTTGTTTCCGCAGCGCAAAACTCAACAGGGAATGCGGGAGATCTTACGGTCAAAACTAATACCTTGCTCGTGCAAAATGGGGCACAGGTGAATGCTAGCACTCTCGGTGCGGGCAAGGGAGGAAATTTGACGATCAAAACTAATACCTTGCTAGTGCAAAATGGGGCACAGGTAAGTGCTGGTACATTTGGTAAAGGCAAAGGGGGAAATTTGACCGTTGATGCCCAAGATGTGCAACTGATTGGTAGAAGCGCCGATGATCAATTTGCCAGTGATTTGTCTACTTCTGCACAGCGAAACTCAACAGGGAGTGCGGGAGATCTTACGGTCAGAACTAATACTTTGCTAGTGCGAGATGGGGCACAGATAGTTACTGGTACATTTGGTGCGGGCAAGGGGGGAAATTTGAGCGTTGATGCCCAAGACGTGCAAGTGATTGGTACAAGCGCTGATAATCGGGTTGCCAGTGGTTTGTTTACTTCTGCAAATCGAAACTCAACAGGGGATGCGGGAAATTTGACGATCAAAACTAATACCTTGCTAGCGCGAGATGGGGCACAAGTGGGTACTGGTACATTTGGTTCGGGCAAGGGGGGTTCTTTGAGTGTTGATGCTAAAGATGTGCAACTGATTGGTAGAAGTGCTGATAATCAGCGTGTCACTGGCTTGTTTGCTTCCGCACAGCCAAACTCAACAGGGGATGCGGGAAATTTGACGATCAAAACTAATACCTTACTCGTTCAAGATGGGGCAAGAGTAGCCGTACAGAGTTCCGGAACAGGAACCGCAGGCAACATGACAGTAAATGCTCGCTCCATCCGTTTAGACAACGATGTTTTACTCACCGCCAACACACAAAGCGCTAAAGTTGACCCGAATACGGAACAGGCGACAATTAACATCAACTCACAAGATTTAATAATGCGTCGCAATAGCAACATCAGAACCAACGCAACAGGAGAAAATGTCATCGGTGGCAACATCAACATTGATACAGACGTGTTAGCGGCATTTGAAAATAGCGATATCAGCGCCAATTCTGCTAACTTTCGTGGAGGTCAGGTTAGAATCAAGACCCAAGGCATCTTTGGCATCCAGTCCCGGAAAGAGCCTTCTTCTCAAACAAGTGACATCACCGCCACAGGGGCAAGCCCAGAGTTAAGTGGCACAGTAGAAATCAACACCCCCGATATTGACCCTAATACTGGCTTAGTCAACTTGCCAGCCGTACCAGTTGATACCAGGGTGGCACAGGGCTGTACTGCAGGTGGCAACGAGGCTAAAAGCAGTTTTATCATCACTGGACGCGGCGGCTTGCCTCCTAATCCCGGCGAAGCCCTTAGCACTGATGCAGTTCAAGTAGATTTGATAACTCTCAATTCTGAAGTGGCTCAACCCTCTACGACCGCAGTTTCCACAACTCCCACTAGCCCCACACCACCTCCTATCGTAGAAGCTACTGGTTGGGTGGTTGATGCCAACGGCGATATAATTCTCACAGCGAATGCGCCCACCGTCACGCCCCATAATTCCTGGCAAACTCCAACTAAGTGCAGTGCGCCCAAACCTTCTTAAGAATATTTGACACTCTCCGCCCTATAAGTGCGGAGATTCTTGGTTCTTCGACACACCTTAAAATTATCTAGCCGCTGGCAATACTTAAACCAAATACCCGTATAGCAATACCAAGTATCGAGCCTAATTTAGATAACCCCAGAGGGCTTGTCTCCCCAAGCGTTAAGGTACTTACCGAGAGTGCCTGATTAAGCGTGTTCCTCCCTTTTCCCTACGTTCCCGTATGCCCTACGGTACGTTGTTTTGGCTTGTGCCTATTTTTTAATTTTTCTGGTATCGGTACTCGGAAGAAGTCCATGCGTTTTTAAAGAGGTTGTTCGCTCCTCATGTATCAGCATCGCTTTACGTGGTTGGGTTTATGGCAGTACCCACGAATCCTGCCCGTGCTGAGCTACATTCCTATTATATCCAAGATTGTGGAAAAAGCCGTCAAACGAAGGACGGGGCTTGTATCCCATTCTTTTGGTCATAAGAAGCTTTGCTTGTATAACTCTGAAACTAGCGTGACATACTCCCAACACGCTCACGGAGTACCGTTACAGTGTGGGCTCAAGAGCGACTCCTCTATGAGGACATTGACTGAGCTTTAAGACCGGATGCCCCTCGGTTCTTTATATTTATTGCCGCGTTTAGATCTCTGCATAAACTGGCATGACAAAGGGGACAGTTATGCATCCTCTGAGATAGCGGTTTTTTTACTTTATGCCCACAACTAGAGCATTCTTGACTTGTTCCATTTGGGTTTACAGCTATAACTTTCAGACCAGCATTCTCGGCTTTGTTTGAAAGAATATTTATAAACTGCCCCCATCCAGCGTCATTGACGCTTTTACCTAGTCGTGTCTTGGTAAGCCCTTTGATATTCAACTTTTCAACAGCTACAACATCATATCTATTGAGTAGTGTTTTTGCTGTTTTAAAGTGAAAGTCTTTCCGAGTGTCAGCAACCTTTTTGTGTTGACTACCTAGTTTTTTTATTGCTTTCTTACGACGGATAGAGCCTTTTTTTCTTCTAGAAACTCTACGTTGTGCTGATTTTAATTTACGCTCAGATGAACGTAAAAACTTAGGCGCTATAATCCTTTCGTTGTCCGAAGTAACAAGAAAATCAATTAATCCTACATCAATGCCTACAATATTATCACTGTCAAAATCGGGTTTAATTGTAGGAACTGTCTTGTCATCCAAACTCAAAGTCACATAGTAACCATCTGCTTTTTTCGTGATTGACGCGGTCTTAATATCGAATCCGTCTGGTATCGGACGATGAACAGTGACTTTTATGTCACCAATTTTGGACAGTGTAATTTTATTGTTAGTAAGGTGATGGCGTTTAAAACTTGGATAGGTAAACGTTTTATATTGACCCTGTCCTTTAAACCGTGGACGACCTGATTTTTTCCCATTACAATCACCCTTCAGCCACCTATCAAAAGTTATTTCAACTTTTTTAGGAACTTCTTGGAGGACTTGAGAGTGAATTTCTTTGTACCAAGGACGATCTTTTTTAAGTTGAACCAAAGACGCTTTTTGAGTAGAATAATTGGGATTTTCCTTTAAGTCTGGAAGATGGCATATCAAAGGACATCTATCAATTGAGCAACGATTTTGTTCGTACCAGTCAAATCTTTGAGCCAACAAATAATTATATTGATATCGCAACATCTCAAGAGTCTTATCAATTTTTTCTCTTTGTTCTTTGTTCGGCTTCAATTTGTACTGATATGAAGTTCTCATTTGCTTTTACGAGCGTTTCGACCTATCGTTATGATAACATCAAAATGTATCCATTGTGTAACCATCATGAAGGATAAGCAATTAAGGTTGAGAATGAGTGAACGCCGATACAATAAGTTAAAGTTATATGCTCAAGAAAAAGATAAGACAATGACTCAAGTTGTAGACGAGTTGATCGACTCGTTACCCCAGACAGAGAGTGGCAATTCCTCACCGACCAACATTGCTCCTTGAGCGTTGCTCAAGTTTACTCGTCGGTCAATTCGTCATTGCCCCGCCATTCATGCCGTCGCTAAACGGAGTACGTTATAGCGCGGGGCTTCTGTCGGAGCCAGCTAACTTAAGTTATTTCTGGACACTTGGGTTAAGCTGTTGTGTTGAGTGTAATACAAGTACTTAACAAAGTGATAAACCAGTAGAGGTAGATTGCGTGTTGGTCTCAAGCAATGCTCTTCTAAACTGGCAAATAGTAGGACATTCCGTAGTTGTGTATCTGTTGTCAATTTAGAGATACAAGTTATTTGTTGTTGTATATAGTTATCACTTTGCAATATTTCTTGGAGTACTTCTTGCAATACATCCAGCATTGTACGCTGGTGCTCGCGACTCATGGCTACCCAAGTCTGAATTTTATTTCGATGTGTCACTGCACTCCCTAAGCGAATGATCAGGTTACGATAAGCATCTTCTCGCTCCTTCCCTAAGTAGCGTTGATGTAAAATACGATAGCGATATTCCATCACTTGAACAGCGATATCCAGATCCTTAGAGTCAAGCAGATCAAACCGCTCTAGGTAGCTTCCCAAAAGCCAGCGAATAATACTTTCCTTAGAAGCCACACTTTGTTGTGGACACTCCGCATCCAGTCGCTTACGCCAATATTGTGCGAGTTTTTCTGCAACCGTTGCTGTAGTGAAATTGTACTCCTCAAAAGTATATTTTAAAGTTGGCATAACAATCTCCACTTAGTATCAAAGTTTTTAATTAACTGCTTTCAATTAGCTACATTCTTTCGGCTTCAGCAATACAGGTTTTACACAAGACTCGCCATTTCTTCACAAAGCTTCACCTTCCTGCGTAAATTTTGGAGTGCGATTGGGCAAAGCCCAGTGCCGGAGGCGATCGCACCCCCACTCCCCACTGCCCAGTACGTGATAGGCGGGTGAGCAACAAATGGGTATATCGGGCGCGACTGTCTTTACGTTGAAGCAATCGCAAGCCTGACTTTTCACGTTATGTGGAAAAGGTCATTTTGACGTTTTCTCCAGCCCTTGTTTTTTCGTTGGCTATTATCAATAGCTTAAAGTTATTGATAATAAGCCTGTGGAAAAAGTAACGTAATTTCCTTGGTTAAGGATTTACCGTGAAAAGTCAGATCGCAAGCAGTGGTTAGCGTTAAAGCAGACTTAGTGGCGTTGTGAAAACTGCTTGAGTATTTGAAAAATTAATAACTATTTATATTTCAACCCAAGAGAAATCTTGGGTTTATTTTTTGGAAACTTTTGGAAAAGAGCGGCGTTGAGGTGAGCCGAACAAGCCGTATTGTAACCATTTGTAACTATCTCTGGCAATCCTACGATTTTCTCCCTATTTATTCTGTATCCAGAGTAAAGTGTAGTCCGTTTAACAACTGTTTCTTTATCAAGGCAAGTTTACCAGATGATTACTAGCTGGAAGAATTGGGGCAGTCAATTGGCGCTGGCGAGTTGCGTAATCGTTGGAGGAGCGATCGCCTCCTTTGGAGATTGCGCTGTTGCCCAAATTACCCCCGATGGCACTCTACCCAATAATTCCAGTGTCAGAACACAGGATAACATCAGAATCATTGAGGGTGGAACGCAAGCTGGAAGCAACTTGTTTCACAGTTTTCAGGAGTTTTCTGTCCTCACTGGTGGCACTGCTTTCTTCAATAATGCTGCGGATATTCAGAACATTATTAGCCGGGTAACGGGTGGGTCAGTTTCCAAGATTGATGGTTTGATTCGTGCTAATGGCAATGCCAACCTATTTCTAATTAATCCGAATGGAATTGTATTTGGTGCAAATGCCAGCTTAAATGTTGGTGCTTCGTTTGTGGCGAGTACAGCGAATGCACTGCAATTTGGAAATCTCGGATTTTTTAGCGCTACTGATAAAAATATCCCTTCACCGTTGTTAACTATTAATCCTTCAGCATTGCTGTTTAATCAGATTAATCAAAACGCAGCGATTCAAAATAACTCAGTAGCACCCACCGCAACAGATCCAGTAGGCTTTGACGTGTTTGGTTTACGAGTACCAGATGGTAAAAGTTTACTGCTGGTGGGTGGTAACGTCAGCATGGATGGGGGACAATTAAATGCTTATGGTGGACGAGTTGAGTTAGGAGGATTGGGCGAACCTGGTAGTGTAGCGCTGGATGTAAATGGCGATAATCTCAGCTTGAGATTTCCTGAGAATGTTGCGCGAGCAGAGGTATCCCTCACCAATCAAGCAGGTATATATGTAACTGGGGCTGGTGGCGGTGATATTGCAGTCAATGCCAGGAATCTAGAGATTTTAGGAGGAAGTGTCCTAAGTGCTGGTATTGGGGAAGGTTTGGGGACACCTGAAACTGTTGCGGGAGATATTACGCTTAATGCTACCGGGGAAATCAAAGTTGCTGGTGCTGGTAGGAGCATAGTTCGCAATCTTGTGCGCTTGGGGTCACAAGGCAATGGGGGTAATGTTACTATCAATTCTGGTTCTTTCTCATTACAAGATCGCGCTCAACTTTCTGCCTCAACATTGGGACAAGGGAATGCGGGGAATGTGACAGTGCGTGCAAAAGATTCTGTTTCCCTTGCAGATGTTTCCATCCTCAGCACGGTGGAAGCAGGGGGTGTAGGTAAAGGTGGCAATATCGACATCAATGCGGCAACACTATCACTAATTGATGGCGCTCAACTGCTAACCATTACTCGTAGGGCATCTGCTACCCAGCCAGCAGGACGGGGGGATGCGGGGAATGTCAATGTGAAAGTGACTGGCGCTGTTAATATTGCTGGGGAGAAAAACGGTTTCGTCAGTTTGATTCGCAGCCGAGTGGAAACGGGGACAGTTGGCAATGTGGGTAATATTACTATCGATTCTGGTTCATTCTCATTACGAGATGACACTGTACTTTCTGCCTCAACATTTGGACAAGGGAATGCAGGGAATGTGACAGTGAGTGCAAAAGATGCTATTTCCCTTGCTGGTAATGCTTTGATCCTCAGCACGGTGGAAGCAGGAGGTGTAGGTAAAGGTGGCAATATCGACATCAATGCGGCAACACTATCACTAATTGATGGCGCTCAACTGCAAACTCTTACTCGTGGTGGTGCATCTAATACCCAGCCAGCAGGACGGGGGGATGCGGGGAATGTCAATGTGAAAGTGACTGGCGCTGTTAATATTGCTGGGGAGAAAAACCGTTTTCCCAGTGGGATTAGCAGTCGGGTGGAAACGGGGACAGTTGGCAATGGAGGTAACATTACTATCGATTCTGGTTCATTCTCATTACGAGATGGCGCTCTACTTACTGCCTCAACCCGTGGACAAGGGAATGCAGGCGCAATTAAAGTTAATGCTGCTGCTAAAGTCACCATTTCTGGCAAAAGTTCTAACTATAACAGTGGCTTGTTCGTTTTCTCCCAAAGTACGACGGGTACTACTGGAGATATTATCGTCACCTCACCTAGAGTTACCCTAGATAACAGTGGCACACTCGACGCCCAATCTGCATCGGGTAACGGTGGCAACATCAACTTACAAACTGATTTACTCCTTCTGCGTCATGGCGCTCAAATCTCTACCACCGCAGGCAGGGCACAAGCTGGTGGTAATGGTGGCAATATCACCATCAATGCCCGGTCGGGCTTCATCGTTGCCGGAGCAAGGGAAAATAACGACATCACCGCTAATGCGTATAGTGGCAGTGGAGGGAGAGTCACAATTAACGCTACTGGCATTTATGGTATGACAGTGCGTACTCGAGAAGACTTAGTGAAGCTGCTAGGAACTAACTTAGATCCTCAACGGCTACCAACGAATGACATCACAGCAATTTCCCAGACAAGTCCTACTTTAAGCGGTACTGTAACTGTCAACACCCCAAATGTTGACCCCAACAGTGGATTAGTCAACCTGCCAGCCGTACCAGTTGATACCCAAGTAGCACAGGGCTGTACTGCGGGTAGCTCTATAGCTAAAAGCCAATTTACAATCACCGGACGCGGTGGCTTGCCTCCTAATCCTGGCGAAGCCCTCAACACTGATGCAGTACAGGTAGATTTGATAACTCTCAACTCTGAAGTGGCTCAACGCTCCACTCCAGCAGTTTCTACAAATTCCACTAGCCCAACATCAGCTCGTATAGTAGAAGCTACTGGTTGGGTGATTGATGCTGATGGCAACGTGGTACTTACAGCAAATGCATCCACTGTCACGCCCCATAATTCCTGGCAGAAAACAGCGGATTGCCGTGCGTTCAATCAGCAGCCAGGAGGTTGATGAGCGCAAATTGCACTGTTCATTTTAAAGGAAAGACGCAGCACGAGTGAGGGCAACAACATGGCAAGAAAAAAATTTAGATTCCGCAGAATCAAACGCCTTTTAAGCGTACTGCTATTTCTGGCTATGTTCTTGGGCGCGGGGTTATTGCCGCCCACCTTCGCCCAAATGACTGCGGAAAACTCCATTGTTCAAAGCTTACCCGATGCCCAAAACTTGGTGGAACAAGGGAGAAAACTTTATGAAGCCGAACGGTTCACTGAAGCCGTTGCGGCATGGCAACAGGCTATCTCTGCGTTCAAAGCTAATGGGGATGTACGAAGACTTGCCATGACACTGGGCAATCTATCATTAGCTTATCAGCAACTAGGACAGTGGACTCAAGCTGAAAGTGCGATCGCCCAAAGCCTCAACATATTACAAACCGCACAAAATATAGATACTAAAGACCGCTCACAAATCCTCGCCCAAGCCTTAGATATCAAAGGTCGCCTACAGTTGGCTCAAAGCAAAGCTGAAGATGCCTTAAATACTTGGCGACTGTCACTTGACATTTACGAAAAAATAGGAGATAATAACGCAGCAATTCGTAACCGCATAAACCAAGCGCAAGCTTTGCAAGCCTTGGGATTTTATCGTCAAGCAGAGAAAACGTTAGACGAAAGTACCAAGCTCCTTGAAAAACAACCCAACTCCCCTCTTAAAGTCACAGGACTGCGTAGTCTCGGCAACGTCGTGCAAGTCACGGGTGATTTAGAAACATCTCGGCAGATATTGCAGCAAAGTTTGGCAATAGCTTCATCATTGCCAGATAAGCAAGCAATAGGTGATATTTTACTCAGTTTAGGCAATACAGCCCGCGCCCAACAAGATGTCCCAGCAGCTATAGAATTCTACCAACAAGCTGCCAACGCTACCACCTCACCGACCACCCGCATTCAAGCTCAAGTCAATCAACTAAGACTACTGCTGGAAACTGAGAAATTACCAGCTTTCCAAGCGTTATCGTCCCAAATCCAAACTCAGCTTCCCAACTTACCCGTTAGTCGCACGGCAATCTCTGCGCGCATCAACTTTGCCCAAAGTCTAACGCAATTCAGAAAAAATACCACTGCAGATAGTTCCTCATGGTTGGATATTGCCCAACTACTGTCAACTGCTATTGAGCAAGCCAGAAGCCTGCAAGATAAACGCACAGAATCCTATGCTCTTGGTGTCCTGGGTGGGGTGTATGAACATACCCAGCAGAAATCTGATGCACAAAACCTTACCCAGCAAGCCTTAGTGATGGCTGAAAATATTGATGCTAAGGACATTGCTTATCGATGGCTATGGCAACTGGGACGTTTGCTGAAAGCGAAGGGAGATATAGAAGGAGCTACCGCAGCTTACACAGAAGCAGTTAGTAACCTCCAAGCCCTCCGCAGCGATTTAGTTGCTGTCAATCCTGCGGTTAAATTTTCCTTTCGAGAGGAAGTTGAACCAGTTTATCGACAGTTAGTTGATTTACTTTTGCAATCTCAGGGCAACTCCCAACTTAAATCAGAAAATATCGAAAAAGCCAGCAAGACAATAGAATTGCTGCAAGTAGCAGAACTAGACAACTTTTTTCGGAACACCTGTTTGAATGCTCAAATCCGTAATTTCAAAGAAGACCCAACAGTAGCAGTTATTTATCCATTTATTTTACCAGACCGACTAGAGGTCATCCTCCAGTTGCCGCAACAGCGTTGGTTGCACTACACTACCGCTGTAGGTAAAGAGGAAGTGGAAACGACTTTAAAACAACTACAAGAAAATATAACAAAGCCCCACACGCTGCGACAGGTTCAGTCTTTGTCTCAAAAGGTGTATAACTGGTTGATTAAACCTGCGGAAGCAGCCTTGGCTGAAAGTAAGATCCCGACTTTGGTGTTTGTGCTGGATGGTTTCTTGCGGAATGTCCCGATGGCGGCTCTTTACGACGGCAAAGAGTATTTGATTGAGAAGTATAGCATTGCACTCACGCCCGGTCTGCAACTGATTGAACCCAAACCATTGCAGAAAGAATTAAAGGCAATAGCCGCAGGATTAACTGAACCAAGTTCCGGATTTTCTGCACTACCCAACGTGAAGCGTGAATTAGAGCAAATCCGCTCTCAGGTTCCCAGCAGCATACTTCTGAATCAAGAATTTACCAGCAAAGCTCTGCAAAACCGGATTAATTCTCTACCTTTTCCAGTCGTTCATCTTGCAACTCATGGTCAGTTTAGCTCCAAAGCTGAGGAGACATTTATTGTCGCTTGGGATGATGAGCGCATTTATGTCAAGAAGTTCAATGAGTTAGTGCGAACTCTAGAACAAAACAGACCCGAAGCGATTGAATTGCTTATCCTAAGTGCCTGTCAAACAGCTGCTGGGGACGAGCAGGCTGCACTGGGAATTGCTGGTGTCGCTTTTCAGGCGGGAGCACGCAGTACCATCGCTTCTCTGTGGAACTTGGATGATGAGTCCACCGCCGTGTTGATGAGTCAATTTTACCAAGAGTTAGCCAACAAAAAGCTGACTAAAGCTGAAGTACTCCGTCGCGCCCAGTTGGCTCTTTTACAGAATCCTAAATATAAACGTCCTAGGTTTTGGGCACCCTACGTTTTGCTAGGGAATTGGCTCTGATGTTATATCTGGTTGAATACCCGTGGATTGCAGCGGCGTGAAGCACCAGTGCTAAAAAGCGCATCTACCTGGTAATACATTGATGAAGTTTTGTAAAAAAATGGTGGCTTTTGTGTAAAATTCCCGTGCCTGAAACTGAGAATTGGGCAGAGGTTACTTCGACCATCAGTAAACCCATATTAGTGGTGTGACATAAACACGGGTTGAGCAACTGTTGTTTCCTAGAGGGGGATGCTATGTCCAAGATGAGTACTCGTTGGGGCTGGTTCTTAAGGATTGTGATAGGTGGTGCAAGCATTTTCTCTGCAAATTGTGCTCTTGCTCAAATTACGCCCGATAGCACTCTACCTAATAATTCCAGCGTTACAAGGGAGGGTAATACCTTCAATATCACTGAAGGAACCCAAGCAGGTGGCAACTTGTTCCACAGCTTTGGGGAGTTTTCTGTTCCTACTGGCGGCACCGCTTTCTTTAATAATGCTGTGGATATTCAGAACATTATTAGCCGGGTAACGGGTGGGTCAGTTTCTAATATTGATGGGTTAATTCGCGCTAATGGCACAGCTAACCTATTTTTGATAAATCCAAATGGGATTATTTTTGGGCGTAATGCTTCACTGAATATTGGTGGTTCTTTTGTAGCGAGTACAGCTAATGCGATTCAATTTGGCAATCAAGGTTTTTTCAGTGCGTCAAATCCAGAAAGTTCTTCATCCCTGCTGACGGTCAATCCTTCCGCTTTACTATTTAACCAAATTCGTGCCGCATCCATCGAAAATAACTCAGTTGCAGATTCCGGTTTAAATCCATCTTCTGCGTTTACAGCAACGGGCTTACGCGTACCAGATGGTAAGAGTTTGCTATTGGTAGGCGGTGATATCAGTATGAATGGTGGAGGTTTGTATGCCTTTGGTGGGCGAGTTGAGTTAGGTGGGTTAGCAGGCGCGGGAACAGTTGGATTGAATGAGAATGGTAATAACTTGAGTTTGAGTTTTCCCAATAGTGTAGAAAGAAGTGATGTTTCCCTTAGCAATCACGCTCAAGTAGATGTGACTGCTAGCGATGGTGGAAGTATCGCGGTTAATGCCCGGAATTTAGAGATAACAGAAGAGAGTGAACTGTTTGCAGGCATAGAGAGTGGGCTGGGTTCTGATAAGAGTAAAGCGGGAAATATTGAGGTTAATGCAACAGGAGCAATAAACCTTAACAATAAGAGTTCCATTGCTAATCAGGTGCTAGAAGAAGCAAGCGGACAGGGAGGCGATGTCAATATCAGTGCTAGCACGTTGCGAGTTGAGGGTGGGGCACAGGTTGGTGCTGCCACGTTTGGTGTGGGCAAGGGGGGAAATTTGAGAGTTGATGCCCAAGATGTGCAACTGGTTGGTGAATCAGCCGATGGTCGGGGTAGCGGCTTGTTTGCTTCCGCAGAGCCAAACTCAACAGGAGATGCAGGAGATTTAACAATTAAAACTAATACCTTGGTAGTGGGAGATGGGGCACAGGTAGGTACTGGTACATTTGGTGCGGGCAAGGGGGGTTCTTTGAGCGTTGATGCTCAAGACGTGCAACTGATTGGTACAAGCGCTGATGGTCAGGGTAGGAGTGGCTTGTTTGCTTCCGCAGAGCCAAACTCAACAGGGGATGCGGGTGATTTGACTGTTAAAACTAATACCTTGCTCGCCCGAGATGGGGCACAGGTACTTACTGCTACATTGGGTTCGGGTAAGGGGGGTTCTTTGAGCGTTGATGCCCAAAACGTGCAACTGATTGGTAGCGAAAGTATCTTGGGTACTTCCACATTGGGTTCGGGCAAGGGGGGAAATTTGACCGTTAATGCCCAAGACGTGCAAATAGACAGTGGCTTGTTTGCTTCCACAGCAAACTCAACAGGGGATGCAGGTAATTTGACGATTAAAACTAATACCCTGTTAGTGCGAGATGGGGCACAGGTGAGTGTTGCTACATTTGCTAAGGGTAAGGGCGGGAATTTGACGGTGAATGCCCAAGATGTGCAACTGATTGGTCCAAGCGCCAATAGTCAAGCTAGGAGTGGTTTATTCGCTTCTACACAGCCAAACTCAACAGGGGATGCGGGAGATTTAACGATTAAAACTAATACCTTGCTAGTGAGAGATGGGGCACAGGTAGGTACTGATACATTTGGTAGGGGCAAGGGGGGAAATTTGACGGTTGATGCCCAAGATATACAACTAATTGGTAAGTCATCTGATGGTCAGATTGCCACTAAATTAAGTGCTTCCGCAAACTCAACAGGTGATGCGGGAGATTTAACGATTAAAACTAACATCTTGCAAGTCAAAGATGGGGCACAGGTGGGTGTTCCTACCTTTGGTTCAGGCAAGGGGGGAAATTTGACCATTGATGCCCAAAACGTGCAACTGATTGGTAGAAGTGCCGATGGTCAGACTAGAAGTGGTTTGTATGCTTCCGCACAGCGAAACTCAACAGGGAATGCGGATTCTTTGACGATTAAAACTAATACCTTGCTTGTTCAAGATGGGGCAGTAGTAACCGTGAATAGTTTGGGAACAGGAACCGCAGGCAACATGACATTAAATGCTCGCTCTATCCGTTTAGACAATGACGCCTTGCTTACCGCTAATACACAAAGTACTAAAATTGACCCCCATCGGGAACAGGCGACAATTAACATTAACTCACGAGATTTGATTATGCGTCGTGGCAGTAACATCAGAACTGACGCCACAGGGGAAAACGTCATCGGCGGTAACATCAATATTGACACTGATTTCCTCGTCGCCGTGGAAAACAGTGACATTAGCGCCAATTCTGCTAACTTCCGTGGTGGAAATGTGCGAATTACCGCTCAAGGTATTTTTGGGACACAATTTCGGGATGCTCCCACTCCCTTGAGTGACATCACCGCTACTGGCTCAAGTCCTGAGTTCAATGGCAATGTAGAAATCATTACACCCGACATTGACCCGAACAGTGGCTTAGTGAACTTGCCATCAGTACCAGTTGATACTGAAGTAGCACAAAGCTGTACTGCGGGTAGCTCTATCGCTAAAAGCAGTTTTATCATCACTGGACGCGGCGGCTTACCCCCTAACCCAGGTGAAGCCCTCAGCACTGATGCCGTTCAAGTAGATTTGATTACTCTCAATCCAAGCAGCGATCGCCCCAATAGTCCATCTGTTACCAGCAAAACAACTACCGCCGTACCAGAACGCATTGTAGAAGCGACTGGTTGGATAATCAACGAAAAAGGGGAAGTCGTCCTCATAGCAAATTCTCCCACCACCACACCCCATAGTCCTTGGTTTAACCCTGCATCTTGCAGAGCAAGTTAACATTGGACTTCACTGCTGGCTCTCTAGGTTGCAGCACTCCACTTTTGGTTCAGTTGCAAAATCATTCAAACCAACAGATTGCAACAGCGCAGCCCAAGAAGTCTCTTGCGGTTGGGTGCGACGCAATTGGGCAGCAGCGCTCAGTGCTTCATACCAAATACCCGACGCAGCATAAAGGGTTACGCGCTGGCTTGGTGTCGCTTTTTCCAATTGAGTTTTCAACGCAGAGTTCAATTGCTCCCGTCTTACATACCCTTCAACATCAGCAATAATTTGATTATCCTTCTTACAGTAGATGTTAAAATACCAACGATACCTCTTACCAATCTCCAAAGGTGCTGCTTTTGATGGCAAACTCAGGTTCACTACTCCTGGTGTCCCTGTCAAAGAAGTTTTGTAAATAGTCTGATTTTGTGCTTCATCTTCTAGCACAAACTCTCCATAAGCAAAGGACGACGAATAAGGAACATAGAACGAGAAACTAGGATGCTCGGCAATTGTTGCTGCAAACACCAATTCTGACTTTGAATAAACAGGTACTAAGGCTGTGAACCGCTTTTGAGCAACAGAAGTCACGGGCTTATTCACGTCTCCTCCACAGCCACGGCTACCTGCTTCTGCTCGCTTACCTGGTTCCCCGATGTCCGGTGGTGGGGGCGGCGCAGCAAAAATCAATGATTGGTTGAATTGTCCCTTGGAGTTTCCAGGCTGTGCCTGCACTTGTGTATAGCTAACGAGTGTTAAATTGATAAGTGTTAAAAAACTAATGGCGAGGGAAAGTTGAATCTTTTGCACAGACAATTTCATCTTTTTTATGATGCCTCAAGTTGTAAAAATCAATTGTCGCTGACTTTGGGGTGAAGTGAGGTAAATCACTACAGCGCCGCCAGTCACTACTAAAACTAAGGCTGACGGAACGAGGGGAACCCAAATACCTTGGCAAAAGAGAATAAAGCAAAGAACGTATAAAACGCCTATTGCACCTCCACCTGCTAGTATGAGATGTCGTCCTGACCCATAGCGCCAAGCAATTGCTCCTCCAACGACCGACCAACCCCAAACCCACAACACTTCACCCCAAACAGGCAATACTGATATCAAAGGTCGCCCATCTTTCACCGCACTCACAAGCTGACTCACCATCTGTGCTTGCAGAATGACCCCTGGTATTTCCAGGGAAAAACCCTGCCCAGTCATGTAAGGGGTAGGACTATAATCACGGAAGCTTGGGGCAGTGGTACCAATGAGGACAATTCGGTCTTTGACTTGTTCCGGGTTGACCTTACCCCTAAGAACATCTGTAAGCGTGACTGTGGGGGCAATTTCTAAAGGAGAATCTTGGTAAGAGCGGTAATTGAGCAATATTTGATAGCCCTCTGTATCTAATTGTTGATATCCACTCATGTGAGACCGCAACCGCTTAAATACGACGTTGCCTAGCTGCAAATCCCCTTGGGGAGTGTATTTGGCAGAAATCCCCTCCTTCTCTAGGTAGTGGAATGCCAGTTGGGCGTTAAGGGCGTAGCGTGCAGTACACGGGGATGTTGGGTCTGCTGGTTGCATTGCCAATAAATGACGACGCACAACACCGTCTGGATCTGGGACAATATCACTAAATCCTTGGCGTTCTTTTGGAATTTCCTTTGGAGGTGAAGTTCCCTGATGGTTTTGTGTGCGATCGCTCACTTTACAAATCGCAAAGAAGTTATCAGCAGTTTGCAGACGAGTGACTAAAGCAGCCTGGTTGGGATTTACTGTCCAAGGACGATAAATATCCAAGCCAATGGTTCGCGGTTGGAACTGTGCGAGTTTTTCCAACAGCCGCGCCAGTGCTGTATCTGAGAGCGACCCTTTTCCTTGTTGCTGTTCTTTTAGTTTCAAATCATCTTCGGTGACAGTGACTATCAGCAGGCGCGAATCTTGCTTTTCCTGTGGACGCGATCGCCAAGCGAGTAAAGGGCGAGACGGCGATCGCATAAGTCTGTCATAAGCCTGCAACTCCCATGTTTGCAATCCTCCTTGGTGTCTTATCCCTAGTACGCCAGCAGTTACCAGCAGGCTCAAAAGTAGCAAGGTTCCGAGGTGACGAGTATTGAAAAACCATCGGGACTTTGACCAAGTCATTGGTACTACGGCAGGATGTTCGCAAATGACTGGCAACCAAGTAGCACCTGGATATTCCTTTTCTATTCCTTTGAGCCTTTCTCTGGCAATGCGAACTGCAGCATATATAGACTGTCCTGATGAAAAAACCTCCAGAAAATACTTTAAAAATTTTTGAGCCACCTTGTCTGGCACTGGCTCCCGCATGACAATAATTTGCGGAATCTGCAAATCTTGTAGTTCTTTTGCTAATCCCAACCCATCACAGGAGTTGAAAATCGCTAATTGCAACCCCTTAGCAACAGCATTTCTCAGGGCATATCTGAGTTCATCAATTGTTAATTTATCTGTCTCATTAATATAGATGCAACCAGTGTCACCCTCACTCTTGCTATGACCAGCGAAGAATAAGATGTTCCAGGGTTGTTTCCACAACTCATCGTTGATGTCTTGACGTTGAGGCTTTACTAAAAAAGTCGTAGCAGCTCCTGGTAATTTTTCTAGTAACTGGCGGTCTTGCTTCACATCAATACCGTCACTATCGCCCAAAATCGCCAAAATTCTGATTTTATTTCTATGTGCGGATGTCTGCAATGCAGTTGCTGCCACTTGTTCTGATTGTGGAACGCTCAAGGCGACTTCAGCTTTTGGGTAATCCTGATCCACCAAATCCCATAAATGCCAGGGAAGTTTCTTGAGCTGCAAACAAGGAGTGCGAATCAATACCCTTACTTCGTCCTCTGGCATTAAGTGTTTGAGCCATTTTTCCCGCACAGGACGAAAAGACTCTGACAGCAACCAGTTATTCAGGTGCTTACGCAACTCATTAGTTAAGTTGTCGCACTCCTCGCGTCGCTGGGAGATGGAACCATCGTAAACAATTTTTTTGGCTTTGATGCGGGTAAATTTCCACAGACTACCATAGGTTGACTGCCACTGATCAAGGGAAGTTGCCATATCTGGATTTGGAGGCAGCTGTCCGGAGATTTCTGTACTGGGGCGAAAGCCTTCTTCCCCAATCTCCAGCGTCACCCGCACTCCCACCTCTAAATCGCCATCTAACTTTAGAACAACTAACTTTCTCATTGGCAGCACCTCTATATTCGCTTCAGATGACAAAATCTTCTATAGTGCTGACATCTCCCAGAGCGAGTTTAACACTGAAACGTTCTCCTATCTCGCAACTAAACTCCAATTGAATATTCTTATTGCTGCTTCTAGTTTGGGCTTCCATGACAGATGCTCCATCACAATCCAACAATGTCAAATGGAGATTTGGTGGCAAATAATTTTCTTTGCTTGTGGGATGTACTTCCACGATAACGTCCATTTCCTGCTCATTGTCTGGAGTGAGAGTAACGACTAGAACGACGGCTTGCTGGGTCAAAAGTTTTCCCAAATCAATCAACTTGCCCCTGCTAACCAAATCGCCCTTAGTACTTCTAACGCTACTAGCTACATAGGCTGGTTGAGTGCGTAAGAGAGATTCAATTTCTTGCCACCCAGCATCAAAAATATTCTCAAACCATTGCTTCAAGTTGACCAAATTATTATTTACTTTGAGCGAATCATCAGCTAATTTGGCTGTATTTAATTGAGTGAGGTATTCTAAATAATCCAGTAAATCTTCCAAAGAATGCAGTTGACTGATTGATAATACATCATTTGATACTTCCTTGACAAATCCTAGCAACTTTGCCTCTCGAAATGATTTACTAATTTGCACAGCCACATAGCCGATTCGGTTTGACTGTGCTTCGGGTGGTACATAGACAAACTGTTCCCCTTCCAATACCGGACGACATTCTAAGGAGCCTAAATTTTTTAGCGACAAATCAGCTACGTCCATAAGTAAATGCTGCACTGCGTTCCAACTGTCACTCGCTTCCAAGTCTGTCTCGAACCCCATGCATTGTAGATATGAATTCACAAAAGATACAGATAAAGTATTGAGACGGACTTGTTCGCCTTTCTCAGGCGTGGCTTGTTGTCTACATAACTGTTCTGCTCGCCGCCTTGCATCCGGTGATATAGGTCCTGCAAACGTTAAAAAACCTGTTTTGTTGCTCATAATTTTTTGACCACCCGGTTAAATCATATGAAATCTACAAATATTGTCTTAATATAGGAGCAAATTTTTTCACGCATCTTTGATAAAAATTATGTAATGATGAGATTCCAATTCGCCATTCGGCTGAGATGTCTTTCCAGGAAATTCCCGAATACCTTCGTCTAGCTATTTCTTGAAAATTTGCTTCCGGATGACCTTTTATATGCTCTTTGATAAAAATTCCTTCTGGGTCAGATTCTATACATTGAATGATTTGTTCATACAAAGACGTAGATTCAGAGTCGGAAATATTTTCTATGTGAGACTTGTCTAAACTTATTTCATTTTCTTGTCCTACAATTACGGGTATAGCCTCTGGAAAAAAGCGTTTAGTGAGTAGCATATTCACCCAAGTCATGACTTCGCCCCGTTCTGAGTCATATTTGCTAATATTGTCATCTCGACAAATATAAAAGAATAGACTTTGTACCGCTTCTTCATAAATATCTTGATAAAGTCGTTGAAATTGACCGCTATAGGGACGAATAAGTTTACCTGACAGCCAAATGGCATCAACCAGCTGTGTTAAAGCCATCCGTCGCTCCTTGGTTGCTTGTGGGTGTCGTTGGGCAAGGAGCGCTAATTCTTTAAGTTGTACATCTAGCTGTTTTCTCAACGAGTCGTTTGTCATAAAAGACCTCGAATGTCATTGCACCGAGTTGCGCTCTATATTTCTCAGCTAGAAAGCCCGACTTTTACACAAACTATTGTTGATTGTTACAAAACTTTTCATTTAGTCCCGATCTGAGGCGTCTATCTGTAGGCGCAGCTACTCCCTTCGGTGGTCTAAGATTACCTATAGTGATTTACTCCTCTCTCTGTGTCAACCGACACTTTCCTCAACGGGACGGCAGTTGCTATCTCCTAAGCCCTTCGGGCACGCTGCGCGAACGGAGACGCTGCGCGAACAACGGGGGGAACCCCAACGCCAGTTACCTGCGGAGGGAAACCCTCCTTCAGTACTGGCTCCGCAACGCACTGCCGAACTTCGTTCCGCTCCGCTAACGGGAACCCCCCTTCGGGTATGCCTACGGCACGCCTGACGGCGAACGCCAGTTGCCTGCGGAGGGAAACCCTCCTGCAGCACTGGTCTCACCGCACGGAAGTGTCCTCCTCTGCGGCTCTGCGGTTAAAAAATAGGTATTCTTCTGGCGGTTCGGGAGTAACTCATATCGTGTCCGGTTAAAGACTTATGATTAGGGCGTTGACATCTCCCTGACCTAAAGGTACAGGGATTCTTGGTTCACAGACGTGCCTTAAAACTACTTATCTCTTGCGAGCAATCCTTAAACCAAAAACCCGTTCAATAGAACCAAGCTTTGAGCCTAACTTAAATAGTCCCAGAGGGCTTCATCTCCACAAGCTTTAAGAGTCGCCTCTTGACTTCCGTGTGCCCCACGGTATCTTCATTTTTAATTAGTTTCTTTTTCTGGTTGATTTCGTTAGAAACCTTAGCTGTTTATCGAGTTTTCGCTGCTCGTCGCCCCTACAATTCATGCCTAAAAGTGTGTCTAACCGAGCAAGCTCAAGGTTCTCTGTTTCACGATGGCAAAGGAGTTTCACCTCGGCTTGTCAATTTTAACACGTTTTGACTAAAGCCGTCCTAGAAGGACGGGGCTTTAAACCCCATTTTTCGGTAAGAACCCGGAGTAAGGTACACCAAAGAAATAATGAACCACAGATGGACACAGATGGACACAGATAAATAATTACTTCATTCAAACGAGAAGCCCTCTAAGGCGGAAAGGGAGACTCGGGGCATACGTGTCAACAATCACGTTCAAACGTTTATCCCACGTTGATTTGACCCCACACGCCAGTCGCTGTGAGTTCGGGAAACCCGCCTGCATGGCTAGCGCTCCTCCTGCAGCGCTGGCTCCCCTTAATCCCTCTGCACGGCTGTTTGATTCGATATGGGAGGAAATTTTGTCAACGCACTTTTTTGGAATTTGGGTAAGTTGGTAGAAGCGCTATGTCAGTGACAAAATCTCAAACTCAAACTCCAGATTATGGCTGTTGAGAAAATTGTGAGTGAAATGATCCACCACATTCGTATCACTCAATTCCAAGTTGTAAAAATTCACAACCTCATGCTCAAAATAAGGTCCAGCGTGCCAAGTTCCTACCTCTAACTTGATAAAGCAATTTCCTGGAATGCGGAAAGCTGCTATATCTTCTAAATATGGTTCATCAATATTATTATTAGGAGGACAAACCGCAATTAACCAGTCCTTGCCTTCCAATGAACCCAAACATTGAGTACATTGTACATGGCGAGTGATAGTGTGAAATTTGCGTCCTCTGCGGTGCAGTTGCATGATATAAAAGCGGGGGATACCTCTGTCAAGTACGAGTTGAGCATCTTCTGCATCAAAGGATTTACCGTCTAACTCAGGAAAAATCACCTGTCCATATCGACGAAAACTTTCCGGCGTTATCCATTCAGCCCGCAATTGTTGAACTGTCTTTGATGTACTCATATCAAACCTGCTTGCACCCACATTATTTTACCCTTGATTCCCTCTCCTTTCAGGAGAGGGTTAAACAAAAGTCTGCGAAAACGACTCACTTTAATTCCTGCAGTTGTTTGGGAATGAGTGACTTGGGAATAATAGAAGCTTGTTTTTCGGGATCTGAAGGTTTTGTATACAACCAAGCCCAAGCAATTAAAACCGCTTGAAAGGGAAGTCTAATCACATGTACCCAGGGTGAATTTGGTATATGGTCAATTTTAATGAGATTTACTGCCATATTGATGTTGGATGGGTAAACAGCAATAAAAAGAGCAAGTAGCCCCCAAGCAGCAGCTTGACTTACAGGCGGAACTAATAACCCGATACCACCCAAGATTTCATAAAAGCCACTCAGATAAACTATTTCTAAAGGGTAGGGGAGTTGCGGCGGCACAATTCTGACATACTGGTCAGCAGATGTAAAGTGCGTCACTCCGGCTACAATCATACATACCGCTAGGATGACACGAAAAATTTCCTTGAGATTGTTCATCGATTCCCTTGACTGTATAGTTGCGTCCACTTCTTCAGTTTCTTTGTCTGATGTCACTACGTCTTCAGCCAACAGTGGGAAAAATGAACGAGGAGGTAGGGGAATGAAGCAGATTATAGTAATCAATAACAAGGATTACCCATCTCAAGGCTTAATGTATGGTGGCAAATTTTAGTAGGCGTAAATTTCTTTTGTATGGTTCAGCTACCTTGAGTACTAGTTTACTGCTAAAAGCTTGCAGTAGCAACTCAACAACGACAGGGAGTAGCCCAGGGTTTAAGATAGCGATCGCCCTCCCTGGAGTCATTAGCGATCAAGCCTGGAACCAATCTGGTTACGAAGGCGTACAGCTTGCTAAACAAAAGCTGGGTGCAGAAACATCCTATGTAGAACAAATAGCACAAGCAGACCAAACCGAAGTTCTCTCAGATTTTGCGCGTCGCGGCTATAACCTAGTATTTGCCCACGGCGGACAATTTGATGCTGCTATTCAACAAGTCGCGCCGCAGTTCCCCAACACTTTCTTTGTCGGTGTCAATGGTGCTGTGAACGGTTCCAACATCGCTGCTTTGCGAATTGACCATTTGCAAGCGAGTTATCTCTGCGGAATGATCGCTGCATCAATGACTAAATCCAATCAACTAGCTTACATTGCAGGACAACAATTTGATGCTACCCAACAAGAACTACGCGGCTTTGAATTAGGAGCAAAATCTCTCAAGCCAGACATCAGAATTAGTTCTACATTCACGGGTGACTGGAACGATGTAGCCAAGGCAAAAGAAGCCACTCTTGCGATAATTTCTTCTGGCAGTGATGTCATCTATCAATGGTTAGATAGTGCTTCGGCTGCAGTTTTGCAAACTGCAAGCGACAAAGGGGTTTATGCTTTTGGTAACACGAAAGACCAGTTAGAAATTGCACCCAAAGCAGTTTTAACAAGTGCGGTGAAGCGGCTTGATTTAGCGATCGCCTATTTAGCAGAACTCGCAAAACAAAATCAACTCAAAGGTCAAATTTACACGATAGGTTTAGAAAAACCAGATATTTTATCTTTAGGAAAATTTGGGGCGATGGTTCCCGAAGCACTCAAACAAAAGGCACTAAATACAAAAGAGGAAATTGTTGCTAAAAAAATCACCTTTGAAAAATGCCAAGAAGCTGGCAAAGATACCCGCTGCGTGAAAAAAGCCACAGCTTAAAATCTCATTTTATAGCGGTTTGTAACCCTTGTAAGGTAGACAAAGAAATAATGAACCACAGATGGACACAGATGGACACAGATAAATAATTACTTCATTCAATTGAATTACGCTATATTTTTCGTTCCTATCTAACTTGAAAATACATCAGTGTGACCCCAACCCTAACCCCTTCTCCGCAGTCGCACGGGCGGGGGGAACCCCCCTTCGGGTATCTCCTATGCCTTCGGCAGGCTACGCGTTTGCAAAGCTCCTCCGTTCGCGCAGCGTCTCCGTTCGGCCTCAAGCCGTGCCCGAAGGGCTCAGGAGACAGGAGGCACGGAGACGCTACGCGTATGCCTAGCGGCACGCTTTGCGCTTACGCAGTCCCCAGGGCGCGGGAAACCCGCCTGCTTTCTCTGTCTCACCGCACGGCGCTGCTCTCCGCAAGCGAGGAGGGAAAAAATACTCCCCCTCTCTGCTTGCGGAGAGGGGGCTGGGGGGTGAGGTTTTTCTCTGCCTTTTCTCTTGCCTAGTGCAGTTCAATATATGTCTTATTTACGCTTAGAAGGAATTAGCAAAAGCTTTGGCTCATTCATTGCCAATGACAACATCAACCTCACTGTTGAACCAGGAACAATTCACGCCATTCTAGGCGAAAATGGGGCAGGTAAAACCACTTTAATGAACATTATTAGTGGTCTTTATCAACCTGAAGCAGGTCAAATATATCTACAAGAAAAACCAGTAAAAATATCTTCATCAAGTGCAGCAATTCAATTAGGCATTGGCATGATTCACCAACATTTCATGCTAGTTCCCCAGTTGACTGTAACAGAAAACATCATCCTAGGAACATTGAATCACTGGCGTTTAAATCTGCGTAAAAAACAACAAGAAATCGCTGCTTTATCCCAAGCTTATAGATTAACAGTTGACCCTGCTGCTAAAGTAGGAAATCTACCAGTAGGGGCGCAACAGCGAGTAGAAATTCTCAAAGTTCTCTACCGGAAAGCAAAATTGTTGATTCTTGATGAACCCACCGCAGTGCTAACACCGCCGGAAGTAGAATCATTAATTGCTATTTTGCGACAACTCGCAGCAGATGGACACACAATTATTTTTATCAGCCACAAATTGGATGAGGTTATGAACCTGTGCGATACAGTAACTGTGTTACGACGGGGAAAGGTAGTAGCAAATACGACAACCAAAGAAGCGACGCCGCAGCAGTTAGCGGAATTGATGGTAGGGCGAGAGGTGGCTTTACAGTTGGGCAAAACTCCTGCTTCCCCTGGAAACGTGGTTTTGTCAGTGCAAAATTTACAAGTTGAGGATGACAGGGGTGCGATCGCTGTCCGCAATGTATCTTTTGAACTGCGGGCGGGAGAAATTCTGGGAATTGCAGGTGTAGATGGTAATGGACAGCGAGAATTAGCAGATGCAATCACTGGTGTGCGAACTGTCAAGGGTGGAAAAATTGAACTGACACGGAACTTCCCTGAAGTTCGGGGGGTGGGGTACATCCCGGAAGATAGGCAAAAAATGGGTTTGGTGTTGCAGTTCAATATTGCTCAAAATCTCATTTTGAAAGCTTTTAGAAAATTGCCGTTTTGTCGTCGCTTTTTGTTGCAGAAGGAAGCAATCAGCAATAATGCTAAGTCTGCAATGCAAGAATTTGATATCCGGGCGACAAGTGAAGGTGTGAAAGTCAGTCAGCTTTCGGGGGGAAATCAGCAAAAGGTAGTGCTGGCGCGGGAACTGGCGAGAGAACCAATGTTAATAGTAGCTATGCAACCAACGCGGGGGCTGGATGTGGGGGCGACACAAGCAGTACAGTTGCAGTTGTTAGCCCAACGCGATCGCGGTGCGGCTATCTTGTACATTTCTACCGAATTGGAGGAAGTTATGGCAATAAGCGATCGCATTGCGGTGATGTACAGGGGTGAGTTTGTGGGTGTTTTGGATGCAACGACGGCGACTGTGGAGGAAATCGGGTTTTTGATGGCTGGGGGAAGGTAAGGAATTCAAAATACCCTGCGGGAAGCCGCCCTTCGGGCGTCTACAAAATTCAAAATTCAAAAATGTAAAATTCAAATGACTACAACGAATCGGATTCAACCTCTGCTGCTACCAATCTTACCTCCCCTAATTGCGATCGCATCGGCGTTACTCGTTGGTGCAATTCTGATCTTACTTGCTGGGGCAAATCCCATCGCAGCATATACGGCTTTGTTTCAAGAATCTCTTTCTACCTACTTTGGATTTGGCAACACTGTTACCAAGATAGTACCGCTGTTGTTAACCAGTTTAGGGGTATTGGTGGCTTTGCGTGCAGGTCAATTTAATATCGGTGGGGAAGGGCAAATTTACCTGGGTGCTTTGGGGAGTGCGTTGATAGGGTTGTACGTGCAGGGATTACCTGGTGTGATTCATGTACCATTGGCATTGCTTGCAGGGTTTCTTTTTGGTGCAGTTTGGGGTTTGATTCCAGGTTATCTCAAGGCGGTACGCGGGATAAATGAGGTGATCACCACGTTGCTATTGAACTATATCGCCTTTAACTTTATTGGTTACCTCGTTCAGAACCCCTTGAAGCAACCGGGTGCGCCTAGTCCTTATTCACCATTGATTGCTAAATCTGCTCAACTACCAATTATTTTACCGGGGAGTCTCGCCCATGCGGGGATTTTACTGGCGTTACTTGCAGCAGTCATTGTATGGGTTTTGCTAGTACTATCACCCATAGGCTACCAAATCGCTGCCGTAGGATTTAACCCTATTGCTTCCCGTTATAGTGGTATTTCTGTAGAACGCACCATTATGTTGGTGATGGCGTTGGCGGGTGGTTTAGCTGGGTTGGCGGGTGCAACTGAAGTGATGGGCTTAAAATATCGATTGTTTGAACAAGTTTCGTCTGGTTATGGGTTTGATGCGATCGCGATCGCATTTCTCAGTCGTGGTAGTGTTTTCGGTGTCGTGCTGACTTCCCTGTTTTTTGGTGCGCTTCGCAGTGGTGCGAATGTGATGCAGCGCAGTGCGGGAGTTCCAGTGACTGTGGTTTACGCTATTCAGGGTTTGACTGTACTGTTTATTGCCATTAGTCTGGCTCTAGAACACCGTATCAAAAATAGACCTCTTGCAGGAATAGTGGAAAGATGAAAATGTCTTCGTTAAAGCGCTTAAGTAAGTAGGCGAGAAAAAATTAAACAAAATTAAACTATATAAAGAAAAGTAAAGCTTGGAAACTAGCTTGTAGTAAGCCCTTTAGCGCTAAAGGGCTTACTACATACCGTTCGGAGTTCGGCGAGGCTCACTCGAGCGTTCGACTGAGCGCTCACGCCGAAGTCCGCTAAGCTCACGGCGAAGCCTTTAATTATTTACACTGAAGTACTTATATAAATCAAACTCACCAGTCAATCATCATATTATTATGTCGAGCCAAAAGAAACAACCAAATGGATGTGGATGCTTAAATATACCGATATCTCTAATTCTTGTTATTTTCGGAGGTGGTTATTGGTGGTTTAGCCAGAAAAGCAATCTAGACATCAGCAAGTTTTTAGCGAAAATTCAACAAATAAATATTCCTTTCTTAAATCCGATTCCAACTCCTACTTCAACTGTCAACCCAAATATTTATTTAACTCCCACTCCCTCCTTATCAAGCCCTTCAAATCTCACTCCCAATAATAAACAACCTTTCCCTAAAACAAGAACACCTCAAACAACAGCATTACCACAAACCCCTTGGGAGAAAAAAGTCATTAGAGGAATTTATTTAAGTCGCTACCAAGTTACCAATAATGCCGACGAAAAAACGATTCGTGAGAGAGTTCGTTACTATCGCTCTCAAGGAATTATAGCGGTTCTCACTTGAATGCAATACAATAGCCACAATGTTTAAACCAGCCAATTATGTCACTCAAATTAACAGTTTCAAAAGCCTCTGTAATCGCTTTATCTAAATCCTCATATGTACGGGCTGCAATGGAACGTAGAAATTCTTTCATCTTTGACCAACAATTTTCAATTGGAGAAAAATCAGGCGAATACGGTGATAAATAAACTAAGTGTGCGCCAACCGCCTCAATCGCTTCTTGAATTCCTGCAACTTTATGAGAGCTAAAATTATCCATTACTACACACGCCCCTTTCCAAAGATTAGGAACCAAGACTTGTTCAATATAAGTTTGAAATGCTATTTTATCCGTTCCGCCTTTGAAGGTCATTGCTCCAACGATTCCACGTAAGGCGATCGCCCCAATTACTGTCACATTTTTACCCCGCTTATCTGGGCGAGCACCATGCGCCCTTTTTCCCTTAAGTGCTCTGGCATACAGTCTTGTCATAGCTATGTTGACACCTGATTCGTCAACAAACACCAAGTTGTTCCAGTCAAATGTACGGATAACTTCCCAGAATTCTTGTCTTAGTTTTTTGACTCTATCCGTATCTTGTTCTGCCGCGTGCAAGGTTTTTTTTTCTGGTTAATTGCAGCTTTTGTAAAGTTCTCCCCATTGCGGCTCGGCTAATTTTTACCTGACTTTTTAATTCCATTTGTACGCATAACTCTTCTAAGGTTGCATCGTTATTTTCTTCTACGATTTTTTCTAAAATCAGATAATCTTCATCTTTTATTTTGGCTGGATTACCACCTTTATGTGGCAATGGTTCTATACTTCCTGTATCTAAATAACGCCCTAATAATGTTTGTACAAAGCTCAGACTTACATGAAAGCGTTTCGCAAGCTTTCGATATGAACCTTCTCTATTACAGTAGGCATAGATAATTTTTTGACGTAGGTCTCGGTCGTAAGCCTTCATAAAGATCTGATTGATATACCTTCGTTTAATTTTACCAGAATGTATTAGACCCAACTGAGAACCGCTATAATACGATTATCCACGGTGTTTGGGGTAATGGTTGTACGATGTACAATAGTGAGGTTATGCAGCAAACTCTGGGATATAGAAGTTGTCCTAACCAGTTTCAAGAAAAATGGTTAGATTGGTTGATTGATGAGGCACACAAACAGGGAATGCAAGTGCATGCTTATTTTGAAAAAGGTATTAAGATAGATAAAAATAGCCCAATTTATGATTTAGCAACTTCTCGGAGATGGATTGTTCCTGGTGTGGATAAAACGTACGTTGGCATTGATCATTATGTCCTTGATGTGCAGATTCCTGAGGTTGCTAGTTTATTTAAAAATATCTTAGTAGAGTTCGTTCAAAAATATCCAAATATTGATGCAGTTCAATGGGATGATTATCTAGGTTATTATGCTGAATTACCAGGTAAAATTGACCGCACCTCTAATTTAACTAATTTGTTACAAGAAATGATAACTGCAATGAAACAAGCTAACTCGACCGTGAGTTTTGATATTTGTCATCATAACCCTTATTGGGCTAAACGATATTTCGCAGCGGATTGGCAGAATTGGAATGTTGATCGAGTGTTTATTCAAGCTTATAATGAGGCGAATTTTCAAGAAGAATTAAATTATGCCAAAAATTATGCGGGAATTGCCATTACTGACCGACAATTACATCGCTTAAAAGAATTAGTAGATAACCAGGCAATCAAGAGTATTTTAGTTTTCCCTCTCTCTGGAAAACCAGAAGAAACAGCTTCTAGCTTAAAAAGCTTGACGCAAAACAACAAGTAAGATGTGATGAATAACATAAACTTCTTCTCAGACTACCTCGTTTCTAGCCTCCGTCTCGCAGTTCCCCTAGCATTTGCCGCACTGGGTGGACTTTTTTCGGAACGATCGGGGGTACTGAATATTGCCTTAGAGGGAATGTTGCTCACTGGTGCATTTACTAGTGCTGTTGCCAGTTTTTACACTGGTAATGTCTTGCTTAGTGTCTTTGCTTCTCTGATTGCTGGGGGATTGGTGGGACTACTCCATGCTTTCTTATCCGTAACTTTACGGGTTGACCAGTTGGTGTCAGGCTTAGCAATTAATCTTGTTGCCGCTGGGTTAACATCGTTTTTATCACGCTTGGTGTTTGGTGGTAGTAGCACCCAGCGCATACCTGGAATTGAACCAATTATGATTCCTGGTCTTGCGAATATTCCCCTTGTCGGACCTTTACTATTCCAGCAAGACATTCTCGTATATTTACTGTTGTTTTTAGTTTTTATCAGCACCTATATTTTGTTTAGTACCAGCCCGGGTCTTACCTTACGAGCTGTAGGGGAATATCCTAAGGCTGCTGATACAGCTGGGGTGTCAGTGCAACAGGTGCGTTACCTTGCTGTGGTAGTCAGTGGTTGTCTAGCTGCGTTGGGAGGTGCTTATTTAACTTTAGTGCAGGTAAAATACTTTGCTGAGGGAATGAGTGCTGGAAAAGGTTTTATTGCGATCGCTGCCTTAATTTTTGGCAGATGGCATCCTATAGGAACTGGGTTGGCTTGCTTGTTGTTTGGTGCTACCGAAGCTTTGCAGTTGCGAATTCAGGCATTGAATGCAAATATTCCTTATCAATTTTTGATTATGCTACCGTACATAACAGCTCTGCTTGCCCTGGTTGGATTAGCCGGTCAATCTACACCTCCAGCAGCTTTGGGAGTCCCCTACTTCAAAGAAAACCGACACCAATAGGACTTACGCACTGTAAAAAAAACCGGACCCGTGCATGCGGATGCGCGTTCGTGAGGGAAGCATTGTCTGTATCTGTAGATCAATTGCACTGCGGCGGCAAAATGTTTCACTTATCTACAATCCACGTTCCATCTGATTAACTGCATAAGTTGATTTTACTTACACCTACTTAAGAATGCAGCTATGAGGACTTATGTCTTCTAGGTTCAAAACGCTACTAAGTTGAGGTGATTTATGTAGAGATGCAGTATGGCGAGTTCCACACAATCAAAATTTTGGCGTCAGTCCTTATCAAGAGTAATGCTCTATAAAATTTAACCACAGCTAACCAAAGCTAAATTTTTTTCAAAAAACACTTGACGAAATACACATCTAATATGATGATATTTGCTTAATGTTGCCACTAGCTCTTCGTGTCCTTCCCTGGATATCAGCGCAGACACCAAGCCTTGTGAATCACAGACGAGTCACTCCATCTCAAGCCGCTAACAGCCGCCTGAAGGAAGCCTCGTACATCTTGCTAACAGGGTAACCTTCCTAAAAACGAGTTTTTTAGTCACGAGGGTTTTGATGTATGGTCCTTCTTTAAAGGTGAGGAATAATTTATGTCGGTACAGCCTTTTGTTTTAGTTGTAGAACAAGATCTACACTATTTAGAACTTCTCAATTCTCACCTTAAGTTACTCAATGTGTCGTGTATTTGTGCCAAACAAGGAATCAAGGCTTTGATTTTAGCACAAACACACCAACCAGATTTAATCCTGCTCGATATTGCATTACCTGATTTAAGTGGTTTACAGGTTATTCATTATTTAAAGCACAACCCAGAGACAGCGATGATTCCAATTATTGGAATGACAACTTTAACCAGTGAACAAGATGGAAATCCCATTCTTCTAGCAGGAGCTGATGACTGCATTACCAAACCATATAATTTTCATGAATTACAAGCCGTTATCTATCGCTATCTCACTCTTGCACAATCTTGCAATTAGCCTTAGGAATACTTTCGCGATTCCGAACCTCTGGCAATGCTTCTAAGAAAACAAGAATACCAGTGCGACCTGTTATTAAATTTGTATTGAGCAACAAGTCTACTACTGCTTTTTTAATAATCTCCTCAATCAAATCCTTGATTTGTGGAGCAATGATTTTGTTGAGATCTAATCGCACTTGTTCAGCCAAAATATCATATCCTGCCCTTAAAAGAGTTTGCTCAGGAAGGCTTACAGAATTTTCTATTGAGATTGCCAATTCTGTATCAAAAAATTGGCAAATAATTTTGCCAGGGCGATGTCCAAGTTGTTTCGTATAGAGGGAACGGATACGATGTGTTATTTCTCTTTCTAGTTGTCCAATCGTTGGTTGAGACATTTTTGCGAGGGTGATAAAAACAGTTATAGAAATAGAATATAAATGATTAATACGCAAAATAAGAATTTTTTAGTAAATTCCTCATGATAAGCTATCGCGCATTGAACTTGCACTTTTTGGGTTATGAAACTCTTGTTGTAAGGGTTTAGGACATGAAAATTGAAAGCACGACAAATGAGTAGCAAGAATCAAGCTTGCTACTATTGAGAGCAAGTATCAAAAATTATAGGTACTATAAAAAAATCTGATTGAGCCAGTAACTTTTTTGAAAAAATTTACTAGTTCAATCACATACCAACGTGATGAATCACGTCTGCAAATAAGGTTCACTGGTTTGAGCAAATATGGTTTGGAATGTGGCGTTCAGTCCTGACAGTCAGACAATTGCCTCAGCCAGTGATCATAAAACTGTTAAACTTTGGAAAGTAGCAGTTCAGGAATAAGAAGGAAAAAGGAAAAATATAATTTTTTACCTTATAGCTTTCACCTTTTACCTTCTTTTTTACGTAAAACTATACAATTTGAATACAAATCAGCTTATTTCGTCCCAAACAAGCGATCGCCTGCATCTCCCAATCCAGGAATAATGTAGCCGCTTTCATCCAAATAATCGTCAATAGCCGCAGTGTAAATAGGGACATCAGGGTGTACTTCGGTGAAATACTCAATACCTTCTGGTGCAGCGAGTATACAAACAAAGCGAATCGACTTCGGATTCGTTGATTTCAGCCGTTCCACCGCTGCTACTGCTGAATTGCCAGTTGCCAGCATCGGATCAACCACCAACACATCTCGCTTATCCACATCTTGGGGAACTTTGAAATAATATTCAACGGGAATTAGGGTTTTGGGATCACGGTATAATCCAATGTGTCCCACTCTGGCTGATGGTATAAGTTCCAGCATCCCATCCAAAATTCCCTGTCCCGCCCGTTGGATAGAAACAATCACTAGCTTTTTATCTGGCGCAAGCACTGGGGCTTTCATGGGGGCTAGTGGTGTTTTAATCAATTCATGTTTTAGAGGCAAATCTCGCGTGACTTCATAAGCCAACAGCAAGCTAATCTCTTTAATTAAGACTCGAAATTTTGCCGTGGTGGTTTCGGCTTTACGCATGAGCGTCAATTTGTGTTGAATCAACGGATGCTCGATTATTATGACTTGACTGTACATAAGCTCTAAATGTTTTATTATGCAACCACAAGACGAGCGACGGGCGTGCAACTGTCCGTTCGCTTGCCAAGGACACCAAGAAAAGAGGTATCAGTCATTAGCTTTTTGTCCATGTCAGTTGCTTTTTCCAAAGCTAATGACTAATGACTCATGACTCATGACTGCCCAGAGCTAGAATACAGTGCCGTCGCTTTCTATCTGTATGGGGGGTATACCACCCTTTCTGTGTTGAGCAGCTATTTTTCGCCCCGCTGTCCAAGTTCCACCTTGCAGGATTTTCACCAGTGGCAGTTCTTCGGCACTCATGCCCAACTTTTCGCGTACTGTGGCGGCGATGCGATCCAAGAGCATCACGGTTAGGGCACGCCACTCAACTATAACCTCTGATCCAACTGGATGAGGCTTGAGCAAAATTTCTGGGTGTTTAGGGCGCAGGAGTTCCAAATCAAGGCATAACCCCCCATTGCGATATTCTGCTAATCCAGTGAGGGCATCCAAATCTGTTATTTCCAAACCAAGTTCCTCTACAGGCTCAAGCAGAGAATAAGTAAGCCACTGGGACAGTTTGTGAAATGGCACTAAGCCATCATCAGCAACACTTGGGTGAAACCAAACATCACCCAGATTAATCCCTGCAACCTCAATTCGTCCAGACCAAATATTACCTAGTCCTTCTAAAACTGCACCCAACACTGTGGTAGCAGCTAATCGGTTATTGCCAGATTTTTCTATTAAATATTTAACCAAATTACCCGGGCGGGGGTTTTGTTCTCCAAATAAATGAGGTGAAGAAAGTAAAGCTTGACCTAATTTTTGCAACAACTGCAACCGCCCAGCAATTCCCACCAAAGGATTCTCTGCATTCACACCAAACCCATCTGCCAGTTCTTGTTCTGTTAAGGCTTGCAATCTTTCAGCATCAACTTGCAAAGGTGCTGTTTGCTTGTCACTAGAAAAAGTTCCATCGCAAAACATTTGGAAACTAGCAACTGCCAAACCTTCAGAACGCCTAAAACTTAGCTGAGTCTCCCGTTCGCGATAATACCAACGTGAGCCCGCGCCCGCATCCAATAAAACACTGATTATCGCCAAATCAAACTTGGCAACAGCTTTCTCTAAAGGCGTTAGTCCCGCTAACTGCTCATCCAACTGAGATAAACGCGGTACACCCCCAGCCTCAAAATGCCGCCACCGGCTGTGAAAAGGAATTTGCAAATCTGGGTATTCTTCCTGCATTACCTCTATTACATAATCACCCACTTTTGTCAACCGTGTCAAATCGCAACTAAAGTGATGCGACTTACCCTCAACTGCCAACGCAAACAGTTGCCCACAACGCTCCCGGATAGCATGAGGAGAACGCAAATAAGCAACCAACTCTTTGCCCTCTGTTCTTGGCGTCCTTGGCGTCTTGGCGGTTCGCATCTCCATTCTTACTGACTCCTATATCGATACACCCCTACTTATGGGGAGATGAGGAGGATGAGGAAGACAAGGGAGAGCGCAAGACGCACCGGAGAGTTTTTTTGAGGAATTCCCCTTTGTCCCTGTGTCTGGGTGTCCCTTTCTTTGTCCCCCTTATCCCCTTAAACTCAATCTACTAAAGAACGTCCCTTGACCGCAGCTAAACTGTCAGCATCCAACACCTCTCCTGTAGTGTAGTAACCGGCTGCTTTCTTCGCCTCTATCTCCACGCGGGCATCTTGGGGAATCAACTCTTCTGGAATTGGTATTCGTTCGACAATCTTAATTCCCGATTGAGTAATGGCGTTGTACTTCATATTACTCATTGATACCATACGGTCAATACGGGTAATGCCCAACCAGTGCAACACATCGGGCATCAGTTCTTGGAACCGCATATCTTCCACGCCTGCCACACACTCAGTGCGGGCAAAGTAGGAATCAGCGCGATCGCCACCCTCTTGACGCTTACGGGCATTGTAAACTAGGAATTTCGTCACCTCTCCCAAAGCACGCCCTTCCTTACGGCAGTAGACAATGACACCAGCACCACCTTCTTGTGCTGTTTGTACGCAAACTTCTATACCATGTACTAAGTAGGGGCGACAGGTGCAAATATCTGAGCCAAACACATCAGACCCGTTACATTCATCATGTACGCGTACTGCTAAGGGTTTATCGGGGTCAGTCAGGGCTGCGATATCCCCGATAATATACACAGTCACACCTCCGATTGGCGGCAAAAATACTTCCAAATCAGATCGCGTCACTAAATCTGGGAACATTCCCCCAGTTTGTTCAAATAAAGCGCGGCGTAACTCTCCTTCAGTGATTTGGAAGCGTTTGGCAATTCCTGGTAAGTACCAAACTGGTTCAATTGCGGCTTTAGTGACCACTAAATCGCCACCAGGTTTCATAATCTTGCCATCAACCTGCAAGCGTCCTTTTGCCACCGCTTCTTGTAATTCGGGTAAGTTGATGTGCGCGTTTGTGATGGCAATTGTGGGACGAATGTCATATCCCTGTGCGCAGTATGATGCAAAAACCTCACCAACCATCGCCCCAAACGGGTCAAGCGAGACAATTTTATCTGGCTCGTACCAGCTTGGGTGTGGTCCAATGTATTCTACTGGAGATGTGTTGGTAAGATCTGCCCTGTGATCTGACTGAAGTGCTCCGCTAGCCACCGCTAATGCCCTGTAAATCGCATAACCACCAGAGTGAGTGCCAATCACATTGCGGTGTGTCTGCTTAACCAGTGTGGCAATCACTGGACCGCGTTGCATTGGATCAGCTGCTCCCCATTGGATGGGAATCGGTTTAGGACCAAAGCGACTGGGATGCGAAGTGAGAACAATATGCCTGGAAACGCTTTTTTGCTTTGGCATAGTCGTTTCTTTTTCTCTTACTTTTTATCAATTCTTAGTCATTAGCGATTTCTCTACAACTACCAGCATAGTTGTGACTTGTAAAAGTATGGCATACTAATGACCCATCACTAATGACTCTAAATATCGAATCATAGAGCGATCGTATTGCAGACTACAGAAGATAGTAAATTAATTGCTAATTTTTAATTTCATTGTCCCAAGTTCCAAGCAATGAGTGCTGTCGCATTTTTTGAATTTCTAAAATTTGGCTCAGCAACGCCAGTTGCCATCGGGGGAAACCTCCTCTGGGATTTCTGTGTTGCACGTAGTGGGTTATCGGTACTCAGCAATCAGAATTTTTTAGTGATTAATTAGATCATTTAGATAATAATGTGCGAAATTTGATCCAAAGTAACTATCACCGACCTTGAATTCATGGATTCTTTATTTATCGATTCCTTACTTGAAGACTTGAAAAATCCCGAGCAAACAGTCCGCGACCAGGCGACCAGGAAAATCTGGCATATCTGGTTTCAACAAAAGGGAGTTCATGGACTGTCCATGATTGAACGCAGTCAAAAGTTAATGGATTCTGGAGAAATAGCTGAAGCCGAAGCTTTGCTGACAGAACTTATTAACGACCAACCAGATTTTGCTGAAGCTTGGAATCGCCGAGCTTTTCTTTATTATACCACTGGAGAGTATTCAAAGTCTCTGAGAGACTGTCGAATGGTCATCCAAATCAATCCAGTACATTTCGGCGCACTTCACGGTCTCGGCTTGTGTTATGTCGCGATGGGAGAGTACGTTGAAGCTATCAGAGCATTTCACCGTGCTTTGGAGATTCAACCTTATTCCCAAGTCAATCAAAAATTGATTTTGGAATGCACTTTCCGATTGAACTAAGACTAGGAGCAAAGAAAGCAAAATTTTAATATGAATCCGTCACCACGCTCATCAACAGCAATTCATACCCTGAGTCGTCGCCGGTTTATCCAGTCTGGTTCAGTGTTAATTGGTAGTAGCATCATTGCTGCTTGTGCCAATAACGACCAACCACAGTCTAAAAACTCTGGCTTGGATAAAGTCACCTTTGGTACCAACTGGGTAGCGCAAGCAGAACACGGGGGATTTTATCAGGCGATCGCGACTGGTATTTATAAAGACCACGGCTTGGATATTCGCATAAAAATGGGTGGTCCCCAAGTTGCCAGTGGAACGCAGTTGTTGATGGGTGGTGCGGTAGATTTCTTTATGGGCTATGGCATTGATGCAGTCAATGCCATAGCTCAAGGAATCCCTAAAATGACTGTAGCGGCAATCTTTCAAAAAGATCCCCAGTGTCTCATTGCCCACCCTAACACAGGAGTGAAAACTCTTGCCGACCTTAAAAGTAAGCCAATTTATCTTTCTGCTGCTGCCAATGTCACCTTTTGGCCCTTTCTTAAAGCGAAGTACGGTTTTACCGACGAACAAAAGCGCCCCTATAACTTCAATCCCGGACCTTTTCTGACTGACAAAAACTCTGCCCAGCAGGGTTATGTTACCTCAGAACCTTTCGCCATTGAAAAGCAGGGTGGATTTAAGCCTCTAGTGTTTTTATTAGCAGATTTTGGTTATCCACCTTACGCAACCACAATTGAGACAAAAAAAGAACTTGTCGAGAAAAATCCAGATTTAGTGCAGCGGTTTGTCGATGCTTCAATTAAGGGATGGTACAGCTACTTGGACAACCCAACTCCTGGTAATGAACTTATTAAAAAAGATAACCCAGAAATGACAGACGAGCAGCTTGCTTATAGTATTCAAAAGCTCAAAGAATATGGTTTACTTGTTTCTGGAGCAGCAGAAAAACAAGGGATCGGGGCGATGACTGAGGAGCGTTGGGATACAATGTTTCAGGACATGATCAAGGCTAAACTTTTTCAACCCAATACAAAATACAAAGAAGCATTTACTTTGCAATTTGTCAATAAGGGAGTGGTTCGTCGTTAGTCGTTAGTGGGGAGTGGAATTTGGGTAGTAGTAAACAACTAACAACTAACAACCAGATGGCTAATTCCGCCATTACCCTTAGTCATGTTAGCAAGGTCTATGCCAATGGCACCGTTGCCTTGCAAGACCTAAATGTCGTTATCCATCAGTCACAGTTTGTCAGCTTAGTTGGTCCTTCTGGGTGTGGTAAAAGCACAGTGCTGCGCCTCATTGCCGGACTGGGACGTGTGACTTCTGGTACTATTGACTGGGGTATCAGCCAGCAAGCACGAAAACTTGCTTTTGTTTTTCAAGACGCCGCACTTATGCCTTGGGCAAATGTTAGGGAAAATGTCCGCTTACCCTTGAAATTAACGGGAATGCCCAGGAAAGATGCAATTCCCTTGGTGCAGCAAACGCTTGCACTGGTAGGGTTAGAAGGGTTTGAAAAAAGTTATCCCCGCGAGTTATCGGGTGGGATGAAAATGCGGGTATCAATTGCTAGGGCATTAGTCACTCAGCCGAATATCCTGTTGATGGATGAACCGTTTGGGGCATTGGATGAAATTACGCGCAGCAAACTCAACCGTGACTTACTAGATTTGTGGTATCTACACCACTGGACAGTCGTTTTCGTGACACATAATATTTACGAAGCAGTGTATTTATCAAATCGGGTTCTTGTCATGGGGACAAGCCCCGGACGTATAGTAGCAGATGTCATAATTGATGCACCACACCCGCGTAGTGAGGCGTTTCGTATGTCCTCAGCATACAACGAATATTGCCACAAGGTTGCTAAACATCTAGCGTTCGCAATGGGCAATCCCAAAAATTCAATTTTGCAGTTTTGAATTGCTTATGCTGTTCATCCGTCGCCTTCAAACACAAAAGATACTTGCAAAATTTATTTCTGCTGATGTCTTGGCACCTGTGGCAATCGGCTTTTTGGCACTGGTTCTGTGGGATATCTTTGTACGGATAACAAATTTGCCTCCCTATATACTCCCCGATCCCATATTAGTATTTCAAACCCTAATTACTGATTGGAATGAGCTTTTTCCCTCGTTATTAATTACACTACAAATTACTATTTTTGCTTTCATTGCTGCTGCTATTTCTGGCTTATTGATTGCGATATTATTCGCCCAAAGCAAGTGGATTGAAAAAAGTTTATTTCCTTACGCAGTCATTTTACAAACAACACCAATTGTGGCGATCGCGCCCCTGATCATTCTTTGGCTAAAAAATAACACTTTTGCCGCCCTAGTCGTTTGTGCTTGGATAGTTGCCCTGTTTCCCATCATTTCTAACACTACACTAGGACTCAACAGCGTTGACCGCAACTTGCTTGATTTGTTTCAACTGTACAAAGCCTCCCGGTGGCAAACACTATTGTATCTCCGCTTACCCAGTGCCATGCCTTATTTTCTGGGCGGCTTAAAAATCAGTGGTGGTTTAGCATTAATTGGTGCAGTCGTTGCGGAGTTTGTTGCTGGTACTGGTGGGGCAAAAGCAGGAATTGCTTATCGCATCCTCATCTCCAGCTACAACTTACAAATTCCCCGTATGTTTGCCGCATTATTTCTCACAACAGGCTTAGGTGTTCTGATTTTTGTGAGCTTGAGTGCCTTATCTGACCTTATATTAAGTAAATGGCATGAAAGTGCAGTAAAACATGAAAATTAAAACCACAGATGAACACCGATGAACACAGATGACAAAACAATTCGCTCATTCGCTCATTCAAAATTCAAAATGGAAAACGGCTTAAAAACTTTAGTTGTGGGATACAAGCCCACTTGAAAAAAAGATGTATTTCGCTCTGGCGCAAGCGCAAGAAATACGGTGTCCTTGTTTCAAGCCCACGGAAGACAGCCGTGGGTAAAATGTTTGAATTTTGAATTGATAATTTTGAATGTTTGAGAAGCGAGTGACTGTTATCTGTGTCTATCTGTGTCCATCTGTGGTTCCATTTTTAGAAAATTCTCACTATGACTACAACACCCGTAAAATCATTTGATTTAGATGCTCTCACTGCTTCCTTAGAAGGTATTGAAACTATTACCGAGCCTACACAAGTCGCAAAATTATCCCAAGATTACCACACCTTCAGCCCGGTACTCGTACCCAAACTCGAAGGAAAAGTCGGGGATCTAGTTGTGCGTCCTGCGAACCAACAAGAGGTATTAAAAGTAGCAGCAGCTTGCGTGAAACACAGAGTCCCCGTCACAGTGCGCGGTGCAGGAACGGGGAATTACGGGCAATGCGTACCGTTACATGGAGGCGTCATTATAGATATGACGCGAATGCAAGAAATACCCTGGGTGAAACCAGGAGTCGCGCGGGTTGAAGCTGGGGTAAAGTTGGCAGCGTTGGATAAAAAAGCACGAGAAATCGGTTGGGAAATGCGGATGGCACCCTCAACTTACCGCACAGCGACAATTGCCGGATTTGTAGCAGGTGGTAGCGGCGGAATAGGGTCGATACAATATGGTTTGTTAGGTGACAGGGGCAATCTTCTAGCTTTACAAGTCGTGACAATGGAAGATGAACCGCGTGTCATTGAACTGCGCGGCGACGACGTGCAAAAAGTCAACCATGCCTGGGGCATCAATGGTATTATTACTGAAGTCGAAATCCCATTAGGACCAGCTTACCCTTGGGCAGAAGTGATTGTTACCTTCCCAGAATTTATGGCGGCGGCAAGCTTTGGTCAAGCTTTAGCTAATGCTGATGGGATGATTAAGAAAGAGATTAGCATTTTTGCATCCCCAATTCCACAGTATTTTGCACCTCTGCGAGAGTATATTCCTGATGGAACTCACGCCGCTTTACTGATGCTTGCTGAACCGAGTTTAGAATTCTTGCCTGGGTTAGTACAGCAATATGGGGGTAAGATTACATATCAAAAACCAGCTATTGATGCAGCAAAAGGGACGCACTTAGGGGAATTTACTTGGAACCACACCACCTTACACGCCCGGACTGTAGATACTTCCATCACCTACTTGCAAAGTATATTCCCTGCCAATGTAGAGACGAAACCTGGCGCGTCTTTACAACTGGTAGAGCAACTGTATCACCACTTTGGCGATGAGGTGATGATGCATTTGGAATTTATTCGAGTCAACGGTGCGATCGCTCCTGCGGCTTTGCAACTTGTGCGCTACTCTACAGAAGAACGCCTCAATGAAATTATCCGCTATCACGAAGAGCGCGGTGTGTTTATTGCAAATCCCCACACATATATTATTGAAGACGGTGGGAGAAAAGTTATTGATCCAGAACAGTTAAAGTTTAAGGAAATGGTTGACCCCTATGGGTTGATGAATCCTGGTAAGAGCAAAGTGTTGGAATTTAAATAATGCCCATAGGGCAGGCTACGCTAACAGAATTAGGAAACCACAGATAAACACCGATGAAGATTTATCTGTGTCCATCTGTGTCCATCTGTGGTTTGATTTCAAAAATCGTGGGGACAATCCAAAATTTAAAAGACAAAATCTGAAATTGTCCATGATTCACATCGACGGTTCCTACGGTGAAGGCGGCGGGCAAATTCTCCGCACCTCCCTAAGTCTAGCTGCTATTACTGGTCATCCCATCCGGATAGGGAACATCCGCGCCGGACGCCCAAAACCGGGACTTGCAGCACAACACTTGACAGCAGTTCGCGCTGCTGCTGCAATTTGCAACGCCAAAGTGCAGGGGGATGCTTTGGGTTCGACGGCGCTGGAGTTTATTCCTGGTAGTGCTGTACAAGCGGGAAATTATACCTTTGATGTCAGTGAAGCGCGAGAAGGCGGTTCGGCTGGTGCTGTGGGTTTAGTGTTACAGACTGTTCTCTTGCCTTTGGTGCTGGCTACTGGTGACTCTCAGGTAACACTTAAGGGCGGGACTCACGTCACCCACAGCCCTTCCATAACTTACATTCAACAAGTTTATTTACCAACTGTGCAACGCATGGGTGTGCAAGTTGAGGTGGAACTGAAGGCTTGGGGGTGGTATCCCCAAGGTGGGGGAGAAGTGCAGTTGTTAATAAGTGGTGGTAGCATTGGCGGGATCAACTTGGTGGAACGTGGCGACTTACAACAAGTGCGGGGATTAGCAGTCGTCACGGAATTACCTTCTCACATTCCCCAAAGGATGGCGAGTCGTGCTGAGAATGTGTTGCGTGAAGCCCAATTGAAACCATCTGTGCAGCCATTGCGAGCAAAAGGTGTCGCACCAGGGGCGGGTTTGTTTCTCACTGCTGAGTACGAGAATAGCTTAGCTGGGTTTGGTGCGTTAGGGCGCATTGGTTTGCCAGCAGACAAAGTAGCAGATATGGCTTGCGAGGAACTGTTGAAGTTTCATGAAACAGGCGCACCCGTAGATGAACATTTAGCGGATCAGTTATTATTGCCAGCTGCTTTGGCATCAACGAGGAGTGAGTACCGAGTGCCTGAGGTGAGTACGCACTTGACGACGAATGCTTGGGTTATTGAGCAATTTGGGTTAGCGCGAGTTAAGGCGGATGAGGTTGATAAAAGGGTGGTGGTGGAACCTTTGGGGAACAGTTGACGGTGATGGGTTTGCCAAGGCTGTTTTATTTGACAAAGATTTTACAGTAGCAGCTTATGTCACTCACTTACAGCGCTTTTCAAGTAAATAAACCACGCTTTAGGGGCTGTTCTGTGCCGTGCCCCTACGAAAATCTGTGGTTCAATTAACTGAAAATAGCTGTAAAGAAAATTGACTTGAGAAGACCAAATGGGAAGTTTTTGAGTTGCTGTTCATCTGGAATTTGCGGCTTGCTGTATGTAATTATATGTAATATCCAGGATTTAGATTTCTCAGTGGCTTTGAGTGACTTGATATCTACCAAGTCAGATCGGCACAAGAAAAATTAACTGAAAATTTCAGTGCTAAATCGTATCTACCATAAAGTCTTTAGATGAATAGTGGAACTCCAGTCAACAAAATCTTGATTTTGGCAGCGAATCCGAAAGGTACAAGCAGACTGCGTTTAGACGAAGAGTTTCGCGAAATAAAGAATGGGTTAAGACAATCAAAAGGACGCGACCAATTTAAAATTGAATTGGCAGCAGCAGTGCGCTACAGAGATATTCATCGAGAAATCATGTACTTCCAGCCACAGATTGTCCATTTTTCAGGACATGGATCTGGACAAAAGGGTTTGGTATTTGAGGATGAAACAGGGCAAGAAAAGTTAGTAGATGCAGAGGCGCTAGCTGGATTGTTTGAGTTGTTTGCAGAACACGTAAAGTGTGTATTACTCAATGCTTGTTTTTCGGAGATTCAAGCGAAGGCGATCGCGCAACATATTGATTACGTCATTGGCATGAGCAAAGAAATAGGCGATAAGGCGGCAATTGAATTTGCCGTTGGTTTTTACGATGCTTTGGGAGCGGGAAAATCTGTTGAATATGCCCATAAACTAGGCTGTAGAGTCATCCGAGCCGCAGGTATTCCAGAGTCTTTAACTCCAAAACTGCTGAGCAAAAACCAGTTGTGGACGGAAAACGCAAATACAACTCCTCCATTTTTTGCCGATAGTGTTGCCGAGCCACAATTTACTAGTAGCACATCTAATATCAAGCAGGGAACCCAAACTCAAGTAAACTACACGCACCCGCAAGATTTACTACCATCTGAGAACTGGAAACAAGCAAATATAGAGAATATGGAAGTTTTCTTATCTTACTCTCCAAATGATGAATCGCTGCGAAAGCAACTGGAAAAGTCTTTAAGTATTTTGGAGTCACAAAGTATTATTAGAATTTGGTATCAAAGTAAAATTGCTCCAGGGAAAAATAAGAAGGTTGAGATTGAGCAGCATCTGAACTCAGCCCGTATAATTCTCCTACTTATTAGTCCGAATTTTCTTTCTTCAGTTTACCACCTTAACTATGAGGTTAAGCGAGCAATGGAAAGACGAGAATGCGAAGGAACTCTCGTTATTCCTGTATTTCTCAGTTCAGTCGCAAGTTGGCAAACCTTCAAGCTTGGTAAGTTCAACATTGGTGATCTCCAGCCTTTACCTAAGAATGGCAAGTTTGTAACTGATAGAAGATATTGGAAAAGTCAAAATGAAGCTTTCGTTACCATTGCTGAAGAATTTGCAGAAGAAATTGGCAAAATATCGGGCGAATTACCTTAAATGTACATTTAGAAATTTTGACTATTAAAGCAGTTAATACGAAGAATTTATTAAGAGATGCAGTCGAACTAAATTGTCATTTATGTCTTTATTTTCCATATTTACCAGAACTATAAAAATTTGTTTTTACTACTCTTACAAAGATGAAAAACTGCGGAAAAAACTAGATACACAACTTACTAGTTTGAAACAACAGAATACAGTGAAAATATATTGGAAATGTCAATCAGTAACAGGAAGAAACTCGAAGCATGAAAATTACCGATACCTGAATAAATCTAATGTGATTGTTTTGCTAGTTAGTCCAGATTTTATGGATTCGGATGATGGTTGGGAAATTGGAAGGCGGGCTATGAAACTGTACAATACTGGAAAAGCCCTTGTTATCCCTGTTAAACTCCGCCAAATTGATCACTGGGAGGCTACACCATTCAGAGACTTACAGCCTTTGCCTATCAATGGCGAACCTGTAGATAACAGAAGATTTTGGATAAACCAGAATGAAGCATTTGTAAATATTGCTCAAGGTATTAGAGAAGAAATTGAGAAATTGGAACAAGAGCAGAGGCAACGACAGTTTACTATAGCAGAACAAGCTGCAATTTTTGCACCTATTAACAGTTTAATTTCTAACCAATTCTTTCAGAGAATTATTCGCTCTCCAAACATATCCACTCGCTCAGTTCCTATTGCGGTTGGTGTTTTGGCAGTTACTGCATTGGCATTTTATAACTTTTCCGCAAAAAATCCGGCAGAAAGCTTCTTTAATCAGGGAGAGCAAAAAAGTGAAAAAAGCTACTCTCAACAAAATCAGGCAAAAAACTTCTTTAATCAGGGAAAGAAAAAAAGCGGAAACGGGCAATATTTAGGAGCAGTTAAAGACTACAATCAAGCTATTCAAATTGATCCAAACTATACTGATGCATACATAGGACGTGGTGATGCCCACTATTTCCTAAAAGATTATGAGGCAGCAATCGAAGATTATACACAAGTTATTCGTCTCGTTCCTGACTTGGCTGATGCCTACATGATTCGCGCTATTGCTCGCTGCGAGTTAAGAGACAAGCAAGGAGCAATTAAAGATAATCGGGAGGCAGCGACTCTCTATGCAAAACAAGGAGCAACAGCAAAACATAACAAGGCTCTCAAAAGGCTCAAATGCATCGAGGCAGTCAGTCATGCTCCTCCAATTCAGCTCAATAAACAATACAGTTCTTTATTAAACTAGAAGTCATCTAGCGAATTGTAGAATAGGCTCGTGCTTTAAGTAAAATCATCAAATGTTGCAGCTGCTCGTAAACGTCCAATTCTGCTACTTCCATTGGAGTGAGTGTTGCTTCGCGGTTTTTTTGCAGCAAAATTTGCAGGCGTGTTTGAGCAGAGGGTGTAACCTTAAAAGCAACAATTTCTTCTGGTGTTGGACGCTTAAGTAAGAAATCAAGAACCTCTTGATAAACGGCGGGAATATCTGTAGAACTGTCTTTGAGTTCTGGCTCAATTGGTGTTGACAAGTTGGCAAGATCTAAAAGTTGCCAAAGCAGTTCGGGTAAACGATTTTGCAGAGGTTTTAGACGTTGAGCCAGTTCATCGGAAATTTGAAGAGTTAATTCTGCCATCGTTGTTCGTTATTGATGCTCTTGTTGCACCTTAGCACGAGAAAAGGGCGATGGCATCCAAAGTCTTGAGCAGCTACAAATTCTCTTTTTACAAACCTAAATCTGAAACCACGCCGTCAGCGCTACTGCTAAAGCATCGGCGGCGTCATCTGGCTTAGGTATGACATCCAAATTCAACTCCCGCGCCACTGCTTCCTGGACTTCCTGTTTGTCAGCATTACCATATCCGGTTAACGCTTGTTTAATTTGGGCAGGGGTAAATTCTACAGTCGGTAATTTATGCTGCCCCAATACCAACATGACAACTCCCCGCGCTTGTGCCACGAGGATAGTATTTGCCATACGATAGAAGAAGAGTTTTTCAATTGCTACCAACTCAGGTTGAAATTCTTTGATCAGGGTGTGCAAATCGTCGTACAACGTACATAGCCGCTGTCCCACTTCCGTGCCAGCTGGCGTATTGACAACACCAAAATCTAGTAGGTTTACTGAATCATGTTGCACACTGTTTTGATTTTTTTGGCATATGATCGCCCCAAATCCTAAAATTGCCAGTCCTGGATCTATTCCTAAAATTCGCTGTTCCATTGATTTGTTGTTTCTGTTGACCAAAAGGCGTAATAACTCGGCATACTGGCAACTTAGACTATGCACTTTTGGTCTAATGAGATTGAAAAATCTAATAATTCCGCACTTCTTGGGTTTAAATCAAGTAGTGTACATTTTCTGTTAATCATTGTTAGTAGCACTGCTCCAAATCAGGTATGTCAATTGGTTTTCTCAGACAAGCCCTCAACGCCTTGCAAAAGCAGTCACGTCGTCGCACTTCCCATCGAGTTAACCAGTGGTTCAAGTGGTTATCTCCTGGGCTATCGGTGAAACGATGGTTGCTAATTAGTGTTGGAGGTGTAATTTTAGCAAGTCTGGGATTTGCTATCTGGATTAGGCTAACGCCAATTTTTCGGGCAATTGAGTTTTTGAGGGAGATTCTGGGATTCATCACCGACATTCTACCGTACTACATTAGCGGACCTTTGGTGATACTGGGCGGCTTGCTGTTGCTTTTATGGGGACAAACTCGGACAGTAAGTTCAATTACTCAGGTACTGCGTTCAGAAGGCGATGAAGAACTTATTGATGTTCTCTTGGCGCATCGCCGATTGTACCGGGGACCGAAAATTGTCGCAATTGGGGGTGGTACCGGACTTTCCACATTGCTTAGGGGCTTGAAAGTTTACAGCGCCAATATTACCGCGATTGTCACTGTAGCTGATGATGGCGGTTCTTCAGGGCGGTTGCGCCAGGAATTTGGCGTCCTCCCACCAGGAGATATTCGCAATTGTTTGGCAGCACTGGCTGACGAAGAAAAGTTATTGACAGAACTGTTCCAGTACCGCTTTAAGGCTGGAGAGGGGTTGCTAGGTCATAGTTTTGGCAATTTGTTTTTGACGGCGATGAGTGATATTACTGGCGATTTGGAAAGAGGTGTCGCCGCCAGTTCCAAAGTCCTAGCCATCCGGGGACAAGTTTTGCCAGCAACTCTCAGTGATGTGCGCCTTTGGGCTGAGTTATCCGATGGTCGCCGCATACAAGGAGAATCTAAAATTACCGAAGCCGGTGGTAATATTGTCAAGATTGGCTGCATTCCGGAAAATCCTCCAGCTTTGCCAGCCGCTATTAAGGCAATTAAAGAAGCCGATTACATTATCATGGGTCCTGGCAGTCTTTATACCAGCGTTATTCCCAATTTGCTGGTACCAGAAATTGCTGATGCGATCGCCGCCTCCCAAGCACCGCGTATTTACGTATGCAACATCATGACACAGCCTGGAGAAACTCAGGGATACACCGTTGCTGACCACATCCGGGCAATTGATGCTGCTTGCGGCAGACCTCTATTTAATGCTGTACTGGTACACAAAAAATCTCCTAGTCCGCGCGCACTTATCCGCTACGCCCAACAAGAATCGCATCCTGTTTTCGTGGATCGAGAAGCCATAGCCCAGTTGGGGCGGCGGATTGTTCTAGCTAATGTGATGCATGAAGATGAAACAGGTTGCGTGCGTCACAACTCCGAACGACTGGCGCGAGTCTTGTGGCGGTGGTATAGTGGAGCTCATCATGGAAAGTGAGGATATAAGGGACAAGGGGACAAGGGGAGAACTCTTGATTATTGACTGATGATGAAAATTTTTTTGGCAGATGCAGCGGCGACGCGAAAGCTTGGAATTGCTCTCGGTCAATCGCTGAATGCTGGCAATGTTATTTTACTTCAAGGTGATTTAGGTGCTGGCAAAACGACTTTGGTGCAAGGTATTGGGTTCGGCTTAGGCATCAGCGATCCAATTGTTAGCCCAACTTTCACCCTTATTAACGAGTACATGGAAGGACGCCTTCCCCTTTACCACCTAGATTTATATCGTTTGGAACCAAAACAAGTCGCCGCCTTAAACCTAGAAACCTACTGGGAAGGTGTTGAGGTCACACCAGGAATTGTCGCCATTGAGTGGGCAGAACGTATGCCCTACAAACCAGACAGCTATCTTGGTGTTCGCTTGACTTATGCAGATGAAGCCACTCGTCAAGCTGAAATTACGCCGCATAATTGCACCATAAGCGAAGAAATAGCCTCGATATGAATATAATCTGAATCCTTACGCGTGGAGCGCACAGTAACAGGCTTGGTAATCAAGCAAAATGCTTCTTGTCGAGAACCATCGGCAACTACAGCATGGTAATACCAATTGAAACATGATTGCGACTTTCACAAAGCGCTAAAAGCGATTACCAAGAACTGTTTCACAATCACGCCACAAGACTCAACGAGGGAACCTTCCTCCGGGTTCACCAGTCGCCTAGGTCGGGAAACCCTCCTGCAGCGCTGGATTCACCGCACCGCAGTGGCTGCAAAATCTAAAATCTAAAATCCAAAATGGTATAAGTGGATTCAAGCAGCCAAGAATCCCACGGTTGTTATGACACATTCTCGCTTTGCTCAAATGTGTTAGCCGTGGGAGCGTTAAATCTACCACTACCACGCTCATCATTTAGATTAGCTAAGATTGTCATCTTAATTACCAAACCTCACTTGCAAAATTTTTTAACAGGAGGTATTTCCAGCATTGATATTTGCTAGCTCCCTTACCTATGTAAGCAAATGAACACGTAGAATTACTTGATACTTTATGAATTTTGTATAAAATAAAAACGTATTAAGTAAAGAAACCTCTACTTAATACGTTCAAAAGCTGACACTTGTGGCTGCAAAGACGGACTCAGCAACGCTTCCCCAAGGTGAATCACCCAGCGCGATTTTTAACTGAATTCCGCGAAATTGCTGATCCCTGTTAACTCCTGTTTTGCAGTCTAAGGAGTCCAACGAGTGGTTTGCGATTCCAAAGATGTATGGCAGATGAAAGTTACTGCTTGGAAGGAGAAGGGGAACAGGTTAAACTTATGACTGAAAGTTGGTGCCTTTGTTGTAGATGGTTCAGGACAGCGCTACGAAATCACTGCCCAAGCAAGTAAGCTGGTAGATAACGGGTTAGCAATGGTTTGTATAAAGGTTTGATGAGCATTGGGAAGAGCGGAAGGGGGCATGCAGTGGGTCATGATCAACGTGTAGGAAACGCAGAACAGATTCATCCGAGGGACTTTTCATGGTCGTTCTGGTTTACTTTGCCACTCTACCCATACGGCAAGCGGCGGACAATCCGCAAAGAAGTGGTAAAAGATACTGTCTGGACTTTTGACCAACTCCAGGGCATATTCTACGTTGTCGTGCCTGTTCGCATGACCGTCGTTAAGTTACAGGGCGGCGGACTGCTCGTGTATGCGCCCGTTGCGCCAACAAGGGAGTGTATCCGCCTCGTTAAGGAATTGGTGGAACAACACGGCAACGTCAAGTACATCATCCTCCCAACCATCTCCGGCATAGAACACAAAGTTTTCGTTGGTCCGTTTGCCAGATACTTTGCCAACGCACAGGTATTTGTAGCTCCAAATCAGTGGAGTTTCCCGCTCAATCTTCCACTCAGTTGGCTTGGCTTGCCCCCCAAACGCACTTCATTACTCCCAGAAGACAGCAGGCAAACCCCCTTTGCCGACGAGTTTGATTATGCCATCCTCGGTCCGGTCGAACTTGGACCAGGTCGGTTTGAAGAAGTTGCATTTTTTCATAGGCGATCGCACACCCTGCTTGTAACAGACTCAGTGGTTTCCGTACCAGAAGAACCGCCGGCGATCGTCCAATTAGATCCATACCCCTTGCTGTTCCATGCCAAAGACAACGCCTCTGATATAGTTGAGGATAATCAGGCAAATCGCCGTAAGGGATGGCAGCGCATCTCGTTGTTTGCTTTGTACTTCCAACCAAGCGTGCTGGAAATACCCACATGGAGTGAGGTGTTTCGCAATGCCCTCAAAGCACCAGAGCGTTCAAAGAAAGCTTATTTCGGGTTATTTCCCTTCCAATGGCAGGAGGACTGGAAGCGGTCATTCGATGCACTGCGAGGGAATGGTCGTCTGTTTGTAGCACCAATTTTACAAACTCTCATTCTCAACCGCGCACCCAAGGAAACTATCGACTGGGCTGATAAGGTGGCAAGTTGGGACTTCCAGTGGATTATTCCCTGTCACTTTGACTCACCAATTCAAGCTCAGCCGCATCAATTTCGACAAGCATTTTCCTTTCTTGAAAAGCAGCCTGCTGTTAGTGCGGGCTTGTTCAGCAATAGTAGTTATCTCTTACCCGAGGAAGATTTTAAACTACTTAGGGAAATTGACAAAGGTTTAAACAAGTTTGGTATTGTACCGGCAGCGAAGGAACTGAAATAAGCCAAAAGAAGAATTCAGAATTCATATTAGGTTCTTCCACACGTGTAGAGACGTTGCATGCAACGTCTCTACAGAGAACGTGAATCCTACCAAAAATCCTTAACTGAACGGTATTGCTTTTCAAGTCTCACTATAATGTAAGTAAGTACTTGCATTACAAATTATGAACAAGACTGCTCGTTCTGCTGCCCTTACGCGTACCCGGATTATTCAAGCTGCTATGCAAGTCTTTGCTGAGGCAGGATTGCACGGTGCGACAACTCGTGAAATTGCTCGTGTTGCTGGCGTTAACGAAGTCACCTTGTTTCGTCACTTTGCCAGTAAAGAGCAACTGTTGGGTGCGGTGATTGAAAACGCGCTGGCACTTCAAACAGAAGCCCTTGCCCATCCAGAGGAATGGACAAATGACCTGATGAGGGATTTAAGGCACTTTGCCCAGCTTTACAACTCTATGCTGGAAGCAACAGAAGACCTGATCCGCACTTTTATTGGGGAAGCCAAGCGGCATCCAGACGCAGCCCGACGTGTGATACAAGAAGCCGCCAAACCAGTCAAAGAAAAGCTGATAGCTTATTTGGAAACTGGTCAAGCACGGGGCACAGTGCGAGCAGATGTGAATTTGGCAGTAGCTGTTGATATGTTCACAGGGATGCTGCTTGCAGGAATGTTGCGGCGTAATGCGCCATCTACTTTATTAAGCTATAGCCAACAAGACTACCTCGAATCTTGCGTCGATATTTTTGTGCGGGGTATCAGTACGGCTTTTATTTAATTTTTTAATTTAATTTTTCAGCTATTTTTCAAGTTTCATCATTATTTATGGCTCGCACTCAAAGTAGACATACAGTATCTCATCAAGCTGAACCAAAGTGGCTTAAATGGGCGATCGCCATCACGGCTTCCCTCGGTGCTATCTTAGAAGTCATCGATACAAGCATTGTCAACGTTGCTTTGACAGAGATGCAAAGCAGCTTAGGAGCAACCATCACCGAAATTGGTTGGGTTGTGACAGGCTACGCACTTGCCAACGTAATTTTGATTCCTTTGACTGCTTGGTTAGGTGACTATTTTGGACGCAAGACTTACTTTATCTTTTCTCTGATTGGCTTTACCATTTCATCTATTCTATGTGGATTCGCGATCAATCTCCCCATGCTGATTGTTTCGCGGATTTTGCAGGGATTATGTGGGGGTGGGCTACTGGCAAAAGCACAGGCAATTTTGTTTGAGACCTTTCCCCCCAGTCAGCAAGGGTTAGCACAGGCAATCTTTGGGGTTGGTGTGATTGCAGGTCCGGCAATTGGTCCAACTTTGGGAGGTTTTCTCACCGATAATCTAGGATGGCGCTGGATTTTCTTTATTAACCTGCCGTTTGGGATTCTGGCAGTGATGATGGCTTTAACGTTCTTACCAGGTGACGACATCAACCATAAACCAATCAGCAAAAAAGTCGATTGGTTGGGCATTGGATTGTTGGCGATCGCACTCGGTTGTCTGCAAGCCTTCCTAGAGGAGGGGGAGAAGGAAGATTGGTTTCAATCTGGTTTTATCACCACACTGGCAATTGTCAGTGTGGTAGGGCTGGCGTTATTCATCTGGCGCGAGTTGACTACTGATAGTCCTGCGGTGAATCTAGGAGTTTTGCGACATCGTTCGCTGGCTGCTGGAAGTCTCTATTCTGCCGTGTTGGGAATGGGACTTTACGGTGCTTTATTTGCAGTGCCCATCTTTGCCCAAAGCGTGCTGCATTACACGGCAACTCAAACTGGTATGTTGCTGTTTCCTGGTGCGTTAGCATCTGCTGTAACCATGCTGATGCTTGGACGAATTACGAGTAAAATTGATCCCCGTTTGATTATTGCTGGCGGAGGCATTCTCACCAGCTTAGTCATGTTTCAGCTTGCAAGCATCAACCCAGATACAGGTAGCGATGACTTATTTTATCCCCTGCTTTGGCGTGGAGTAGGAACAGTGATGATGTTTTTGCCCTTAAGTTTGGCAACCATCGGTCCTTTGCCGAAGGAAGATATCTCTGCCGGTTCCGGGTTTTATAATCTTACCCGTCAGTTGGGAGGAAGTATTGGAATTGCAGTACTGACGACATTGCTAGCACAACGGCAAGCATTCCATCGGAAAATACTGGTTGAGCACGTTACCCCCTATGATTATGCTACCAATCAACGTCTCTCCATGCTGGAAAATGCTTTACAAGGTCGCGGAGAAGATGCAGCTACAGCACACCAACAGGCACTTCAAATTCTGAACCAAACAGTTGATACCCAAGCTCAGATTTTGTCATTTGAAGATATCTTTTGGATTGTCGGGGTAGCTTTTCTGGTAACGCTACCGCTTCTCCTACTTTTAGGTAAACGAAAACCCACAGCGGATTTACCAGCAGCTCACTAATATCATGTCCGATTAAATACTTATAATAAATTTTTTGTAGGGTGGGCATTGCCCACTCATATCTTAAATGTCCATCACATAAACTTTTATGGGCTATGCCCACCTTACGATTTATGGTCTAATCATTTAAATAAGCGCTGTAATTTTTTTGAATATAAAACCACAGATGGACACAGATGGACACAGATAAATTATCTAGATCCTTCTGCGGTTCCAAGTTTTTTGTAGGGTGGGCATTGCCCACTCATATCTTAAATGTCCATCATATAAACTTTTATGGGCAATGCCCACCTTAGGATTTGTGGTCTAATCATTTACAGGTATTTTCAGCTAATTGAACCACAGATTTTTGTAGGGGCACAGCATTGCTGTGCCCCTAGCCCGTGGTTTATTTACTTGAAAACTGCTGTAAATAAGCGGTGTAATTTTTTTGAATATTAAACCACAGATGGACACAGATGGACACAGATAAATTATCTAGGTCCCTCTGCGGTTCCAAGTAGGCGTAAACTAGATTTTTGCAACAAATCTACTCAACTTTTTCCAGACACACCACCGCATTATAATCCGGCACTCCTTCACTGGAACGCTTACTTCTATCTAACAGTACATTTCCTTCTGGCCAATGCACCTGCAAATTTCCTGGCTTAATAGGTGCTGTGTAAACTCTGCCTGGGAAAGTACCGAGTTCATTTTTCAGAATCACGGCGTCGCCATTCTTAAGATCTAGTTGCTTGGCATCGGTTTCATTCATCAACACCGCCTCGCGCATTGCTCCAGTGATGGCATCTTTGCGTTCTTGTACCATACTATTAAACTGCTTGCCTCGGCGAGTGGCTACTAGGAAATAGCCCTCTGGTAATTCTCGTTCTTGACGAGATACGACTGCAAAGTGTGCTTTTCCATCGGGTGTGGGGAAATTCCAACCAAAGCACAGATGTGATCCACTGTACTGAAATTGATCACCGGCTTCCTTTAAGTGTTGAATTCCAGCATACTGTGGGACAACTTGGGCAATTTCTTGCCGTATAGCAGCAGTATCAGCGAAATGTAGAGACGTTGCATCCGAATGTTGTGACGTTACGTCCGAATATTGTGACGTTACATCCGAATGTTGTGACGTTACATCCGAATGTTGTGACGTTACATCCGAATGTTGTGACGTTGCATCCGAATGTTGTGACGTTGCATCCGAATGTTGTGACGTTACATCCGAATGTAGAGACGCGCCACCTCTCGTCTCTACACGCACACGCCTTGCCAATTCCAGAAACACCTCCCACTCCGGACGCGCTTCCCCAATGCGGGGACCAGGAATTTCTGGACTGAAAATGATCCGGCGTTCGGTGCTGGTTTCTGTCACTCCCCCTGGTATTTCGTAGCGAGTTGTCGCAGGTAACAACACGACAGTATCTGCCGGTTCCACAAGCATCTGGCTAGAAAGGACAATATCCATATGCACTCGCAGTGGAACCCTCTTTAAAGCATCTTCTACATAATCAGGTTCTGGCAAAACTTCCAAGAAATTCCCACCCACAGAGAACAAAACATCTAACTGCCCTTCATATGCTGCATGAATCATCTCTGGAGCAATTAAACCTTTACTTGTCGGCACTTCAAAGCCCCAAAGCTTGCTCAACTGGGCAGCATTTTCTGGGGTAATCGGTTTGCCACCAGGAAAGACTGTAGCGTAACATCCCATCTCTGCACCACCCTGCACCCCAGAGTGACCACGAATTGGCATCAAACCGCAACCTTCGCGACCGACAAAACCTTTGGTGAGAGCTAGGTTGATGATTGCTCTGACATTATCTTCGCCGCACTCATGCTGGGTAATGCCCATACTCCAAACAAAGACAGCTTTATTTGCTTGTCCAACCATTTTGGCGAAGGCGTACATTTCATCGCGAGAAGCACCGGAAAGCTTTTCTAATTCTTCCCAAGATTGCGTTTCCAGGAAGGTTTTGAGTTCATCAAATCCCGCAGTGTAGCGGTTAATAAACGACTGATCTACCCAATTATTGGCAATCATATGTTTGATTGTACCATTTAAAAATGCCATGTCCCCGCCCATGTTTACCAAAAAGAAATCTTCAGCAAACTTGGTGCCAAACAAAGCACTTTCTACAATTGAGGGTACCCAGTAGCGCTCCATTCCTGGTTCACGGTAGGTATTAATCACGACTATCCTTGTACCTGCTTTCTTGGCGTAGTGCAGATACTTGACGGTGACAGGTTGATTATTTGCTACGTTTGAACCAATGAAGACTAATAAATCTGTGCCAATCCAATCTTTATAAGAGCAGGTGGTTGCGGCTGCACCGATCGCACCTTTAAGACCAGCCGTACTAGGAGAATGACAGATACGGGCGGCATTGTCAATGTTGTTGCTTCCCATCGCCCGCACAGCTTTCTGGGTGGCGTAGTATGTTTCATTGACGGTACCCCGGCTGGTAATATAGAAGCTGAGGCGGTCTGGTGTGGTGGCGCGGATGCGACTGGCAATAACTTGCAAAGCTTCATCCCAACTGACTCGACGAAAGCCTTTTTCTCCACATTGGCGGATCATTGGGTAAGCAAGCCGTCCGAACTCGCGTAATTGGGCACTCGTTTTTCTTTGCAACTGGGAGACATCCGCTAAAATAGTAGGGTCAAAAGCGGACATTGTGTTCATCTGCAAAAGCCGCAACCGCACATTGCAGACATGGATTCCCTCTACTGTCCAATCTTTCATCCCAGTTGTCCCCAAAGCGCAGCCATCACACACACCCTTGTTCAGGATATTCCATGCGTAGGGCAACTTGTGACGAGACAGCCAAATGGCACGAAAGACTTCCCAGTAGTTATTTGGGTATTGCTCTCCAATTCCAAAGGGTTTCCAACTTGCCCAGTTTGAGGGTGTCCAATGCTTTTTGGGTTTATGTAACATAGTTTTCTATTCTTGTTAAAAATTTGGTAATCTATCTAAATATAGATATATTTGACTTTTAAGTTTAGGTTAAGCTATTTTTCTAATATTCATGTTTATAAAAAGTAAGATAATTTTGATTTTTTCTTTATAAAGAGGTATAGATAAAGTTATTATAATTCTTTTTCTAAGAACAGCTTTGTAAACATAAACTGAACTTTATGCTGCTCTAAATTTTGCAATTTAGAACAATTAAAGCAGAAAGTCCCACGCCTTCGGCGGCAATAAATGCGAAGGCAACTTGAGTTATTGTCTTAAAAATCGCCTTGCTAATTTATTACAATAATGTACGGTTAAGATGCTTAATGAGGATAAAGCCATCAGAGTTCCTATGAGTTAAGAATGCCACCGCCTTTTTGGCATGGGAGTGTCAAAGATATAACAATTCTATTTGATTGGTGAAATTATTTTGGCTACGAACTACGAACGACAACACTCAGCAACCACAGAATTTCCTTGTGATTCGGAACCTCTTGATTCTCCTTTTTACATCGCACGTCCTCCAGTGGAAGAACAAATTTATCAAGAACTCACCAGAACCGGGAGCGTTATTCGCATACAATCTCCTCATAAAACAGGGAAAACTTCTTTGGTACTGCGTTTGCTGGATTATGCCAAGCAATCTGGTTTCTCCTCAGTATATGTAGATTTTCAGCAAGCAGAGGCAGCAGTTTGTACTTCCTTGGATAAATTTTTGCGTTGGTTTTGTGGTTATGTCAGCCACCAGTTAGACTTAACACCAGTGCTAGATCACTATTGGGATGAGGATACTGGCAGTAAGGTGAGTTGTACAATTTATTTTGAAAATTATTTGCTGAAAAATTTAAATCCTCCTTTAGTTTTAATTTTAAATGATGTAGATCAAATTTTTGAATATTCCCCCATTAGCCAAGAGTTTTTCTCTTTGCTGCGTTCATGGCATGAACAAGGAAAACAAAATGTACTTTGGCAAAAACTCCGGTTAGTTGTTGTTCACTCTACAGAAGTTTATACTGACCTCAATATTAATCAATCTCCTTTTAATGTAGGAGTAGCAATTAAATTACCTGAGTTTAGTTTAGAGCAAATTCAAGAATTAGCCCAGCGTTACGGACTTAATTGGACAGGTGATGTAGGGCAAAAAAATGCCCAAGCACTACAAGCAATGGTGGGAGGACATCCCTATTTAGTAAGATTGGCTATTTATCACCTTGCTAATTTTCCTGAAAAAAGTTTACAGCAGCTATTAAATGAAGCCCCCACAATGGCTGGAATTTATAGCGTTTACTTGCGCAGACAATTAGCAAGTTTGCAGCAAAATCCTGAATTGGCAACAACATTTAAACAGGTGATGAGTGCTGGTATTAGTGTGGAATTAGACCCCATACTAGCATTTAAGTTAGAAGGTATGGGTTTGATAAAATTGCAGGGTTATCAATACACTGTAGCTTGTGAGTTGTATCGACAGTATTTTACTCTTCACATTCTTGAGGAACAGAACGCGCAGGAGAAAATTGAGCAGTTGCAAAGACAAGTCCAAGAGTTACACCGCTTGTCTTATACTGATGAACTGACTCAACTTGCTAATCAACGCTACTTTGACATCTACCTAGAACAACAATGGCAAAGGTTAACACAAGAACAAAGCCCCTTATCATTGATTTTGTTGGAAATTGACTATTTGAAAATTTACAATAATACTCATGGTCAGAAAGCTGCAGATGAATGTGTACGGCTTGTTGCTAACGTTATTAGTGATGTTGTAAGCAGTCATGAATCGCATCAACGGTTGCCAGTTCGTTATAAAGAGGCAGAATTTGCGGCTATTTTGCCCCATACAACAGCCAATTCGGCTTTTAAAATTGCTGAACTCATCCGCAAACAAGTCAAAAAATTAGGTCTTGCTCATCAAGAGACACTTTACGGTCTTCCAGCACCTGTGGTAACAGTCAGTTTAGCAGTTGGTTGCACAATTCCGCAAAAGAAAGGCACATCAAGCGTTCTTGTAAATGCTGTTTCTGAAACACTTCAGCAATCAGTACTTATAAAGCGCGATCGCACTTATATCAGCACAACTTTAAATTATGGATTCCGTAATTTAAGGTAGAGGGTGAGTCATCCTTTAGCGCAACCACAAGCTTATTAGTCGTCAGCAATGAGTAGTTAATGACAAATTACAGATATCAAGTCGGTGGTAGTCTTGCAGCTGATACTCCAATTTATGTAAAACGGAAAGCCGATGAGGAATTGTATCAAGCATTAAAAGCGGGTGAGTTTTGTTATGTCCTCAACACTCGGCAAATGGGCAAATCCTCAATCATGGTGAGGACTCGTCATCTGCTACAACAACAAGGATACCGCTGTACGACTGTAGATATGTCCTGTGTAGGCGGCGAAAATATCACGCCACTCCAGTGGTACAAAGGCGTTGTGAGTGAATTGTGGCGGGGGTTTAATTTATTAGAAAAAGTGAATTTAAAATCCTGGTGGCGCGACGAACAAGGTATCTCGCTGGTTCAGCTTCTGAATCGTTTTATTGAAGATATCTTGTTAGTTGAGTTTCCCCAAGATAATATTGTTATATTTATTGATGAAATTGATAGTATTCTCAGCTTAGATTTTGCCGTTGATGATTTCTTTGCTCTCATACGGTCTTGCTACAATCGCAGAGCTATCAATCCACACTACAATCGCCTCACGTTTGCAATTTTTGGAGTCGCCACACCCAGCGATTTAATTACAGATAAAAATCGTACACCTTTTAATATTGGTAGAGCGATAGAACTACACGGATTTCAATTACATGAAGCACAGCTGCTCATTCAGGGATTAAAGGACACAGTTAGTAACCCGGAAGCTATTCTCAAAGAAATATTAGCTTGGACAGGTGGACAACCATTTCTCACTCAGAAGCTTTGTCAACTTTGCCTGGATTCCTCAAAAAAAGCAATCAAGAGTTCGATAAACGAAATTAATACTCTGCCTAATACTGCAAGCAATGAGGAATATTGGCTCAAGCAGTTGGTGCATGAACGCATCATTGAGAACTGGGAATCGCAGGATGAACCACAGCATTTGCGGACGATAAGCAACCGGATTCTGAGAAATGAAAAACGTGCTGCGAGAATACTCGATATTTATCAGAGTCTTTTGCAGGGTGTGTTCGTCAAAGCCGATGACTCGCGTGAGCAAATGGAACTGTTGTTATCAGGTTTGGTGGTGAAAAACCAGGGTTATTTGCAGGTGACAAACCGCATTTATCAGGAAGTTTTTAACACCAAATGGGTGGAAAAACAATTCAGAAACCTGCGTCCCTACTCCCAAACCTTCGATGCTTGGGTTGCCTCAAAACAGACTGATGAATCGCGACTACTGCGCGGACTTGCCTTAAGAGATGCCCAAGCTTGGGTCCAGGGCAAAAGTGTGACTGACTTGGATTATCAGTTTCTTGCCGCAAGCCAAGATCTAGAGAAGCGCGAAACCCAAAAAGCATTGGAAGTTGAAAAACAAGCGACTTTGCTTTTAGCTCAAGCTAATCAGACTTTAAAGTTAGCCCAACAAAAAGCTCAACAAACCATTAGGCAAGCACAGCTTAATTTAACTATAACTTCAGTAGTAGCATTCGGTCTATTAGGAATCGCAGGATTGTTGGCGCAGCAAGCAGCATCTCAAAAACAACGGGCAACGGAATACGAAATTACTGCTTTAGTAAACCATTCAGAAGCATTGTTTAACACAAATCATAAGCTAGATGCCTTAATAGCAAGTCTGAAAGCTAGCATCAAACTTAAACAAACTCCTCAAGTCTGGGCTAATACCAAACTTCGGGCGAAGGTAGAGACGAGACTCCAACAAAGCCTCTACTGGGTAAGAGAACACAATCGTTTAGAAGGACATGATGGAGTCGTCAGGAGTGTCAGGTTTAACCCGGATGGTAAAATCATAGCTAGTGCCAGTCGGGATAAAACCATCAAACTTTGGCGTCTGGATGGCACAATCATGCAAACTCTTGTCGGGCATAATGATGAAGTCACCAGCTTAGCTTGGAGTCCCGACGGTAAGATGATTGCCAGTGCCAGTCGGGATAGAACCATTAAACTCTGGCGTGTTGATGGTACAATAGTGCAAACTCTTGTCGGGCATAATGATGAAGTGACCAGTGTAGCTTGGAGTCCCGACGGCAAGATGATTGTAAGTGGCTCTGTTGACAATACAGTCAAACTTTGGAGTCTTGAAAACAAAGCGTCTGGACAGGAGTTTGGCATAAAAGTGCAAACGCTCAAAGGACATGGCGGATGGGTTACTAGTGTAGCTTGGAGTCCTGACGGCAAAATGATTGCTAGCGCCAGTCGGGACAGAACTGTCAAACTTTGGAGTCGCGAGGGTAAAGAACTACAAACTCTCAAAGGACATAACCACACAGTTATGAGTGTTAGTTTCAGCCCTGATAGTGATATCTTGGCGACTGCTAGTTGGGACAAAACAATTAGACTTTGGAGTCGAAAGAATCAAACTAGCTTTCAAACTCGTCCTGATAAAATCCTCAAAGGGCATGACAAAGGAATTATCAGTGTCAGTTTCAGCCCTGACGGAAAGACTCTTGCTAGTGCCAGTGCAGATAATACGGTCAAACTTTGGAGTCGAGATGGCAGAGAAATTTACTCCTTCAAAGGGCATAATGACCAGGTGATGAGCGTTAGTTTTAGCCCAGATAGCAAAACTATTGCCACTGGCTCTGTTGATAAAACGGTTAGGCTTTGGAATGTAGAGGGTAAGTATCTCAATATTTTGTCGGTACATAACGACTGGGTGATGAGCGTTAGTTTTAGTCCAGATGGCAAAGCCCTCGCCACTGCCTCTCAAGACAAAACAGCTAAACTTGTATCACCGGACGGTTTAGCTGTTAAAATCCTTAGGGGACATACTCATGTAGTCAACAGTGTAGCTTGGAGTCCTGACGGTAAAACGGTTGCTACTGCTAGTTGGGATGGAACAGTTAAGCTGTGGAGTCAAGATGGGCAACAACTGCAAACGCTTAAAGGACACAAGGGTGGGGTACTAAGTGTCAGCTTTAGTCCGGATGGCAAAATGATCGCGACAGGTTCTCAGGACAAAACCGTGAAATTGTGGAGTCGGGATGGGCAAGAGTTGCTGACGCTCAAAGGGCATAGCGATGCTCCCAAAGGGAGCCGCCCAAAGGGCGATCGCATTTGGAGTGTCGCTTGGAGTCCTGATAGCAAGTTAGTTGCCTCTGCCAGTGCTGACAATACTGTTAAAATATGGAACCTTAATGGTACTGAAGTGCAAACGCTGCGAGGACATGACAATCAGGTGATGAGTGTCGCTTGGAGTCCAAATGGCAAAATGATAGCGACAGGTTCTCGGGACAAAACCGTGAAGCTGTGGAGTCGGGATGGGCAATTGCTGACGCTTAAAGGGCATGGCGATTCGGTTTGGAGTGTCGCTTGGAGTCCTGATGGCAAATTAGTTGCCTCAGCTAGTGCTGACGACACTGTTAAAGTATGGAACCTTAGTGGTACCGAAGTGCAAACGCTGATTGGGCATGGCTCTCAGGTAAGGGCAGTCACCTTCAGCCCAAACGGACTCGTGCTTGCCTCATCTGATATTACCGGAAAAGTGATTTTGTGGAACTTGGAGCGAGATTTGCAGCGTGAGGCTTTGGTGGCGTATGGTTGCGATTGGGTGCGGGATTATCTGCGGACGAATGCAGAGGTGTCAGAGGAAGATAGGCATTTGTGTGATAAGTATCGCTGATGAAACTGTGTCAAATTTTTCTTAGAACCTAAAGAAAATCCAAAGAAAAAATAGCTATTGTTCTGTCTTTGGGGAGACATACGTTACTCTGGGCATAGCCACCATAAGAGACGGAAGTCTTGAGGACAAATTATGACTGCCACTCTATCTACACCAGGTTTTATCGAGTCCCAGCTCGGCAAAGAAGCAGAAGACTTGCTCACCTACAAGGCAAAAGTTTCCAAGGATTTGCTACATCTACCAGGACCCGACTTTGTGGATCGAGTTTGGTTGAATAGCGATCGCAATCCCCAAGTTTTGCGCAATCTCCAAACACTCTACTCTACCGGACGGCTAGGAAATACTGGGTATTTATCTATTCTCCCTGTAGACCAAGGAATTGAACACTCAGCGGGTGCGTCATTTGCACCCAACCCCATTTACTTTGACCCAGAAAATATTGTCAAGCTGGCAATAGCAGCCGAGTGCAACGCTGTTGCTACGACTTTAGGAGTCTTGGGTTCAGTTTCGCGTAAATATGCCCACAAAATCCCTTTCATTGTCAAACTTAATCATAACGAACTGCTAACTTACCCCAATCAATTTGACCAAGTCTTGTTTGCCGATGTCGAACAAGCTTGGAATTTGGGTGCAACTGCGGTGGGTGCGACAATTTATTTTGGCTCAGAACAATCCACCCGGCAAATTCAGGAAATCAGCCAAGCCTTCAAACACGCTCATGAACTGGGGCTGACGACTATTCTTTGGTGCTATTTGCGTAACAACGCTTTCAAACAAGACAAAGACTATCACCTTGCTGCTGATCTCACAGGACAGGCGAATCATCTTGGTGTAACAATTGAAGCAGACATCATTAAACAAAAATTGCCGGAAAATAACAATGGCTACGGAGCAGTAGCCAAAGCGACTGGTCACAGTTACGGTAAAACCAATGAGCGGATTTACACAGACTTGACAACAGACCATCCAATTGATTTGACACGTTATCAGGTGCTGAATTGCTACTGTGGACGTGCAGGATTAATTAACTCTGGTGGGGCGTCTGGAAAAAATGACTTTGCAGAAGCAATTCGCACTGCTGTAATTAACAAACGTGCTGGTGGAACAGGATTAATTTCTGGGCGCAAGACATTCCAGCGTCCTTTTGAGGAAGGAGTGAAGTTGTTCCACGCCATCCAGGATGTTTACTTGTCTAGTGAGGTAACGATAGCTTAAGCTGACCTCCAAACTCCAACATTCAGTAGGGGCACAGCAATGCTGTGCCCCTACAAACCAATAAGGTTCAGTTAAGGATTGTCGATGATAGCCCAATACGGTTCAGTTAGTGGTGTTTAGTTTTGTTAAGATCCCCCAACCCCCTTAAAAAGGGGGCTTAGTACAGAATTTCACAAGTTCGTAACGAATTAATTTCAGAAAGGCTCTGCGTTACTCTGCGCTGACTCGGCGTCCCTCTGCGTTTTAAAACGCTACGAATTAATGCAAAGCTGTACTTAGTTCCCTCCTTTTTAAGGAGGGCTAGGGAGGATCAATCCTTAACTGAACTGTATTGGATGATAGCCTCGCTTGCGCGTGTCCCTATCGGGATATGCCCGTGGCACAAATGTGCTGTAGATTCCACACGTGTAGAACTTTCCGATGCAACGTCTCTACATTGCTTAATTGAAAACACCTATACTGCCCGACTCTTTATATAGCAGACAACCCGCCTCAGGGAAGAAGAGAGCTTTGTACCAATTTCTTAACATTCAGAGGTTAACTCACAAAGCATAAAGGGAATTTCGCGCATGACAGAAATTATCAGAACATTTCATCAATTGCGCCGCAAAATCGCGGTAGTCTTACTGGCTGGTTTACTTGCGTTCATGAGCTTGCCTGCTACCTCTGTTCAAGCTGCAGGTTATTATTCTGGTGATTATTCTTCCAGTAGTGTCATAGAAGAAAAAATCGGACAGAACGCCAACCAGACACCAAAGATTGGCGGCGATAATTACATCGAAAGCGGAAAGCGAGCAGGAGAAGTGATTCCCAAGGATTTGGGAACTGGAAGTCGGCAAAAAAATCCTCTTAATATGCTACAGCGAGCTGGAGAAGAATTAGGAAACGACCAGCCTCAGCGAGTTTTTGGAGCAAAAGACTACGACCGTAGCCCAATTGAGCAAGAACTTGCTCGTAATAAAGCTCATCGTGGAGATTAAGCAGCAAGCAATTTGTGATTTCATTTTATCGCGCTTGTAGGGGTACAGCAGTGCTGTACCCCTACCTTTTGGTGAATGCAACGAACAAAGGAATTATTAAAAGACAAATATCGAGAGGATTTCTGGGATATTCTTAAATAGGTCTCAAGTTTGCCAAACGAGTGATAATGAAGCTGGCAGGACGAGTAAGTCAAGTAACACCTTCAATAACCTTAGCTATTGCCGCGAAAGCTAAGGCAATGAAGGCAGAAGGAATTGATGTTTGTAGTTTTAGCGCCGGAGAACCAGATTTTGACACTCCAGCGCACATTAAAGCTGCTGCACAGAAAGCTTTGGAAGAAGGTAAGACTAAGTATGGACCAGCATCTGGAGAACCCAAGTTAAGGGAAGCGATTGCTCGCAAGTTAAAAACGGATAATGGTCTTGATTACAAGGCAGAAAATGTCATCGTCACCAACGGTGGAAAACATTCTCTGTTTAATTTAATACTGGCGCTGATTGAAGCAGGAGATGAGGTCATTATCCCAGCGCCCTACTGGTTAAGCTATCCCGACATGGTGACGCTTGCAGGAGGAGTGTCTGTGATTGTCCCTACAGATGCTTCTACTGGTTATAAGATTACACCAGACAAGTTGCGTAAGTCGATTACACCCAAGACGAAATTATTCATCCTCAACTCGCCATCTAACCCCACTGGTATGGTGTACACACCAGAGGAACTTCAGGCGATCGCCCAAATAATCGTGGAAACTGATATTGTTGTCGTTTCCGACGAAATTTATGAGAAGATTCTCTACGATGGCGTAAAACAGGTAAGCATAGGTTCACTAGGAAAAGATATCTTTGCCCGCACTGTGATCAGCAATGGCTTTGCCAAAGCTTACTCAATGACGGGATGGCGGATTGGATATTTAGCAGGACCCGTTGATTTGATTAAGGCAACAATTAACATCCAAAGCCATAGTACGTCGAATGTTTGTACCTTTGCTCAATATGGGGCGATCGCTGCTTTGGAAGGTTCGCAAGATTGTGTAGAAGAAATGCGCCAAGCATTCGCCAAACGCCGAGAAGTCATGTTTGAACGACTCAACGCTATTCCTGGACTGAGTTGTCCAAAACCAGACGGCGCTTTCTACCTATTCCCGGATATCACCAAAACAGGACTAAAATCCCTAGATTTTTGTAACGCCTTGCTAGAAAAAGAGCAAGTGGCAGTTATTCCTGGAATCGCCTTTGGTGCTGACGACAATATTCGCCTTTCCTACGCCACCGATTTGGCAACAATTGAAAAGGGAATGGATAGATTGGAAAAATTTGTCAAGTCAGTTATTTAGTCGCATCGTGTAGAGACGCGCCATGGCGCGTCTCTACATAGATCTTTTGCCTAAGTCAAATTTTTTGAATATGAAACCGCAGATGAACGCAGATAATTTATCTGTGTCCATCTGTGTCCATCTGTGGTTCAAATACCTCTAAACAGGATTTTTGCAAGAAATCTATGAGATCCCAAATTCATTAACGCAACAAGCCCATCTCTGACAAACTTTGGCGCAGTCGCTTCGCCTCTTTGGGGTTTTGCTGTTCGTGAAGGGCTATTGCTTTTTTAAAAGTCATCAGACTATCCTGTACGTAGCCAAGTTTCAGCAGCAACACCCCTAAGTTTTGGTAAGTCTCAGCAGATTTTGGATTCAACTCAATTGCTTTACGGTAGGCAAGAATAGCATCCTTGAATAAACCTATCTCTTTGAGAGTCATGCCTAAATTGTAGTAACCGATCGCGAAACTAGGGTCAATCTTAATTGTTGCTTCGTAAGCAGTTTTAGCACCGTTAAAATCTCCAGTTGCTTTGAGTAAGCTGCCCAAATTGTTGTATGCTCCTAATTTAAGAATTGGGTAAATGGGCAATTTAGTTGCAGCATCATAGTGGGCGATCGCATTTTTATAATTTTGCAAACGAGTGTAGGCAATGCCCAGATGATAGTAGAGTTCGTACAAAGTCTCGTACTCTTCCTCACAATGTGCGACTCCTTGCGCCAACAATTTGATACCTTCTACGAGTTTCCCACTTTCCACATACAGCGCCCCCAACTTACTACAAACATAGGGATCATGAGGATGAGAGGCAAGAAACTCTTCCATCGCCGCTTGCGCTTTGGGAAATTTATCTTGCTGAGCGATCGCACTTTTTTGGTATCCTGTATGTACAATCCCCACGCCTTCCAAATAACCAACTTGCCAATGCGGTTCCTGAGTTAAAATTTCCGACACACTATCATCCACTAACGCATGGTAAGGACGGGAAAAGCGGATTTGGGGATGATTGCGGAAAAGGCGGGAAACCAGAGAATAGGGAGATTGTTCTGCACCCACTTCATGACGCAGGAGGTTGATCAGGAGATATTCTTCTCTTCGTATCGCCTGCTGCAACTGCGGTACAATTTTCTGGGTAAGAGTTTCATCTGCATCTAAGACAAGAATCCAATCACCTGTGACGTATTTTAAAGCTTCATTTCGGGCAGCACTGAAGTCATTGGACCATTCAAAGTGATGCACTTGCGCACCGAATTTCTTAGCGATTTCGGGAGTTCTGTCTGTAGAGCCTGTATCTAACACTACCATCTCATCTACCACATTTTTCACACTGCTCAGAGATTTAGACAGTGTTGCTTCTTCGTTTTTGACAATCATGCACAGGCTAAGTTTCATAGATGACTCGTGTACTTTTTCAAATATTGGTAAATATTAGTTACTTTAGTTTGTGCCAAAATCCTGATCAAATGAAGTGAGAACTTCCTCAAGACATTGGTGATTTTAATGATAAGTCAAACACTAGGTGGACGCTACCGAAGTCTTGAACTGACTGCTTTTGCAATTTTCGCAACAAGAACCAGGGCAAAATGCCCAGAAGACCGTTTGTGTATCATCCAAACCTATCTTCAAACCCTGTAGAGACGTTGCATGCAACGTCTCTACAACCCACCAGAATTAATGCGACAGACCACTAGGACGCGCTTCGCATCGCTCCTTTGGTCAACTAAACGACCGCCTCAGTTGTACATTTATAAACTGAATGTTAAATTTGTAGAGTTCGTTAACAAAATATCGCACTATTTGAAAGTGGTGCTTTATCGCAAAGAAAAGTTAGTGAAACAGAAATCCGGCATTCCTAAATTACCCTTACCACCGTCATTGGTGGGTGCAGAAGTTGGGACTTTTACTGAGTTTACAGTCACTCAACGGATGCCCAGTATTGCCCGTAAAGTCATCGTTGAAAATAAGTTTCCAGCCAATATTAATGACAGCTTGGAAAAACTAGCTAGTGAACTGTCATCAGGATATTTACCACTTCTTGTAGATGACACTGGTGCAGATTTTGCAGCATGGAATAGATATCTAGAACCATACAAGGGACAGCGTTGGATAGATATTCCCTGGTTTTTTGCTGAAACTTATTTCTATAGATTTATTCTGCAAATTACCAATTACTTTCTCAAGAGTGAATCGCAAGGTGTAGATCCATTTGAATTACAAAAACATCAAGGTTTAGAAACATCCCTGGACTCGATAGTTGCTTTATGCACTCAAGTGAACGCATGGTTGAGTGTATCGCAGCAACAAAGTGAGTCCAAGCAAACAGCTTTGATAGCATTATTATATTTTGCTTTGTGGGGAAACCGAGTTGACCTGAGTCTTTGGTCTGCATTTGAGACTGACAGAAGTCGTTTTGACATTGAAAGCCAACAATCTCATATATTAGTAGATGATGCATCCAAAGTCACTGAATTGTTAATTAATAGCAATTCCGGACGCGTTGACTTTGTTGTAGATAATGCTGGCTTTGAACTTATCTGTGATTTATGTTTGGTGGATTATCTTTTAGGAAGTGGTGTAGCTACTCAAATCAAACTGCATTTAAAACCTCATCCAACATTTGTCTCTGATGCCATGATTAAAGATGTGCATCATACAACAGACTTTTTAGCCGATTCTAGCAATCCACAATTAATATCCTTTGCTCAACGACTGCAAGAATATATTGCATCAAAGCGGTTAATTTTGTGTGAGGATTATTTTTGGACATCACCTTTAGCCTTTTGGGAAATACCCGACTCCCTCAAAAATGAGTTATCTCATTCCAATTTGATAATCATTAAAGGAGATGCAAATTATCGTAGGCTGTTAGGAGATAGACACTGGGATTTCACAACTAACATTGCAGATATAGTGTGTTACTTACCTGCGCCAATGGTAGCTTTACGTACTCTCAAATCAGAAGTCGCAGCAGGGATTAAACCGGAAGTTCTGGAGGAAGTGGTGAAATCAGATTCTGCTTGGTTGACAAATGGACAATGGGGAGTTGTTCAGTTTGTGGATAGTGAACAGTTCATACTGGCGTAAATGATCCACCCAGGACTCAACTATAAACGTCTCCAAGTAACGAGTCAGATCGGCGGTATCATGAAAAATACCCCACCGAATGGCACCATCTCGCAGCCGCACCACTCGCAAAGCATTGATCGCGGCGATAAATTTCTCAGCTTGAACTGGGTCAATGCAATATTCTACCCTAAAACCGGAAAGGATTTACTGATGAACAATGACGCGATCGCGCCCCTCTCGTTTAGCGCGGTATAAGGCTGCATCAGCCGCTCGCAGTACAGCCTCTCCTGTGACACCATGCTCTGGGAACATTGCAACTCCCAATGACAGCGAGATCGTACCGAGCAACTGACGACGATACTCAACCTGCAAGTGCTTAACTCCGTCGCAAATAGCTTGCGCTCGCTCTAAAACAACCTTAACAGATGCTTCCGGCAGAATCAGCGTTAACTCCTCACCGCCATAGCGACAAGCAATATCCGATCTCCGAATATGGCTTTGCAAGAATTCGCCCAATTCGCGCAACACAGCATCACCAGCTGAGTGACCAAACGTATCGTTGAACGATTTAAAGTGGTCAATGTCAAGCATAATGATTCCTAAAGATTTCTTATTGCGATCGCATCGGTACAGTTCTCGTTCTAGGGATTCTTCCAAGTAGCGGCGATTGAATAATCCTGTCAGCGCATCGCGGATACTTTGGTTCTGTAACGTTTCGCGTAGTTTTAAGTTAGCTAAAGACAGCGCGATGTGATCTGCTACCGTAACAGCTAGCTGTTGTTTGCTTTCGATGAATTCTCCCGATTCCAGCAAACTCAAATACAGTACGCCCATTGCTTTCCCTTGCGCCGTCATGGAGATGCATAAAGATGATGCGGGTGCTGAGTCTGAATGGATATGAGAGCAGCGTAATTTTGAGTGCGCTTTTGTTGTATGATGAATCCGACCCCGCCGCAATGCCCAGCATTCATCAGGTGCGAATAATTCCTGGCTAGGAAATGGCGCAGGTCCCCAAGTAGCAACGGCTTCAACCAAATTTTTTGAATCATTAATTAAAAATATCCCACCATTAGTTTGAGGGAATAAAGGTGGGACTAGCAGTTCAAGTGCGCTGTAGGCTTCCTCAACTGTTTTGCAAGCCTGTAAAAAATCGCTCAATTCGCCTAGTTGAGCAAACTCATGATGGCGCTGTTCTAATTCTTTTACCGAACGACTGAGTTTGTCGTTAGCTTCCTCTAGCGCCTCCGCCTGCAAGCGATCAGTAATATCAATCGCTATACCTCCAAGCAGCCGTTGCCCAGAAATATCTTTGTAAGGAAACTTAAAAGACAACCAATGGCGGAGATGCCCATCTGGGTTAGGAACAACTTCAACAAGTTCTAGGGTTTTATCAGCAGCGAAAACAGCGCGATCGTTTTCACGGTACTGTAAAGCTAATTGCTCCGGCCAGACATCAAAATCCGTTTTCCCTAGCCAATCAGCCATCTTTATATCGAAACAGCGCTCGAATGACTCGTTGATATAGACGAAGCGCCCCTGCTCATCCTTCATAAAAGCCACAGCTGGGCTATTGTTCATAAACGCCTTGAAGCGTTCCTCACTTTGCTGTAGTGCCGCTGCTGCTCGTTTGCGCTCTGTAATATCGCTGGCGATGCCCAAAAAACCCGTGATGTTGTCCTCGTTGTCGCGCAAAGCCGTGATTGATAGCAGCACGCTAAAGCAGCTACCATCTTTGCGAATGTAAGTCCATTCGCATTCGTCTATTTCGTCGCGTCGCGCCTTGGCTACAAATACTTCAAATCCAGGCTCAATAGTAGTTCTTAACTCCTGCGATAGCTCTTGCGCCCGCTGCAGTACTTCTGCAGCGTCATGGAAAATGGCAGGCGTTGTTTTCCCTACTACTTCAAAGGCGGTATAGCCCAACCATCGCTCTGCGGCTGCATTAAAGGTAAGGATTGTGCCGTGTGAATTGGTGGAAATGATCGCGTAGTTGGCGCTATCTAAAATCCCTCGTTGAAGTGTCGTTGTCTGTTGTAATGCCGACTCTGTCCGTTGGCGCTCAAAAATTTCTTCTTCTCGCTTTTGTTTAGCTGCTTCCATATAACTGTCAAAGTAATCAGCTAAACCAGGCTCCTCATCAACTAAGGCTTCAAGATGGTCAATCGCTCGCTTGTCTGCTGCTAATGCAACTTCTGGGTGGGCTTCCATCCATAGGTGACACGTCTTCACGTAAGCGATAAACGTGACTAAGTGCTGATAGTTTACATCTCCTAAAAGGTGGCGCAGTTCGCGGCGACAATATGTGGCATCTTTTTCTAAGGAAATAAATATTGCGCAGTAAAGTAAGCTCTCTTCAACTTCTGAGTTGATCTCTACCTCAAGCATTAACTCATTAGAGGCTTGTGCGAGTATATGTAGGTATTTATCAATTTCTATTTCTTCTGTAGGAGACGATTGAAGCAGTTTTAACACCTCTTTACCTTTCATCCCCAAGAAGTGCAACGAACAACTGTGGCAAACCATACAGTAAGGAACAGGACAGTAGCGCGAGAGGTAGGCAGAAAGCTTTTCTTTAAATACAGCTGGCAGCGGATTGGTAACGTAGGCGCTTAGGGTCTGTTGCCAAAGATTTTCTAGAACTTGTGGGTTTTGTAGCGCTGGGCTAAAAAAAGGAGGAAAAAAGCCGAATTTTGCCTCAATTTCTGTCTGAATTTGTTCGCTAGTTCGCATGGATTAACTCTACCTGTGTTTAAGGATTGCCATCAAGAATTTTGAAATCTATATTTAGCAATCCTTTGAATCAATTCAGGTTTGAAAACTCTTTAGTAAAATTGCATGAAATATCATAATTTAAGCTTATTATTTCCCTGCTTGGAATCCAAAAAATATTTTATCTTTGCTTTTTTAAGTCAAGTTAAGTTGCCTAAAAAATCCGCTTAATTCAGTGTTAGGCTGTATTAATAACTCTGAAGAATAAATGGAATTGAAGCTACTATTCTTTGCAATAAATTAAGAATAAAACTGCTTGTTTTCTTGAAAATTGAGATTTTGACCGTACAAGTCTCTATGCTTTAGCATCTCCTCAATTTTCTGCATGGCTAATGGTGAAGGTTTCGTGTGTCCGTTCTCCCAACGGTTTATCGTGGGATACGTCACGCCCAATTTGACAGCAAACTTTTCTTGTGTTAGCCCAGTTTCTAACCGGAGTTCCCGAATTAGTTTACCAATTTGTGGCTGATTTATGACTAGCGGTCTTTCAATAATCATCTGAAATTGCCCTAGAGCTTACAAGCTGATTAACAAGCGATATATCATCTGCTATAGCCTAACTACTCTAGAGGTTGGTTGGTAACCGTAAAAACTAGGAATTAAATTAAGGCTTCAGTGAATTTACTAGTAAAATCACTGAATATCAGAATGGTCTTTCGTTGTAGTTACGGTTGCGCTTTTATTTAATACCGGTCAAAAGGGTGATTTTCTGGCTTTACCCTCTCACTGGCGATGGCGCAGAGCGCCCGCTTCGCGATCGCACGGAGTGCCCGTTTCGCTCCGGGGCAAAGCCCCGCATAAGGCGATGGCGCAGAGCGCCCGCTTCGCGATCGCACAGTTGAGTACGATCACACTCAGCAGATGATGACGGATTTCAATCACGAACCACAAACAAAGCCGTTGTGAAACGAGCGTCGATTAACGCTTTGCAGATACCGTTGGTGTGAATTGTGCAAACAGATTCAACTAGTTAGCCTTTTTGTTCCAACCTTTGCCCTAAGACAGATTTTGTTTTATTGGCTATACTTTTTGATGTTATCTTGATAACAATGATTTGTAATTATGGTTCAATAGTTACTCCCGCTTCTAATTCCAGCGCTTTAATCAGGGCAGACGCATTTTCTTCTCCCCATCCTTGATTAACCGCTGTTTTGATAGTTTCTCTGACAATTGCGGCAGCAGGCGTGGGAGAATTCAAATCTTGGGCAAATCGAGCAATCAAGTTGGCATCTTTGAGCATGTGTTTTAATGCGAAACTTGGTGTAAAATCGCGCTCCACCAGCATCTTGCCTATACCGTCAAAAATCGGAGAGCGAAAATCCACCACATGCAACACATCGAGAACGTCTTTTGGATTCAGCCCGGCTTTAGTTGCCAGAATCATCGCTTCCCCTAACGCTTCGATTTGCGTTGCCACAATCGAGTTACCGATGAGTTTCATTGATGCGCCTTTGCCAGTGTCGCCGAGGTAATGTATTGTTTCGCTTAACGGCTCTAAAATTGGTTTGACTTTCTCAAATACGTGCCGTTTACCACCGACGACAATCCACAATCCCCCGGCTGCGGATTCGTTTTTACTACCGAAAACGGGAGCATCAAGAAATTCAACTTGCTTTTCGGCATAAGCTGCAGCTTGTCGGCGGGATGTGTCAGGATGAACTGTACTCATGTCGATCGCGATTTGTGGCGATTGCACATTCGATAAAATGCCATCTTGCCCAAAAACAACCTCTTCAACTGCGTTGTCATTCGCAAGACAGTACATAATCGCCTCAGCATTTTCAACGGCTTTTGCAGGTGTTTGAGCTTGTGTTGCACCTTGTTCAACCAGAGGCTTACAGGATTCTGGGTTGCGATTCCAAACCGTGACATCATACCCCGCTTTCAGCAAGTTGGTTGCCATACCACTGCCCATGATGCCAAGTCCTAAATATGCAATGCGTTTCATAATGATGTCTTAGTTGAAGGAAGTTTCTAACGATACTTTTGGCACAGACAAAGCGTGTCAAAGTCAACCTGTTTGTACTCTCCCTTCACATCATCGAAACTTTGAGGATAAATTCATCTTCCAATCGATAGACTCAGCAGCAATCAAAACCGGGATAGCAGTAAATCCCCTGGCTTTTTGGGAAAATGCATCGAGTGAAGTGACACAAAATTTGATTTTCAGGGGATATGCGTAACTCACACCTGCAAAATTGCGATCGCTATTTCGGCTGCTTCAGTTTTTTGGCGATGCCTGCGGCGGGCTACGCCAACGCATTGATTGATGCGTTATGCACTATTCGGCATTGCAGTTTATCAGAGATGCGAACTGCCGAAGGCGGCAGTGCTAAGCCCAAGGGCACGCTCCGCGACTGAAGCAGCCTGTCCGCAGGACTTACGCTATCGCGCTAACGTTAAAGATCCACGGCAGCAAATATCTTTTAACGTTGACTACTTAGTTTCTTCCTTTGTTGGGCGCACCATTACAGGCACTAAACTTTTAACTAAACCCGTAATCGCCACAATCACAGAGGCAATTCCCCCAATCGACAATGAAATTAAAATTGCCACCGAGAGGATGATTTCAGTGGGGCTATATCCATCTCGCATCCAAGTAGATGGATTCTCTACCGATGTTGGCGAGGCGGGGATTAATTGCGAAGTTTGGGTAGTTTGATTGGAGTTAACTGGAGTTGTTAAGACAGTTTTCATGGCTCGAACCTCTTCTAAATGTTTCATATGTAAATCGTATTTCTGCCAGAAGAAGAGGAGATTCCCTAGAAATAGAAACTTAAGTAGAAAAAAGTAGAATTAAGTAGAATCGAGAAGAAATCTCACAAGCTGTCTATGCAATGGCGTGATTTTCTAGAACAAGAAGCCGCGACTCATGACTTATCCTCGGAGGAAAAGGCAGCTTTTGTAGAGCGGTTGAAGACTGAAAACTCAACTAATAGTGAGGCAAAAGTTGCCAGCGACTTGAAGATCAGTCCTGCTAGTGTTAAAAAGTGGATGACTGAGGTTTATAAAAAGTTCGCCCAGAGTTATCCTGAGTTAGCCAATTCTCAAAGCCGGGGTAAGCTGGAAAAGTTACGAGCTTGCTTGAAAAAAAAATATAATGGCGGGCAAGATGCCCACCCCACAATTAAAGAAATTCATCAAAATATTCCCCTTGCTGTCCCATTTGAAAAATTTGTGGGACGTGAGGCGGAACTACAAAACCTGCACTCCTCATTACAAACATCTCGGCAAGTTGCAATTGTAGCTGTGGCGGGTATGGGTGGTGTCGGCAAAACTGAACTCGCTACCCAATACGCCAAACAGCATTTGCAGAAATATCAAGGTGGAGTTTGCTGGTTATCAGCACAGGGTATCGATGTCGGAATTCAGATTCTCAGATTTGCTGAATTGAAATTTAAACTCATTGCACCGGACGATTGGGAATTAGCAGATAGGCTGAGATACTGCTGGCAAAATTGGCAACAAGGTGAAGTGCTGCTGGTGTTTGATGATGTCACCGACTACAAAACACAGGTTCAGCCTTATCTACCCCCAGAATCACCCCGGTTTAAAGTATTGCTGACAACGCGCCTGGGGTTTGATAGAACTTTGCCGCAATTACCTTTGGGTGTTCTCAAACCATTGGCGGCGATGAAATTATTAAAATCGCTGGTTCACAGGGAACGACTTAAAAGCGAACCTTGGGTTGCGAGAAAAATTTGTAAATTCTTGGGATATTTGCCTTTGGCGTTAGAGTTAGTGGGGCGATATCTGGATACAATGCCAGATTTGTCTCTAGAAACACTGCTAAAGCGGCTAGAGAAAAAGCGACTGGAACACGAAGCAGTAGCCAAGGCTAACCCATTAATGCGTTATGAATATGGTATCGCTGAAGCTTTTGCATTGAGTTGGGAACAGTTGGATAAAAATGCACAAGATGTTGGCTGTTACCTGAGTTTGTTTGCTTTGGCTGATATTCATTTTTCTGTTGAGGCGATAGAAGATGAAGAAACACAAGAACTCTGGGAGAAAGCTATAGCTGAGTTGCGGAAACTGCATTTGCTACAACGACAAAGTAAAGGAATTTATCGTCTACATCCACTGATTCGGCAATTTTTCCAAATGAAGTTGGATGAGTCAAGTGAGGCAGATAAGGTGAAAACTACTTTTGTCGCGCAGATGGTAGAGGTGGCAAAGCAAATTCCTCAACAGCCTAACCGTGAAGATATTTTCAACCTTACTCCACGTATTCCCCACCTTGCAGAAGTTGCAACCCACCTATCCCAATATCTCAGCGACGAGCATTTAATTTCGCCTTTCACAGGTTTAGGCTGGTTTTATCAAGGTCAAGGACTTTATCCGCAAGCAGAACCTTGGTTGCAGCAGTGTGAAAAAGTCACTAAAAATCGTCTTGGTTTAGAACATCCCTTTGTTGCTACTAGCATGAACAATCTCGCATTACTCTACCATTCTACAGGACGCTACAGCGAAGCTGAACCCCTGCATCTGCAAGCTTTGTCACTGAGAAAACGCTTACTGGGAGACAACCATCCCGATATCACCCAAAGCCTGAACAATCTCGCAGGACTCTACCATTCTACAGGACACTACAGCGAAGCCGAACCCCTGTATCTGCAAGCTTTGGAACTGAATAAACGCTTACTGGGAGACAACCATCCCCTTGTCGCCACTAGCTTGAACAATCTCGCATTACTCTACTATTCTACAGGACGCTACAGCGAAGCCGAACCCCTGCATCTGCAAGCTTTGGAACTGAGAAAACGCTTACTGGGAGACAACGATCCCCATGTCGCCACTAGCTTGAACAATCTCGCAGCACTCTACTTTTCTACAGGACGCTACAGCGAAGCCGAACCCCTGTATCTGCAAGCTTTGGAACTGTGGAAACGCTTACTGGGAGACAACCATCCCCATGTCGCCCAAAGCCTGAACAATCTCGCACAACTCTACTTTTCTACAGGACGCTACAGCGAAGCCGAACCCCTGTATCTGCAAGCTTTGGAACTGATAAACGCTTACTGGGAGACAACCATCCCGATGTCGCCCAAAGCCTGAACGATCTCGCATTACTCTACTATTCTACAGGACGCTACAGCGAAGCCGAACCCCTGTATCTGCAAGCTTTGGAACTGAATAAACGCTTACTGGGAGACAACCATCCCCTTGTCGCCACTAGCTTGAACAATCTCGCATTACTCTACTATTCTACAGGACGCTACAGCGAAGCCGAACCCCTGTTTCAGCAAGTTTTAGAACTGTACAAACGCTTACTGGGAGACAACCATCCCCTTGTCGCCACTAGCCTGAACAATCTCGCAGAACTCTACGAGTCTACAGGACGCTACAGCGAAGCTGAACTTTTGTATCAGCAAGCTTTGGAACTGAATAAACGCTTACTGGGAGACAACCATCCCCATGTCGCCACTAGCCTGAACAATCTCGCAGCACTCTACCATTCTACAGGACGCTACAGCGAAGCCGAACCCCTGTATCTGCAAGCTTTAGCCATTTGTGAACGTACTTTAGGTGTAGGTCATCCCGATACAATGACGGTTCAGGAAAATTATGCAAGGTTTTTAAGAGAAGCATATCCCTAACGATCGCCTTTTGCACGCTACGCGATGTCTACGACGGGCTACGCCTACGCACCCTTTCTCACAAAATCACACCAAATTGATACCACATAACAGTCGTAGTTCCAATTTTAGCAGCTATCGCCTACAAATTGTAACTTTAAATGGCGATCGCTCCCTCTTAATTTCTTCCTCCGTGTCCTCTGCGCCTCTGCGGTTCGATTCTCATGCCCCCACATATCCAAAGTACAGTAAATAATAGAGCGTAGGCGTAGCCCGTTCATGTACTTGACACTACTTTGCGGGGTGCTAAAAAGCCAAGGACAATTGCTACCAAAAACAATGCTGGAACATCACCAAACAGGTGTCCATGTTCAGCAGGGTCAATTACTGCATGTACCGCCATGATCAACCCGTGGACTACACTTGACCAGACGGTGAACCAGATTAAACTGAGGTGAGCTTCTGGTTGTCTTGAAGCCAACAGCAAAAAGACACCAAGCGTCGCATAAACACCAATGATCATCTGTTCGTATTCGTGCTGACCTGGTTGCCATAACCAGCCTGATGCCCAGACCTTACTCAGCGGATAGATAAGTAAAAAAGCTATTCCAATAATAACCAGAGCAATTCGTAAATAGCGATCACGCTCATCCATTGCTTTAACCTCCGCTATTTTCTAGTGCAGTCTCTACTAACAAAACTGTCTAATTTTGTGATTGTATTCCCACTAGTAACACTTCAGCTTTGGAGTGTTATAAATTTTAATGCTCCTCGTGGTTTAAAACTGATTCAACTGTGAGTGCAAGCCGATGCATTCACAATACAAGTCGATGCATTCACAATGTAAGTCGATGCATTCACAATACAAGCCAATACATTAATAATGCAAGCCAATGCATTCACAATGCAAGTCAATACATTCATAATTCAAGTTAATGCATTGTTAATGCTTACCCTTTTTTTAAACTTGCCCAATTTAAAAACTTTACCTTACTGTTAGTTTGTTTATTGCAATGGGTACATTAAATGTACACTATACCACTGTATACATCTATGACTATCCAAGATACAACACGCCGTTTGCGCCCTCAAACCATTAGTCAAGATATTGACTCATTCCACGGTTTGCAAACTGTCAGCACTTACAACACAACTCGTGCTGATGCCTCTACTGCAAAGTTACAGGAAGTTTATCAGGCGATGTTGATTTCTCAACAAACCGAAACTGAGAAACTCGCTTTATACCGTGCTGCTTCTGATGCTGCGCGATTAGCAGAATGGGAATTTCATAATGCTGTATTAGCTATGAAAGAAGTCGTGCGTGGGCAATATGGTTCAGATAGCGATGAAGCTCAAGCGGTGGGACTAAAGAAAAAATCAGATCGCAAACGTCCTTCTCGTAAAAAGCCAGTTGCTAGTGCAAGTTAATCAACTTTGGTTGAATTTGAAAATCGGCGATGCCCCAGCTATATCACAATACGGTTCAGATAAGACCAGAACCCTTATCAAGAACACAATGTAGAGACGCGACGCCAGTCGCCTGCGGAGGGAGACCCTCCTGCAGCGCTGGCTCGCCATGGCGCGTCTCTACACACATGATTTTTTACGCATCAACCTTAACTGAACGGTATTGTAACGCACCGAAATCAACGGTGCGTTGCGCTGCGCTCTAACGCACCCTACAAAGTTAAGATTTACTTTATAAATGGTCTGTTACTATCTCAGTTGTAACAGCTGAAACTCATCAAACTTCACCACCTTTGAATTCGGCTGACTTGTATCAAAACGATAACTGCTGACTGTACCCGTACCCGTATCAAAAATGCTAAAAGCTGTAATGTCATTACTGGCAATATAAGGCATCGGTTTACCATCTTTACCTGGCAAAGGAGCGATCGCTGGTACAACTGGTTCTAATCCATTGGGATCACCAAGTGCAGCATAATCCTTTTTGTCTTTAGGCGGTACTGGTCGTTTATCACCACTTAAGAAAGCACCGTAAGTATTGCCAACATTAGATGTTTCAAGAAAGTGCATTCCCGACGGACTACGAAAGCGGTTCCATAGATGCGAATGCCCGTAAAATACCAACTGTACATTAGCGGCTTCAAGTAAAGGCATCACATCGCGGATCAGGTAGTCTGCTTCTTTAGGGTAGTTGTAACGCACTGCCTTAATTTTGCCATTCGCATCACGTTCAATATTCGGCACGGGATCAGTATAAGCAGGGACAATATTGTCGCCTAAAGAATGCGGCGGATAATGGAACATCACCACCTTATACTTTGCTTGTTTGAACTCAGAACTGTTGAGTTCTTGTGCTAACCAGTTATACTGCTTGCTTCCTTTGGCAATTGGCTCAAAAATAACTTGTCCGTAACCCCAATTCTCTGGATTTTGTAAATCTTTGTCTCTTTCGCGGTACTTTCCTCTCGCTTCTGCATCCATGTTGGGAGTCCGCCACATATTCGCTGCGTACAAAACCACCAAACGCACATCACCAAAACTTACTGCATAGTAAGTTTCTCCACCTTCTTTACTTTCAGGTAATGTGAAAATTTCTTCATAGGTATCAGTATTATAAGAATTATCTTTCAGCGATTTTTCCCCATACAACTTTAAAGCCACTGCACGCGGAAACGCATCATTAAATTCATCGCCTATACCCCCACTCTTGCGAAAGCGTCCCATCACTTCATGATTCCCAATGCTGGTAAACATGGGGGCGTGTTGAATGATTTCTCCACCATTAAAATCTCTTTGGGATTTAGCACGACCTTGCAAACAAGGGAAGAAAGCACCGCCCCTATTATCATCAAACCATTCTGAGGCACGGTCTGCAATATTCACTGTATCTCCTGCTAACCACACCGCATCCACTTTCCCAATTTCCACGACCTTTTGCAGATTTGCTGCTATCATCGGTTTCAACTGATGGTCAGAAGTCAGTAGAATTTTCAATGGTGTTCCTGGAGTTGGGGTAGGTGCTAGAGTAAAAGCATTGCTGCTCACATTCTCGCCATCTTCTCGTACACTCGTGACGCGATAAGGAACTCGTTTACCAGGAGTTAACCCAACAACTTCCGCCTCATGTCGCCAAATGTCACGCGCGACAGGTTGCTTGTAAACTTGCCCGTTTTGCGTTTGGTTTCCTACTCTTGATTCTTGGTCTTCCCGTGTCCGACTGAGTTTGGTAGTATTTGCTGTGGCTGTTTGCTGGAAATTGTCCCCATAAGCAACACTATGTTTAGAACCAGCAAACTCAGTAAACCACACAACTCGCACTGAAGATTGAGTGGGGAGTTGTAGAAATGGATCTGTAAGCAATACAGGCGCGGATGCTAGAGTTTTTTGCCCAGAAAAGCAACCATATACTAGGGTAAGGCAGATAACCAGTACAAATAAAGCAGCTAGTATTTTGCGGCTTGTGAGATATCTCAGCATTGCGAGTCTTCCGGTGCGTCGGTGCATCTCAGTTGTATCTAAAAAAACACAAGGAGCTACAAGATAAAGTCGCACTGTTCCAGATTTTGAACTCTCCACGCTTTGAAAAACGTGGATTCTAGACTGTTGTTGCTTCGTGTGCTAAAAGGCACACAGCGCAACGCTGTCTCGTGTTTTTTAAGCACGTTGACGAGGGTAAGACAGCCCTACCCGCCTCGACCTTTTCAGGCTGTGCGGCTACTTTAGGATCTTCCAACCTTGAAGATTTCACGTATTGAAGGCAACTGTTAGGTTCTTTTCAACACAACTCCATATCTTCAATTGTCATTGTTCAACATGGCATCACTTTTTGTTTTTGGAGTTTTTCATCCTTGTGTTACCATAATCCCATATTAACATATATATGGCATTATGCAACGATACAACTTGAGGTTGTCTGATAAAGAATATGAAGATATGAAAAAGATGTCAGCGCTAACAGAACGCTCAATTAACGATTTGATTCGAGAAGCAATAAGAGAATATGTTGATAAAAAAGAAAGAGAAACAAAGGACTAAAGTCCAAAGAAGTCAGGTATCCCGTCCCTCCTTAAAAGGTAGGGGTTCTCACCCTCCCGCGATGCTTTGATAGTTTCAATACTACTCGCGTTTAGATAAATGTTGATTCGGGATATTCAATAGGCAATGAAAATCACTCCTCTTTGAGAAGCTGCTCAAGTAAACTTGGTGCAACCCAAAAACCAACTTCTCGCAAATCGTCAAAAACTATCCTCAAATCCAGTAAACCAAATTTAGCAGCGTCTTTCAGAATACCCAGGAGTCCAATAATCCTCAAATCACGTTCCAGAGCCACGCGTCTTGCGGCTTTGTCATCCAAGATCACCAAGTCAGCTTTTAGTTTCTCTGCTAATAAAATTGCCTCTCGTTCACCAGGCTCGAGTTTTTCCAGCTCTAGGTTTTGGAGAGTTTCAACGGGTTGAATTTGCAGCCAGTCAGGAGGTTTAGCTATCCAATCTCGGATGACAGATGGTGACTCAGAAGCGTTTAATTCATCAGCCACAGTTTGAGGAATTATCACTACGCCGTAGAGTTCTTGCAATACTCTGATATGGTCAATCAACAGCAAGTAACAAATTGGTGAAGTATCAGATACCACAATCATTGTGCTCTGAACTTCTTAAGGGTTTGAAGATCCTGTTCTAATTCAGCTTCGTCATAATTCAGGTAAACACCCATCCGTTTCAAAAAAGCATGGGTTTCTAGACGTGATGGTAATTGAAGTATCTGCCCTACTTCAGCAGTGCTAATCTCACCACAACGATAAGCATCAGCGACAACCGTTTCTAGGAGCCGACGAGAAAGGCTTCCCCATGCTTGGTTTAGTCGCTGAGCAATTTCATCGGGAATTTCAACCGTTATTTGCATAGTGCATTCAAGCTACAGCTATAAGCTTAGTTCTATAGTAAGCGATCGCCCTACCCTTAGTTCGTACTGCTTAAACTATCACCCTATCGCAATAGAAACCGTGTTTTGTCTCTAAGCTGCATAAGTTGGTGTCTGCTTACACTATTAAAAATACAGTAAGGTTAGCTCATTCATGCTTAACTTCTGTACTTTATCAAGTCAGGGTAATTGCATACAATAAAATTTCTGTCAACGCATAAATCATAAAGAAAAAAGTAATACACATTACATTTTTCACGTGTTGTTCAATACCTTTACATTTCTAAATATGTAAAAAATGAGCAGAACTACTTTGACGAAATTGTTTAAAATTTGTTAAGAAGGATGACAAGCGGTCAATAAAAGGAAATAAATCTTATGGTAAACGCAGTAGAAAATAAGCCACCATCACACGTAGTCATTGTTGGTGGTGGATTTGGAGGATTATATGCCGCAAAAGCACTGACTCGTGCTGATGTCCATGTGACTCTTATTGATAAACGAAATTTTCATCTCTTTCAACCGCTTTTATACCAAGTCGCCACTGGCAGCATATCTCCTGCTGATATTTCTTCACCACTGCGTTCCGTACTCAGTAAGAGCAAGAATACAAAAGTGCTGCTGGGAGAGGTGAATGATATCGATCCACAGGCACAAAAAGTCTTCATGGGTGAGGAAGCGATACATTACGATTCTTTAATCCTGGCGACAGGTGCAAAGCATTCTTATTTTGGCAAGGATCAATGGGAAGAATTTGCCCCTGGTTTAAAAACTGTGGAAGATGCGATAGAAATGCGTCGCCGCATCTTTACGGCGTTTGAAGCAGCAGAAAAGGAAACTGATCCCGAAAAACGCCGTGCTTGGTTAACTTTTGTAATTGTCGGTGGTGGTCCGACTGGTGTGGAATTAGCAGGTGCGATCGCAGAATTAGCTTACCACACCATGAAGGAGGATTTCCGCAACATCGACACTTCCGAAACGCAGGTTTTACTCCTCGAAGGTTTGGATCGAGTTTTACCACCGTTTGCACCAGAGTTATCAACACAAGCACAAGCATCACTAACGCGCTTGGGTGTTACTGTTCAACCAAAAACACTGGTGACAAATATAGAAGGTGACGTTGTCACCCTCAAACAAGGTGATGAAGTAACGCAGATTGCAGCAAAGACAGTATTATGGGCGGCAGGTGTGAAAGCTTCGCCTCTGGGAAAGTTGCTAGCAGAAAGCACAGGGGCTGAGTGCGATCGCGCCGGACGAGTCATTGTTGAACCCGACTTGAGTATCAAAGGACACTCCAACATTTTTGTCGTTGGAGACTTGGCGAATTTTGCCCATCAAAACGGCAAACCCTTACCAGGTGTTGCACCCGTAGCGATGCAGCAAGGACAATACGTTGCTTCACTGATTAAACAACGGCTAAAAGGTAAGACATTGCCACAATTCCGTTATGTTGATTCCGGTAGTTTAGCGGTTATTGGACAAAACTCTGCCGTTGTAGACTTAGGTTTCATGAAATTTTCAGGTTTCTTCGCCTGGCTGTTTTGGCTGTTCGTTCACATCTACTTCCTGATTGAGTTTGACAACAAGCTGGTAGTGATGATTCAGTGGGGCTGGAACTATTTCACCCGCAAACGTGGCGCAAGATTGATTACAGGTAAAGAACTACTGCAAAATGTAAAAGCTGAAAACACCAACGGATATTATACGCCAGTAAATAAGACACAGGCGGTTAATGTGTAAATGTAGAGACGCGCCAATGTGTACATGTAGAGACGCGCCATGGCGAGCCAGCGCTGCAGGAGGGTTTCCCGACAGAGGCGACTGGCGTCGCGTCTCTACAAAATATTAAGGTTACTTATCACAATGACATACGTATCTCATGTATAAAGAGTATTATTTAAACTGAATAGAAATATAAACCCCTAGAAGTCAAAATTGATATTATCGCTTCGTGGTTAATAGTCAATAAAGCTTTTTGAGGAATTAGTCAACCCAATCCCTAATCCCGAATCCCTAGTCCCCTTTACAGTTTTCTTTCTATTGACTCCTTACTCCCTTATTTTGGTTGTTAAACCAGTAAATTATCTTTTGAGGGGGCTTGGGGGAGCTATAAGACCCACGCCCTACCCGTAAGGGAGGCGTGGGATACATGGACTCCCCCAAGTTAATTTTATGGGATTCAATATCCCTAAAATTAACTTTCTGTGTTGGCGACGTTTGCTGCTATTCCCAACAGAAATGATAAAATTAATACACCGTCTAACCAACGGTTGCCTTGACTCAAACGAACACGTCTCCCGCAACGTGGTGAACAGCGCAAACGGCATAAATTGGTCTGAACCTAGACAATTGAAGTTAGGGGGTTCCAGCTAAAAACTTTGGGTGAGATGTGCCCAATTCTGTAGTTGGGTAAAAACTTCACAGTACATAGGTGTACTCCAATTTGTATCAATTGATTGGTAGTCAGTACGCACGGGCTGTGCGGAACGGAAACCGCCTGGGCAATCGGTCTGCCGGGGAGTAAGTCATGAGGCTGCTCTAGGTAAGTGGTGAAACACCCTAGAGGTGGAAACAACCAGGAAATCTCAATCGCGAGGTTGGGAAGCCTACACTTACCCGATAGGGGAGTGTAGGAGGATGTCACATGTAGGGAGTATAAAACAAACCGATGAAAGCGATCGCCTCTTGTTTTGCATCTATCATCAATCAAGAAAATTCTGTCTGTCCTTGGGAAAACATACCAGTCAGTCAGCAAAAATCTATATTACAGGTAATTGCTTCCCCAACGCCTCCCAGTTGTATCGTCTATCCTCACACCACCGAACAGCTAGCCCAAGTCATGACAGAAGCGCATCGCAACAAGTGGCGCGTTTTACCGTGCGGTAGTGGCAGTAAACTTAACTGGGGTGGGTTAGCCAAAGACGTTGATGTCGTAGTGAGTACAGAACGGCTCAACCGACTGATTGAACACGCCATAGGGGATTTGACGGTTACAGTCGAAGCTGGAATGAAGTTTTCTCGTCTCCAAGCAATGTTGGTAGACTGTGGGCAATTTCTCGCTCTTGACCCCATAACACAAGATACAGCAACAATTGGCGGTATTGTTGCTACCGCTGATACAGGCTCCCTACGGCAACGTTATGGTAGTGTAAGGGATCAACTACTAGGTATGACCTTTGTACGTGCCGATGGACAAATTGCCAAAGCTGGCGGGCGAGTGGTGAAAAATGTCGCAGGATACGACTTGATGAAGTTGTTTACTGGATCTTATGGCACATTAGGGGTTTTAAGTCAAGTCACTTTTCGCGTTTATCCGTTACCTGAGGCATCCGGTACGGTGGTGCTAACTGGTGATGCAAAGGCTGTATCCCAAGCTGCTGATACGCTGCGAGGTTCTGCGTTAACACCAACCCAAGCTGATTTACTATCAACTCAACTTGTGTCTAACTTAGAATTGGGTAAAGGATTGGGATTAATTGCTCGCTTCCAAAGTATTCCTGAAAGTGTCAAAGAACAATCAAACCGACTGTTGGAGGTAGGGGCGCAACTCGGTTTGCAAGGGACGATATATTCATCTGTGGATGAAGCTGATTTATGGCGCATATTGCGAGAACAAATGCATTCTTCTCCCAATGATGCAATTACCTGCAAAATAGGAGTGTTACCTACTTCTGCTGTTGAGGTTTTGACTCAAGCCGATCTGGGTTGGATTCACATCGCTAGTGGTTTGGGGGTGTTGCGGTTTGAGGGTGATAAGGTTGATAAGGTGTTGGGGATACGAAATCTTTGTCAAAGTCATGGCGGTTTTCTGACTATTTTGTCAGCACCAGTGAAGGTTAAGCAATTGGATGTCTGGGGCTACACTGGTAATGCTGTGCAGTTAATGCGTCGGATAAAAGAACAGTTTGATAAGGAATATATTTTAAGTCCTGGTCGTTTTGTGGGTGGGATTTAGGAAATGAACCGCCTTAGCGAAGCGTGTCCGCAGGACATAGACGCCAAGGACGCCAAGAGAGGGGAAAAGAAGAAATAATATGCAAGTTTCGGAAAGTTCTGAGAGTAAGAAGGCTAGTTTGAGTGATTTGACTGGGTTTGATGCGAATCATCCGCCTGAACCGAAGTTGATTGATAGTTGTGTTCATTGTGGGTTTTGTCTTTCGACTTGTCCGAGTTACAGGGTTCTTGGCAAGGAGATGGATTCTCCACGAGGGCGCATCTATCTAATGGATGCGATTAATGAGGGTGAGATTCCGCTGAATAAGGCAACTGCACAACATTTTGATTCTTGTTTGGGGTGTCTTGCTTGTGTGACGACTTGTCCTTCTGGTGTGCAGTATGACAAGTTGATTTCTGCGACTCGTCACCAAGTTGAACGCAATTATCCTCGCAGTTTGTCGGATACACTGCTTCGCAAACTCATATTTTCTTTTTTTCCGTATCCCAATCGTTTGAAAGTTTTGCTAGTTCCATTGTTTGTTTATCAAAAGTTGGGTTTGCAAAAACTCGTGCGTGGGACTGGGTTGCTTAAGAAAATATCTCCGCGCTTGGCGGCAATGGAATCTATTCTGCCAAAAATTACTCTAGAATCATTTCAAGATAATTTGCCGGATGTGATTCCGGCGCAGGGTGAGAAACGTTACCGAGTTGGGGTGATTTTGGGATGCGTGCAACGGTTGTTTTTCTCGCCTGTGAATGAAGCAACGGTACGGGTTTTAACGGCGAATGGCTGTGAGGTTGTGATTCCCAAAACTCAAGGATGTTGTGCGGCGCTTCCCGAACACCAAGGACAAACCCAACAAGCCAAAGCTTTGGCAAGGCAGATGATTGATAGTTTTGCAAATACTGATGTCGATTTTGTGATTATCAATGCTGCTGGTTGCGGTCATACGTTAAAAGAGTATGGTCACATTTTAGAGGATGACCCGGAATATCGGGAAAAAGCTAAAGAATTCGCTGCGAAGGTTAGAGATGTGCAAGAGTTTTTGGCGACTGTTGGTTTAACAGCAAAATTGTCACCTCTTGCTGATAAGCCCTTGACTTTGGTTTATCAAGATGCTTGTCATTTGTTGCATGGACAAAAAATTAGTGTGCAACCGCGTCAGGTATTGCAGCAAATTCCTGGTGTGAAGTTGCGCGAACCCATCGATGCGGCTATATGTTGTGGCAGTGCGGGGGTTTACAATATGCTGCAGCCAGAGGTAGCTGAGGAATTGGGTAGGCAAAAAGTGCAGAATTTGCTCAATACTGGGGCGGAGTTAATTGCTTCTGCTAATCCGGGTTGTACTTTGCAAATTAGTCAGCATTTGCGATCGCAGGATAAAGAGATTTCCATTATGCACCCGATGGAGTTGTTGGATTATTCAATTCGGGGTGTGAAGTTGGAATTGTAGACATTGCCCTGGTGCGTTAGGCATTTCTTAACGCACCCTTGTTCCCTTAATATTTATTAATTATTTCCAAGCCAGTCCAACCCGAAATAGCGATTTTTCGCTCTGTATATAAGGGATACGGTCAGGCTATTTTTTTAAGAAAACTATAATGAAGCTGGATTTAACAAAATTCTATCAAGCATGTGACCCCAGCAAAACCCTAGTCGTAGGGAATGCCGAGGATAGGCAGTACTATATCGATTTTTCCTCAGTGCGTGGTGGCAAGATTATTGCGGAATTAGAGCGAACCATCACACGCCTCTCACCTGATGAGCCAACCTGCCAGCTGTTTACAGGGCACGTCGGCTGTGGAAAGTCTACAGAGTTACTGCGGCTGAAAGCAGAGTTAGAGTATGAGGGCTTTCATGTCGTTTATTTCAACTCCAGCGATGATATGGACATGGCGGATGTTGATATTACAGATATTTTACTGGCGATCGCCCGCGAGGTGAGTGAAAGCCTGGAAGCTATTAAAATCAGGGTTAAGCCAGGATACTTTGTTGATTTGTTTCGTGAAATTGCAGAGATTTTACAAACACCAATTGACATCAGCGATGTGCAGTTGTCTGTAGGCATTGCCAAAATTACGGCTAAAACCAAAGATAGTCCTAGGCTTCGTAGTCAGTTAAGGTACTATCTAGAGCCACAGACGAATCGGCTTTTAGAAGCAATTAACAAGGAAGTGCTTGAACCTGCTACAGAAAAACTAAAGTGGCAAGGCAAAAAAGGACTGGTGGTAATTGTCGATAATCTCGAAAAATTGCATAACTCTGTGAAGCCGTCGGGATCTAGTCAGGCAGAATATTTATTTGTAGACCGGGGTGAACAGTTAAAACAACTGAATTGCCATCTAGTTTATACAATTCCCCTGGTCTTGATTTTTTCAAATGTTTTAGGACGACTGACAGATCGATTTGGGGTAGATCCCAAAGTTTTGCCTATGGTTCCTGTGCAGCTACGGGATAGTTCGCAATTCCTAAAAGGAATTACACTGCTGCAACAGATGGTTATGGCAAGAGCTTTTCCTGGTGTCAGTTGGGAAGGAAGCCGTAATTTAATTACGCGGGTTTTTGATAGTCCTGAGACTTTAGAGCAACTGTGCCGAGTTAGTGGTGGTCATGTGCGAAGCTTGCTGATGCTACTCCAAACTTGTCTCCAAAAGACAGATGATCTACCTCTCTCGCGTGACTGCTTGGCAAGTGTCATTAGGCAACGCTGTAATACGCTAAAGAATACAGTTACCGATCAGGAGTGGGACTTGCTGCATCAAGTGGCACAAGAGAAAAGCTTGAGAGGCGAAGAAAGATACCAATCTCTGATACACAGTATGTTTGTTTTTGAATATCGATATCAAGATGAATTGTGGTTTGATATTAATCCGATTTTGGCACAAGCAAAAGAGTTGCAGTGATGACTAACTCAGATCAAACGGAAAATTTTACCGCCTATAACGAAAGTTCATTGCAGGCGCTGACGCGGGCGATCGCGCGTTCTCAAGGACAATTTTCGCTCATTTTGGTGCGCTGTAACTACGCAGTTTTACGTGAGCGCATGGTGCAACGACTGCGGGAGCTAACGAACATTAAGATTCGAGAGCTAGTCCTACCTGAGTCTGTCAAGACGCTTTACACCACCATCCAAGCAAATCTCGATTCAGAACAGCCACCAGCATTGATGGTATTTGGGCTAGATTCCGTGAGTGATATTGATACCGTACTCACTTCTACCAATCAAGTTAGGGAGGAATTTCGCAAAAATTTTCCCTTCCCGTTATTATTGTGGATCAATGATGAAGTATTGCAAAAGCTGATTCGGCTCACGCCAGATTTCGAGAGTTGGGCAACAACAATTGAATTTGAACTCACCACTGATGAGTTACTCAAGTTCTTACAGCAAACTGTAAATGAGGTATTTTCCAAAGTTCTAGAGGTCGGTGCAGACACATTTCTGGACAATGCAGCTCTTAATCTAGGAATTGGTTCACCTTGTAGATTTGAGCTTGAGTCAGCCAGGAAAGATTTACAACGTCGTGGTGTAAATTTGCATTCAGAGCTAGAAGCCAGTCTGGAGTTTGTTCTAGGACGAGATGCTTGCAACTCAATGGAACAATCTCGAGAACACTATGAAAGGAGTTTAGCGTTTTGGGAAAAAAGCGATAACCCAGAGTGGCGAGGGTGTTTACTATTCTGCCTTGGTCTTTGGTGGCGTGCATACGGTGTACTACACCGTTCCCAGTATGAGCAAGCTTGTAGTATAGCAAAAGACTATTATCAGCAATGTATTAAAGTATTCCAGGAGGCTAACCGCCCCGATCTAGAAGCTAAATTTATCAATGCCCTAGGAGAAGTACTACAAAGGTTACACGAGTGGGATGAGTTAGACGATATTGCTAAAAGAGCACAGGTTCTGCATCAGAGCTATTTCAACCCAATCAGGCTTGCTTATAGTTATGGCTTGCTAGCAGAGGTTGCACTGGCTGTGGAAGCTTGGACTCAAGCACAGCAATATACTGAAAAAGCACGGCAAATTTTAGACAGTGCGGCAGAGCCAGCACTAAATTACTGTTACCTGGAGCAGAACACTAGTTTAGCTCAGGCTTGGCAATCGCATGGAGGTTGGTACTTATTATTATTGGCTCAGTCGCAACAGCATCTTGGTCAAGTTTCAGAAGCGATTGAAAACTTAGAAACTGCTAGAGCAGAAAGTAAACCTGAGTATAATGCGCCGATTTACATTCGGATTTTAGAGGTGTTGCGATCGCTTTACTTTACACAAGGTCAATATCTCAAAGCCTTTCAGATTAAACAAGAAAAACGTCAAATTGAACACCAGTATGGTATTCGAGCCTTCATCGGTGCAAATCAGTTGCAGCTACAGCAACAGGTGATTAACACGACATTGCTGCCATCTGCTCAGCTCATGAGCTTTAATCAAGAAATAACTGCTTCCGCTCGTCGGCAGCAAGAAGTTGATTACTTGATCAAAAAAAGAATATGCCGTGACGATCATAAACTGATAGTGATCCACGGTCAATCAGGGGTGGGCAAGAGTTCGATGGTGAATGAGTTAGTCCTAGCGGTAGAATATCCAATCTGCCAACATAAGACCCTACCCGTGGTGGTGCAGAAGGATTACACCAAGTGGCTGCAGGAATTGGGTACAGCTTTGGTCGATGCTCTAGAAAAAAAAGGCATTCTTTTGCCTGCAACTCCAGATTCTGGGGACAATATTGTTGAACAATTGCGAAACCATAAAAATCGCAATTTACTAACAGTTTTAATTTTCGATCAGTTTGAAGAGTTTTTCTTTGTCTGCACCGATCCAGCTCAAAGACGACCATTTTACGAATTTTTGCATACTTGCTTAAATATTCCCTCTGTAAAAATCATCTTATTATTACGGGAAGATTATTTGCACTATTTGTTGGAGTGGGAGCGCCTGACAAATTTAGATATCATCAATAATGACATTCTAAGTAAAAATATTCGCTACTCTTTAAAAGAGTTTTCATCAGAAGATGCCAAATTAAACATCCAAAGTTTAACCGCGCACTCGCATTTTCACTTTGAGCCTGCGCTCATTGATGCCTTGGTGCAGGATTTAGCCGGAGAGTTAGGGGTAGTGCGTCCAATCGAGTTACAGATTGTAGGTGCACAACTTGAAGAGGACAAAATAACCAAGCTAGAAGAATATCAAAAACTTGGTTCTAACCCGAAAGCAAAACTGGTTGAGCGATATTTAGAACAAGTTATCCAAGACTGCGGTCTTGAGAACAAACCCATTGCTCAACTTATTTTGTTTCTACTAACAGATGAAAATGGCATCCGCCCCCTCAAGACTCGTGCTGAACTGATAGAGAAGATAGAAACAGCAGGTTTGCAATTAGAACCCGACCAATTGGATTTAGTTTTAGAGATTTTAGTCGGTGCAGGGTTTGTATTTCGGGTGCGAGAAACACCAGCAGATCGTTATCAGCTCGTTCACGATTATCTGCTGGCGTTTATTCGTCAACAACAGGAACCTGAACTATTAGAAGAATTGAAGCTGACTAAGGAAAAACTTAAGCACTCACTGTTGCAAGAAAAGCAGGAACGCAAGCGAGCAGAGATTGCTGAAATTGAGGCACTGAGTTCTTTATCTCAAGCCCTGCTTTTATCACATGATGAACTTGGGGCATTAGTCGCTGCTGTCAAGGCAGGTAGAAAATTACAGGAGACACCAGCACTGGTGGATATTAAGCTTAAGCTAAGGACAATAGCTAATCTACAGCAGGCAGTTTACGGAATTCAAGAGAAGAATCGCTTGCAAGGGCATAGTGCCAGAATTTTGAGCGTGAGTTTCAGTCCAGATGGTCAGCTTATTGCCTCGGCAAGTGATGACAGCACTGTAAATCTCTGGAAGTGCGACGGTACTCTAGTTAACACCCTCAAGGGGCATAGCCTTGGTGTCAATAGTGTTAGTTTCAGTCCAGATGGACAGATGCTTGTTTCTGCAAGTACTGACAGAACTGTGAAACTTTGGCGGGTGGATGGTACAGAACTGCGAACCTTTCACGGGCACAACGATTGGGTTTTAGCCGTAAGTTTCAGTCCTGATGGTAAAATGATTGCCTCCGCCAGTAATGACAGCACAATCAAACTCTGGAATCTTAACGGCACAGAACTGCAGACCTTGCGAGGGCATAGTGGCTGGGTTAGGAGCGTGAGTTTCAGTCTGGATGGTCAGATGATTGCCTCGGCAAGTGATGACACTACAGTTAAACTCTGGAACCTCAACGGTAAAGAACTGCGAACCTTAGTCGGGCATGCCGCTAAGGTCAGGAGCGTGAGTTTCAGTCCAGATGGTCAGATAATTGCCTCAGCTAGTGATGACAGCACGGTCAAACTATGGAACCTCAATGGCATAGAACTGAGAACCCTGCAAGGGCATAGCGCTAGAGTCAGAAGCGTGAGTTTCAGTCTGGATGGTCAGATGATTGCCTCAGCTAGTGATGACGGTACAGTTAAACTTTGGAGTCTTAATGGAACTTTAGTCAAAACCTTAAAGGGGCATAGGGCTAGGAGCAGGAGCGTAAGTTTTAGTCCAGGTGGTCAGATGCTTGCCTCTGCTAGTGATGACAATACAGTAAAACTTTGGAGCCTCGATAGTATAGAAAAGCCAACTCACCAAGGACATAGTGCTAGAGTCAGTTGCGTAAGTTTCAGCCCTAATGGGCAGATGCTTGCCTCTGCTAGTGAGGACAAAACAGTAAAACTGTGGAATATCGAGGGCAAAGAACTACAAACCTTAGTCGGGCATAGTGACTGGGTTAGGAGCGTGAGTTTCAGCCCCAATGGGCAGATGATTGCCTCAGCCAGTGAGGATAAAACCGTGAAACTCTGGAGTCTTGATGGAACGTTACTCAAAACTTTGAAGGGGCATAGCGATAGAGTCAGGAGCGTGAGTTTCAGCCCGGATGGTAAAATGATTGCTTCTGCCAGTGATGACAAAACAGTGAAACTTTGGAGGCTCGATGGCACAGAACTGCGTACTTTCCAGGGGCATTGCAATTGGATTTGGGGCGTGAGTTTTAGTCCGGATGGTAAAATGATTGCTTCTGCCAGTGATGACAAGACAGTAAAACTCTGGAACTTGGAAGGAACCGAACTATATACTTTCCAAGGACATCACAATTGGGTTAGGAGCGTGAGTTTTAGTCCCGATGGTAAAATGATTGCCTCTGCCAGTGATGACAAGACAGTAAAACTCTGGAGTATTGTTGATGGTAGAGAACTGCAAACCTTTCAGGGACATAGAGATGCTGTCAACAGTGTGAGTTTCAGTCCGGATGGGCAGATGATTGCTTCTGCCAGTGATGACAAGACAGTCAAACTTTGGAGCTTAGAAGGCAAAGAGCTACAAACTTTTCATGGACATAATAATTGTGTCAACAGTGTGAGTTTCAGTCCCAATGGTAAAGTCATAGTTTCTACCAGTGATGGAAAAACTGTGAGGATTTGGAAACTCAACCATTTAGATTCTGCTATAGAGCTAGATGCTCTTCTAGCGCGGGGCTGTAACTGGCTATATGCCTATCTGACAACTAACCCCAACATTAGTGAGAGCGATAGCGTTCGCGTAGCGTGTCCCCTTGGGACTCAGCGCTGCTGCTTTCAGCAGATCGCCATCTCTGCGATGATATGAATACTAAAAAGTAATATAGTTCTCTCAATCTACGCCATTTTATGTTATGTGCATTAAAGGTGTGTATTAAATGCATACTATCAAAACATAATGGGAGCGCGAGAACCCCTGTGTTTTTAACCAGGGGATGAAGCGCGACTCAACAGGTTTTAACCTGTTGTTTCTCTTCTTTTTTGTTGAATAAGAGCTTCAATATACTCACTAGCACTTGTTCTTTCTTTTACAGCCTGTTCGCACACAAAGTACCAAGCTGTATTGGTCAGAAATATTCCATGCTGCTTCTTTAACTCTTCATGTAATGCTGGTTGATTTTTTACTCTCTTCCTGCCTTTACCTGTTGACATATTTAGTACCGTTTAGTATTCTAATGACAAGCTAACAAGCAAACAGGAGGTGAGTCAACTGTACAAAACAGTTCCGGTCAGAGCAAGATTTACGGATGAAGAAAAAGCGTTTTGGTTAGACCAATGTCAACACGCAAACAGCTTGATTAACTGTGCCATCTATCATATTCGTCAGACTCCGGACTGCACGTCTTCAAGAGATGGGTAATGCATATACGACTTTTTGGTGTGGTGATGAGTTGCGTAGTGGGTGGAAAACTTACCAGTGCAATGGTTCATACCCTGAGTTGGACAAAGTTCTTAAAGATAACCCACACTACAAAGGATTAGCCGCACAAGCGGCACAACAAACTTTAAAGTCTGTTGGTGAATCAATAACAAGCTATAACGGACTTGTCAAAGCTTATTACAAGGGAGAGGTTGACCGACCGTCTTTACCTAAGTACCGTAAAAAAGGTGGGCTTCAAGCAGTCACATTTCCGCGTCAAGCACTCAGTTTCAAAAACGGTTACTTCAAACCATCAATCAGCAAGGAAACCAAGTCAGAACTTATCACCGAAATCAAGTTAAAGTTACCTGATTTCATTGACTCAGACTGGGTTAAAGAAGTGACAATACGCCCATGCCTTGGGCAATTCATAATTGACTGGGTTATTGATGATGGCAAAGAGCAAGCTCTAGCCAACCCTAGCCTTGATTACAGTCATGCTTGGTCTTTTGACCACGGTGGAAGTAATTGGTTAACAGGTGTTTCAACTCGCGGAAAGAGTCTCATTGTCGATGGCAAGAAGCTAAAAGCGATGAACCAAGGTTATTGTCGTTTGGTTGCTAAATACAAGCTTGGGTTACCCGATTTTTATTGGGACTCCAGCCTTGATAGAGTGCAACGCAAGCGCAACAATCAAATGCGTGATGCAATCAACAAAGCAGCGCGGTTTATTGTTAATCGCTGTTTAACGGATAAGATTGGCAATATTATTATTGGTTGGAATGATGGTCACAAAGTTGGCTCCCATATGAGTAAGGTTAACAACCAAAACTTTGTCCCCATTCCTACGGGACGACTGATTGCACGGTTAAAACAACTGGCTAGTGAATACGGGATTGTTGTCACAGTCACAGAAGAAGCGTATACAAGCAAAGCATCATTCTTGGATGGCGATACTCTACACAAATTTGGTGAAAAACCCACATATTGGAAGCCATCAGGTAGAAGGGTGGAGCGTGGATTGTATAAAACAGCAACAGGTTTGTTAATCAACGCAGATGCGAATGGTGCAGCGAATATTGCACAAAAAGTAGCTACACAGCTAGGTGTAAGCCTAGTCGAGGTAGGTAGGGCGGTTTTGACAACGCCACAACGATATGACTTGTTTACACGATTAAATAAATCATATCGTAGACGCAGCGTTCGCGTTCGCGGAGCGTGCGCTTTGCGCTCAGCGTGTCCCCTTGGGACTCAGTGGGTCTTATAGACCCCGTAGCTGCAACAGTCTAGAATCCTCCTTTTTCTAAAAGGGGGAGATGTCAAGAATGCAGATAACAATGTAACATCTTAGTAAAAAATTTTGCATTGCTGGCTGAATATTAACTTGATAGAAGAAACGATTGAACTCGTTGATCAACTAAGTCAAAAAGGCGATCGCACTTTGTAGCGTATTGCCCTTGGGGGAATCACTGCCAATTGATCACTGAAGCCATATAATAATATGTTGCTTACAAATCAGAAAAAACTTGAAGGAGCGAGCGCTTGGTAAGGCTGAACATGATGTCTGATTAGCTGAAGACTACTGGTTTCATTTAGAACAAACGTATCAAAAAGACCAGGAATCCTGACATTAGAAACCATGAAACAAGTAGAGCCCATCCAGATTCGTCTTGGTCTAATTGAACTCTAATGCCATTTTAGAGACTATTTATAAAGACAACTTTAAATTTGTAGGGTGCGTTAGTACTACTTAGTAACGCTCTGCGAGGTGGTGTGTTTGTCTACTTCAAATTTACTTTATAAACTATCTAGAGTTATTAATTCTACAATCAATAAATAATATCACAAAACTGATTCAACTTATGTACCCTGATTTTAAATTTTTATAGCTAGAAAAAAATCTTACAAGAATAAGCAAACAACAGTACTTTGGTGGTTGACTTTTCTACCAAGCGGTTGCACAATATAACATCTCTAGCCCTTTTAAAATTGTTATCAACGGTGCATCAATTTCGGTATAAATCATTTTGTTTGTGTTCCTACTCGATGACATCACAAGAAATTGGGGGAGAGGGTGCCTTCAATAGTTAACACCCATGTACAACTATTAGCTAATAAACATTTAAGAACATCAACGGCTGAAATTACCTGGCTAGAGGTATGACTTCGTCAAAGGCAGTACCTTCCACATATCTTCATGAAGGATAGTATCTCTATGGCTCCAGTAGCGCATATAACCACTTATTATCCGTATTTAAGTAGCTACAGAACAAGAATGTACGCACTAGGTAAGCTTTGCCTAAAGCACTTTCCATGAAACAAAAGTAAGTTATTACCTTTTAGATAGGTTAAAACTTTGATGACAGCAGTGTAACATTGCCTACATTTTGCCTAAACATAGGCAGGCATTGTTGGTTGCTGAAACGCCCTTTTGCTCAAAGTTTCGAGCAAGCGCGTACATTGATGTTTCGCTACTACTGAAACCCCTTCATTTCTAACCCGTCAAATATGAGTGTTTATTAACTTCGCTAACAACATCCGTTGCTACCCACTCGCCAACACTTTATGAATATCCTTGTTCGTTTGCTTGGGGCATTCGCTTTTTCGCTGTCTACATATGCTGCTATGCCTTCCTTTGCAATAGCACAGGAGACTCCAACTGTACCCCAGCCGGAAACGACGCAAAAGCCTGCAACTGTTCCTCCGCCAGGAACAACGCAAAAGACTCCAATTGTTCCTCCGCCCGGAACAACGCAAAAGACTCCTACTGTTCCTCCGCCCGGAACAACGCAAAAGACTCCTACTGTTCCCCCGCCCGGAACAACGCAAAAGACTCCTACTGTTCCTCCGCCCGGAACAACGCAAAAGACTCCTACTGTTCCTCCGCCAGGAACAACACAGCAGACTCCTACTGTTCCTCCGCCAGGAACAACGCAAAAGACTCCTACTGTTCCTCCGTCGGGAACAGCACAGAAGATATGCTCTTTTGATGCAGTAGAGAGTTTGCTACCTCCACCGGCAGGTGAGCAAAACCCTTCTGGGTTTTCCTATCTAGCACAACAAGGTTTTACACAGAAGCAAGACGGTTCCTGGGTCTGTTACGTGAGAGATAACCAGAAACAGGGGGTTTACTATACGCTTTTTAAAGTTCAACAAATCAATGGAAAGCTGATAGCGAGTTCGTTCTTGAATAACGGCAGTCTGATTGAAGGGCAAGAAAGTCGCACCTTGGATTTGTTCATGACGCTGATTGAAAATCATACGAAAACAAATCAGGGGAACCGTCAGAGTATACGCAGGTATTTGGAATCTTTCGTTGCTTTAGTTAAGCAAGGGAAGATACCGTCTTCTGGTCGTGGGTATCTCTTCGATCAACCAAGCCGAGGGTTCATCTTGTACAACGCTGTTACAGGAGGAGACCTCAAGGGCACAGCAATCACGATTAACATCAACTCACCTCAGAATTTAGGTCCCTCCCCAGCCTTTTAACAGTGAACAGTGAACAGTAAACAGTTATCAGTTAAATACGAGTGGTCGCGCGTCCCCCACCATACGCCTGACTGACTGATAACTGATAACTGATAACTGATTTAAGCTGAATCCCTTTTGGGCAGGGTGTAGAAAAATTCAAAATTCAAAATTCAAAATTCAAAAAATAATTTTCAATCTTGAATTTGAAATTGGTTTGTCTCCTACACTCCTATGCCCTTACACCCTTGTTTACTGGAGGTAAATCCCTTGAAGTCAGTTATTAAAAGAACCGCAATTGCACTACCATCAATTGTAGCAGTTATCACGGCGTGCCAGTCTGCTTCTGCTCAGCTAAGCATTGGACGCTATGGTATTCAACCGGGACTAGAGCAAAACTATCTGCAGTATCAGATTTCAGGGCGAGATTTAAGCCAAATGCGAGGCATTCCTGGATGTAATGTAGGATTTGGTGCGGCTTGTAACAAGCCTGGAGCAGTCTTCCAGAAAATAGTTGAGTCCAATGGTGGACCAACCTACGAGCAGTTGTTGATGCGAGCGGCTGGTGGGGAGGAAAACTACAGGAATTTCGCTTCCTTCTACGGAGACAATCCCAATCTTTCTCAGGTGCCGTACGCATCATTCTGGCGGCAAGACGACCCTAATATCGTAGACGGGTACCGATATCTTCTTGGACAGACAGTCAATCGGACTCCTCAACAAGGTTTAGGGCAAGTTACCAAAAACTTCTACTGGGCACCTGAAACAAGTGGCAACTCGCTTGATCCTCGTCGTGGCTTGCTGGATTTGAAATACTCTTATGGGCGTCTGTTGCTTGAGGAGGTGGGAAAAATTCCTAATGCTCAGCAGCAGATTCAAGCTCTGGGTTTAGAGCCGCAGCAAACCAAGTTTTACTTAGACAAACTTTCTACAGCGAAGCGTGCGTTGAATGGGAATGAACAGTCTCTCAAAGACACCATTCTCAAAGACCTCTCAGTGCCATATCCACCAGATGGTGCTGAGTTCGGACGCCCAAATCTTGGTATTCCTCCAGCCGATTCGCTCGTTGGAGAAACTCTTCCTGGCGATGCGTTTGTTGGGACAACTCCAATATCGTTGGAGCCTGAAGCAATCAGCATTGATATTCCCTCTAGCCTTGCAGAAGTTGATTTTCCTGGCAACTTTGCAGAAGATGTGGTGTTACAACAAAACTCAGGGAATTCTTTTCCAACCTGGCTGATTGGCGGAGGTGGTCTTGCTTTACTCCTACTTCTTCTTTCTCTTGGTGGTGGAGATAGTTCTTCAAGTCGGGGATCAGGTACAGTAACAGGCATACCGCCTGTTGCCACTCCACCTCCCTCTGGTGGATCTGTTCCTCCTGTAAACAATGGTGGTCCTCCTGGTGGAAATCAAATCATTGAAGTCCCGCCCACTCCTCCTGTGACTCCTCCGCCTGGACAGGAAGTCAAGAAGGTACCTGAGCCAACAACAGTATCAGCCTTTGTGTTGCTAATTCTTCTGTTGTGGTTGCTTGGTTATGGACAGCGGCGCACGCAGATAGATAAATTTGGTGGAGTTTGCTGAACCAAAAATGAGACGCACGGTCATTCACGTGGTTGTGGAACCCATAGCCGGGGAGCTTGAGGCTGAGCCAGCACTTGACGCCATAAGTGCTCATAACTGTTAACCATCTGTTTGACAGTAAAGTGACGCTGTGCTACCTCGCGACCGCGTTGACCAAGACGGATACGCAGTGCTGGATCATCACGAAGACGGCGCAGTGCTGCAGTCAGTCCTTCTACATCGTCTTTATTGACAAGTAACCCAGTTTCGCCATCGGTTACGGCTTCCGCAACGCTACCCACGCGGCTAGCAACCACAGGACGGGCTGCAAGCATCGCTTCAACGATCGCCAATGGAAAACCCTCTGAACGCGAAGGCATAGCAAAGATGTCAAATTGCGGTAAATAAGCGCGGGGGTTGTCCACCCATCCGGGGAACCCGACGCGATCGCTCACCCCCAACTCATCTGCTAGCTTCTCCAGATCCGTGCGTTGTCCACCCTCTCCTAGAATAACCACTCGCACTGCATCAAGTTGGGCAACAGCCCGCAGCAGGATATCGTGACCCTTCATTGCATCCAGTCTACCGACGCTACCAATCACTAACTCCTCCCCGCCTCCTTTCCCCCTCCCCGCTTGCGGGGAGGGGTTAGGGGTGGGGTTCTGTGTAATTTCCGGTACGCAGTTAGGTATAGAAATGACCGAGCCTCTACCCAGAGCGTAGAAGTCCTCCATCCGCCTTGCACTCGCCTCACCAACGGCAACATGGGCATCAACTCGCAGCGACAGCGCCCTGGTACGCCACAGCTTAAGAGCATCTGTGGTGCGTAGCGGTAATTGGTCAACGCGCACCACACGAGCATTTGGTAACGTCAGGGCGGCGAAAAGACCCGTTGCACACTCCCAAGGCGTGCAGATGTTGATGTGTACTACGTCAGGACGCAGGCGATGCAGTACTTGCAGGTGTGCTGTTAGTGAGTGAGTTCCTTTCGCGGGTAATACCACTCGTGATGCTTGCGGTCTATGCTGTGCAATTGCATCCACGACTAAATTGGAAGTACCAACTACGGTAATATCTATGTCTTTAGACACATTAGTGACTAAATGTTGGAGGCTAATTTCCGCTCCTCCAATACCAGCAGAATCTGTATACGTGACTACGCGCATCATCGGTCATAAGTAATGTAAAACCTTTTCAACAAATCTACCGCAAGGAGATGTAGACCTAAAAGTGATCGCAAGTAAACTCTTGTTGCACCCCTCTATAAAAAAAAGTATTTGTTATGGTTGATATTTATATTATTGACCTATTTATTATTGGTTTACTTCTGCTGGTAGTTACCTTAGGGTCAGGCTGGATTTCGCGCTTACCTCTTTCCTTCGCCCTCATCTACCTAGTGGTTGGTATTATATTAGGTCCCTATGGTTTCGAGCTGATTCAATTGCGCCGCGACGGAGTATTTAACGCCGAGGTGTTGGAACGGCTAACCGAGTTTGTGGTGCTTGTTTCTGTCTTCGGCTGCGGCTTAAAAATTATTCGTCCGCTACAATTGGGGGCTTGGGATATAACGGTACGACTGATTGGTCTTTTGATGCCGATTTCAATTTTTGCGCTTGCTATTGTAGGCAAATTATTTTTAGGCATGGATTGGGGAGAGGCTATTTTATTAGGAGCAATTCTCGCACCTACTGACCCAGTATTAGCTTCAGAAGTTCAACTGACTGATACACACGACCAAGATGAGTTGCGCTTTGGTTTAACATCAGAGGGCGGTTTAAATGATGCCCTTGCGTTTCCTTTTGTTTATTTTGGTATTCATTCGTTAAAAGATAAAAACTGGGACAACTGGTTTAAACAATGGGTTGCGGTTGATTTAATTTGGGCGATCGCCGCTGGCATAGTTATGGGAATTCTCGTTGCTAAAGCTATCGTTTGGATTGATAAAAAAATCCAAAAACGCCGTCGTGCCGATGAATCAATGGAAGATTTTATTGCCATCAGCACAATTTTGCTAACTTATTCATTGACAGAATGTGTGAATGGTTATGGATTTCTTGCAGTCTTTGTTGCTGGCTTAGTTGTGCAGCGGAGTTATAAAAATCCAGAAAAGCCACTGGCACAATTGCAATTTATAGAGAGAATTGAAAAGCTTTTGGAAGTCGGGATAATTTTACTCTTGGGTTCAATTTTATTATATAAGCCCATGGTCACTTATGCTTTCCAATCTTTATTGGTGATGGTGTTGCTGTTTTTTATCATCCGACCTGGAGCAGCCTGGATCAGCACAATTGGTAAGCGCCCTGTAGACCCGCGTCATCAGACATTTCATCCAGGAACTCGGTGGTTATTTGGTTGGTTTGGCATTCGCGGAGTTGGCTCTCTTTATTATCTTGCCTATGCGTTTGGTAATGGCTTAAAAGGCGAACTTGGTGAGCAAATTGCCTGGATCACTTACACCACTATTGTCGTTTCTGTGATTATGCATGGAATTAGTTCAACTCCATTAATGAATTGGTATGAGCGCAATCTTTCCCCCAACCCCCGAGATGCTTCTCCCCCAGCTACGATTGATGAATTTGAATAAAGCATCGGGGATCAAGAGGTTAATAAGTTGGACAATCTTAGACAGTACCTTAAATACAGGTTCTGTCGCTCCTGAGTTCTTTTGTTCTTCACGCTCAAGTTTTAGCTTAAACAGCTAGAAGCCCCGCACCGTACTCGAAGAGTCGGTGTCGGGATGAATAGCCGGACAAAAACGAGGTACACCCGACGCATTGTCCCCCTAAGATAGGCCAGCCTTTGTTTTGTAGATCTGTGTTCCAAGACGAGTACTCGTGTTCAGTAAGGCTGGCTGATTTTTTCGTGTAAGACCCCCGCCCCGACCCATGTTGATCGTCGGTTAACGCGTTCGGGGGGTGTCCGAGTTTTTGTCAATCTCTGGAGTTGGCAACGAGTCAATAAAGTCTTCAAGTATTTGAGTCATAGTCTTATCTTTCCAAGCTGAATATAAACGAAACTTATTCAACCTACGTTCACTTATTCGTATTTGCAGGTATTTATTTTTCATTTTGTACCATCAATGTCGCTACATTTATGTTATTATGGTAACAGCAAGGAGGTGATAAAAGTGTTGAAAGCAGTGAAGGTCAGGCTATACCCGACAACCGAACAAGAAATAGCTCTAACCAAGTCATTTTGTTGTGCAAGGTGGTATTGGAACTATGCCCTTAATGCTTGCATTCACCACTATGAAGAAACAGGTAAAACACTAAAACTAAGTGTGTATAAAGCTTACTTACCTCAGTTAAAGCTAGAATATGCTTGGTTGAGAGAGGATTGTTATTCTGCTGTTTTGCAATGCGTAGCAATTAATTTAAACAAGGCTTACAGTAACTTTTTTGAGGGTAGGGCTAAGTTTCCTAGATTTAAGTCAAAGCACCATAAACAGTCAATCCAATATCCTCAAAACGTCAACGTTGTGGGCGACTGTTTGGAAATTCCCAAGATTGGAAATGTTAAAGCAGTCTTTCATCGACTTATTGAAGGTAAAGTTAAGACTGTCACCATCAGTAAAACAACCACGGATAAGTACTTCGCTTCTATCTTATGTGAAATAGAAGATAGTATAAATCAATCAACTGATGGTAAAACATTGGGGATTGATTTGGGATTGAAAGACTTCGCTATTGTTCATGATGGCAGTGAAGCTACCAAGTATTCAAACCCGAAACACCTCAAGCGTCATGAAAAGAATTTAGCTAGAAAACAGAAAAAGTTTGCCCGTGTAGAGACGCGCCATGGCGCGTCTGTACAAGAAACTAATTCAAGAAATAAGTACAGAAAACTAGTAGCCAAGGTTCACGAAAGAGTATCAAATTCCCGTCAGGATTTTTTGCATAAATTGAGCAGAAAACTGGTAGACGATAGTCAAGTCATCGTTGTAGAGAACCTCAACGTTAAGGGAATGGTACGGAATCGTAAGCTATCACGCGTCAATATCCGATGTGGGTTGGGGAATGTTCGTTAACTTTCTAGACTACAAGTTGAAAGCTAAAGAAAGACGACTTGTAGAGATAGGAAGATTTTTCCCCAGTTCCAAAACGTGTTCATGCTGCGGTCATGTTCTTGATGGGTTAACGCTCGATATCCGTGAGTGGGATTGTCCCAACTGCAACACTCACCACGACCGTGATGGTAACGCCGCACTGAATATCAGGAATGAAGGAATTCGGATATTATCTATGAACGGAGGGAACCCCGTTCTTGCCGTGCTGAGGCAGAGTAAGACCAATAAGCCGAAAGGTGGAAAGGCATCTGTCAATGACGCCGGAAGCCCACACCGTACCCGATAGGGTCGGTGCTGGGTAGTTCACTTCTAAATAACCGCATTCCATTTGCAGTCACAAGCAGGGAAGTTCCTGTATCTGCTAAAACAGCGACGGCTAGCCCAACAAACCCAAAAGTCCCCAACAGCAGAAACAAACCCTTTGTTACCAGCGAAAAGACCACATTCTGTTGAATCACTGAGACAGTGCGGCGGCTTAAATCTACTGCATAGGCAAGTCGTCTTAAATCACTTCCTACTAGCACAACATCTGCTGTCTCTAAAGCAATATCAATTCCACCAACCGCAAAACTAATATCTGCAGCAGCAAGCGCTGGAGCATCGTTGATCCCATCCCCAACCATACCGACTACCCCTGTTCGACGCATCTGTTGAATCGCTTGGAGTTTATCTTCGGGTAACAGTTCTGCCTGATACTCTGTGATTCCCACTTGTTGAGCAATCTGCTTAGCAACAGCAGCGCGATCGCCCGTTAGCATCACCAAGTGTTTTAGCCCAAACAGCTTGAGTTGTCGCATGGCTTCGCTTGCTTCTAACCGGAGTCCATCTGCCAGTGCAATAACTCCCGATACCCCGTGGGTTGTCCCTACCAGCACTGGGGTTTGACCGAGCTGTTCAATTTCAGCCAACAGAGATTCAGCTTCTTGAGACAAAGGAATGTCAAAGTCTGTGAACAACCGTCGATTGCCAACGAAGTACAATAGCTCATGAATGTTATTTTGGCAAGAGGGCAGGCTTATTTGATGAGTCGTGAAAGCATCCTGATTTATCTGTGGTGTAGCAAAGCCTGCTTTGTTTCTAAACCAAAATGCGTCACCAAAGTTTGCCTGAATCCCTTTACCCGGTAACGCCGTAAAATCAACAGGTGTCTCTAACTCCAACCCAAGTTCATGAGCCTTCGCAACAACCGCCTTTGCCAAAGGATGTTCTGAACGTTGCTCCAGCGAAGCCGCAATCAGTAACACCTGGTTTGCACTCTCCTCCCCAAAATTATAAATATCAAGCACCACAGGCTCTCCTTGCGTCAACGTCCCCGTTTTATCAAAGGCAAGGCTAGTCAAGCGTCCCGCTGTCTCCAGTGCGTTACCCCCTTTAAATAAAACTCCCTGGCGAGTTGCAGCACCAATAGCGCTGACAATTGAAACTGGCGTGGAAATCACCAAGGCACAAGGGCAGGCAATTACCAACATTACCAAAGCCCGGTAAAGCCAAACATGAAAAGGTTGAGCAAACACTAAGGGTGGAATGAGGGTAATGGCGATCGCTATCAAAATGACAATCGGGGTATACACCTCTGCAAACCGATCCACCCACTGCTGCGTGGGAGCGCGGCTTTCTTGAGCTTGTTCCACCAGATGAATAATTTTGGCAACAGTAGTATCACTAGCAGTGTGGGTAACTTTGACTTCCAAAAACCCTGTTTGATTCAATGTCCCGCCATAGACAGTATCGCCAAGGGCTTTGTCTTCTGGAATTGACTCTCCCGTAATTGGAGATTGGTCAATCGTGCTTGTGCCATAAACGACTACGCCATCCAACGCCACACGCTGTCCTGGTCGAATCGTCAAAGTTTCTCCAATTTGAATATTCTCAACGGCAACTGTGACCTCCTTATTCCCCCGCTTCACAGTAGCAGTCGGTGGAGTCAAATCCATCAGGGCGCTGATAGCATTGCGCGTGCGACCAAAGGTAAAAACTTGCAGCGTTGTCCCTAAAGAGAACAAAAACAGCACGAGCGCCCCTTCAAACCAGTCTCCTAAAATCACTGCCCCAATCACCGAAATGGTCATCAGCAGATTCATATCAGCGCGGCGCAAGCGCAACTCAAACAAACCTGCCCGTGCAATTGGATACCCAGCAACGACTATGCCGATGCCATAAAAAGCTCGCGCTATCCAAACGGGTAGCGCTAAATACTGAGCAAGTAAGCCCAGGATTAACCCTACTCCCGCTAAAATTACGCTCTGTCCCCGGCGGTTAGCAATCCAGAATTTCCAGCTTACTGGGTCGCGTTTTTGAGTCGGTTTTGGGACTGGATGAGCGTGGTTGTGGTGATGATTGTGGTCGTGGCGATCGTCATGGGTGTGATGGCGCTCACTTACCCCAAGACTCTCCTCAACCGTATATCCCAAATCTTTAATCCGCTCATAGATTGCTGTCTCACTTACCCGTTGCGGATCATAGGACAGTTGCAATCGTTCCGTCGCAAAGTTGACCGATACTTCACTCACACCTGGGATTTGCTGCAACCCAACCTCAATTGTCTTAGCACAACTGCCACAATCCATGCCGTTAACTTTCACTTGTAGCTTTTTAGCACAAGCGACTTCAACGCTATTGTGATCGTGGTCGTGTTCGTGTTCGTGGCAACAAGAATGGGTATGGGTATGCTGGTGGGAGTTTGCCCCATGACTGTGCTCAACTGTGTAACCCAAAGCTTTAATACGGTCGAAAATCGCCTTCTCATTTAAGAGATCTGGGTTGTAGGAAACCCTAGCTTTTTCTGTTGTAAAGTTAACCAACGCTTCCGTCATACCGGGTAACTGCTGCAAGCTTGCTTCAATTGTCTTGGCGCAGCTTCCGCAGTCCATGCCACCAACTTGTAAGGTTTGGGTTTTGAGAGAAGGAGTTTGAGTCATGGCAGCTTTATAACAAAGGCGACAAGGATAACTGCCATTATTTTAATACAACAATTGAGCAACTATTCAACTGTTCAATATTGAAATTTTAGTTAATAATTTAGTTAATATTGATACTGATAACCATTGGCTAAAAGAAACTTGCTATGAACAAGCACAAGGAAAAGCAGGGCTTGGACTTACTCCAAAGTTCTGACGCACCAACCTGTGACACCCATGTCGTGCATCTAGATAATGTACGCTCAACTCAGGCGGAAATCTTAGCTACAGATAAAGCACAGCAAATGGCAGAAATCTTTGGGGTGCTGGCAGATACAAACCGTCTACGCCTCTTATCAGCTTTGGCTTCCCAAGAGTTGTGTGTTTGCGATCTAGCAGTATTAACGAAGATGAGTGAATCAGCAGTTTGCCATCAACTGCGATTATTAAAAGTGATGCGTTTAGTCAGTTATCGTCGAGAAGGTCGAAACGTCTATTACAGCTTGGCTGACAGTCATATCATCAACCTGTATCGCTCTTTATTAGAACATTTGGACGAGTCAAATGTTTAATTTTTGGCTTATCTCGTTATCAAAGCTGCTGTCTGTTTGACAATCATTCAAGTCATAGAAACCAGCACTATTTTTACAAAACTTTAGTGAATAATTGTTGCTAAAAATCTTTTTTCTATGCTCTGGGTGTTAGCTGATTAAACTACACCAGTGGTTCAACCAGACCTACCAAAAACTGTTGAACCCAACCCCAATACAGTTAAGGGAGGAAATTTTCCTCCTCCCTGAATCATCAACTATTTCTGCTGTTGTAGCAAATTGAGGACTTTATCAAGTTTCTCCTCTAGTTTTCGGTTGTTTTCCTCCAACTTGGCAATTTTATCGAGTAGTTCTTGATTTTCAGAACTCTCACCCGCAGCCTGCAATTTACGCACATTTTGACCAAAACCCATTAGTGCCGGACGTTCCACGTAGGTGACGCGGTGCAACACTCGCCAAGCTTTATTAGGTTTGCCTGCTTGTGCTTGGCGTAAAGCCCTTGCTTCTTCGTCATTGCTGGCTAACCATTCTGGATCAACCACGTAGCCAAAGAAATCTTGGAAGTTTTTTGTACTACCTTCGAGATAAAAACTCATAAATCGATAGCGGTCTACTTTTTCCCCTGGCAAAATCGGGTTGTCGTTGTAGTCAGTAATCCCGCGAGATTCCACACCATGTAAATCTACGATTAATTGACATCCTTCGCTGCGAGATTCTGTTTTACTCATGGTTTGGGTTAAATTGAAAGTAGTTTGGGCTGTTAACTCTGCTGCTACACCAAATAAAACTCCTTTCCCTTCAGGACCCAAACCTGCATTCAGGATAAAAGAGCCACCAATGGTATGCTCTACGGTGTTGGCAAAGCTTTGTTGCTCAGTTCGCAGTCCCCCGTCAGCATCCCAAACATAGGTATTGACGATGTTGCGCTTGCCAGCTCGAATTTGAATAGCTTCCATACGTTTTTGCCAACTTGCAAAACTTTCTTTGGCTTGCACTCGTTTCTTTTGGTCGCTAATTTTGCTCTCGATTTCTTTCTGTTTCTGCTGTGCAGCTTTGCTACTTTCCTTGATGGCTGTACCGGCTTCGGCTTGCGCCTGTTTAGCTTTTTCCTCCTCGGCCTTTTTCTTTTCCTCTTCTGTCAACTCGGTATCAGGTTTGTCTTCTTCTCGTTGTACTCCAATGGCAGCCGGTGCCTCACCGCTGTCTATATTGCGGTTCAAAGAGATTTCATTAAGCGTCCGGACGTTAAAGTTAAAAAAGTAAGATTCGCGTCGCTTATCCTCGGCTTCGATTTGTCTTTTGAGGTCATAAGCCTCTTGTAGACGGTAATAGCTAGCGGGATACAAAGAACCATACTGCGATCGCATTTCGGGAACGTGCTTAAAGAAGCGATCGCTTGTGGCACTGCTACCGGTCAACCCATCTAAGCTGCCGTTGATGGTGTATGCTGGATTGATTAAAAAGGTGATGGTGTTGACATCGGGGGGAATACCATCAACAGGTTGGACTTGCTGACCGACCATTTTACCAGTACGGGCAAGTCGGGTGATAAACACATCTGCCAATGCAGAGGCAACCAAAGCATAGCCTACGTTTTTGGGAATGAATCGTTTGCCAAGATGGGGAAATTTAGCTTCTTGTTCGTAATCACCATGCAGTTCTAATTTATCCGTCTTACCCAGGGATGAACTAGAAGTAACGTCACTGGTATTTTGGAATTGGTAGCTGAAGTCCAAGTTGCTCTTTAAACCCTTACGGACAGCATAAATCTTTTCTGTTGCCCCCAAACCTGCTTGGCCTTCTTTATCTATTCCGACAAAGAGTTCTCTATTTGCTCCTAAACCCCAATCTTGCGATCTATTCCAACTAAAACCGACATCTTCAGACATGCTAAGTTCTACCGAAGTTGCACCGTTATAATCGTCTGCGGGTTCATATTCCACCGTTAAGTTTTCACTGGGTACGGGTGGCGCTCCTTCAATGTAGCCTAAGAGAGTGGGGGCAAACTGGGCGTTACCAATCCATTTGAGTTCTAAAGCTTCAATGCGCTTATCTGGTAACAACACTGCTCCATCGGTGGCAGGATAGGCAAAGAACCGTCGCATGATTGCCAACTTGCCTTTAGTCGTGGGGTCGATGGTAAGGGTGCTGTATTCGCTAGAGACGACAGCATCTTGAAGATTTATCGGTGGGTTTTCGGGCTTGCCAATAGGTGCTGCACAACCCCACCAATTTGCACCAGATACCGTGCTATTATTTCCATTCCCAGAATGGTCGCGGACTGTTTCACCTGTAGCCTCGGTCATAGGATAGTAAGCTAACAAATCCGGTTCATTGCCACTAAGTAGTGTTTTGCTGTTGACTGCAACCTCTTCGTCAGTGAGGGCAACTCCCCAGATGCGGACTTCTGCTAGTTTTCCGAATTGTTGTGTACCTGTTTCTAAATTGGCGATGAAGTCAATATTGCTTGTAACTTTCAAAATTGCTTTTTTCTTGATGTCCTCAAGCTTTTGCTTGGCGGAGGCATCATTGTTGCTTTTGTTGAAATTCGCTTGTGCATCTGCTATGGCTTTGGCTTTAGTATCGCCAACTTTGTCACCATTAATATAGAACAAAGTGGTATCTCCTCGACCAACGGCAGTGATGTGATGCCATCCATTGGGCAACACCTCCATATTGAAGCCACTATCGTAAAATTTTTGCTCAAAGGGATCGTTTGAGAGATAAATTCCCAATTGTTTCTGATTGTTAACTAGAATGTGGCGATCACCATCGCTATTTAATCCCTTGGCAGCAATTAACGTATTCCACTGTTCTGTTTTTGGTAAGGGATAAAAGAACCAAGCTTCAATCGTCCAGTCTGTGCTTAAATTTAAGCTTTGGGCTTGACCCTCGTCATCGATTAACTGAAGGATACTGTTGTTGTTGCCAAAGTTCAAGCAGACACGTTCTTCATTAGGAATCCACTGTTCAAAGGCGGTATTGCTGGCGTCAGCAGTAGCATCATAATTCGTTTGCCGCATCCGACCTTGGGTATCGAAGTAACTCAGTTGCACGTTACCTTCGCAAGTTTCAATCGCGTTCAGCCGACTGGCAGGATTCACAAAACCGAGTAAAGCTGCTTGAGTTACTAATCCCTTAGCATCTTTAGCAACTTGGGGCATGATTTGTGGCGTTTGCTCGATGGTTTTAACTCCATTAACAAAGCTGGTATTTAATTCATTTAACTTTGGTTGAACTTCTCTGCTGAGTAAATTGATAACTTCTTCAAGACGTTTGTTCCAAGTTTCTTGTTTGTTTATACCATCTGCAAGGACTTCCTCCAAAGGCTGCAACTCTTCACGTTTTTGTTCGATTTCTTTCTGTATCCTGTTCAAGTTATCTTGGGCATCACTAATGGCAGATTGATTGATCACTTGCCCAGTAGATATGATTTGCCACAAGTGCTCCTCCTTTCCAATGTAATTACCGACAGTAACACTAGACTTGCTGCCCCATTGCAAAGATTTGTTACTCTCTCTGTTTTGCAAACGGTAAAAACAGGAGTCCTTATTTATCTTATCTAGCAGCCATTCAGCATCGTAATACCATTTATTGCTACTCCATTCTGTTTCTGGTGGTTGATAATTTTTTCTTGCTACAACTGTTTTACTGCCGTCTTGTTCTAGATGATTGTTAGTCTTTCTATTTTGCAGCCGATAATAGTTATTTTCAATTTTTGAAATCCGCCAATGGCAGTCCTCAGAACTAATAATCTTCTTACAATCTTCCAAGCTTTCTAAATATGAAAATTGTATTTTTCCAACGTTACCACTCAAGGAATTATTCAGTTGTGTTGTCACCGCTGATTTGTTTTCGTTTACTTTCAAAACATTTGGAGCGTATCCCTTACCTTGATTGATAATTAAACACCAATAATTGAAAACATTGTCTATTTCTGCTTGATGGGGCTTTTGCTCTTTTTCCAACTGATAAATATCATTTCTAAGTTTATTGACTTTGGTTTGTGTATCCTCCAGATTATCTAAAGCAGATAATTGCTGTTCTAATTTCCTTTTTTCTATAATTAGAGCCACTTCTTCTTGCTCTTTTTGCTCCAACTGCTGCAATTTTTGTCGTAAGCTTTCATATTTATCAGCCAAGGCTGTCAAATTTACGCTGTCAATGTAATGTGCCTCGCTAATGCTATCAGACAACAAACTGATACGATGTTTGCGGATTTCCAGAGATTCCCATTCACCTTGGAGATTATCAATCTCGAAGCTACGTAACATACTCACCCCATCAGGGATTGTAACGTTGGCAGATACCCGATACCAACCATTGCCCAATTCTTCAAATTCATTCTGCACAGCAGAGATGGGCTTTTTCTCTTCCGCACTCCGGCTACTTTTTCCCCAATAGGATAAAGTAAAAATCTTGGTGTCTATATCTTTGCCATCTGCATTGTTTAAATAGTCAAGAGCAACTGGAGTTGAAGAATTAACTTTGAATTCAAAGCTTTCTTGATATGTTGCTCGTTCACTAATGGCAATTAGCTCAGAATTGCTATATTTAACCGCGTCAATTATATTATCTCCTAGTTTGCGATTCAGCGTTACAGCACTTACATAGGCATCTCCATACACAATGCCGTCGTTGCTGTTAACTGAAAAGTCAATGACTTTGTTTTCTGCAATAGCACCCAAACGCCAATATCCTACCAAACCGACTTCTTTCCCAGTCAGTTGTAGGTACATACTGTTTTTGATTTCTTCGGCAGTACGTGCTATTTTCCAGATACGAAGGTTGGCAATTTGCCCTTTAAAATTGGCTACTCCTTTTTGACCATCACATCCAATTCTATGAGCAACAACAGCAACGCGAGCAGAAATTTCTCCAGAATGTTCAAAATCAAGAACACCATCAATATAGCCGGAGATTTTCTTGTTTTCCCGGTCTCGGACAAAGCTAATAAAATGCCATTGATTATCTCTTAAATCTTTTGAACCAAGCAAATCTGGTGGTAGTTCACCGTTCCAATCAAATCTCAGTTTTCCCTCGAAAATTCCAAAATTAACATTAATTGAGTTTGATAGTTGATTGTCTCCCAATAATATACCTTTATCAGAATTGTGAGGTACTTTTACCCACATCGAAATAGTAAATGAACTAGAGAAAATTGGCAGTGGCTGCGATAATTGAATATAATCATCGACTCCATCAAACACTACTCCGCGGCGCTTTTGAGATTTTAGTTTGACATTTACGGCTTCTCTTGTTACCCACTTGCGTTGGATGACAAAATGAGTATCATCAATCTTCTGCACTGGATAAGTGTCGTTATAAACATCTGTGCCAGTAATTTGCACTTCATCGCCATTTTCTAAGCCATGATTGGGACAGGTAACTCGCAATTTCCCATCAGCTGTTTTTTCGTAGGCAGTAATCATGCCGTCAAAAATTAATCCACCTACTTCTTCGTCTTCTTTTTCCCAATAACCAAGTCCTTTATCCAGCGATAGTTCAATTTCAAAGGTATTCTCGTCTATTTTTTGAGTGCGATAAAGACCTTGATAATTACTCGTACCAGCGATTTTTACCAGGTCGCCATCTTTTAATTCTTTAGCTTTGTCATCAGTCGATATTTTCACCAAATCTTCTGCATCTTCTTCATCAGTTCCCACTGCTAACCCAGTAATGATTCCTTGGGGTGGTGGAGTTGTATCGCCAAAAGCTTTGATTTCATCTAGGGTGTTCAAAGGTAAAAGAACTTCCTTCTGTTTGCTGCGGATAATAGTGGTTTGTGGTGTTTCGTCGATTTGTGCGAGTGTCCCATCTCCAGCAATGGCAAAGCTGAAAGCCGCGGTTCCTTTCTCTGTGGGAATAGCCAACAGCAATCGGGTGCTAGTTTTAATGAGTTGATTCTCTCCTGATTCAGTTTGCTGTTCCTTTTGCAAATCGTATTTGGTAGCAGCTAACCCATTGATTACACCTGTAATATCTAATGTACGCCTGATTAAACCTGGAATTCGACGCGGAACGAGAATATCGTCTGACTCTTCAAAAATCGTGTAATCTTTCACATCAAACAACCCTTCTTCCGAGGCGCGAATTGTGGTCAATTCAACTTTTTGAGTGGAACTGTTGTAAGCGAAAATATGCCAGCGATAAATATCATTTTCAATGGTGGGTACTAATACAACAGAGAACCAGCCTTGATGTAGGTTATTTATTGAACACAATTCAGTTGTAGGTTCATAGAAGAAGTTACCATTGGCATCACGAAAATCTAAGGAGTCAATATTGAGGATTCCATTAACTCCTTTGTTCATGTTTGATATTGGCTTGTGCTTTTGTTTACTGCGTTTAAACCTGACTTCTAGCTTCCGGTTAAGCTTATTAGTCATTCCATCTAAAACAAAGCGGTCTACGAACAAAGTATTAGATTTAGACTGACGAAAAACGTAAATATGTCCTAGTCCAGAAATTAGTTGTACGGGGGCGACAGCAGATTCATCCTGGGTTTGGTAGCGCGATTTGAAAATAAACTTACTCGTATCTGTCTGGTAGGTAAGTTCCTCTGTTTCTTTCTCAATTACTGATTGATCGTCTGCTTCATCAGGTAATTCCAGTGCTTCCCAGTTTTCCCAGCCAATTCTCTCATCTGCTGGTTGTTTGAGGTAGCTATCTTCAAAACCATCTTGCTTGACTGTGTACCAAATCTTGCCATTGGTATCTGTAGCCAAGATGACTACTTTACCTTCATGGACAATGCTGTTTAGGTGCTGAAGATTTTCTTGACGGAGGAAAATAGACATTGTATTACTGACCCTGTAAAAGAATAAGATTCATAAGCAATACCTTCTATGCCAATCTTGATAAATTAGCGTAGAGAAAACTTAAATAATAAATACTTATTTTTGCCATCAGACATAAAATTAAATCCATAAACTCCTGTATTTGTTTGTGGAAAGAGTTTATAGTGTCTTGTCTGTCTAGATGAGGATTTTACGTCTTTCCTAATAGTTCAGCATACGCTTGTATTAGGCTATTTTGGCAAAAGTTAGATTACCTCAGTTGTTAGCAAAGGTATTAATTTAAGTGCCTTGAATTGTATTGCTTATTTTTCGGCTGAGTACCAAATCTCAGTTAATGATTTGATAGTAACAGCTTATAAATGGATATTTATACACCTCCAGTCATTTGTCAAGGACAGTTAAGACAGTTAAGCAATTAATTTCTTCCATTGACGGACAGTTAAGACAGATAACAAAAAATGTAACTATAAAATCTTGTGGGATGGCAAAAAAGAACATTTTTTACCTATCTTTCTTCAGTAGCTATTTAATAAAATCTTTAGATTTGAACCACTAAAGGCTGCATTGTCTGCTTACGGTGTGAAGCTGCGATCAGCTATAAGAATCCGGTTTGATTTCTGAATTGGCTCGTAGAGGTAGGCAAAAGGCAACAGGAAATAAGGGACGTAGAGGTGTACGGACTTTTTAAGCGCAAGCGCAGGCACTTTCACAAAAATCAAATATGAGTCCTATATTCGAGGAAAATATTCACTTTTACTTTGATAGTGAATAGAATAACCTGAGCAGTCAGGCACGTTTTTCAAGGAAGCCATGAACAAAAAACTTGTACTGAATTTGCTTTCCACTTCCACAATCTTTACATCGCTGATGTCTACATTGGCAGTCATCAATCCCGCCCACGCGGCTACTACGACCCAGCGATTAATGCACACAAATCACGGTCGTACCTGTATCACTCATCCCCACGGTAACTACGCTTTTGTTTGCATTAAAGATTCACAGAGAAATCCAGGAGCTCCCCCTGCACCTAAATCGACGGTTATCTCTCAGCTACCATCAGACAGCAAGGTTGCCATGCTGGACTTTAGTGAGGAGGAAAGCAATGCTGCGATTCAGTTATTTAGCTGCGACTGCCCTTATTGTATAAATTCCTTACGTCAGCTGCGCGGTAGTGGAAACTTGGTGTACTAGAGGGCTTGTTGCTACTAAGGTCTAAGGAGCCACCCCATAGAAAAGCCTCTGAAGTTCTGCAATATGATAGCTTCAGAAGCTCAAACAAACATTAATTTTCAGCCTTCATTCACGCTCACACTCTTGGGGAGATAACTTCCTCATCTTCTCCTACTGCTACTTACCTGTGACTTTCTCAACCAGTTCTCCAGCTTTATCAATCAAATTCGGCTGCGAATCCTTCACATTCCTTTCGTAAACCTTTTCCTCAGGGGTTGCAGCATCTTTTACTGCTTGTTCATAAGCCTGTTGTCTGTCTTCTTCACGAAGGCCAGCAGCTCTGTTATATTCGTAAGCACGGTCAATCTTTTGTTCCGGTGTGAGTTTCTCGGATGGAAATGTTGGTTTTTCAGTTGTAAATCCTAATGCATAGCTAGGCTGAACAAAAAAAAATAAACCCGACACGCTCATTAAAAGCATCAACCCTAAAACAACGATGCTTTGGCGTAATGCTTTATTTACAATTCCTAGAATTATCTGCATTGCACTACCCTCTTTGTTATGATATTTTTCCAGCGTAAGTAGAGATAAATACTTACTTAAAAATCAGAGTTTCAGAGGAATCCTACTTGTTTAGGTGTAACTCTGCCTTCTACCAGAGGATACATTAACAATTCGCTCATTCAAAATTCGCTCATTCAAAATATGCCCTACGGTTAGGCTAGACGTTTGTGCAGACCTTCTGGAAGACGCTTAAAATTCAAAGTTAAGAAATATGTAGATACTCGTTTCACATGATTTTCGTGCAAAGTTTTACTATTTTTACAACCAATTGTGACTAATCTTAATGCCTCGGCTTTGCATTGCTTGCTCAAACAAATCAGTTGGCAGTGCTTCTTCCACAGGTGACACACCAGGTTTTTTCAGCTTGCCATCTAGTAACAATTGAGCAATGCTACCCGTGCCACAACCAGAAGCCACGGCAGTATTTCCATGCACTAAACTAGAGCAAAAGACTGCTTCTCTATCATCTTTACGACCTGTAATTTCTGAGCGAACAGCTACTCCAATACCACTGAAGCGATTCGTTACATCGGTCATAAAATGACTGACATATGCCAAAAATTCTATCATGGCACGACGCTGCATTAATTGTTTAGGAAAAACGTGAGCAGCTATCCAAGTCATGTGATTGTAAAAATCGGGAACTGAACCAAATTTGGTAATGACGCTTTTCACAGAGGGAAAAGCATGAGGCAGTGTGAAGGTTTCTGGCATATCAAACCAGTAAACTCCGGTCCGTCCATAAGGAGATGGAAAGTCAATAGTTTCGCGCTGACTGTAAGGTTTTACCATCTGCCATTGACCATCTATTAAAGATTCAAAAGGCTTTTGCAACCCTAAAAAAGTTGTCCGCATGACAGTGACACCAGCCCCACCAGAACCAGACACCAAATAACTTAAATGAATCTTTTGGGCTGTGTCGAATTGCTCAACGCCCTGGCGTACCATGCTGTTAGAAATGCCGGGGAAGATGCCAGTGTTAACGATCGCTGTGACACCCGCAGCAATGGCTGCATCATGATATTTTAGAGCTTTACTAGTATAAGAACGGTGGTCACTGACATCGACGTAGTTGACGCCATGTTCTATACAGATTTTCAGAACATTGGCATCTCGGTAGTGAAAAGGACCAGCACAGTGAACCACCAAATTGGTAGAGGCGATCGCCTTCCTCAATTTTTCCACGTCTGCCAAGTCCAACACCAAAAATTGCACTCGCGGATCATTCATTCCATGATCTGGGGTGCGTCCAGTGATTGTTACTTCTGCCTGTGTATGGGAGAGAATGTCTTGGGCAACACTACTGCCGATCCGCCCCCGCCCTCCAATAATTAAAACCCGCTCAGTCATGGCTCCAGCACTGACAACAGCATTTTTATTACATCAATTTTCACTTATCCTTGTCATCGGTAAGGAGTATGACGTTTGCTTGCTCACATAGGAAGATGTTTCATGACACTTAAGCTTGTAGTAAGCGCCTAAGCACTTACTACAAACTGATCATTCGCGACCAAAAACCGTTGCAACGGTAGATTTTATCGAATTTCCTGCATCTTTCAGTGTTTGTGTCAATGGTTCCTGAGTATGCAAAAACATTTTCGCACAGTTGCGTCCTGGTAAGCCAGAAATGGAACCACCTGGATGAGTTCCCGCACCTGTGAGATATAAATTATCAATCGGAGTTTTATAATTAGCCAACTCTGGTAGAGGACGGAAGCACAGCATTTGTTCTAGAGTCATGTCGATGTGGTAGTAGTTACCCTTGTAAGTCCCCAAGCGTTCTCCCAGTTCCGCCGGACTTTCCACATGACGGGCAATAATGGAGTGTTTGAGATTGGGCGAATACTCTGCCAATTTAGAAATCACCTTATCAGCAACTTTATTTTTCAGTTCATCCGTCCACCCTGTCCCCTTCAACCCTGTACCTTCTGCACCGGCAATTTGATAAGGCGCAAAAAACTCTATCCATAATGTATGCTTGCCTTCTGGTGCCATTGAGGGGTCAAGTCCTGTAGGCATCACCACATACATTGACGGGTTTTCATCGGGAATTTTACCCAAAGTAATCTCACTATGAGCTTGTTCCACATGGTTCATAGAATCTGCAATCAGAATAGAACCAATGAGATACTCATCTTTGTGTTGGTGATGTTCAAAGCGCAGCGGTTCAGATAAAGCACAATCTATCTTGAGAATTGTTTCGTTATTGTTGATGATGCGACGGTCTAATCTGTCTCGTAAGTTCGCATCGGCGCTATCCACATCGCTTGTATCCATGAGTTGCAAAAACAACCGCTTGGCGTCAAGACTTGAGATGACACCTTTGTTAGCACGATATTCTTTGCCGCCAGCAACCCGCACACCCACAGCTTTACCGTCATCCACCAACACTTTCTCAACCTTTTGATCCGTGAGGATAACACCACCAAGACTTGTCACGCAATTTACTAAAGCATCGGTGAGTGCGCCAGTACCGCCGCGTGGACGCGCCATACCGGGGTTGTGACGCAATGCCAACATCATTGCCCCAAAGGACATCGCTTTTTGGGACGGAGGCGAACTCAGTTCCGCAGATAGTCGGGCAAGGGGTGCTTTGACAAATTCAGAATCAAAATACTCGTTGATATTATCTATCGGACTGCTAAGCAGGGTGCGAACTAAATCTAGAGTCGTGTTGGGACCACCTAGAATTGAGAAGAAGTCTTGCAGATGTTTCAGACCGTAGTTACCAGCAATGTCAACAATTGACTTTGGTGCTGCATTGAAAAAGGGTGTAACCGCTTTGATAAACCGTTCCCAAAATTCGATATATTCGGCGTATTTTTGGGCATCTCTTTGACTGTAACGGGCAATCTCCGCACAAGTCTTTTCAACGGACTTATGAGCTAAGAAATACTTGCCATCAGGATGAGGACAAAAGGCGACCGGATCACAGGAAAGATATTCCAAACCGTACTTGTGTAATTCTAATTCTTGTATAACTGGACCAAGAAAAATAAATAGGTGATTAATCGCGCAGGGGTTGAATTTAAAACCAGGCGCTTCTTGCGGCATAAGTTCTTCAGTCGTCGAACCGCCACCAGGAATTGAACGCGCCTCCAGGAGCAGGACGCTGTACCCAGCTTTGAGTAGATAGGCGGCACAAACAAGTGCATTGTGACCAGCGCCAATAATCACAACATCATACGCTTCCATAGTTGCAATTTGGGGATTAGGGTATATTCCCAGATGTTAGAAAGCTGTTAAGAAGTATAAATCTTTCGGCGGTTATAATTAAAAATTTGGGATTTTTGTAATTTAGCTTTTGTTTGGTATCAGTCTGCAGGAGGATGCCAACCGCTGATTATTCAGTATTATTGAATAATAATATGTTTATATTAACAATATATTTATATTTATTATATTTATTATTCCAGGGCAAAGGTATCTAAATTACTCTTGACCGTCGCTTCGCTCCAAGTTAAAAGTTAAAAGTTAAAAGAAAAGAAATGGTACAAGCCCCTCAATTTATTTATGGAAAGAAAATAAAGATTTGTTATGCCTACGGGACGCTGCGCGAACGAGACACGTAGTGCGATGAAACAAGGTGTCTTTATTAAATCCCCTAAATTTATTTATGGGGATTCTCTTTTTACTTTTTACTTTTTAAAAAAACCTTTGTTAATGTATTAACTAAAGAATCAGAATTTCTTGTCAAACCTTTTTGTTTTTAGAGTCATACACCAAGCCACCTCAGCAAATTGTATTGAACCTGGATGTTAGCGATAACCAAGTTCACGGTTCTCAAGAAGGAGTATTTTTCAACACCTATTACGATGAGGTTTGTTACGCTGCGTTGTACATTTCTTAGTAAAGATCACAAATTCGCGAGCAAAGACAATACAGGCTGAACTTTTTTGGCAAAGTCAAACTCTTCCTCGAAGCAAATCTTTGCATTTCTGCTGTAAAAAGCATAATTATCTAAAATTTTTTGTATCGCTAGTTCCATCTCTAAAGAGTTTGATGGTTCTTGTATTACCACACCAATTTGATATTTCTCCACTAATCTTGATAGAGATTCCAGATTGTTAACTAATATCGGTTTACCATGCTTCAAGTAATGGGCTAATTTTCCTGATGCCATCGCAATTTGAGAAAAGTTATTATCAATGTTTCTGTAGAATGCCAAGCCTATAGTTGCAGAAGCATAGATTTTATCAATTTGTTCATAAGGCAATGGAACTAGTGATAAAAATAAGTTTACTGAATTAATTTCTTGTAATTTCTGTAGATAGGGATCGTATATTTCTCTCTTAACTCTTTCATGAAATATTAGAGCACATCCTTTAATAGATGTAAAAGCTTTAGCCAACGATTGTGAAAACACTACATCATCAATCATGCCTGCTTGAATAACAATGTATGGAAAATCTTGACTGCTCAAATTAAATATCTTTCTAAAATAGTTCTCAGATACTTCAACTTGAGCTATGGAATCATATGCAGTGACTGAATTTGGTAAATAGAATACTTTAGGATGCTGATATTGATTGTAATCGCAAAGAGTTGTAAATCGGTCTTGATCCTGAACAATTATGGCTTCTGAATTTTTATATGCTAAACGCTCAAGTATGTTTATAAGCTTAGCAAATCTTCTAAAATGGGTTGGATTATTTAACTCTAACGATAGATAAATAAATTTTGTTCTGAACAAAAAAGATTGCAAAAATGCTGTTATAGAGCCATTTGTATCAACTCCTATACTAATATTATCGGCAATACAATTGCAATTTAATACTTCTCTTAAAGATTGAAATACAAATAAAACTGTTTCCATCACTGGAACTAAACTACTTAAATGAAATTTATAAAAAATTTTCATTAAAATAGTAAAAATAAAAAACTGACTAGCCTTCTTGAAGTAAGTGATTTTGATTTTTTCACCCATTTCTTGTGGATATGGATATTCATTTTCTGTAGCATAAATATTTACATAAAACCCACAATTATTAAGGCTTTTTGCTAAATTGATAATTGTTGGTGCAACACCAACATAACCTTCGTAGAAAAATATAGAGCACGACTTTTTCATGATTGTTACATTTTATGCACGAACTACAAAATAAACTCCCCAAGTATCGAAGCCTGGTTCTTGGTTAGTCATCCACTCCTGATATTCAAGTAACGTCATCTGAAATTCCTGCAACAGCAATTCTATTTCCGGCTTAAATAGGTAACGCATTAGGTGGGTTTCTTGAAGCTCCTCGACAGCACCGCTGTTTTTATCCTTGATGAAAACTTGATAGTTAACATCCACCAAATTCTCATTAGGATGCATCACAGGTTCAGCAATTCTAGTGACGTTAATTTCTTCATTTTCTAGTCGCTTGACTCGGACACTCGGGCGATGGTTCAATACAGCTGGTCCGTACCAAACATCAAAGATAAAAATTCCACCTGGCTTTAAATGTTCTTTGACAGCGGCAAAAGCTGCTAGAATGTCCTCATTCGTTGTCTGGTAGCTAATGACATGAAATAGGGATAGGACAACATCAAAAGTATGATTAAGCTTAATGTGGCGGATATCTGCGTGGGAAAATTTTAGTTTAGAGGCTAAGTCTAGAGGGAGTTGTAAGAGGCGATCGCTTGCTTTTTGCAACATCTGGTGACTAAAATCCACCCCGTGAATTTGGTATCCTTCTTTTGCTAAGAGAACAGCATGGTTACCTGTACCGCAACCTAGCTCTAGAATATTTTGTGCATCTGGTCCATAGGTTTGAATTAACCGATGAATAAATTCAGCTTCTCCCACGTAGTCTTTATCGCGGTAGAGCAAATCGTAGTAGCGGGCATAGTTGCCAAAGACACTCATAATAGTCAATACCTAAGCTTGAAGTACAATCCAGAATAAAAAGGAACTGAGTTTTCTGAATCAAAAGGAATAATGCAACACTCAACTAAAAATCTCTCTGACTGCTATTGCCACCCGTTCCATTTGTTCATCTGTCAATGCCATCCCACTAGGGATGTAGAAACCACGACGGGCGATTCTTTCTGCTACAGGACAACACACTCCATCAAATAAACCCATTTTTTGGAATACAGGTTGCTCGTGCATACACCAGAAAAAGGGACGAGTGCCAATTTTATACTTGGCTAAACGCCGCATAGCCTCTTCTGCATCAAAAGGCACTTGATCATTCAAAACCAAGCCGTACACCCAATAAATATTCTCGGCATAGTCAGTTTTTGGAACAGGTAACTGTAAGCCAGGGATGTCTGATAAAAGTTCTGTGTATCGTTGCCCGATGTGGTATTTACGAGCTACAAATTCGTCAAGTCGTTCCAACTGTGCAACGCCAAGAGCCGCTTGCAAATTGGTCATCCGAAAGTTCCAGCCCAATTCTTCGTGGACAAATCGTTTTTGGGGTTGAAAGCACAAATTGCGTAAAGAACTACAGCGCTCCGCCAGCTTTTCATCATCGGTGAGCAGCATTCCCCCCTCACCAGTTGTGACATGCTTGTTGGGGTAGAAGCTAAAGGTACTGATAGCGCCAAAACTACCACAAGGGCGTCCTTTATAGGTTTGACCGTGCATCTCAGCTGCATCTTCAATAATTTGCAGCCCATATTTTTCAGCCAAGGCTAGCACTGGCTCCATATCTACGGGCAGTCCGTAGATATGGACAACCATGATTGCTTTTGTCCTGGGTGTAATTTTCGCCTCAAGTTGGCTAACATCCATATTCCAGGTGTGGGGGTCACAATCTACCACCACTGGCACAGCGCCAGCACGGACAATGGCAGCTGCACAGGAAATAATTGTGAATGTGGGCAGAATAACCTCATCCCCAGAACCAATTCCTAATGCTGCAACTGCCGCATCGAGAGCAACAGAACCATTGCAGACAGCAATACCATATTTGCGTCCCATATGGGCAGCAAACTGCTGTTCAAATTGTTTGACAAATGGTCCTTCAGAAGAAATCCAACCGGTTTCGATACACTCAAATAAGTATTTCTTCTCCTTGCCGTCTAGTAGTGGCTCGTTGACTGGAATTGGGTTCATGACTGACTCTACTTAACTATCTTGGCTTGCTCTGCGGTGATGCCGATGAATCGGGTTTTGTCCTGTTCACCCACGTAGGGACCTTGCTTGACTTCAATCATTTCGACTTCTTCAAGTACTTCAAAGCCATGCCCACCAGTAACTAAAAGGATGACATCACCAGGTTCTAGAATTTGACTTTCCAGGTAATCCTGCTGGTTGTTGTAGAAGTCTACGCGCAGCTTGCCTTTTCTGATGAACAAAACTTCTTGGGTATATTGCACTTCACGAAGTATAGGGTTGTGGACATGGGGTTGAATGGCTTTCCCTGTGGGGTGGTGCATATAAGCTAGCTGTTGAGAAAGGTCGTTCGGAGTGAAGAAATGAATGCCTGGCTCTTTAAATTTACTGGAGACAATTACGGCTAGTAGCTTGTCGTGATAGGTAATTTTGTGAATCACTTTATTTACCCCCCTTTGAGTGGAATAGGTTCAGTTAGGGAACCATCACAATCTTCTTGACGCTTATTATTTGGCTTCTCGACAAACTTCTTCCCAAAAAGGATAAGCTTATCATCTATTTTTTGTTCTAAAAGCAATTCAAAATATTGCTGAAACTTGTCTCTACAAAAATCTTTTATGTGCCATTCAGGAATAGTGCGACCACTTTGTTTATTTTCGTTACTATCGCACGTACTAAATCCTATTAAGGCATACCTTTTAGTATACTGGGCAATCGTCTTTAAAGCATAATCAATGCTAAATCCTAGTGAAATAGCATAATCAATCCCTGATAATGAGATGATTGCATCAGATAGGAACCTGCCTTTGCAGTATGGTAAGTTGTTTGGATATGCACTGTAATTGCTAACAGGAAGTAAAAAATTTAACAAAACTGGCAGTATTTTTTTATCTTGGAAATCTATAGAATTTGTTTTAGATAGTTCATAAATTTTATCAATTTCATGTTCATCAGTATTAACACAAACCATTTGTTTGATGTTAGTTTTTTCTATTATTAATTTAGACAACTCATAGACAGCAGAAAAATATGTTATCTTTTCAATATCATAAATATTGATAATTTTGCTAATTTCTTGAGAGAGTTTTGTATCAAAATTTATATGCATTTTTTTGATAGGTTTTTTATAAATACCAAAATCATTGAAATGCATATTTTCAATTTTTTTTGAAACAAAACTTATATTATTTAAATTTTTTAAACCAAATTCATCAGATAGTATATGTGATTTTATATTTAAATACTTTGCAATTTTAGATATATATTTTTTTGTATTTTTCAAAATTTTGGAAATCAAATAAGTATATCTATAAATATAGAATTCGTCATGATTAAGCATTTCGTAATCAGAACTTAACGCTCTACGAGCCAGATATGAACTTCCATCTTTCCAAATACTGAGTACATAGTAATAAAATCTTATAAACTCTTCATACGCAATCCAATTCGAGCCTGGTTCACCTAATTTTACAAAACTTCCTAAATCAACAAATTTAGGATAACAGCCATCAAAAATTATGTTATAACCATGACAATCTTTTGTTTGGTATCCATATTGATTTGCTACTAAATTAACCTGCAAAACTGCAATTGCTGCAGCTTTTAACATTAAAAAACTCCACTCATAGGGATAGTTAACAGCAGGTATCTTTTCGTGTTCTACAATTAATCCATAACCATCCAATTTATAGCTGGTTATCCAGGTTCTTGGAAAAAGGTTTTTATTCACGAGAGCATCAATCATTCCGCAGTCAAACATTGCCTTAATATTTTCAACCTCTTCATAAGAAATTGCTCGAAATAAACGACCCCTCCATGAGAAAACTACTCCAACGGGATCTACTAATGACATAGAGGAAAAATTTACTTCTTCTAAATTTATTGTATTATCCATAATTCACATTCCTTATTTATATTTTCTCAAATGCCCAGAATTGTTTTACTAAACATTGGCTGCTAACTGTAGGAAGTTTCCCTGAACCAAAAAAGTCGCCCTCTACTACATTAAAGATTATTGCTCCTTGGACGTAATCTGCCATCTCTTCATTAATAAACGCAGAAACATTAACGGTGTATTGTCCTGGACTAAGAGAAAATTCTTTTGATAAGCCAACTGTAATTTGTCCCTTTGCTGATAATTTTAGAGGAAGTTGATTTACAGTACTTGTATTCAAAGCTAATATACGTAGTTCATATTCATCATAAATACTAATCTGAAAATTTCCATAAAAATCATTAATTTTACTTTGATATTTGATTTGAAAAAGTATTTGCTGACCGCAGCTTAAAGTATTAAAAGCCAACTTTTTATCATCAGTTAATAAATCGAAGTCTGTTATTGTTAATAAACCATTTCCTTGTCTATCAGTTCTTTGTGAAATATGAATTTCATGGGAAGACTCATAAGATTTGATATATTCTTTAACGACATTTCGTGCTTGACCTTGTGTCAAAACTTTACCTGACTTTAATAAAATTCCCTTGTCGCATAAACTCTCTAGAGCCGCCATATTATGGCTGACAAATAAAACTGTTCTCCCCTCCTTCCCTACATCCTCCATTTTTCCTAAGCACTTCTTCTGAAACTGTGCATCTCCTACCGCTAAAACTTCATCTACAATTAAAATCTCAGGTTCTAAATGCGCAGCTACTGCAAAAGCAAGCCGCACATACATCCCTGATGAGTACCGCTTGACAGGCGTATCTAAAAACTTCTCCACCTCTGCAAACGCCACAATCTCATCAAACTTGCGTTGAATTTCTACCTTGCTCATTCCCAGAATTGCACCGTTGAGAAAAATATTTTCCCTGCCAGTAAGCTCTGGATGAAACCCCGTTCCCACTTCCAATAAACTGGCAACTCGCCCCTTAATTCGGATAGAGCCGCTTGTTGGTTCGGTAATTCTGCTGAGAATTTTCAGTAGTGTTGATTTCCCTGCCCCATTACGCCCCATAATACCAACGCGATCGCCCTGCTTAATCTCAAACGACACATCTTTAAGTGCCCAAAATTCTTCCCGGCTCGCGTTTGCTTTGTTCTTTGCACGATGGGGGTTGAGCGCACCAGCAAAGGACTTCGTCGCATTAGTTATCGCCCCACGAAATGTTTTGTAACGAATACTTCCCTCTTCCTGATGTGTAATGACGTACTTCTTAGCTAAGTTTTCAACTCGAATAACCGTATCCGACATCTATCTAAACTCCTACCTCAATCACACACCTAATCCATGTCAGCAAAAGTACATTCCGTCTTATAGAGATGCCAAATACTACTCCACAGCAGTACCACCAACGCCACAAATAGTGCAAACTCAGGTAAATATATCTGCAACTTGCCACTAAAAATTACCCAGCGCAAACCATTGGATTGAGTGAATACAACCACCGCCACCGTGTAAGCAAAGAAGCGCTACTTGGGTAGTGCTCACTGACTCAATTGGAGCATTAGTGAGCAAGTCATCAACTTCGATTGCTCCCGTCCTCGGTATGGCATTCAACTGAATGGCAATCCAACGCAGTCCTATGCAGGACCATATCTGCTTTCTTGACACATATATGGGTGTTCTTTACCTTGCGCTAGCAAACTGGTATGTTGGCAAAACACCAAATCTAAGGTCAGTTCTCACACTTGGTCATACAACTAAGTTGTTAAGAACACTAGCTCATTGTGTGTCTTACCGATTTCACAAAAACCTGATTTATCAACGATGAAGGTGAAGTCGTGCTGTCGTTTGGTTTGGCGACACTGGTACATAACGTCTAAACGTCGGTTATGTAGCTTCGTTTTATCCCACAGCGTATTGTTCAAAAAGTAAGGCTTTTGTGATTGCGCTCTGCGCACTGCCCTTCGGGCAATCGCTTTCGCCCAGCAATCCTCCTAAATAAATTTGAAAGTCTTGACTTAGGATTTGCCGTGAGAACACTTCATCAAAGCGATGACCCCACTTTTTAGCAAGGGACATTACTGCTAGAACTTTATGTTTCACTTTACGCCACCCCTGTAGAGGCTGACGTAAATATAACTATACAAATGTACTTTAGACTAATTTCACCGTAGTTTTTCACAAGCTCTACTTTGGTAGCAATTTCCTTTGATTAATCTTTAGTTAACCAGTTTTTAATCTTTGATGATTATGTCATAGCTATTTGGCAAATTGATACCTCATTCTGAGTATTTTAATGAAAAATTATATTGTTCAATCTCATTGGTTTAATACAAAAGCTCTAGGAAAGCTGTATATTTCAGTACTCAAGTACATCAAAGCCTATGAAATTATCAGAATTCAATATGAATAGTTCATAAAGTCTTAATTTAGTTTCCGGATAGGTAGTTTTTGTTCTGAATTATTAGGGCATCTCCTTTATTAGTTCAAACAGAGTAAAATAACTCAGAGCTTGCACCAATCAAGATAAACAAGTCATCCACGAATGATTGGTGTAAGAGGGAAATATTCCATGCTTATATCTATATGGACAAGACATCACCAGAATTCTGATTGGCAGGAACGGCTTCTATCATCTTTTTAGGAAAAGGTAACTTGAGATTCCCATCAATTTAATAAAACAATTACGACCGCGTCCAGCCAACCTCGGATTGCAAGGTTTTTCTTCACCAATTGTTGAAACAGTACAACCTTGATAGTCTTGACCTGGATAAACCAGAGTTTCTTCTAAGTAGAGTAATATCATGTCCGGTCAAACACTTATCATTAAGAACGCAGCTTTGCTGGGGGCAGAGGGAAAGAGGGTTTTCCGGTTTTTGCACAGATGTGGGAATCATCACTAATTAACTGGGCTTGATATCACTCATTCAACAGACGCTCACTCATTCCTATTGGCGTCACGACAATCATCCAAAAGTGCGTTAAGCTCTCCTACGACTTTCCACGGATTGCGACCTTTGAGCAAAGCTACAATTGCCGCTTCATAAGGATTTCTCCCAGTGCGTCTGGTAGCCGCAATTGCATCTGAGTTAGATAACCCTCGTCCACTCACTAACCAGGCAGCTAGAACTTGTCCGGTTCGTCCAATCCCACCCGAACAGTGGACAACCACCTTCTCACCAAGCTGGTCTGCTGTTGCTAAGAACGGCAGAATCTTCTGGAGCAAGGTTTCACGCTCAGCGAGTTGAAAGTCTTCAATAGGTGCCCAACACACCTGACCGATTCCAAATACCTCTCGGTAGATTCCAAGTAGATCCGAGTAACGAGCTAACTGGGTATCAGGAAGTAAGCAGCAAACCCGCCCTATACCTTGAGACTTCATGAAGTCAATCCAGTCGTGTACATTTTGAGCCGAGTAACCCGGTCTTGAAGCACCAAAGACGATTAGCTCTTGTTCACAAGCAGCAGCAAATTTATATCTGTTTCTAACCATTTCTCCAAGACTTGCTTTAGGTAATGCCACGAATAACTATTGGAGTTTGTTCGTGTCATGTCTATGCCTGTTCTATCACAACTACTGTTTTACCGTCAAACACTAAATGTTCTAAAACGAAACAGACAACTAACGCCAATGTCTAAGCGAAAATGGAAACAAATGGTGTTGTGTGAGCGAACGTGGACGACGAGAAACAGCGGTTAATTCAACTCTTAGATCGCCTACAGGAAAACAAATCGCTGCGGTGGATAGCCCAGCAGCTGAAACTGGGTTCTCAAAGCACTATTTATCGTTGGCGAAAGACAGGGAGCATCAGCGGTGAAGGAAAAATAGCTGTTGCTCGATACTTAGGCCGCAGCGTTGAAGATATTGATCATTACCTTTCTGGGAAGGTTGGCTTGGAGGAGTTGCTAGACCCTCAGCGTAGGTTTAACTACTGGGCTAAGTTAACCGTTGATGATGTCCTCTACTGGCTCAAGTGGCGTGCTTCCCTGCGAGACAAAGTCCATATTGCTCAAGAACTCAATGCACTACTCTATGGATTGCTGATTGATACCAAGACAAAGTCGTTCTCGCACTCCATTCATGCTGTCATCGAATCGGGGCGCTATCCATCGTTACAAAAAATTGCCCAGACGAGCGGTATTCCAGTCGAACGGCTTGATCATTTAATGAACGGCGATGAAAGTCCAACAGAAGCAGATTTGGTTGCACTTTCAGGCGTTCTAGATACGAACATTGAGCGACTGCTGAAAGACTACCTAGCAGGCTCATAACCCAAGATTTAGTAAGCCCTAGAGATTTTCACTCAAGTTATTGGCGAAAATTTTGACCGCACTGAAGTATTTATTGTTAGTTTTAATTTATTCTTAACTTAAACTTAATTTACAGTAAGTCATCAGAATTACCGTAGATTAACTAGCTTATGGTCAACACCAACGATCCGACCACAGTTTTGCTGCTGCTTTTTGGTGGTGTAATGTTACTTTTATATGGTGTGCGCCTAGTCACCGATGCTATGGAACGGGCTTTGGGGGCACGCCTGCGCCTTGCTATGATGACGCTTGCCAAGCGCCCTTTTGCAGCTTTTGTGACAGGTGTTATAACAACTGTGCTCACTCAGAGTTCTTCCGCGACTGCCTCTGTGCTTGTGGGATTGGTGAACGCCCAATTGGTGCCGTTAACAGCGGCAGCAATCATGCTACAAGGGGCTGCGGTTGGTTCTACATTGGTTGTCCAATTGCTGGCGTTTCATATCACTGACTACGCTCTAGAATTATTGGGACTCGGTGCAGCAGTAGCGATATTTACGAACCGCCGCACAGCTGCCCTACGTCATATAGGTAGGGGCGTTTTCAGCTTTGGACTCGTGTTGGTAGGACTAGCGATGATCGATGCAAGTAGTGCTCCCATCGCCACGAGTCCTATTACCAAAGCCATCCTCGAAGCACTCTCTAGTTCACCCTTAGTGTTGGCACTGACAGGCACACTCCTGGCGATCGCCTTTATCTCTAGCACAGCGACAATTGGTCTAGTCTTGGTACTAGCAGCTGGTGGGGCAGTGCCACTCTCTGCGGCACTAGCGATTACACTGGGTGCCAATGTAGGGACAACAATCGCGCCATTGTTGACAGCCCTCAATAGTGGCAGTATCACTGGGCTTAGGCTGGCATATATCTACGTAGGTACTAGACTATTCGGGGCTGCCGTAGCACTTGTGGCGCTTAATCCGTTGACAGCACTGCTGAGTTATGTGCCATTACCAATAGCCGCTCAAGTTTCGTTTTTCCACCTAGGGTTTAACCTGTTGTTGGCAATCTTCTTCGCTCCACTAGTCAATCAGATTGCACATTTAGCGACTACGCTGGTAAGAGAACCAGCAACTGTTGAACAGTCTGGGGCACGCTACCTTGACTCCGCTGCCCTACCCGCGCCTGCTGTAGCACTCGGGCTGGCGATGCGTGAAATCCTCAGGATGGGTGATTTGGCAGGGGAGATGTTGCAATTGAGCATCCACGCTTTTGAAGACGGTGGCAAAGACATCCCCAAGCGCATTGCCCAGCTAGATGACCATCTCGACGAGTTAGAAATAGCAATTAAGCGCTATTTAACACAGCTCAATGGGGATTTATTGACCCAAGAACAGGCAAATAGGGCGATCGCATTACTTTACATTTGCACTGACCTTGAAGCTATTGGCGATATCGTTGACAAGCAACTCATGCGACTCGCCAAGCGACAGCGCCGCAAACAAATTGCCTTTTCCGACGAAGAGTGGAATGATCTAACGACTTATCATAGTGAAACGATTTCGCTCCTGCAACAAGCACTGGCAGGGCTGGCGTCCTTTGACTCAATTATTGCAAATGAAGTTTTATTGCGTAGAACGTCGCTCAATCAAACCAAGCGTGAACTTCATCTACAACATCTCCACCGCTTACGTTCTGGGGCGGCATCCAGTTTAGATGCATCTGCCATCCACCTAGAAATGGTCAATGCCATAAGCCGTGTCATCTCACACACGAGTAGTATTGCCCGTGCTGTCTTAGGAGAGTTTTGACATACTCCCCAGCTATCGCGGCATGGGGATTCTAGGCTCAAACAACAATTGCAGGCGTTGCCCGTCTTACATCGTCTAACCCGGCAGTTGATGCCCCAACTGCATAAATATTTTTAGCTGCGTTTTCGTCTCTCCCATTAACTGATTGGCAGGAAGGACAACGCCACTCTCTGACTGACAAATCCAGCTTTTCTAAAACGTGTCCACAATTAGAACAAGTCTTACTAGACGGATACCATTGATCTATAAATATGACCTGCTTGCCTTTCTTTTTCGCAATCCACTCTAGAATTTGTAGAAATTCCCCAAAGGCTAGGTCTGAGATTTTTCGTCCCCAAAGACGTTGCATTCCTTTGAGGTTTAAGGTTTCAAAGCACAACACATCAAACCTATTAGTTAGGTCGTGTGCCAACTTCCAAAACCAGTCACGTCTAATATTAGAAATATCCTCATACTTGCGTACCAGATTCTTTCTAGCCCGTTCTCGATTAGATGACCCTTTTAGCTTTTTGGAATGTTGTTTACTCGCTTTCTTAATGGTGTTGAGAGACTGTTTAAGGAATTGGGGAGATTCAATACTAGAGCCATCAGAACAGGTGAGGAATGTCTTTAAGCCAAAGTCAAATCCCGCCATTCTACCAGTCGTGAATTTGATTTCTGGTTCAACTGCATCGTCAACTACAACAACCATAAACAACTCACCCAATGGTGTACGTTTAATCGTTAATGTTTTGACCGTTCCCTCAATCTCTCTAGACTTCCAAAATTGATAAACCCGATTTCCAATTCGTACCCTATTGCTACCAAGAAATTTATATCCTGCTTGCTTTAGAGTGAATGATTTGTATTTCTTAACTTTCTTAAATCCTGGTGGACGAACCCCCTTTTTATTGTGCTTAAAAAACAATTGGTATGCTTTCGATTGGGCGTTGACAGATATCCTGTACTGCCTGAGAACCTACTGATTGCCAAAACAGGCTACGCTTCCGCAATTTGGCTATATGAGATTGGAGTTTTCCGCAAGCTAGGTGCTTGCCCCACATCTGGTAGTACCGACGATGCAGGGCAATGCAATGGTTATAAATCACCCCAGAAGCGTTAATCATTCGCTTGAGGTGCCTATTCCGCTTGTGTTCGTACAACTTAAATCGTAGTGTTCTCATGCTACTATTGTACACAATAAAGCTGTACAATAGTATGAAGAAACGATGCTTATTTTAGAGTAGAAGAGTACGAACTTCAAATTCTTGAAGACTACTGCTTATCTGTCGGCAGAACAAAAACTGATGTACTTAGAGAACTCATTAGAAGTTTGAAGGCAAAGAAAAAGCCGCTCCTTTAGGACGGCGGCTCTAGACCCATTTTTTCGCTAAATTGGGTTGGTCGAGTACTAAGTACACGAAAATGAATCTTCTACTGCTGGGGCTTGGCGATCGCGTCGCATTGGTTGGAGGTTTTTGGCTGGAGTTGTTGCAGGTGATATTTTTAATGTACGCGCCAAGATGAGCGGTGGTGGCATAGATGCTTATGGTAATTCTATTTCACCTGGTGGCAATACCGGACAAAGCAATTATTTTGTGATGTGGAGAATCGCTTAAATGGTAGATATTGTCAACTTGGGGCAGGTCGCTCAAGACTCAGATATTTTAAGAGCAGCTTGGATTAATGCCGCTTCCCGCAAGCTTGCAGACTTGGAACAAAGTTTAGCAGTTGCTAACGAAAAATTGGGAACACTACAAAGTCAGTTAAGCCAAGCTTTTCAAGTCACTCGTAGTGCTGGACTCACTGCTAATGTGGCGGCTGGTACTATTAAAATTGGGGGAATTGTTGCTAGTATCGCAGCACTTTCAATAACTTGTCCTGACAACTCCACAAGCTACGTTTATATTGATAACAATGCTCAAGTACTTGTTGCTACGACACGTCCATCAGGAGGTTATGAGGTAGCGCGTGTTGTCACGGACGGAGGTCAAATCACTGAAATTCAAAACTATCCTCTTTTTGAAGTGCGTTCACCAGCAATTAATACTGATAACTTTGCAACAATTGAATATGCAAATAGCCGCGCTTGGCAAAGAATTGCGCTTGTTCGGAAAACACAAGACTTTCCTATTCCTGCAAGAGACACCTATTACCGCATTCCATTTGAAGCATTAGAGGGGAACGGATTTAATACATCTGGACTTTTTACAACACAAGTAGCAGGTGACGCCTGTTTTTCATGCACAAATCCGTGTCACTACGACTGCAACACAAACGAGTCCTGATATGTCAGCAAAATTATCTTTGTTTACTGCTGGGCAAGAATACGCCATTTTAGGACAAACCGAAAGCGCCAGAGGTGATTTAACAATCAACGCTTCTAACGCTCGTCCTTTGATCATGACGGCAGGGCAAACAGCAGATTTAAGGATTTACCTTACCAGAGGTGTTCAAACTAGTGTTAGATCTGATTACTCTTTAGTTCAAGTCTGGAAGTTACCTTAGTGTTACCTATTCGACGTTGACTCCTACCTGCCCTATCAAATCTTTGTATTGAGTTAGAGTGTCATCAAAGCTCGCTTTGTATGATTGCCAGTTGTACAGTGATTAATTAGATGTCGTCGTGACAAATTGTTGTCATTAAAAAAATCTCAATGAGTAATGAATACTTTCAGCCACCCGTTCCATCTTTTGGCTCTTATGTAGAATGTTATCGCTAACTAAAGATGTTGTTCTCTAACCCCACCACCGTGACACATCTTGAATGGCAGAAGCTATATCTTTCACTGCTTGTTCATCACCTAAAGTAAATATAACAGGAGTTAATGCGTTTATATCATTGAGTAAGTTTGGGCGAGTGTGAACAGATAAGATGTGAAGGGTCTCTCGCCAGTGATCAAAAAGTGGAGTTTTTTGTATTTGTGAAAGTTTATCAGCCAAACTACTTAGGGCATCGGCGCAAGAAGACTCAGATTGAATCTCCCTAGCAGCAGCCACTGCCTCACTTAACAATTCAGGTGGCAGTTTATCAGCCAAACTACTTAGGGCTTTGGCGCGATAAGACTCATCTTGAATCTGCCTAGCAGCAGCCAGTGCCTCACTTAACAATTCTGGCAGTTTATCAGCCAATCTACTTAGGGCATTGGCGCGATGAGACTCAGATTGAATCTCCCTAGCAGCAGCCACTGCCTCACTTAACAATTCTGGCAGTCTATCAGCCAAACTACTTAGGGCATTGGCGCGAGAAGACTCATC
>NZ_AP018194.1:6385381-6385881 GCF_002368235.1 Scytonema sp. HK-05 | reverse complement strand
CTACTTAGGACATAGGCGCGATAAGACTCATCTTGAATCTGCCTAGCACCAGCCAGTGCCTCACTTAACAATTCAGGTGGCAGTTTATCAGCCAAACTACTTAGGGCATCGGCGCGATTTGACTCATGTTGAATCTGCCTAGCAGCAGCCAGTGCTTCACTTAACAATTCTGGCAGTTTATCAGCCAAACTACTTAGGGCATTGGCGCGATAAAACTCATCTTGAATCTCCCTAGCAGCAGCCACTGCCTCACTTAACAATTCAGGTGGCAGTTTATCAGCCAAACTACTTAGGGCATCGGCGCGATTTGACTCATCTTGAATCTCCCTAGCAGCAGCCAGTGCCTCACTTAACAATTCTGGCAGTTTATCAGCCAATCTACTTAGGGCATTGGCGCGACTATACTCATCTTGAATCTCCCTAGCAGCAGCCACTGCCTCACTTAACAATTCTGGCAGTTTATCAGCCAAACTACTTAGGGCATTGGCGCGATGAGACTC
>NZ_AP018194.1:6104114-6384967 GCF_002368235.1 Scytonema sp. HK-05 | reverse complement strand
TATACTCATCTTGAATCTCCCTAGCAGCAGCCAGTGCTTCACTTAACAATTCTGGCAGTTTATCAGCCAAATTACTTAGGACATAGGCGCGATAAGACTCATACTGAATCTCCCTAGCAGCAGCCAGTGCTTTCTTTAGTCCAAATTCTTTTAGGTTTGGTGGCAAATGATTGGCTAGTTGTGTAAGCAAGTTTGCTTTCTGTGCTGGATTCGAGCTTTGTAGCACGTAAGCGAGTCCTTGGTCAGGAGTCCATACATTTTTTTGAACTAACGCAATCAGCAGTTCTACTGGTAAATTAGCTGCCAGACTATTAAGGGATGCAATAATCAAAGCATAGCGACACTGCAACCCAATAACTTGAGGCAGGGTTGTTTCAGTCCAGTTTGCTTCTGCCAATTGCCAAGCACGAGCAACATCAGTTACAAAGTTGGCAGTTTGTCCTAAGCGATCGCAGGCTTCATACCAACCATTACCTCCTGTTTTTGACTCTTCCCGCAATAATTCGTGAATCTCTTCTACCTTTTCAGCTTTTTCTAAATGCCAGACTAGATGCTGATGGATATAACCGTCATTAGGAAGAGTATGCCAGAGGTTTTTATTGGTTAAATTCCGGTACTTGTCCAATAATGTGGCGTGGGCAGCAGGTAGAGTTATACCTAATCCTGGTAGATTGCCGCGCTTCGGTTTTGGTTCTGCTGTTAACAAATTACGTGCAAGATCATGAAATAAGTCATGTAAACGGTAGGTTGGAGTTCCATCTGCCAAAGGAACTCCAACTAATAACAGCGCTTTACTGTGCAAGCCGCGTAACTCATCTACAGCATCCCTGTCATCATCCATATCCCACAGCGTTGCAGTAAAAGCCTGAGTAATGTTTACATCCTCCGGCAATATTCCCAGCCAAATGAAGTTTTCTCGTGTTTCGTCTGACAATTTCTTTATGCTCAAATTTAACGATGCTTTTAAGCTGAGACGTTTTAAAGAAACTTCATCAGTAGCATCTCTGGCTCCAGGTCTGTCAAATGTTTTCAACCGGGCAATTTCTTGTTGAATATCTTGTAACAGAACTGCCCAAGATACATGGCTTTCAACTTGAGCTGCTGCCAATTCTAATGCGAGAGGAAGATACCCAAGTTCTTTGGCTAAATCGGACGCTGACTGATGTTCTGCTTCTTTGAGCGGGCGTCCTAATTTATTAGTTAACAGTTTCATCGCCTGCTCTGGTGTCATCACATTCAGAGAATAAGTGCTGGCTTCTAATACATCAGCGATCGCCGCGTCGCGGGTTGTTACCAAAACATGACAACGCGCTCCACCAACATTAAATGCTTGTGCATCCTGTGTATTCCAAGCATCGTCTACTACTAGCAGCACAGCTTTGTCATACAGCAGTGTACGCAGTTGATTGGAAGCAGCTTCGACGCTAGTGACATTTAAGCTGTCACCTCCCAATTCTTGTACCCAGCCACTCAGCAGAGGTAGAAGATTAGGCTGCTGACCTAATGTTGCCCAGAGAATGCCGTCACAAAAATGAGTTCGTACTTCTTTGTCATGTGCCAAAGCAGCAGCTAAGGTTGATTTGCCGATAGAACCTAAGCCGTGAATGGCAGTCACAACCAAAGTACGCTCATCTGAAGACTTTGTAAGCAAACGTTTTTTTAAGTCTTGACTATATTCGGGACGGTCTACATAGTAAGGTGGCAGGGGTGGAGCTTGAAAGGGAATAAGCTTATCTTTTGTAGAATGAGTGTTAAAGTTGAGTACCCCTACTGACCCAATCTCCCCAATTTGAACAGCATTATTACCAGCTCTTTGATCCATCATTATCTTTTTGATTCACTAAAAATTGATTGTTCCTGCTGACCCAATCTCCCCAATTTGTTTAGCATTATCTCCTGCTTGTTGGTGGATGTTTTTGGGTTGTGAAGTCTTGGGTTTATTTGAAGTCTCTGTTGATGAATCTTCTATTGCAGAGGCATTGGATAGCTGTGAAGATTTCTCCAATACAGACTTCCATGCAGTATTGATTTTGAGAACAGGGGTAAGATGTTCTGGAATACCTTCAGCTTGAATTGCATAGCAACCAAACTTATAAGCGTTTTCTACAGACCTTCCACCACCCAAAGCATCATAAAAGCCAATGGAAAATTTGATCGCGGCTTTATCCCCAATAGCTTTGTTCATGCCAATTACATAGCCAACGTGCTGAACAATCGCGCTCGCTTGCACTTGTGAAAAACAGGCATTAAGTACAACGCACTCAATTTCACCAGCAAATAACTCGAACAAATTCGCCAAAGCTTCTGTACTGGCTACTTTAGTATTGCCAAGTTCGTCTTCAAATACTAATCCATCTTCCCCAGTACCATGACCGCAAAAGTGAACAATTTGGGGTTCAGTATCTAATAAAGCTCGATGCAGGTCATCAATTCGTACTGCTCCTTGCTTTTCTAGTTGGAACTTGTCACGATGCCGAGAACGTCGTAAACCTTGATCAATTTCACGCGTTTCCACATCCAAGCGTAGTTTTGCTTGGTCTACAGGGCTGGCTGCCAAAATTAAGATTTTTTGTGGCTGAGTAGTTTGTCTGTTAATCATTTTCCACCTTTGATGGATGTATTAAACCTTACCAAATTGCAGGTGATAGATACTACTTCAAAACTAAATTTAATGATTACGGAAAAATTCACCAGCCAAATCAGAAACAACTACACGTTTGGGCATTTTTGTGTAGCACAGCCTTACAACGGCTTATTTTCGTCAAGTTAATGCTCCCGATTTCAACCTATTTCAACGACAACCGCTGTTTTTCTCTAAATTAGATTAGAACCGTTAGCTTGACTACACTTTTACTCAACTTTTAACCAAATGTCGGTAAAACGATAAGAATCAGGGATACTGACGATAATGCTAACCTTTGTTGCGTTGAGTTTCGTCATTTATCTGCTCTGGATACCTTAGCTGCTCCCGAATTACCGATATTCTAAAAGACTAATGTAATTGCAGCAATCTTAATAGTTAAAACTAATAGATAGCCCCCTTCCACCATTAAGATTGACTGTGACTTTTAACATTCCTAAAACACCTACTGTCCAAAGATGCGGTATAGGTTGAGGCATAGCAAAACCATTAAGCTTAACATCAATCACCCCTAAAACAACCCCAGGAATTGCTTGTATTCGCGCTTCTAAAGCTTTAGGATAAACACTCTCACCTGCTGGTAACTTGCCAGGAAAAAGAAAGTCTCTGACGTTTTGTTGAATAGATAAAGCGATCGCATCAGGTAACACGCCTGATTGAATGCCAACAACCACATCAACATTAACCGTAAAAGTTTCAATTGTCCAAACGGTGATAGTTGCCATTGCAGCTTTACGGTTAAGCTCATCACTCAGTGCAGAGAGTTGTCCAGTACTTAAAGCGCTACCGTCTGCATTGAGTCCAAATACTCCTACATACCCATTTTGATAAGTAATCTTATCTGGCTTTAATCTTCCAATTGCCAGCGCTGTAGAACCAACTCCTAAAAAATCAACTACTGCTGCCTCAAAATCATCCTCACTGATAAGGGTTTCGCGGCGACGAAGCAGTCCATAAATACGTTGCTGAAACTCGGCTTCTGTTTCTGCGTCTTGCCCATTTCTGGTTGGTTCGGTGAGAGCGATCGCACCCAATCTCCTAATACTGGGAAATGACACCGGAGTCAGTTGTGAAACATTTCCGCGTGCTCCTGGAGTAAGAGATATTATTGCTACAGTTCCATAGTCAGTATAAGCGGGAATCCCCAAATCAGCAGTTGTCTCAACGAGAATGTTGGGTTTCGTTCCTCAACCCAACCTACGCATGCATTACTGTTTTAGCTCTAACTGAACCGTATTGGAATAAAGTCAATAATTAACAGAATTCTTGAGTTGCTGACTTTATTCTCAATAAGCTCAGAAACTTTTAGAAGCTACGATTTTTCAAAACCTTTTCTAGACAAGTCTTTCAGAGTTTCTAGTTCGTCGAACTCACGTTAAGTTAGTTCTCGATTCGATAACGTATTAACTGCTTAATTGCTGTTATCGGTAATCCTAAAGTTTGAGCGATCGCTGCATCGATTTGAGCATATTCAGTCACTGGAAATTCAAATTCCATCTGCTTTAAAACCGAATCAGCAGTGTAAACCTTTACTTCAGTCAACTTCTCTCTTCGCTCAATTAGGGCTTCAATAGACATGACAGCAAGCGAAACAGAAAAATGAATTTGATGTTTTGAGTCGGCGTGTAATTGTGCGGTTGTGTCATAGGTATAGCTCAAGACTTGATGCGTTAGCAAACCCGTGCTCAACCAAAAAAACAGCCCTATCAAGGGTATTGGCAGCCAGAACTCTAGTCCTAACTTAATCAGAAATTGCAGCCAACGGGGTCGAGTCATAAGACAAAGAAAGCTTAATGATTAAATCATGATAGAAAAATAAAGAGAAAGTACAGCGACATGGCGAATGAAAATCTTACTTGTGGAGGATGATGTCACTCAGTTACAGCCACTACGGGGTTCGCTTTCTAAAGTCGGACATATTGTGGATGGGGTTGAAGATGGTGAAATAGCCCAGTGGTTAATGACACAGAGAGACTATGACTTGTTGATTTTAGATTGGATGCTGCCCAAGGTCAGTGGTATTAGTCTGTGTCAACAGTATCGCCAAGCTGGAAAAACGTCTCCGGTACTGATTCTCACTGCTAAGGATGCGATTTTGGATAAAGTGTCTGCTCTGGATGTTGGTGCAGATGACTATCTAGTTAAACCCTTTAGTTTGCTCGAACTGTTGGCACGAGTGCGAGCATTGGGACGCAGAGCTCCACTGTGGCAAGGTGACACGCTAGAGTTAGCCGATCTACAGCTCGATCTCAATACTTTAACGCTACAGCGCCAGGAACTGACAGTCCAGTTGTCGGGTCGAGAGTTTCAATTGCTGGAATATTTTCTACGACATCCCCGACAGGTTCTTACTCATGACCAAATCGAACAGGCACTTTGGGAATGGAATACACAGCCAGATAGCAAAGCGATAACGATGTTAGTGCATCGACTGCGGCAGCGGCTACAGACGGTGGGAGCAGAAGATTGGCTACAGACTGTTTATGGTATGGGATATCGATTGGTTGCTCCTGAGTCATGAAATTGCTCGTTCCTACCTTATTCAGCCGCAGTCGCCGTAACCTAGCTCGCTGGTTTACCCTTTCGATGGGGAGTATTCTGGTTATCTTTGCAGCAATACTTTACTTTTTAGAAGCCAAAGACCAATTGCGGGCGTTTGACCAAGAACTTTACAATACAAGTCGGCTGATGGCGGCGGGTGTTGAAGATGGACTTTACCAAGAACAGCAGCGCATTAGTCTCGAAGATGTCCCCATTTTGGGTGGTGAAGCTTTGCCCTTTGACAACGCAATTGTTTATGCCCGGTGGTATACTCCAAAAAAGCAACTACTAGAGTTTTTTGGTGTCACTCCATCAGAGTGGTTGAAGAATAAACCAGGGTTTCAAACGATTGAGTTAAGCCAGAGCGTTTCCACCACTGTTCCTCCAAATGAACGGCTGCGTCAATTAACACTTCCTGTTTTCCAGAATGGACAATTAATCGGTTATCTGGAGATAGCCGCTTCTTTAGCGCCTGTTGAGGAAACGTTATGGTCGCTGAGACTGTTTTTGATAGTAGGCGTACCCATTGCTCTGAGCGCAATTGGTTTGACGGGTTGGTTCCTTGGGGGAATGGCAATGCAGCCAATTCGCCAATCCTACGAGCAATTACAGCGGTTCACAGCTGATGCTTCCCACGAGCTACGGACGCCCTTGACAGCAATTCGGAACAATGCTCAGTTTGGCTTGCTTGAACCAATTGATCCTTGTCAACAGCAGAGTTCCCTGGAAAACATCGACCAGATTGCTGAATCAATGGGAATGTTGGTGAGCGATTTGTTATTCTTAGCTCGACATGAAGGGCAGTTAAAACTGGAGGCACTCAATCTCATCAATTTGGTTAGCTGGCTCCAGCCATTAGTAGAGGAATACACTTACCAAGCAAAGACAAAAAACTTACAATTCACGAGCGAATTTCCTGAACAATGGGTGATGTTGAGAATAAATCCAGATTTGATGCGGCAAGCAGTCACAAATCTTCTCAGTAATGCCTGCCGCTACACACCGTCTGGAGGTAGGGTTCGCTTACGAGTTTTCCTTGAGTCTCGTTGGGTGGTTATTGAAGTACAGGATAGCGGTATTGGAATTCCAGAGGCAGATTTACCCCATATCTTTGAGCGGTTTTATCGAGTTGATAGTGTGCGATCGCGCTCTTCTGGAGGCTTCGGGTTAGGACTGGCGATCGCACAGCAGATTGTCCAGGCACATGGAGGACAAATTATAGCGACAAGCCGTTTGGGTGAAGGTTCCACCTTCCAAATCCAGCTACCCTTCACGTCTAAGCTCTAATTATAGCCCTTCTTGGTTGAGTGCAATACATCAAGTTAGGAGAACCACAGATGGACACAGATGGACACAGATAAATAATTACTTCATCCAAACGAGAAGCGCTATAAAACTGGGACTGCAAACTGGACAAGAAGGATTTTCATTGGTGATCAGAGAAATTCCCTGACTTAAAACCTTGTTGTTACTTTCTTGTTACTTTTATCCGGCAATCTAAAAATAGGCGTCAGTTACACATCAGATTGGAGGTCTTAACGAATGAAATTCAATCTTCTACCTAGCATCGTCCTAATTGGCTTGGCTGCCTTGATAATTCCCTTTCAGGTAGGAGCCCAGAAAGCGCAAACTCAAATTGAGAATTTGCCAAACGCTCGTGTTATGACTATCTCCGGTAAAGTTACTAAGCTGTTAGATGATAAGTTCATTCTTGACAATGGTAAGGGACAAGTCATCGTTGAGGCAGAACCTCATCGGGGACAACCTGTTAGTCTTTCCGTAGGAGAACAAGTCACCGTAGTTGGCAACTATGACGATCAGGAGTTCAATGCTTTGAGTATTACTCGTGGCAACGGTGAGACTATTCAAATTCATGATGATTAAATTTAGCAAGTTCCGCAAGAAGCCTCTCACTCAGACGTTCGCGTAGCGTGTCGTTAGCCATAGGGGAGTGATCAGAAGAATTGCGGAACTTGCTAACAACTGTGTACCCATTACTCTTTGCAATCAACCCCTTGCACCCGTCACATAAGCAGCTGTTAGGGGATGTTGGGAGTACTCAAAAATTTGCTTCACCGAACCCGACTCAATCAGCTGCCCAACACCCTCCTGCACCCAAAACAAAGCAACTTGATCTGCGATGCGCTTGGCTTGAGCCAAGTTATGCGTAACAACTATCAGGGTATAGCGCTGACGCAAACTAGTGATTAAATCTTCGACAATCCCACTCGAAATGGGATCGAGGGCACTACAAGGTTCATCTAATAACAAAACTTGTGGTTGCAAACCCAAAGCTCTAGCTATGCACAAACGCTGCTGCTGTCCACCAGAAAGTGCCAAAGCGGAGGTATGCAGTCGGTCTTTGACTTCATCCCACAGTCCCACATCCTGTAAGCTTGTCTCTACAATCTCATCAATTTGCTCCCGCTTGCGGATACCATGTTCTCGCAGTGGTAATTCCAAATTCTTCCAAATTGATAAAGGAAAAGGATTCGGCTTTTGAAAAATCATGCCGACTTTACGCCGCAGTGCGATCGCATTGATTTTCGTATTCAGCACTTCTAAAGTTCCAATCCGAATTGCGCCTTTGACTCGACACTGTGGAATCATATCCGTCAAGCGATTCAGACAACTGAGGAAGCTAGTTTTCCCACAACCGGAAGGACCAACCAATGCCAAAATTTCCCCCGCATTGACGTCCAAATTGACATTAGCAAACGCGGTTTTTTGCCCGTATTCTAGGGTTAAGTTCTCCGTTTGAATGAACGGTTCAGTCATTTCAGTGGCGACATTCGTCTGTATAGACTCGGTCGGTTTCATACCGAAAAAATTCTCCTGTGCAACCAACGTTCTGCAATCCATGCTGCTGTACCATTAATCAACAGCAGTAGCAACAGCAAGACTAATGCTGAGGCGTAGGCATTAGCATCTCCCCCAGAGATGTTCATTGATAAATCAAAAATATGAATGGAAAGAGCACGCCCAGAATCTAGCAGTGATTCTGGCATTCTATCTACGTAACCACTGGTAAAAATTAAAGCCGCAGTTTCTGCGATCGCTCGACCAATACCAAGCACCAATCCCACAACTAAACCAGGGACAGCAGCGGGTAACAAGAGTTGAAATAGAGTTGTTGTGCGGGAGAAGCCAAGGGCTGCGGCTCCCAATCTATACTCATTTGGAACAGCGCGAAATCCTTCTTCTGTGGAGCGAATCAAGATTGGTAGCACCATACACGCCAAAGTCAATCCTCCCGACAGGATAGAAAACCCCAGTCCTAAAACTTTGCAAAAGAAGACGTTGCCAAATAATCCAAAAACGATAGAGGGTACGCCTGCCAATACATCTAAACTGCGCCGCACTAACCCACCAAACCAACTATCTGTTGGGGTGAATTCTGCCAGCATAACTGCCGTCCCAACACCTATAGGAATGGAAACTGCCATACACACTCCCATAATTAGGAAGGTGGAAACGAGAATGCTCGCAATTCCCCCTTCTCTACCAGCGTTTTGCGGTTCAGTCGTAAGAAATTCCCAGGACAAGTGTCCTATGCCATGCCAAAGGATATCACTAAGTATCCACAGGAAAATACCAGTCACCAAAGCAGCAGTTGTCCAAACAATGATTGTTGGCAGCCAATCTTTAGGATTTACAACAGGTTCACCCATAAATTTTCCCCTGACTGATAACTTCGGCAATCGCAACCAACAGCACAATCATTCCCATCAACACCAAACCACTAACAAACAGTGCAGAACGATGATCCCCCGTGGCATAAGCCATTTCTAGGGCAATATTAGCCGTTAGCGTGCGGATGGGGTCAAATAGACTTTTTGGAGTCTGTACCACATTACCGCATACCATGAGAATTGCCATTGTTTCGCCAATAGCGCGACCTGTTTCGAGAATCATACCTGTAAATAATCCTGATTTGGCAGCAGGAAACACGACTCTGCGGATAGTTGCCCAACGGGATAATCCTAAGGCTGCTGCTCCTCGAAGGTAAGAGGTTGGGACTTTCGCGAGACTAGCATCGGCAACAAGCGCAATTGTCGGCAGTATCATCACTGTCAGAATAGCAATGCCAGCCAATAAGCTTGGTCCTGGTGGATGTATCTTTCCAATAAGGGGAACTAGCACCACCAATCCCCAGAACCCATAGACGACAGAAGGAATTCCCGCTAGCAATTCAATTAAGCGGCGGTAGAGCCCAGCCACTGCCCTTGGGGCGTAGAATTGGCAAAAAACAGCGGATAAAATCCCGATAGGTGTAGCGATTAGCACGGAGCCAACCATTGCCAAGAGTGTACCCAACAACATGGGTAAGAGATTATATAGCCCTGCGGTTGGGTTCCAGGAGGAGTCGGTAAAAAAGCGTGTAAGTCCCACATGGTTGAGGACTGGTAACGACTCTAAGATGAGAAAGACGACAATTAAGAGTGCGATCGCCCCTGCTATAACCGCCAAAGCTCTAAGTATCCAAATTAACCATAAGTCATTTGGAGACGACGACAAAGTTTTGCTTTTTAACAATGTCACTGACCTGCTGTGATTGCGCGAAGTTAATAAATTCTTTTGCCAGTCCTTGGGGTTCGGTTTTGGTGACCAAGTTAAGTGGGCGGGCAATAGGAAAAGTGCCATTTTGCACATTAGCTGTTGTCGCTGCTACACCGCCTACAGGCAGCAGCTTGATGGATTCTCCATTCGCCATACTATTTTCTGCCGATCCAATTGAGACATAACCAATTGCATTAGGGTTTCCTGCGACAGTCTTAATTCCCTGCTCGTTATCACCAATGACCACTTGTGCTTTGATGTCGGTGTTTTTTAGTTTGAAGTAGTGGGTAAACAATTCCAGAGTGGAACGCCCTTCGGCTTTGTTCACAACCGTAATCGCCCCATCCTTACCACCCACCTGCTTCCAGTTCGTCACCTTGCCTGTGTAAATATCTACAACCTGCTTGTCATTGAGAGATGGTACTGGATTGTCTTTGTGGAGAATCACCGTCACCCCATCACGGGCGATAGAAAATGCTTTTAAATCCTTTTCTTCCGGCTTTAAAGCACGGGAAACCATGCCAAGATCAGCCACACCTTGGCGAGCATCAGAAATACCGCGAGAAGACCCCCCTGATTGCACATCAACTCGCACACCAGGATGCCCAGATTCAAACCGCTTACCAATTTCTGCTGCTAACGGTGCCACTGTACTAGAACCAGTGAGGACGAGTTTTCCCTGAGAATTCTTTGTATTATTATTTGCAGATTTGTTTGCTGAAGAGCAGCCTTGCAACCAAAAGCAAGTCGCCAATCCAATAGCTAGGGGAACTAGAACTTGTGAACGTTTGATCATTGATTTCGCAACCCTGTTAGAGCTTTTTGTAAAAAGAGAGGACACAACAGCCAAGGTTCAAAGCCTTGTCTGCGGTGACTTCTACCTCTGGAGCAAGACTGTAGAGAACTGCTTTCCCATCACGCTTTGCAACGACAAACTTTGTCCGACGCAGAACTTGCAAATGATGGGAGAGCAAGCTTTGTTCCAAACCCAAAATTGCGTTCATCTGTCCCACATACCTGGGACTGTCGATTAACAGTTCTAATACTGCCAGACGGGTTTCATCTGCCAGTACCTTGAGCTTTTCTACGCAGTCAACTGACGAATTTGTGCTGCTTTTCATTTGCTTGAATGCAATAGGCTTTTGTTATTTCCAACGTGACGCAAGCGGCGCTTCTGGACAGTTCGAGAGTGAAGTTTGACAATAGCGATCGCCTCCGGCAATGGCAAACAAATAACCATTCATATGAAATTTAATTCATGTGTAGTGTCAAACATACCACACTTAGGAATTTTATTTAATCTTTTTTTAACCAATGCTTAATGTCTGCAACTGCTAAGGATGGCAAAAAACTAAAGACACTAACCGGAATATGAGGTCAAAAATAGTTTATGCTTGTGTGTGCTTGAGTGAGCGCTTCGGAACACACGAGTGGAGATCGGTTTGCTGGTACTACCTCTGTATCGCATTAGTAGAGTGGGCTTCACTCAAACCTAGAAATCACCTAAGGCTATCACATACAACTACCTTTGCGCCAAAATCAGCCAATAAGAGAGCCAAAACTTATCAATAGCCTCATGACTTACTCAATGGAGTTGCTAAACCATCAATGCTGACCAGATTTTTTTGCTGATGATATTCTTTAAGTCCGGCTTCACCTTTTTTCAAAGCCCATTTGACTAAAGTCTCCCTCTGTCCTTTATATTCATAAAGTGGTACGCCAAAACCACAGGAGGTTTGCACTGTTTCAATATCCGCTACAATAATTTGACGCGCTCCGGGAATCTCTGGAAACAAGGGATACAGAGTTTCCCATTCTGGCGAACTGGGAATAACTGTGTATCCTTTACCGTAGAGACGGAGAATACTTGGGGGTTCAGCAAAAGCGCAAAACATAAAAGTAATTCGCCCATTTTCTTGCAGATGGGCTGAGGTTTCGTTACCACTACCTGTCACGTCCAAGTAACCTACACGATGGGGAGAAAGAACGCGAAAACCTCCTAGACCTTTAGGAGAAAGGTTAACATGACCAGTGGGACTTAAGGGTGCAGAACCTACAAAGAAAAGGTGTTGAGCTTCAATAAATTCTTGCAGTTCTTCAGTGATGGATTCAAAAAGTTTAGCCATAGATTGAATAGTTCCTGTTGATAAATGCCCGATGTTCTCAGCCTATTTCTTCTGTGATAATGTAGCAAGGTTTGTAGAGGAAGGGAATGGGGAATGGGGAATAGGCAATAGGCAATAGGCAGGAACTGCGGCGGGCGATACTCAAAAGGCTCTTTAGCGCCAGGACAAAAATTGCCTTCGACGCGATCGCTTGCTCAATCTCTCAGTATTTCCCGCGCTACCATTACCCAAAGCTACGAACAATTACTGTTAGAGCCTGCTCCCGGCAGTCTTTGTTTGTATAGCCATACTCTTCATTTAAATCCCCTGCTTTCAAGCATGGGGATTAACTGATAACTGATAATTGATAACTGTTAACGCCGTATTCTTTGGGCTTTGATTTAGTTGGTCAATCTGCTGTTACGGAATGTGTTTGTTGAAAGTAGACAAGACACGACCACAATTTTGATTAGCAGGAACCGCTTCCACCATCTTTTTAGGAAAGGCTAACTTGAGATTCCCCATCAATTCAATAAAGCTATTACGCTCATGTTTAGCAAATCTCGGGTTGCAACGTTTTTCTTCGCCAATTGTTGAAACAGTACAACCTTGATAGTCATGACCTGGATAGACCAGAGTTTCATCGGGTAGAGTAAATAGCCGCTGTGTCACTGAGTCATATAAAGTACCAGCATCCCCGCTTTGAAAATCAGTCCTTCCACAACCTCGGATAAACAAGGCATCACCCGTGAGAACACGTTCAGAGTTGACGAGATAGGCTAAGTGAGCATTCGTATGACCAGGAGTGGCGATCGCCTCAATCACAACTGACCCCAACTGCAAGATTTCTCCATCTGTAATATAGCGGTCTGCACAAGGCACTTCTGCCCCAAAGGGAACGACTGTCTCACACCCAGTTGCATCTCGCAGCTTACCTGTACTGGTAACGTGGTCAGCATGGACGTGAGTTTCTAGGCAATAACGTAAAGTAAGTTCTAATTGTTGAAGAATCTGACAATCCCGCTCAAATTGTTCTAAAACCGGATCAACAAGGACAGCAGTCTTCGTTTTGATATCGGCAATGAGGTAAGTATAGGTACTTGATTCCTTATCAAATAACTGGCGAAATAGCATACGACTCTTTATCCTTAACTTTTTAAGGTAGACAGTGCAAAAGACTTTCAAAGCCAAACTTGCCCTAAACATCGGGTTACCTGACAAGCTTGCTATTCGATTGATTGATAACTGTTCTCAAGAGCGAACTGTCTGGTGCATTGGGTCGAGACAATAACTCCTGTGCCAACAGCATTGCTTGCTCTCGAATCTCCGGGACTGCGATCGTCTCCAAAAGGTCGCCTTGACGTGTGGGACCGAGTGTGTATAAAAACTTTGAAGCTACATCATTTGCGTCCAACAGCCCTCCATTGGCATCTGTCTTGAGTCCCATTTTTAAGACATGACAACAAACAAGACCCTTAGACAGCAAGCTCTTGACTAACGGATGTGCCAACTTTTCATAGTTGGAGGCAGGACCAGTACAGTTAATGACGCGGTTCACCCGTAATACAAGGTCTTCTGTGGTGTGGCGCTTGCGAACGGTGACATCGACACCACGCTCATCCTCGTGGTAAGCCTGGATGCGACCTGCCTGTATGACGAGTTGACCGCAAGAAAGTAGTTTGTTTACGACCTCTGCTATCTCTGGTGCAATTCGATGACGATGGATATCCCAGTAAGCTCGAACGTGACGTAAGAAGCGCTGTTTTTCGCCGAGAGGAAGAGTTTGCCACAAGCTTTGAGTGACTGGGCGCAGACAGTTAATGACAGCCCGCCAGTCTAGACCACAAGCAGCTGCCGATTCTACTTCTTGGCGGACGAGGTGCATCAACGCTTGAGCTGTTTTGGGAGCTTGGTCGATAGCAACAAAGGGAGCTATGGAAGGAATTGTTTTGTGAGCAAGAGGTAATAATCCATGTCGCGAGACAGTGTAAATCTTGCCTTTATGACCTTGTCGGAATAGGGTGAGAGTTAAATCTACCATCGTCAGCCCTGAACCAATCAGCAAAACTGAGTCGTCGGAGTCGAGGTCTGTCAACGCCTCAGCAGAATATGCATTGGCTTTATAGCGGCTGCTTTTGTAGAAAGAACGGTCTTGAATGGGTGGATCGGCTGGGGAAAAATTGCCTAAAGCTAGAACAATTCGGTCTGCCTGTATAGTTTGACCGTTGCTTAAGGACACGGTTGCACCTACATTTCCCGGCTCAATGCCAACAGCTTCATCAGTGATTCGTTCTAAACGCACATAATCGGGCGCAGTAGTTTCTGCTTCATCCAAGATAGCCTGAACATAGCCACCATAAATCTTACGAGGAACGAAAGAGTTTGCCGTAACTTCAGAGGTGACAAAACCTCCTATTGTGTCGTTTTGCCTTTGAACCCAACGCAGAAAGTGGTCAGGGTTATTGGGAAAAGCACTGATTTGTCCAGCAGGAACATTGAGAAGATGATAAGGAGAATAAGTGCCGTAGGCTACTCCTCGTCCTAATAAAGAATTGCGCTCAATTAACTTGATATTGAGAGGAAAAGTTGCTGCTTGTAACAAATGAGCAGCGACCATCGAACCGCTGAAGCCACCACCAATAATAGCAATAGTTGTAGAAGGATTTTCTTTACCCATAAAACCTACTTACCTCTCGATTATGGTTAATTAAAAATAGAAATGCATCTGCCCAGTGTCTTGAAGCACGGGCACATCTCAATTTTATATTAATAAAATAATCTCCAAGTTTAAATTGAGAAATTACGGATTAAATATCTTGAAAATTTGACAAATTAAATACTCATAAATTCATCGGAATTGTTAGGAATTAAATCCCCATAAGTTTATCGGAATTATTATAAATAAAACCCCGAAAACTTTATCGGAATACTTAAAAATGAGGTTAAAGCATTATAGCTATTTGCATTTTGCATTTAAATGGATTAGGATTTTGAGCTTTGCGTACAAGTGAGGAGGAGAAAATACAACCCCCTCTCTGCTTAGCGGAGAGGGGGTGGGCGGGTGAGGTTCCTGTTGTTTAGTTTTTCCTTAAGTCAGTGATATTCAACGCTAATGATTAATTAATCTTAAATACCGACTCAACTGTTGACTTAATCGAATCCCGTGCATCCTTAAGTGTCTGTGCTATGGGGTGTTTATTCTGCAAAAAGACTCGCGCACAGTTGCGTCCTGGCATTCCGGAAATCGAACCGCCTGGATGAGTTCCCGCACCTGTGAGGAACAAATTCTCAATTGGGGTTTTGTAGTTCGCTATCTCTGGTAGGGGACGGAAAAACACCATCTGATCCAGGGTCATGTCAATATGGTAGTAATTTCCTTTGTACGCGCCCAATCTTTCTCCCAGTTCCGCCGGACTTTCCACGCGACGGGCGATAAGTGCGTTTTTCACATTTGGCGCGTAGTCTGCTAATTTATCAACCACCCTGTCTGCAACTTTATTTTTCAGTTCATCCGTCCAACCTGTACCCTTCAAACCCGTGCCTTCTGCACCTGCAATTTGATACGGGGCGAAAAACTCAATCCACACGGTATGCTTGTCTGGTGGTGCCATTGATGGATCTAACATTGTCGGCACAACCACATACATCGAGGGGTCAGAATCTGGAATCTCTCCTAAGGTACATTTACTATGTGCTTGTTCAACATGAGCAATAGAATCTGCAATCAAAACAGACCCAATGAGATATTCATCCTTGTGTTCGTGATGTTCAAAGCGCGGCGGTTCGTTTAAAGCCAAGTCAATCTTGAGAATGGTTTCGTTGTTGTTGACGATGCGGCGTTCTAATCTTTCTCGCAAATTTGCATCGGCTGCATCGACATCACTATCATCAATCAATTGCAAAAACACCCGTTTGGCATCAATGTTTGAGATGACTCCATCTTTTGCGCGATATTCTGTACCATTTGCCACCCGCACACCAACCGCACGACCATTATCAATTAAAACTTTCTCTACATGCTGATCCGTTAGGATAACGCCGCCTTTACTCGTCACTAAGTTTACCAAGGCTTGTACTAATGCACCAGTACCGCCACGCGGTCTTGCCATCCCTGGGTCATGACGCATCGCCATCATAATTGCACCAATGGCAATGGTTTTTTGCGAGGGAGGCGCACCCAGTTCTGCTGCAAGTCTTGCCAAAGGCGCTTTGAGAAATTCTGAATCAAACCACTCGTTAAGAATATCCTCAGCGCTGGTCAACATGTTGCGAATAAAGTCCAGCGTCTTGTTAGGAGAACCAATGACGGAAAATAAATCTTTCAGCTTTGCGATGTCGTAGTTGCCAAGAATATCTAAAACTGACTTTGGCGGCGCGTTAAACATGGGAATCATTGCACCTATTGCCCGTTGCCAGTAGTCTGTATATTCTGCGTATTTTTTAGCATCCCGTTCACTATAACGGGCAATTTCTGCACAAGTTTTTTCTAACGACTTATGACCTAAAAAATACTTCCCGTCAGGGTGAGGACAGAAAACAACTGGATCGCACTCCAAATATTCTAAGCCGTACTTTTCGAGTTCTAATTCTTGTACGACTGGTCCTAAGTGAATAAACTCGTGGTCAATGGCACACAAGTTAAACTTAAATCCAGGAGCTTCTTTTGGCAAACATTCCTCTGTTGTAGCTGCACCACCAGGAACAGAACGCTTTTCTAGGAGTAAGACGCTATAGCCAGCTTTCAGCAAATAAGCAGCACAAACTAGCCCATTGTGTCCTGCTCCAATAATTACAACATCATACGTTTGCATAGTTTAAGTTTCGGGAAGTACATATACTCCCGATTTTAGAAAGATGTTGACAGCTTTACATCATTCGGCAGTCAGAAAAATTAACCTTTAGGTAGGATTTTTTGATGATGTTACTTTTCATAACAGATAATTGCTAATGGACTGGTTAGTGGTTAGCGAGATTTTTTAACAACTTACAACTAAAAATTACCTTCCATCGTAGGTATTTGTGTGACACGAGCATCTACCAAAAGTGTCATACTATTCTTTTGCACTTCCATATTTTTGACACGAAATACTACATCATCAAACTCCAAATATGGTAAGTTGACAAGTTCTTTTACCTTTTGCATTAAGGCAACAACGACTTCAAGTGAAATGCCTTCTCCTTGAGTACAGTTGAAGCTTTCTAGCATTATGGGTTTGTGTTCAGTTCGTGGAAAAACCTGTGCTGTAAAACTTATCGGGCGAGTATTTCCTTTTTCTGTTAACAAAACCTTTCCCGTAAATGCCATCTTACCATTATCTATTAGGTGAATTTGTATCTCTTGTGGCTGTAAACCGACAATTTCACCATCTACATTCAACTCAAAGTTTGGCATCTTGCTACGAACAAACTCTGAGGTCAAGGCATGGTTAATATCTGCTTCTGTAAGTACAACACGAGCACTGGTATTGACTGGCTGGTTCAGTTCTATTTGACCAAAAAGAACACTCAATGGATTAATGGCAACGCTATCTGTTTGCAGTTTTATGTCCTGCACGCGGATACCTCGCATCACCAGTCCGCGACCTGCAACGGAAACCCCATCAGCTTGTCCCTGAAACATTTTCAGTAGGTCGGTTTGTACATCTACGTCTATTTTTTCAGCTCCATCTAGCTGTTTAGATATCTGCCTTTCGGCTTCCTGCGAAAGCATGTGCTCCTCTAGCCGATGCTCTTCTGGCATAAGTTCATTATCTCCTCGCGTCCTTTTACTGCTTAATTTTGACGCTGAAAACTGAGGAGAGTATCTACATCAAGATATAAAAGAAGGAAGATATCAAAAATCCTGTGATTGGATAATAAACGAACCCACACGAAGCAACAAAGAACATAGAGGAAGAAGACGAGAATACTATCTGTGTTAATCTGTGTGCATCTGTGGTTCCTTAATCTTTATATCTTGAGCAATAGCTACAAATACACAAAATTATTCGCCTTCTTCATCTCTTTAGTAACAACCATCCGCACACCCCCAGAAGGAACAATCGTAATGCCACGACGTACTGGACGCACTGGACGATTATCAACAAGCTCTAGTTGAAAATGTAATAAAATACTTGCTACTACTAATTTCAGTTCATACATAGAAAATGCTGCACCGATACAACCACGATAACCTCCACCAAAAGGCAAATATTCATAAGGTGAAAATTTTTGGTTGAGAAACCTTTCTGGTTTAAACTTTTCTGGTTCAGGGTAAGTTTCTGCACGTCGATGCGCTAAATGAATGCTGGGAACTAAAACTGTCCCCGATGTAAATTTCTGACCCGCAATTTCTACTGTATCTTTTACCATTCGCGGCGTACAAATTAGAGCAATGGGGTGAATTCGCAGTGTTTCCTGACAGACAGCGCCTAGATATGGTAATTGAGTAATAGTTTCAGGATTGGGTGTATCTCCCAAAGTATTCAATTCCTGCATCAGCTTATCTTTTACCAAAGGGTGGGAGTGAATTAAATAAAACACCCACGCCAAGACTGCTGCTGTTGTTTCATACCCCAAAAGCAACAGAGAAACTAATTGGTCGCGTAACTCTTTATTTGTCATCTGCTCTTCGTTTTCGTCACGCGCTGACATCAACAAAGTTAGAATATCTGTACGCGAAGCATCATTGGACAAACGCCGTTCATCAATCTCTGCATAAATCAGTTTGTCGATTTCCTCTCGCCTTTTAAGGTAGTTTCCCCAAGGACTCCATGCACCTAAATCTTTTTGTAAAGGCGGAAAGAAAAACAAGGTAGAATACCCAGGTTTAGTGACATCTTCTAATAAAGAACTCAGCAGTTCTTTTAATTTTTGGTAACGCACACCGGGACTCATACCAAACACCACTTGCAAAATAATTTGCAAAGTGATGTCTGGCATGACTTGCTGCATAGAAATAGTCGTACCTTGCGTCCAAATTCGCGTGACTTCTTCAGTGATTTGGCAAATGGCTTGACCGTAATCCTTCATGCGATCGCCATGAAAAGGCGGCATCAATAACTGCCGTTGGCGATTGTGCGATCGCCCTTCTTGCAATACAATCGAATTTGAGCCAAACAAAGGCTCAAACACATGAGTTGCCTTTTTAAAATCCAACTCTTTCGCTGGAACCGCAAAACACTCAGCGATCGCTTCCGGACTGCTAAAAAAGACCACTGGCGGCGAATTTAACCCCAAAACCCGCACCGTAAACAAGTCACCGTACTTAACAGCGGACTCTTCTAAAAATTTTGTCGGATTAACAATCAATTGCAGTGTTTGTATTAACGGCAGCATGATAAAAAATAAAAGTTTCTTCTACTTGGCGTCCTTTGCGTCTAGCCTGCGACACCAATTTTGCCGTAGGCGGTTCGTTAAATGTTTTACTCAAAATTCTATAGGGTGAGCAATGCCCACCCTACATTAAATTACACGCGTTGAAAACTATACCAAAATCTTATTTCTTAAAAACTCAACCAGAGACAGATGCCAAAGTTTGAGATTTTACTAAACGCTCATTTTTAACAACCATTTGGATAGGGCGTTCCGGTCCCGTCACCAAACCACGACGTTTTGGTCGCACATCACGGTTATCAACCAGCGCCAATTCCAACCGCGAAAGGATTTTCGCAAGTACCACTTTCATTTCAAATTGGGCAAACGCCATACCAATGCAGCGTCTTGCACCACCGCCAAAGGGTAAAAATTCATAAGGTGAAAATTGCCGTTCCAAAAAGCGTTCTGGCTTAAACTGCTTGGGTTCGGGGTATAAATCTTCACGCTGATGAGTGAGATAAATTGAGCCAAGCAAGACTGTACCTGGTTCAAATTCAAAACCAGATAGCGATACAGGTGTTCTTACCACTCGTGGAAAGGTCAGCATCCCAACTGGGTAAATCCGCAAGGTTTCGCAACAAACAGCATTTAAATAAGGTAATTTAAAAATGGCGCTCGGATCTGGGTTATCGCCCAAGGTATCGAGTTCCTCTAGCAGCTTTTGGCGCACTTCTGGCAGTTTGTGAATCCAGTACAATGCCCAAGCTAAAGCTGTTGCGGTGGTTTCGTGACCTGCGACTAACAGAGTCATCAACTCATCACGTAATTCCACATCCGTCATTGATTCTCCTGCTTCATCCGTAGCTGTGATCAGCAAGCTGAGAATGTCTGTGCGAGATGGATCTGGATGCTCTCGATGTTCCTGAATTTGGGCGTACAAAAGTTGATTAACTTGCTCGCGACGGCGCAGAAAGGTTCCCCAAGAAGTCAAAGGACCTAAATCTTGTTGTAGAGCCGGAAAATAAAGTATAACCACCTGCAAGGCAGATCGGTTTTCCAGCATCGCAACCAAAAGTTTCTCGAGTTCTTGGGCGCGTGAACCCTCATATAGCCCAAACACCGCTTGCATCATGACCCGCAGGGTGATGCCTTGCATCGCAGACCGAACATCGAAAGGTTTGTCTACCTGCCATTGGCTGATGATTTGCTCTGCGATATCGCCAATAACTTGTCCATAGGTTCGCATTCTGTCACCGTGAAAGGGAGGCAATAACAACTGCCGTTGACGCCGATGTGCCTCACCAGTTAGGGTCATTACAGAATGCTTCCCCAGCATTGGTTCAAACGGAGTATTCCAATCATTGGGAGCCTCAAATTCCTTGGTGTCGCTACTCAAAATCTGCTGCAACGCTTGGGGGTTACTAACGAAAACCACAGGACTATTTAACTGCAATGTGAAGATATCCCCATAGCGTTTGGCACAGGTTTCCATAAACGACATAGGGCTAACAATCCACTGAAGCATCTGTACCAGCCCTGGAGTTTGCGGACCATTTGGTAGTTTCATAGGCTCTTGTGCTAATTCTTTTTTGCCACTGCTACTCAATTTAAACAATTAAATTTCTTTTAATTGTCCGATTTCAACAATCATCACAAATTTTGAAGCACAATTTTTGAGGTTAGACAAAGCCCTACTAACGTGTTCTGAACACCTTAACCAGCAACAGATGTCAGGCTGCGAGACTGCAGCGATCGCTGACCTTTCACAACCATTTGGATCGGCTGAGCAGGTGCTGTCACCAAACCACGACGTTTAGGACGCACATCACGGTTATCCACCAGTGCCAATTCTAACTGCAAAAGAATTTTGGCAAGTACCACTTTCATTTCAAATTGGGCAAATGCCATACCAATGCAGCGTCTTGCACCACCACCAAAGGGTATAAACTCATAGGCTGAAAATTGCCTCTCTAAAAAGCGTTCTGGCTTAAACTTCTTGGGTTCGGGGTATAAATCCTCTCGCTGGTGCGTGAGATACATTGAGCCAACGACAACTGTACCCGGTTCGAGTGCATGACCGCACAGGGACAGCGGTGTTCTCACGACTCGTGGAAAGGTGAGCATTGTCACTGAGTAAATCCGCAGAGCTTCGCAGCAAACAGCGTTGAGATAGGATAGTTTGAAAATTGTGCTAGAGTCTGGGTTATCCCCCAGGGTATCGAGTTCTTGCAGTAGCTTTTCTCGCACTGCTGGCTGTTTGTGAATCCAGTATAATGCCCAGGCTAGGGCAGTAGCCGTGGTTTCATGACCTGCAAACAACAGTGACATCAATTCATCACGCAACTCTTCATTCGTCATAGCCTCACCAGCTTCATCGCGTGCAGCCATCAGTAAGCTGAGGATATCTGTGCGAGAGGGGTCTGGTTGCTCTCGACGTTCCTGAATCTCTTGGTAAAGGAGTTTATCAACTTTTTCCCGCTGACGCACAAAGCTTCCCCAAGGACTCAACGGACCGAAATCCCGTTGTAGACCTCGAAAATAAAGCATAGCGACCATCAAGGGAGAACTCCAAGAATCCATTAACGCACACACAAGTTGCTCGAGTTCTTGAGCGCGGGGGCTGTCATATAACCCAAACACGACTTGCATGATTGTCCGCAGGGTAATGGCTTGTGTAGCAGAACGGACATTGAAGGGTTTGTCTATCTGCCACTGACTCATTTTTTGCTCTGTGATATTGCTAATTGCTTGACCATAGGTTCGCATCCTTTCACCGTGAAAGGGAGGCAATAACCACTGGCGTTGACGCCGATGTGCTTCACCGCTAACAGTGATAACAGAATGCTTCCCCATAAGTGGTTCAAAAACAGTGTTCCAATCACTGGGGGCTTCAAACTCTTTTGTGTCGCTAGTCAACATCTGCTGCAACGCTTGAGGGTTGCTAACGAAAACCACAGGAACATTCAAATTCAAGGTGAATATGTCCCCATAGCGTTTGGCACAGGCTTCCATAAATGACAGAGGAGTGAAAACCCACTGAGCCATTTGTATCAGCGCTGGCGTTTGTGGACCATTTGGTAGTTTCATAAGTTTTGTTTGCTGCTTCATACTCTTGTTGCCACTGAAGCTCACTGAAAATAATTAAATGTATTTATATATGACTGATGCACTGTACAAATGCACTCATATATGCCTTCAAGATAGGTCCTCTTTGCACTACTGCCGCATGACTTATTACATAACGATACTATTTGTACAATGCGTCAGTCCTACACTTGTGACCAACTTAACCAGGTATAGATGCCAGGGTTCGAGGCTTTACAGTTCGCTCACCTTTAACGACCAGTTGAATGGGGCGATCAGATGCTGTACCCAAACCACGGCGTTTTGGTCGCACCTCACCATTATCGACTAGCGCTAATTCCCAACGTGAGAGGATGGTAGCGAGTGCGACTTTCATTTCAAACTGAGCAAATGCTAAGCCAATACAGCGTCTTGCACCACCCCCAAAGGGTATGAATTCATAGGGGGAAAATTGCCTCTCTAAAAAGCGCTCTGGCTTAAACTGCTTTGGTTGTGGGTATAAATCCTCACGCTGATGAATGAGATAAATTGAGCCAAACAAGAAAGTGCCGGGTTCGAGTTCATGACCACACAGCGATACTGGTGTTTTCACCTCCCGTGGCATAGAAAGCATAGCCACTGGGTAAATCCGCAAAGTTTCACAGCACACAGCGTTTAGATAAGGTAATTTGAAAATGGTGCTAGGGTCTGGGTTATCACCCAAACTATCAAGTTCTTCCAGCAGCTTTTTGCGCACAGATGGCAATTTATGAACCCAGTACAAAGTCCAAGCTAGAGCTGTGGCTGTGGTTTCGTGACCTGCAGTTAACAGAGTTATTAACTGATCGCGTAATTCCTCATCCGTCATGGGCTGACCCTCCTCATCCCTAGCTGCCATTAGCAAACTGAGGATGTCTGTACGAGATGGATCTGGATGCTCTCGACGTTCCCGAATTTCCGCATACAGGAGTTGGTCAACTTGCTCTCGAACGCGCACAAAGCTTTTCCAAGGAGTCAGAGGACCTAAATCTCTTTGCAGGACTGGGAAATAAAGCAGGACGACGAACAATAGAGAAGTTGAATGCTCCAACATATTACGCAAAAGTTGCTCTAGTTGTTGGGCGCGTGGACCTTCATACAGCCCAAATACAGCTTGCAGGATCACTCGTAGAGTAATAGCTTGTGTTACAGTTCGGGCACTGAATGGTTTGTCGATTTGCAGCTGAGTGATAATTTGCTCTGTGACATTACTAATCGCTTGACCGTAGGTTCGCATCCTTTCGCCGTGAAAGGGAGGCAACAAAAGCTGGCGTTGGCGCTGGTGTGCTTCAGCGTCTAGGGTAAGAAGAGAATATTGCCCAACAAATGGTATCAGTATCTTGTTTATGCTACCTGGAGCTGCAAAGTCCTTGGTATCGCTAGTTAAAATTTCCTGTAGCGCTTGGGGATTGCTCACGAATATAAAAGGACTATATTGGGGATCGAATCGTAGAGTGACAAAATCGCCATAACGCTTTGTACAGTTCTCCATGAATGACATGGGGCTAAAAATCCACTGGAACATTTGTACAAGGGCTGGAGTTTGCGGTCCATCGGGTAGTTTCATAATTTGCTACTTAAAAGATTTTTTCCACTGAAACTACCTTAAAACAACTTCCTAACATCCACTTTCAAATATTTAAGGTAATTATCTTTCCATGACCAAACAGTAATAAACTGTTACAACCTGAAAGTTGTAAAATTTTTATTAAATTGAACGAGCATGTATAGTGTCTCCTCAATACTTGAAATAAGGTACTCAGCATGACAGCAATCACCCCAAAGGCAACTGCAGCATCTCCCGATTTTTGCGAAGGAATTCAATACTTTGGTGAAGCAATCCCAGGTTTTGAAACTTATGGTGGAACACCTGCCATAGAGTCGGGGGGGACTGCCAACCCCACAGATCCAGCCGCCGCCTTCCAAACCTTACTTGCTGCCGACGCTTTGCGCTACCTGACATTGCAAATCACCGGCTCTAAAGCCTCTGGACACCCAGGTGGTTTTGCCTCTCAAGCAGAAGCTTATGCAGCGCTTGTCATGCTCGGTTACAAGAACATTATCACCGAAGTGGGACACCATGCCCCTGGATTTTATAGTGCCATGTTCTTGGATCGTTCGCTAGAGGACATGGGAATTTTTACAGTGCAACAATTGCGCGATCGCTTCCGGGAAAAGCACGGACTGTTGGGACACCTTTCTGGCTACATTCCCGGTATTCTTGCACCCGCAGGTCCTTTGGGACAAGGGCAACACTTTGCAATGGCAGCTGCAAAGCTGCATAAAGATAAGTTATTCCCCTTTACCGTTGGCGACGGTGGACTGGGTGAACCGTATATCATAAGTGCGATCGCACACTTCCACACCGCGTTTCCAGGGGCGACTAACTTCTTGCCAGTGTTGGTGTGGAACGGTTACAGCCAGGAACACCATAGCATGGTTTCCCTCAAAACCAATGAACAGATGAAGGCATACTGGCAAGGTAACGGTTTTGAAGAAGTCGTGTTAGTCGATGCCAAAGACTTTGACGACCAAAACCAGCCAGGCGATTATGTTGATAGTACCGCCTTTTCATTTGAGCAGCGGCTAGCTTTCACCAAAGCCGTACTAACTGGTGTGGATAAAGCGGCTATTTCTGCACTTGGCGGCAAGCTTACCGTGTTCATCATAAAACAACTCAAAGGTGCAGGAGTCCACGCAAGAGGTGCAAAATCGCACAACCTTTATCCTAAAGATACCCTTGATGCTCCGCATATTATAAATGCGTTGAAAGAACGCGCCTTACCTCCAGAAGCTTGGCAACTGGTGCGGACAAATGCTGAACGCGCAGGCGGAGGTCCCGCAGCGAAGACAGTTGTGACAGAATTTGAATTACCATTGCCAGAATTAGGCGAATTGCCTTTGGAAGAATATGCAGTAGGAGGAGATCCAAAAGTTTCCACCACATCTATGGGAAGATTAGTGGGAATAGTTGGACAGAAAGATAAGAATTTCCTGGTGACTAATGCCGATGGTAACGAAGCATCAGGAATTGCTAATATCAACCAAGCACTCAAAATTATCCACCCCACCACAGACGACTTATATAACCAAGCACCAGGTGGACAAGTTTACGAACCTTTGAGTGAAGATGCTTGTGCTGGGTTAGCTGCTGGTTTATCCTTGATGGGTGCGAGAACTTTGTGGTGTTCCTACGAATCTTTTGCCATCAACGGTTTACCAATTTGGCAAACAGTCACGCAAGCAATGGCAGAATTGCGACGTCCCACTCCCTCAACAATTACTTTATTCACTGCTGGCGCATTAGAGCAAGGACGCAACGGTTGGACTCACCAACGTCCGGAAATTGAAGCTTATTTTGCTTCCTTGATGCGGAATGGAAATGTATTCCCATTGTTTCCCCCCGATGCTAACAGTATTCAAGTCTGTTATGACTGGGCGCTGACAACAAAGAATAAGGGAATTGTGATTACTGCGAGTAAGTCGCCATTGCCAATTAGAACAACATTTGAACAAACTCGTCAAGGGTTACGCGATGGTGCAGTCGTGTTGCAAGATGTTGATTCTAATCAAGGGGGGAGTAAGAAAGTTGTATTTGCCGTCATTGGCGATATGACGTTAATGCCAGTATTTGAAGCTGCTGCTTTTCTAGAAACTGAAGGTATTGCCGTCAAGATTGTTTCTGTTATCAACCCCCGGCGTTTGTATCGTCCTCATGATACCGCTTGGGATACTTGTTCGCAAGCCGATGGCGGTTTCTTGGATGATGAGAAATTTGCCGAATTATTTGATGGCGATGCACTCATTGGTGTCACTGGTGGCGCTGCGGCGATGCTAGAACCCATCATGCTGCGGAGTACGGCGAAGCGCGATACTTTCGCATGGAGGCGTGGGGAGACGACGGCGAGTGCTGGCGAGTTGATGGCGTTTAATGGGTTGACGGCGGAGGCGTTGGCGAAGCGGGGGATTGAGTTGCTGCATTAGATTTAGCAATCTGATACGATACGGTATTGCCGCTCTTCACACATGAGGAGCGGCATAATCTTTATTATCTAATTAGAATATAGTAATAAACATAACATACATTTATGGCAGACTTACTTAAAGCAATTAAAACAATTGTTGATAATCCCATTCCAGATTTAGTAAGTTACTACCAAGGTAAAAATAGAATTAACAGTATTGGTGATGCTTTGGAATGTTTTGTAAAGGATATCTTTGCCGAAACTTTAAGTCAAAGCGATCAGGCTCTAAAAAATGAGAGATATTCTGAAGTTTTTTCTTATATAGGTAATCAGAACAACCCACCAGATCTAATTTTAAAAAATGGTGATGCAATAGAAGTCAAAAAAATAGAATCACTAAAAGCAAGTATTGCATTAAACAGTTCCTATCCAAAATCTAAATTATATTATGATAGTCCACTGCTCACAAAACATTGTCGTCAATGCGAAGATTGGCAAGAGAAAGACATCATTTATGTAATTGGTGTTCCCAAAGATAGAAAACTGAAACTTCTTTGGTTTATATATGGTGATTGCTATGCTGCCGACAGAGAAATATATGAAAGAATTGCTAAAAAAATTAGTAGCGGCATTAGAGAAATCAAAGATGTTGAATTTTCTGACACTAGAGAGCTAGGAAGAGTGAATAAAGTAGATCCTCTAGGGATTACAGATTTGAGGATTAGAGGAATGTGGGGAATAACAAATCCTATATTTGTTTATGATTATATTTTTCAGTATGAGGAAACAAACAATTTACAAGTAGTAGTAATTATGAAAGAAGACAAGTATTTATCTTTTTATTCAGAAACTCGAAAAGAAATAGAAGGTATATCTAATGTTAACTTCAAACACCAAAATGTCAACATTAGATCTCCGAATAATCCTGCTCAACTTATTCGTGCTAAAATGTTTATCTATAAAATTAAAAATCAACTTAGTTAATTAATTAAAAAATATGAATATAGTGTCTCTATTTTCAGGTTGTGGAGGTTTAGATTTAGGCTTTCATCAAGCTGGATTTAACATAGTCTGGGCAAATGAATATGATAAATCAATTTGGGATACTTATGAAATTAATCATCCAAATGTGACACTAGATAGAAGAGATATCAGAGCTATTGAACCTGATGATATACCTGACTGCATAGGTATCATTGGTGGTCCTCCTTGCCAAAGTTGGAGTGAAGCTGGTGCTGGACGAGGAATAAATGATAGCAGAGGTCAGTTATTTTTTGATTACATTAGAATTATTAGAGAAAAAAAACCTCTTTTTTTTCTAGCTGAAAATGTCAGTGGAATTTTAGCAGAAAAGCATAACAAAGCTTTTACAAATATTTTATATCAATTTAAAGACGCTGGATATGAGGTGACTTATAAATTGCTCAATGCTTACAATTATGGAGTACCCCAAGATAGAAAACGGGTAATTATTGTAGGGTATAGAGAAGAGATGGGGGGAACCTTTGAATTTCCCCGGGAAAGCAGGCACATTTTAACTCTAAGAGATGCTATCTACGATATAAATGAATTTGAACCGATAGCAGTAGCAGGAGAGGTATCTAAAACTCACCCATATATACCTAATCATGAATATATGGAAGGTAGTTTTTCTAGCATTTATATGTCAAGAAACAGAGTAAGAACCTGGGATGAGCCATCTTTTACAATTCAGGCAGGTGGTAGACATGCTCCTATACATCCTCAAGCACAAAAAATGATTTGGGTTGGCAAAGATAAATGGATTTTTGATCCCAATTCATTAAAACAATACAGGAGATTATCTGTGAGAGAATGTGCAAGAATTCAAACTTTTCCAGATGATTATATTTTTAAATATAAAAATATAATTGATGGCTATAAAATGGTTGGAAATGCTGTTCCTGTATTGCTAGCAAAACAGCTTGCTACTAAAATAATTATAGATATAAAAGAATACCAAAATTTTGGTTTTTGTAATCATGTGCGTCGTCACAAATATCCGACACAACTCACATTATTTGAACCCAGTTCTTTGATAGAAACAAAAATAATATGTGCTGACTAAGGGTGGCTGATGAATTGTCAAGTTGGCTATACGGTTTAAGGTGATTTTTGTCGTTTGGGTTGAGGCAACAGAACACAAGCGCTCAAATATCTTTAGTATAACTACCTGCTTTGCATGAATCCAAAAAAGTGTCAAATAGCCCATCGGACTACAACTGGAAAACTGGACTTTGCCTTAGAAACATCGAAAGATGCGTGAAACGAATCGGTTAGGGAAGTGCGATCGCGATTCGGGGCACTGCCCTGAGTCTCTGGGGGACACGCTTTGCGCTTACGCGCAATCGCCTCAATAGGAAACTCGAGGTTCGGCAACAAGCCCCTTTGCCTCTACTTCTCTACACTCCTCGCCGATTTGATAAGACATTATTTCCATCAAAATATAATATTTTAAAACACATTAGCAAAAATACGAGTAAAAAATGACTATACAAGGAAAAAATCAGCGTGTACAAATCAGTTTGGATTTGTCACCAGAACTGTATGAGACTTTAAAGAACCTGGCTCAACAGCTTGATGGAGACATGGCTGAGGTTCTGCTGAAAGGTATAGTTTTGATGCAGGTAGCAGTAGAAGCAAAGCAGAACGGGAAGCATTTGTGGATTACTGATGAAAAGAAAACTTTAGAGACTGAAATTGTTGGCATTTAGCAGCATGACAGATTTAAAAGATTTATCCAATTTAATTGCCAAACAAGGTAAAAACCCGCTGATTTTATCATCACTAAATTTGCAGTCTCAAGAAGATGCAGCGCTTGAACGGAAGCTGCGAGAACTAAAGTCTAAACAAGAATTAAGAAAAGATTGGATTTTATTTATTGTCAGAGATGTCGTAGTTTTTTCTGCCGCCGTTGTTTTCATCTTGGGTGTCAGTGGTTACTCTCTATTCACTTTGATTCACAGGTAGTACATCTGAAGATGAAAAAGCGATGGCTTGCAGGTAAACTTCCTCCAAGCCAGACACTCACTGCTTTTCAAATTTTTGGGCGAGTCTAATGACTCATGACGATACTCACAAGAAAGTATGCAATTTAACGTGAGTTCTCAGGACCTCTCCCACCCAACCTCCCTCTCCTACAAGGAGAGGGAGGAGCTACGTAAAAATGGGATTTTTAAGCCTCTCCCCTTATAGGGGAGAGGTTTGGAGAGGGGTCAAATCAGGATACATCGAACTCACGTCAATTTAAATGTGTTTTCGCTTATCTATAATCCTGCCTTTGAATATCCCGCAGGCGAGCAGCATCACGAATGCCATATTCGGGACGTGTGAACCGATTTAACTGAGTCTCAAAAAAGTCCCGATTTGCTTGTAAATGCTCAGGATCTGGATCATCTAAAGGATGTAAAAGTGCAGTCCGTAATGCTTGAATAACCGCAGAAGTGACGCAGTACATTGACCGTTGAAAACTAACTCCCAACTGAATCAACATATCTTCTTCTCCTCGGCAATGTTGCTTGTAGTACTCGACAAGATATGGTGGCAAGAAATGCAACATATCTTGCATGAGGAGTGTTGGTGGAATGCCAGCGGTACCTACTGGAAAGACATCTGCATAAAGAATTCCGTAGTGGAAGTCTTTTTGGTCTTCTGGTACTTGTCGTGCTTGAGCATTATAAGATTTAGTACCCCGGAAGGGAGCGGTGCGGTAGAAAACAGCTTCCACGTAAGGTAATGCAGCTTCGTGAAGCCATACGAATCCTTTAGATTTGGGAACGATTTCGTAGCATTCGCCACGGATATAAACATTATGGTAAATGGGACGATTTGCGACTGCAAGAATTCCATTCACCAAGAAATTCATTGCGTCTGGGACACTGGTAATTTTCCCTTCGTCATACAAGTCTGACATTTCAAAGAACACGGGAGCCATGATTTCCCAGAACAAGCCCAAATTAGCGTAGTAAGACATCTGGCGGCACTGTTCTATAAACATATCTGGGAACAGTTTGTAGAGTGCCAACATGAATGGGTTGCCTTGGAAGTAAGCTTTGATTGCCCTGTCGGCGTTGGCTTTATATTCTTCGGTGTCCAAGTAAGGGTCAAATTTCCCACCCATACCTCTGTGCCAAAGCATTGCCCGCATACAAGCTTCAGCAAATTCCATGTTGATGCGATCATGGAATAAGTGATGCAACAACTTCGGCATTTTGAAGGTTTCACCCTTTTCCATAAATGCCAAAAGTTCTGGATGGGCAGTTGCTTCACCGCGCCAAACTCTCAACTCAGCATCATCGCCTGCATAATGATTGTGGAGTTCTAAATACTCCTTAGGCAAGAAGTATTTGAAGAAGGGAAATGGATTTATAAATACGCGTTCGGCAATATATAATAAGTCGCGCCAGTAGAAGTCCATCGGTACTGCATAAGCTTTGTAAAGACCGATGATTTGCATCAAGTTCTCTGGGGTATCGGGCAACATTGCACCGCCTGCTTCCAACCGATGAATCACTTCTGCAAATTCATGGGTTGAAGGAGGTAATTTAGTTGAAGATTTCTCTGGAGTTTGTACCATTTGGATTTCCTCAAATTTAGCTATAGCAATCCTATTTCGTTTGTGTGAAAGTGCCTGCGCGTAAGCGCATAAATTGGTCTTCTTCAGATCCCCGACTTCGCCAAAGTTGTCGGGGATCTTATCTTTTCAGATTATGAGTTTTTGGTTGTTAGTGGTTAGTTCTGAAAAAGAAGGGTTTTTAAGGCAAGTTTATTGATTGAGAGCGACTTGAGCAGTTACGGCTTTCTCAACAGGAGGAATTGCCGCAACCATTGCTGTAGATGTTGGTTCAGTCCAACGCACTAACCAATTAGGTTGTATTCCCAAGAACAAGATGAGAACTGCCAAGAGAAGGGCTGGCATTTTCTCAGACCACAGAACTTTGGGATAGTAAGCTAAGTTGTTGTCAAGTTTGCCAAAACAGGTACGGTTAAGGAGGATGACAAAGTAGACTGCGGTTAAGCCACTCGCAACTACACACAATAGTGTTGGTATGGGAAAGACCGAGAAACTACCTTGAAACACTATAAACTCAGCAATGAATCCTACCATGCCTGGAATGCCAGCGCTTGCCATACCACCTAAAACTAGTAGGGCGCTGATCAGGGGTAGTCCGCGTATGGGACTCATTAAGCCATTGAGTTTATCCAACTCACGGGTTCCTACCTTTGCTTCGACAACTCCTACTAAATGGAAGAGGAGGGCGAGGATGATGCCGTGACTCACCATTTGTGTAATGGCACCGATGAGTGCTAAGGAAGTGCTGGCAGCAGCAGCTAACAATATGTAGCCCATATGACCGATGGAACTGTATGCTACCATGCGCTTGATGTCTTTTTGGGCAATTGCTGTAAGCGCCCCGTATATCGCACTGACTGCCCCCCAAATTGCCAAAGTCGGCGCAAGAATACTCCAAGCTTGGGGAAACAGCGCCATTCCAAATCGCAAAATGCCATAAGTTCCTAGCTTTGCTAGCACTCCGCCGAGAAGAATAGCAACGGGGGCTGAAGCTTCAACGTAAGCATCGGGTAACCAAGTATGCAAGGGAATTAGAGGAATTTTGATACCAAAACCTAGCACTATTCCTGCAAGTAGAATGATTTGCAGTGCTGTTGATAAGGTTTGGGTGGAGAGTGCATCGTAATTAAAGCTGGTTGAACCAGTAAGCCACACTGTACCTAAGAATGCCGCCAGAATTAATGCTCCTGAAACAGCAGTATAAATCAGGAACTTCATGCCAGCATAAGCCCGCTTTTCACCACCCCAAATGGAAATCAGCAGATAGAAGGGTATCAATTCTAGTTCGTAGAACAGGAAGAAGAGCAACAAATTCTGTGCTGCGATCGCACCTGCTACCCCTCCACTGACGAATAAGATGAGCGAATAGAAAAGCCGGGGACGTTCGGTTTGTTGACTGCTGCTGTAGATAGCAATCCAAGTCAGCAAACTATTTAAAATGAGCATCAGTATGGAAAGTCCATCAGCCCCCAATTGATAGCTCAAGCCCAGGGTATCATTCCAAGGTAAATATTCCTGTAACTGCATTCCTGAATTGGAGATATCAAATTTCAGGAATAGGAAAATATTCCAAATAAGAGCTAATCCAGCAACAGTTAAGGCTGTCAAACGAATATTAATTGCAGGAATAGCACGAGGCAATAAACTAATAACAGCGGCACCTAAAATAGGTAGCCAAATTAAGGTACTGAGCATAGAGTGATTCGACTCAAAAGAAAACTTGTTAGTGAGTTGTTATTAGGCGCAGATTCATGAATAGTTAGTGCTAACTAACCATAGTGATTTTGCCAGTATCCAAATCGTAAAAAGCACCTACAATTGTCAATTTGTTGGTATCAATTAACTGAGAGAGAACTGTTGACGATTTCAACTTTTCCACTTGCACCAAAATATTTGCTTTAGTAGCGTTTTCTAGCTGGTCACCTGGTATGTTTTTTGACCTTTCTACACCTAGTTTAATGGCATCAAGCACAGTGGCAATTTGACCGGGAACTTGAGCACCTTTTATCGTGGCATCTACCGCACCACATCTTCTATGACCAAGCACCATAATGACCTTTGTCCCCAATACCAAACTGCCAAATTCCAGGCTGCCAATCTCCTCTGAAGTGGCGATATTACCAGCTACACGACACACAAATAAATCTCCAAATCCTTGGTCAAGAACAATTTCAGCAGGAACCCGTGAATCTGCACATCCGAGAATAGATGCAAACGGCTTCTGAGCTTTTGCGACTTCAACAAGACGTGTAGGAGTTTGGTTAGGGTTGCGACGTTTTCTTGCGACAAAGCGTTGATTTCCCTCGATTAACGATTGCAGAGCCTGATCGGGAGTGATGTCTTTTTGTTGTGCTACGGCTGGTTCAAGAACCATTAACTTGGAGCCAATTCCTGCTGTTAATACCCCTGTTCCTATTGCTCCTGCACCAAATTTGAACAAATTTCTTCTGGAAAGATTTCCCTTCTGTGTTTTTTTATTCATCGTCTTTTTCTGATACTTCTACTTGCTGATTGTTAATTATTTGTTATTAATGATTGGTTGAAAATTGAGTTTTTTGTAAGGGCGCAGAAATTTGCGCCCCTACTCCACTAAGGAATCCCAAAACTAAAACACCAAATCTAAAAACTGAACTCCCCAGTATTGCCAACTCACAAGCATTCCTAAAACTCCTACTCCCAACAGGATAGTGAATGCATAAAACTGGGTTTGTCCTGAGGTGCTGTATTTCAAACCTTCCCCACTCAATATGGAAATTAAGCCAACTAAGTTAACAATTCCATCAAATATTAAGCGGTCAATCATGTCGGCAAGTTTTGAAATCAGGTCAACACCCAAAACTATGCTCACCCGATACAGTTTTGGTGTGTAGAAGTCGTATGCTACCAAGTCTTGCAAAGCTTTGATGGGCAAGCGAACAGGTTTGGAAATGACATTGCCCAGATAGATGACACCACTGATGCTGCACCCAAAAATACTCGACCAAATCAGTAGTAGTGCGACATCTTTGTTGAGAGTTGCCCAAGATGGTAACAGTGATAAGCTTTGCAACACCAAGGGTAAATGGAGAGTAAAAGCAAGCAAAATAATCATTGGTAGAGCCATTTGCCAACTCACTTCGGGTGAGCGCTCGCTCATTTGCTTGGGTTTCCCGCCAAAAATTAAACTGAACTCCCTAGTTAAACTGAAAGCTGTCAAAGCGTTCACCGCTATCACCACTCCCACTAACCAAGGTTGCGTTTCCCACAGCCCTGAAGCTAATTTCAGTAATGCCCAAAAGCCGCCCAACGGTGGAAACCCAATTAACGCCAGAGTCCCTACTACATAAGCTATGCCTGATACTGGACGGCGTGACCACAGTCCCCCCACAAGGGTGACATCTTGAGTGATGCTGTTCCAGATAATGGTACCAGTACTCATGACTAACAGTGCTGCACCTAAAGCATGAGTCAGTACCAATAACAGTGCTGCTTCGTCTTGTTGCGTTCCTACGGCGATAAACACCAAACCCATGTAGGCACTCACAGAATAGGATAAGCAACGTTTGATGTCAATTTGGGCGATCGCAATTAAAGAAGCACCCACTGCTGTCACTGCACCAATAGCCACCATTGCAGAAGTTGCTATAGGCGACAAGCTCAAAACAGGTTGCAGCTTAATCAGCACCCAAGCACCACTCGCAACGACCACTGAATTCCGTAAAATTGTACTGGGAACAGGTCCTTCCATCGCCTCATCCAGCCACAGATGCAAGGGGAATTGGGCACACTTACCCATCGGACCTGCAATTAATGCTAGACAAGCCAAAGCTATTAAGGTAGGGTTGACGTTGGCAGTAGCCGCCCACTCGGCGAGTTCCGTATAGTTCCAAGTCCCTGCTACAGACCATAGTGCCAGGACTCCCATCAGCAGGAATAAATCTCCCACCCGCTTGGTTAAGAAAGCATCTCTAGCACCCGTGACAACCAAGGGCTGACTAAACCAAAGTCCCACCAATAAGTAAGTACCTAAAGTTAGGATTTCCAAAATGACATAGCTGAAAAACAAAGAGTTGCATAATACAAGGGCACATAGCCCAGCTTCAAACAATCCCAACAGGGAATAGAAGCGTCCCCAGCCCCAGTCCATCTCCATGTAGCCGACAGCGTAAATTTGTGCTAGCAAATTCAAGCCAGCAATCACAACCATCGCGCTGACACTTAATGAGGAGATTTCTAAATCAATAGAGAGGTTTAAACCCGCCGTATTCAGCCAAGGTATAGATATCTCTAATGGCAGTTGATTCCAAGTCGCTGGTAATGCTAAAGCAGCATGAACAAACGCAAAAAATGTCATTACCAAGTTGACATAACCTGCCGGTCTTGGTCCGGTGCGTCGAATGATTCCTGGAGACCAAGGCAGGGCTAAAAGCCCGCCAATTAAGGCATAGGAAGGTACTAACCAAACGGTTTCAAGCAGGAAATGAGCCATGAACTCTCCTCTAAATTTGCAGCATAACAGAACGCGGTTGTCAACTAACAACCGTTGCTTCAAATAAAGCAGATATGGGAATTGAAAAATTAATTTTTATTTAAGCTTCTTAGATCATAGATTACCGTTTATCACAACAAAAGGGAATAAGTGACCTAAATAATTAATAGATGTTTACTCTAATAAATTCTTATACTTTTGAAAATTAATAGTAACTATTGTTTTCTATCTATAGTAGTTCGATACAAAAAAGCAGAGACGCAACTGGTTGCGTCTTTGGATGCTTTTCGCTTGAATTAGTAGATTCTTTCTACGACTGCTTGCCCATTTTCTGGTAAACTGTACGCAATCATAGCTGAGGGCTGCGACAACTGACTGATAGGTGCGGGTTTCATTTCGCCCCGAAAGTCAAGCAGTTGCACAAGGAGAAGGTAGGCAATTGCCAAAAGTATGGAAATCGCACCTGTGATAATTGCAACTATTTTTCCACGATTCATCGAAAATTATGGGTCTCTTGCCCCGTGCTAAAAGCACGGCTTTACATTTGAATGCTGGTTTTTAAATGGATATAATCCCAGGAACCAGCAAAACCCGTAGTTAGTCCCCTCGCCCACCTAATCCAAGATAGCTTGGTGAGACCAGTGCTGTTCGCGTTCGCGTAGCGTGCGCTTTGCGCTCAGCGTGCCCGAAGGGCTTAGGAGGGTCTCCCGACCTAGGCAACTGGCGAACCCGTAAGGGCATTACCCAACGCCCTTACCAATCAAGCTTAGAGATAAATCCTCCCTTATGGGAAGCATCCGTTCGTCTGTACCAGAATTAGGCTCCCAGGGGCTATTCACCTCTTGCGTTGTCCGAATTGGTTCGGTCAATCCTCCTCCATGACGGGCTCGGTTGGTGAACAGTCTTACCTGCAATGTGAACTATTGTATTATGCCTATAGTAAGATTGCGATCGCACATCCTAGAGTGTTATATATATTTTTTTTCCGGGCTAACAAGGTTATCTATTATTGAATTGAAGAACTTTTGGACCAACAGTATACGGCAAGCAATTCTTTCAGTAAGACGAAAGCCACAAATACTTTGGACAAGACGATAAAATGGTCTTTGAGAGTTTTGCTTAAAATCAGGAAACAGAATTAAAGCTTCTTCTAACAATCGTGTGTATTGTGAGTAGTTGTCAATCAACAAAGAATCTCTAGCCAGTTCAAAATAAGATTTAGCTAAGGCATACCGATACCTCATCGTAAGTTGGTTCATCTGTATCAATTTTTTTTCTGCCTTTTCTAAGACTGCACAGTGGCTTTCTATCCAGCGGGGCGGAGAACTACTAGAGACTGTGACATTGCCATATCGTCTATAGATAGAATAACAGCCAGGTTGATAGACAACTTTGGCACCATTGAGGGCTACTGATAAAAAGAAATCTCTATCCTGCGCAGCAGGCAATCTTTCATCCCAACCACCAACCTTTTCTACAACAGTTCTCTTATATAGTAAAGAAGCAACAGCAGTCCACCAATTGGCAAGCAGAGACTCAAGTATATCTATTTGTGTTCCAGCAATCTCTACTTTATCTAGAAAACTTGTGCCATCAGGCAAATGATGTTTGTGTCTCCAATCACCATAAACAACATCCGCTCCAGTTGTTTCTAGAAAATGCACTTGCCTTTCGATTTTTTCTGGTAATATATAGTCATCAGCATCCAAAAACTGGATATATTTCCCGCTAGATAGAGCAAAAGCTCTGTTTCTGGCGTGATTTCCCCCTTTATGAGGCAAACTTTCGCAAATTATTTTTTTTTCAAATGTTTTGATAATTTTCCAAGAATTGTCAGTTGAACCATCATCAATGACGACAATTTCAATGTTCGGATAGGTTTGTTGCAAGCAGCTATGAATTGCTTCTGCTATCCATCTTTCTGCATTAAAGCAAGGTATAATGACCGAAACAAGCGGTGGCATATCTTTATTCCTGACTTCTAAACGACGTGGGGAATAAGCTAAGCTGGAAGTGAATGCTTTATATCTGCATTAGTTTCTTACCTTAGGCTTACTTATTCATAACTTTCCATTTTCGGGGCTGATAAAATAACGATTGGCTTGTCACCTTACTTGCCTTGACTGCAAATCTAAAAGATTCAACAATATCAAAAGAGCAGATGCCCTCTTTTATGTATATCTTGGCGCTGTATAAACCCGGCAGTAAGCAACAGTAAGGCATTTGCATTTGTATCTCAACTCCCCCAGGAAGTATTTCGAGCAGTTCATTATCACTTCCGGAAGTTATGTATAAAATCCGCTCATTTTGTCCGGATAAAGCTGTGATTAAGACACCTATATTTGCATTATCAATTGTTTTATGTGCTTTGCATTCTATGCACAAATAAGCTGGTTCACCACAAAAAGGGGTAGCAAGTAGATTTCCTTGCTCATCTTTGAAGTAAAGGGAAACCACGTCAACACCCAGACTCTCACTCTTTGGTTTCTCTGGCAAATACATGACTCCCAGAGGTGCGTCTGTTCCTCCCAGACTCAAGTCTTCTTCATATTTACGAATCACTGCTTCTGTCTCGCCAGAGGTAATCAACTTCCCTTTTTGTAAATAAATAGAAGATTCACAGACATTTAAGACGACATGAGGATTGTGAGAAACTAAGATAAAAGCTGTTCCATTTTCTCGCAGCTTTGCTAATCTTTGGTAACACTTCATTCTAAAAGAAATATCACCCACAGCTAGCACTTCATCAATAAGTAAAATATCTGGTTCTATGTAAACAGCACAGGCAAAACCTAGCCGTGCAGCCATACCAGAACTATAAGTTTGTACGGGAGCATCAATTGCATCTGCAATGCCAGCAAACTCTATCACATCTTGAAATCTCTCTTCGATTTCTTTGGTTGATAGCCCTAGCACTGACATATTTGCATAAATATTTTCTCTTCCTGTTAAGATAGGATTAAACCCTGCACCCAAAGCAATTAACGGAGCTACCCTACCCCTAACTTTTACAGAACCAGTATCTGGCTTGATCAAACCACTAATGATGCGCAGCAGTGTACTTTTTCCGGCTCCATTTGAACCAACTAAGCCTAGTGCTTCTCCTCGTCGGAGTTGAAAACTAACATCTTTGAGCGCCCAAAATTCTTTTGTTCTGAGAGTATCACTTTTTCTCCTTCCTCCTACCAACTCGGTGGCGATATCCTGAATTCCGTAAAATAAAGAGCGTTTTAAATTTCTACAAAACTTTTTAGAAACGTTGTCAACTGAAATAACAACTTCAGTATCTTCAGAACTGGCAGCAATTTCTTGTTTGATTAAATTAGTCATTATTAAGAACTCACTCTCTCAACAACGAAAGGCATAGCAAGACGAAATACAATCCAAGTTAGTAGTAAACCAACAAAGGAAAGCCCACTTACCACCCAAAATCCTAAAGGGTTTGATACGACTCCTGTGGTTGCTAACTCTCGCGTTGTTACTAGTAAAGGAGTGACGGGATTAAGCTTGACTAAAAACCCAAAGGTTCCTTGGCTGGGAACTGGATAAACGACTGGAGTCAAGAATAGCCAAAACCCAGTCACTAAAGTTATTCCTCTAGAGACATCTTGATATAAAATTCCTAAAGGAGCTAATAAAACACCCAAAAATGTTCCTAGAATAACTAAGTGAATTAAGGCAACTGGCACCAAAATCACTGTCCAAGTGACAGGGATATGAAACCAGATGAACAACGCCGCTATTAAAATCAGCTTGATGGCAAAGTTAAAAAAGACTTCTCCTACCTTTGCCAAAATCAGTGCTTCTCGGGGAAAGTTGACTCTGGCTAGCATCGGTTTTGCCACTGTCACTGCTTGCACTGGACCATTCAACGCTTCTACAAATGTCTGCCACAGTGCTGTGCTGAACATAACATAAGCTGGATATGGGATATCTGTTGCCCCAATATTGATAACATTGGCATCATTTGCCAGGGTGAATCCAGTAGCCATGACAATTGGTGGTAAAAAAGCCCAGGCGACTCCTAAAAATGATTGACGATACTGGGCGCTAATATCTCGTACCATTAATCGCCAAGCAAGTTCGCGAGAAGCCAGCAAGTCTCGCCACATTTGTTGGAACAATTCACGAGGACGCCTGAGCTGACTTTCTGGTGTATAAACAACTTCAGCAGGCGGTTGAGATTTGAGAACTTTATTGTGCTTCAAAATTTCTTACCCTGCAAAATAGTGTTTTATGTTGGTAGCGGTTTTCAATTGAATAAAATACAGTTGTGGATTTTTGTGGGCGGGCTAGAAGCCCATCCCACAAGAAAAAGGTTGTAGTGCATTCAATAGACTTGTTGCAAAAGTCGAAAGAAAAGAATAATTAACCACAGATGGACACAGATGGACACAGATGGAATCAAAGAGATGCAATCTTGTCTAATTAAGAACTGCTATCACCTCACGCGTAGACACAGCGCACTAGAAATCTTTGTATCTATGCGTGAGATTGAAAGAACAATGATCATGCATAGATGCAACGCCATAAATCTCAACTCTCGGAAGTTGCTGTGATTGCATTCACCAATTGTGGCGATCGCTGATTTTGTAAATTGTGCAAATGTCTCTTGGCATAGCGGGTTGTTAGATAGCGGTTTAGCGCCTTGTCCATGTGACGCAGTATTTTCCCTGCTATGCGAGCGCCAATTTTGCCAAAAGGAACTTTACGAGTGAGGGGACTGACAATTGTCATGTCTCGCCGCCATCCTAAACGCTTGTACTTGTTTTGAAAGTACTCGTCTTCGGTGAGGTTCCACTTGTCGCGCAAGCGTTTCAGGCTAGCCAGTTCCCAGGCATCGCTCCAACGCAGCATATAATAGTGTATATCTGTCCACTCAAGTGGTGGTCCTGGCACGTAAGTCACCAGAGATTGAGGTTCAAGATAAATTGAACTGCCAGCTTCAGTTACCAGCATACACAAATCAACGTGTTCTTTCGTGTTCAGCAGTGCTTCATCCAAAAAACCAATTTTCTCAAATATCTCTGTGCGTACCATCATGCAGTGGAATTCTGCTAGCCCGGTTTGCTGGCGTTGTAGCTGGGGACGCACGTCCGCTACCTGGCGACCTTGTTTATAAATTTTCTCAATTATTCGCCGTCTTGTTGTCTCGCCTTTGGTTTCCACTCTCACCCCAGATTCTCCACCTGCACAATGCACTTCTGCATGTAGTGGAAGGTACTGACAGATAAGGGGACTGACTACAGCGGCTCCGCTTTCCTCGGCACACTCCACCATTGCTTCTAGCCAGCCTGGAGTAACGACGACATCGTTATCGATGAAAACAACATATTTGCTTGTAACTTGTTGTAAACCCAAGTTTCTGGCTCTATTTGGGGAGAGGTAATGCTCAGTGCGAATCAGTTGAAATTTTTTCTCAGTAGCTTGAGCTACCAGATAATCCCTGATATGAGAGGGTGAACCACCATCTACGTAAATTAAATTAAAAGGATACTTTGTATGTTCGTAGATACTTTCAAGAGATTCCCGAGTGTAACTGAAACGCTCCCGTGGAACCACAACAATCGTAACTTGCGCTTCTGCAATTCCTGGTAAATTCATCTCCAAATCCTCTGCTAATCTGAAACGATTGTATGTATTTGAAAATTGCAGCAAATGAAAGCACCCATTTTTTTTAGTGTAGCACTATGCACTACGACAAACTTATGTATTCTGAAGGTACTGATACTTTTGGTAATTGGTTGCATAACTGTGAATGACTCATCACGACTTGCTGATAAATTTCTACTAACTCATCGTTAAGTCTGTTTATATCGTAATGTTTTTCTACATAAACACGACCTGATTTACCCATTTGTTCCCAGACTTCTGGATGTTCAATAAAATAATGTAACTTTTGGGCGATCGCATCAGCATCACGTTCTGGAACAAGAAAACCAGAAATACCATCTTCTACCAATTCAGGAATACCACCGTGTAGAGTTCCTATAACTGGTAAACCCATAGCCATCGCTTCTTTTAACGTGTTGACAGGAGCGTCTTGATTTCCGTCTTCAGCAGTTACACTTGGGGCGATAAATAGATGAGCCTTATCCAGAATTTCAATAATTTCTTTCTGGTTTTTCCAGCCAAGCAGCTTGACTTTCTCCGCAACATTTAGTTCCGAAATCACCTGCTGCAAGTGTTCTTTTAAATGTCCATCGCCTATGATATTATACTCAATATTATGATGAAAATTTGCCACTTTTGCAACGGCACGAATGGCATATTCGATGCCTTTCTTTTCAACGAGACGCCCTGTTGTTACAATCCGAATGCCATCAGGATGTGGATAACGTGGCTTATAGGTAAACCGACTGCAATCTATTCCAGAACCGTGGACGACAATTTTTTTCTCGTCACAACCTAACTTAATAGCTCGCTGTCTAAAAAACTCACAATTGGCTAGAAAAAAATCTCCTTTGACAAATAATTCATCATATACATCTTCTCCGCAAGCTTTCACATACCAACTGATATCATAACCTCGAAATGAAGTAATCAATTTTCCTTTGATGGCACCAACATCTCGTAAAATCATGCCATCGATACCATACATCCCAAATTGACAGTGAATAATATCGTATGGTTGAGACTTTAATAAAGGCATGACTGAGTAAAGCAACCTCATGGAAGCGGCTCGTTTCCCATACTTAAAAATGTTAAGAGATTGCAGCAAAACCAAAGGTGCTTTATGAAAATTGGTAGATATAAATGCTAACCCTTTGAGAAAGCGCAAAAAGTAATTTTTAGGAATTTGAGGTATGTAGTAGGTACGGTCAAGAAGTTGATATTTCTCCACATCGGGATGAACCTTAGAAGTATCATCAGGCTTATAGCCATAAATGTGAACCTCATGTCCACGCACAAGCAAACCTGTAATCTGGTTCAGAATAAATGTCTCAGATAATACAGGAAACGGTCCTACTATAAAGGCGATTCTCATAAAAAATATCACAGCATGCTAGCTGTTTCAGTGCTTTTTTTGATTTTCAGTAATTTTCTACTACTAAGCTAAAACTTATACAAAGATAATAATTTTTTTTCAGATCCGCAAGAATACAGAGGTTATTTACAATATCTTTAAATTAAGACGATTTATGTTAAAATTTTGTAAAGAAAGAATGGAAGTCTCGATAGAAGCAAGTTTTGAATATCTTGAAAAACAAGCTAAATTCTGTTTGATATCGTTCATGACTCCCCCTATTCGAGAAAATACTTATTGACATTATGTCCATCTACATTTAAGTAGAAGTTATTAAAACTTAGTATTGATTTTAAGAGGGAACTTCCATCAGTACCATTGAAAATTGAAAATAGTTACTCTCGTAGAATTTACCGTCATGTCCCTAACTGAAAATGTTCTTTCGCAATTACCAGGCAATGTTTTGGGAGGGTTGCGTCAAGGCGATCGCCTCTTAGCATCACTCAAAGAAGGTACCGCATCAGTGCCAATGGTAGTGAAAGAAACTCAGCAACCTTTAAGTAGTGTAGATTGGGACGTTATAATTTGCGGCGGGACATTAGGGATTTTACTTGGTTGCGCCTTGGCTGTGAAGGGAGTGCGAGTCGCGTTAATGGAACGGGGTATTTTGCGTGGAAGAGAGCAAGAATGGAATATTTCACGTAAAGAATTACAAGTTTTTTTGGAATTAAATTTACTGAGTGATGCAGAATTAGAGCAGGCGATCGCCACAAAATACAACCCTGCGAGAGTGAGCTTTTTTGGTGGTACAGAAGTTTGGGTAAGGGATGTTCTCAATATCGGTGTCGATCCAATTTATTTGCTGGAAACTTTAAAGCAGCGATTTCTTGCATCTGGCGGAAAGTTGTTTGAAAACACTCCATTTACAGAAGCAGTTGTTCATCCTGATGGAGTGATGGTAAACAACCAATTCAAAACCAGATTGTTAATTGATGCAATGGGACATCTTTCTCCCATAACACGACAAGCACGTCAGGGAGAAAAACCAGATGCGCTTTGTTTAGTTGTGGGAACTTGTGCTCAAGGTTTTTCGGAAAACCACACAGGCGACTTGTTGTTATCATTCACACCCGTGCAAAATCAGTGCCAGTACTTTTGGGAAGCTTTTCCAGCAAGGGATGGCAGAACGACTTATATGTTTACTTACATGGATACCCATCCGCAACGCTTGGGTTTGGAAGCTCTTTTCGAGGATTATCTGCGCCTGATGAGCGAATATCAAGGCGTGGAGTTAAACCAACTGACATTTAAACGAGCGCTGTTTGGGTTTTTTCCCTCCTATCGTCATCCGCTGAAGACACCTTGGAGCCGCATTTTACCTGTAGGAGATAGCAGTGGGAGCCAATCTCCCCTCAGTTTTGGTGGTTTTGGCGCGATGGTGCGTCACTTGCGGCGTTTAACATTTGGTGTTCACGAGGCGCTGCAAACAGATCAGTTATCTACAAATGCACTAGCACTACTGCAACCATATCAACCGAGTTTAGCTGTGACTTGGCTATTCCAAAGAGCAATGAGTGTTGATTTAAATCAAGAAATTGATCCAAATCAAATTAACCAACTGCTGTCTGCGGTGTTTCAACAAATGCAACAACTCGGTGAACCCGTACTCAAACCATTTTTGCAAGATGTCGTGCAGTTTCCAGCACTGACGCAAACTCTGATAAAAACTGGGTTAACACATCCAGGATTAGTTGCCAAAGTGATTCCACAAGTCGGTTTAGGAACTTTACTCGATTGGATGGTGCATTACGCGAATTTAGGGATTTATTCTATTTTATTTTGGCTTAGTCAAATACTAGAACCGTGGATGAAAAATTTACCCAATGTACCGCAATACTATTGGAATCGCTTAGTTGACACTTGGAAGTACGGTTCTGGGAGTGATTATTCTGATTGATGATTTTACACTCATACACGATGGGAGGAATTTCTATTTGAGTGTTATTCAAGCTATTGCTTATCTTCTAGAGTTTCGTTAAATAGACTTCTTGCAAAAGTCATAGAATGATATTTAGAACCAAAGTAGAAGCACTGCAACAGCAAGAGGAAAGTTTATTTGGTCAGTGTGCGAGTCCCCATCCCCGGTTGCTAGTCCCTTACCGATCTAAGATTACCTATAGTGATTTACTTCTCTCTCTGTGTCAACGGACACTTTCCAAGGGCGGGGGGAACCTCCCTTCGGGTTCGCCAGTTGCCTGGGTCGGGAAACCCTCCTGCAGCACTGGTCTCACCGCACGGAAGTCTCCTCCTCTCTTGCCTCGTGCGGTTAAAAAATAGGTATTCTTGTGGCGGGAAGGGAGTAAGAATACAAGACCCGTTTGGCAAATTGATTGTAAAAACTAAAATAAGTGTGCTGATTGATGCACAAGAGATTTTCCAAGCGGCAGAGAACTAGTAATGTGGAAGATAATGTGGAAGAAAGTACCATTAGCATAGCAGAAGAGTCTGAAATCCTATGACTACTCAAATTATCTTGAACTTACCAGATGAAGTCTACAAAAAAGCCGAACATTTTGCCCAACTCACTAACCGCGCTGTAGTTGATATTTTGACACAAGCAATAGCACTTTCCCTGTCTCCCGTCAGTCCCCAGTCTACACCAATTGACAGCAAAGAAACTCCCTCTTTCTCTTCTTTACCTGATGAAGAAATTATCGCCCTCACAAAATTACAGATGCAACCAGAACAAGACCAAAGGTTAAGCGAATTGCTATACAATCAACAAGCTGGAACACTCGCCAATACTGAGCATTTTGAACTCCTGGCTCTAATGCAAGTCTACCAAGAAAAGCTATTACTTAAAGCTCAAGCATTACGTGAAGCAGTTCAACGAGGCTTGCGGGAACCTTTAGATGCATGAGTTCAGGCTGGATATCAGAAACACTAAGAGAAAAAATTCGTGCTCAAGCTAGCGACCAATGCGGTTACTGTCGTAGTTTACAAATCTATGTTTTGGGACTTTTAGAAATTGAACACATCATTCCCAAAGCAAAAGGAGGCACTGACGACGAAGATAATTTATGGTTAGCTTGTCGGCTGTGCAACAATTACAAAGGAACTCAAACGGATGCAGTAGATCCAGTAACTAGTAAAAAAGTAAAACTATTTAATCCGAGAAAACAAAAGTGGTCAAAACATTTTGAATGGAGTGAAGATGGCGCTCAAATTATTGGAATTACTGCCTGTGGACGAGCTACAGTTATTGCCCTACAATTAAACAACATTATATCAGTCACAGTTCGGCAACAATGGGTATTAGCAGGTTGGCATCCCCCAAAAGAAACCTAAAATCCAAAATCTAAATTCTAAATCCCAAGGCACAATTAACATTATGACTTGTTAATCTTGAAAACACCCCATTGCTTTTTGTACTTTCTCAACTTGTTTTGGTGCTTGCATTTCGTTGAAGAGAGCGATCGCCTTCTCAAAATTTTCCCCACTTCTGGCAACTTCCATCATTCGTTGATAAGTTAATGCCAGTTGAAAATAAGCTTCGGCTAAATCCCATTTAGCGCCTATTTCACCTAAAACTCTGATTGCTTTTTCATGACAAATCACCGCTTTTTTAAATTTTTCCTGTTCTCGATACAATTGTGCTAAACCAATCAAAGCTTTAGTTTTAGCTTGAGGATAAGGACTTTTCTTAGCATAAAAAAGATTGATTTTGTATATTTTCAATGATTTTTCTATTTCTCCTAAATTCTTAAAGGTTAGGGATAAGTAAAATAGTCTATACTCTGTTAGCCATGAAGGTAGTCCTTCCTCTGGTAGTCTATTGTAGAGGTAATTAGCAATCTCACTGGCTTCTTGCTTTCGTCCCAAACAGGAATTTAAAAATGCTAGGTAAAACAAAGCAGATGGAGCATATTTCTCATAGTCGAGTTCCTCACAAAGCTGAACAACTTGTGTGAGAGTATTTACTGCTTCTTCGAGTTCCCAACAACCAATTTGACAAATACCTATAGTTAATAAGGAATTTATGACTATTAATTGAAGTTTTTTAACAGTCTGATTATCATCTTCTTGTTGCATTGCTCGCAAGCAGGCGATCGCTATTTCTCTTGATTGCTTACAATAACCAATGGCTTGGTGAATATCACCCTTTAACCAGCACATAGCACCTAATGTGTGATATAGTTTGGCAAGGCGATACCCTGGATTAAGTTTGTTTAATATGTCAGTGATTGCAGCGGTCATTGGTTTTAACAAACCGCGTTTGTAAAACGATCGCCCAAGAGATTCATGAGTTCCCCATTTATTATTTCTCTGTCTGATGATGACATCTGCAGCTTGTTCAAAATCTTCAATCACTACATAATGATAGTAAGCTTCCAAGGCTCTCAACGCATCTGTTGTGCCTTGAACTGTATTCACACTATTTGTCCAAAAAGCGGCAGCTGTGCGGTTCGCTGTCTGCCATTCTTCACTCAGTCGCAATCGGAAAATCGCTGCAGCCAAAATCACTGGATGCAACCAGTATTTTTCATTACGAGATTCTACTAAAGACCGAGTGCACAGACGATTAAGTACCCTCCGACGTTGCGACTCTGGCACATCCCATAGCAAACACAAAACCCCTTCAATTGGTACCCAAGGTACATCTTGATAACGGTAGCATCCCAAACGACACAGGAGCCGATATGCTTCAGGATCAATTTCTTGCAGGCGGTTAAACTGACTAATAACTAAATTTTTTAACTCTTGTTCAATCAATAAATCATCCTGAGTTACATCCCAATAAGCATCCATATCACATTCAAAGTCTGCGCGAATGACACCGCTAATGATTCGCATTGCTTTGGCATTGCCTCCATAAGCTCTGCATATTTCACCTAGCGCTGGACAATCAGGATTAATTTCGCGACTGGCAAAAAACTGTCTCCATGCGGACTCGTCCAACCCCTTGAGCAGATAAAAGTTCACATCAACATTAGCTTCACATAGGCGTTCGCGGCTGGTAATGAGTGTGACTGAATTGATTGCTGGATCTGCCAAGACTCTCAATAATTCTACATAATGGCGATGAGGCTGGATGAATTGTCCATTTATATCTAAAGCAGTTTCGAGGTTGTCGATTAATATACCTATTCTTCTGGTTTCATCTCGAAGTTTCCGTTTCAGTCTCTGCAAATTGAGCAACAGATTCCGTCCTGGTTGTTCATCAAAGTCTCGCCATAACCATTCCTCAACTATGCTCTCTACAGAAATAATGTTCTGATGTTCCATTGGCATCCATAGTTCTAGAAAAGTTAAACCCAGAGAGTCAAAATATTTGCGAGCTAGTTTTGTTTTGCCTACGCCGCCTTCACCTTGGATGACTATAATCTTTGCACCACCTTTCACCATATTGTGGAGTTGAGCGATCGCTTCGGAACGTCCAACAAAATCGGGATCTGGTTCAGTTCTAGGAATTTGGTAATGCTCAGCAATATTTTTCCAGTTTGTTACCCCTACAGCTTCACAAATCTTGATAAAAGTCTCTCTCTGAATTGGCTCCTTTGCCCAAAACCGTTTCAACGTGGCTTGTGAAGTGTTTGCAGCTCGACACCACATCTGTGCGGTTTTATTCCAGCCCTTTCTTTTTCTAGCTTCATTGACGATTTCTAGCCCTAGTGTAGATGCTCTAACAGAATCCGCCATTTTTATATGATTTAGCACGATATTTCTTATGTTACATTTGCTCTGGTGTTCGATAGCGACAAACGTAATAACCGAGCCAACTGAGCCAAAAAATTGAGCCGCATAGTGAGCTTTCAAGGCTGATTGCTTCAGTCATTCTGAAAATGTGGACGTTTTTACTTCCCATTTAGGAGCCTTGTAGCATGACCCCTATTTGTAATAATGAGTGCGAGCATGATAATTGTCCGTTCAGGAGCGATCCCTACAATCCCAACAGACAGGTATGCGTCAAATGCGGACAAGACTACTTTTTTCGCCGGAATGGTTTTAGCAATTTCTTTGTAATAGCAGCACTGGTTGTGTGCTTACTCCTGGTGATGAAAGTCGTGAGCAATCACCGTCAAACCATCGACTCTCAACAGCAGATGCAAACTCCTGTGCAAAGCACAAAATAACAACTGCGTCTAGTTTGTCCCAAATCTTAACAGCACATATCTACCTATTCTCAGAACCATGAAAACCACCACCAATGATCGCAGTCGCCTTCTCAAGTTGGCTTCCAAGTGCCTCAAATATTTCTTAATTGTCATATTCGGCTTTGCGATCGCCTACATAATGTCAATGAGTTTTGGTATCTTGCACATCGCCGCCATGCTACTACCTTTAGTAGGAAGTTGGTTTTTGCGAGTGGGAATTCTCCTATTGTGTTTGCTAGCAGTAGCTGTGATTTCAGAGTCAGTGCGTTAAAGAGTGAGGATGAGGGAAGTGAGGATAATTCAGCTCATCTCCCTCATCCCCCTTTTTGCTTGGCATCCAAAAACTTGAGTTGCCGATATAAACAAGAAATTTGCGGTAAATTAACACCTACAGCTTGTGCCATTCGTAACGGGTTGCCGAAAATTGCTTCTACCTCCAAGGGGCGGCGTTCGTCATAATCAATTTTCATGCTGGTACGGTAAGGCTTCATCTTCACGGTGTAATCGAGCATTGTTTGGATGAAGCTATCAGGGATAATGCGCCCTGAATTCTTCGCCCCTGCCAGTACTTCATACATCAGCTGTTCCACTAACTTGCGAGTGTGAACATTTGCCATTAATTCCGCTGTCGTAGCGTTGAGAATGACAGAAAGCCCATTGTAGGGAATGTTCCATACCAGTTTTTTCCAACGCCCCAGCAGCAAGTCTTCAGTTAATTCAATAAGGATACCAGCACTTTCAAAATCCTCGCCAATTTGCCGCATCCGTTCTGTGATACCAGCTGCATAATAGTCAGCTGCATATTCGCCTAAGGTAATTTGTCCATAGTCCAAGTGGCGGATATGTCCTGGTCCTACTTTATTTGAACACAGAAAGCACAACCCACCAATCACCTTATCACTACCGACAATTTGGGCGACTTCCGCCTCCACTCCCAGTCCATTCTGCAACACCAGTACAACCCCATCATCCTTAACAATAGGGGGTAACAACTTTGGCAGCACATGGTTTTGCGTTGTCTTCAGCGCCACGACTACGACATCACATCGAGGCACCTTTTCTACATCGCAGTAGGCATTGACTTGCCCTAAGGTGAAGTCGCCGTCAACAGACTCAACAACTAAACCGTGCTTGCTGACGTGTTCGTAGTCGCTACGCAGCAAAAAGTGGACGTTTAACCCAGCTTTTTGCAGTCTAGCACCGTAAAACCCGCCTAATGCACCTGTTCCTAAAATGGCGTATGTGCGAAGGGACATGAAGGAAATCTATTATATCTATTATATTTTCTGCGATTATCCTACATTGAAGCTGATAAGATTTTGATTCACATTATTGATAAAGTTATTTTAATTCCGGAATTTACATTTTTTTAAACTTTTGCAAGTAAGATTCAAATTAAAATATTTAATGACTATTTCTCAGAAAAGCTTATCCTTCCTGGGTTTAGCCCCGCTGACTCTGCTAATAACGATAAAAATACTTTACTTATCTAAACTTATGTTAATTTAGTCGTTATTATATTAAATGTATACACTAAGGTATGTTTCACTATTTTATAAATATGTTAAAGGTTGTACAAAATGTTGACTTTATCCCCAAGAATTGATGCTTGACCTTAACAGCTTAGCTGAGTTCTCCCGCGCCAACTGTGTAAGTATTTGTGCATTTCTAGTGCCAGCCAACTTGCTTGCCACAATCTTGGCTATGACTTTTGCCGCACTCCGTCGCCCGTCACATTATGTATGGCAAGCATCCGCAATAGGTAGCATATTTGCGTTCATAATGATATTGCACGTCTATACTTGGTTTTTGGCTGGCGTAGTGATGGCTCCCACTTACATCTTGCTGTGGTTAGCACTCACCTGTTTGTTGAGCAATGTAGGGGCAGTTCTGTTTCAAAAACGCTTCACTCAAACCCCTCAGCATAGTAATGGATAGGCTGAAACATAGCAGATTTTTGCTCGCTGTAGTGAGTGGTCGTTGCTCCTTGAAAATTGTAGTAATTTTGTCTGATGATTTGTAGCATGCCAACACTATCGAATCGTTGCCATAACCCCCTTCAGATCAGGGTTGCTTCCCAGTAAGGCGGATCACCAAATCGTTTCATCAAAAAATCGATGAACGTTTTAACTCGCAGAGAATGCCTGCGATTCGGTAGATAAAGCGCGTAAATACCCATATCCATGTCGGATTGGGGATGCACTTGGAAGTCGGTGAGTACAGCTTGCAATCGACCAGCGCGAATGTCCTCACCAATCAGCCAAGTTGGCATCATGATTAGACCCGAACCATCCAAGCAGACTTGGCGTAGCACAAGAGAATTGTTCGCCACCAGTGAACCACTCACTTTGACTTCAAACACATCCGTGTCTCGCTGGAATCGCCAGATGTCATAGCCTGTGAAATACTTGAACAATAGGCAATTATGGTGCGCTAACTCGAATGGATGCTTGGGCAAACCATACTGTTTGAAATATGCCGGACTACCACAGACAAAACGTGTATGCGAGGCAAGCTTACGGACAATCAAGTTAGCACCCGACCGATCAAGATTTCCGATGCGGATGACAATATCCAGTTCCTCTTCCACTGGGTTAGACAACGCATCAATGAATCGGAGATTCAGTTTCACCGTTGGATATCTCGCTTGAAAATCTGTGAGGATTGGTGCAACGTGGAGGAGACCAAACGCAACAGGTAGACTGACCTGCAACAGTCCTCGTGGAATATCCTCCTGCTCCGCCACACATTGGTTCGCTTCCTCCACATCTTGCAGGATACGAACTGCTTTGTCGTAGTATTTGTGACCTTGCGGTGTGAGGGTAACGCTGCGAGTTGAGCGATTGAGTAGTTGGGTATTGAGCATTTCTTCCAGAGCATTCACTTGGCGAGTCACAGAAGAAACTGCCATCTGCAATTGCCGCGCAGCTTCGGAAAATCCGCCAGTTTCCACCACTTTCACGAAGGCACGCATGGCTGCAAACTGATCCATCGGCTCTCGTATTCTCCTATTTTTGCAAAAAACGCAAAGGTGTTTGGCGTAATAGCTATATTATCATTTTATATGAATGAGGTTATGGTTGAGATATAGAAAATCAATGTGCAACACGGACTCAGGAGGCAACCATGACCTTAATGATCGAAATAACCTCGGACTTTATCTGCCCCTGGTGTCTCGTCGTAGATAGACGACTAAATCGAGCGATCGAACAACTCAAGACTCCTGTTGAGATCCAGCGCATTTGGTATCCATTCGAGTTAAACCCAACCATGCCCGAAGCTGGCATGGATCGCAAAACTTACCGCTCCAACAAATTTGGCAGTTGGGAATACTCACAAAAGCTGGATGCTCAAACGATGCAGGCGGCTATGGGTGACGGTATTGAATTCCGCTATGACTTGATGCAGGTCACTCCGAACACCCTGAAAGCTCATCGCTTGACTTGGAAGGCGTGTCAGTTCGGCAAAGCGACCGAGATGGTTGAGCGTATTCTGAATGCTTACTTTACTGAAGGACAGGATATTACCGATATTGAGACTTTAGCCAGACTTGCTGCTGAAGTCGGGATGGATGCTGACCAAGTTAGAGCATTCCTAACTTCAACTGTTGGTGTTGCGGAAGTGAAAGAGCTAGAACAGCAGGCTGCTAACCGGGGTATACGCAGCGTACCGACCATCAAAATTGGTAGAGAAACGATCGTCGGGGCACAGTCTGTTGATGTTTTTTTAACAGCCTTGCAAACCGCAGTGAATGAATTAAAGGCGGCATAACGCCGATCATAAGAATACAATGGAGGGTTCGATGACCATGAAACCCACAGGAAACCATGCAATCGTCATTGGCGGGTCATTAGGCGGCTTATTTACCGGGATTATGCTGCGCTCTATTGGCTGGCATGTCGATATCTACGAACGCTCTGACCATGATCTCGACAGCCGGGGTGGTGGCATTGTGCTCCAGCCAGATGTAGTAGAAGTATTTCAGCGTGCTGGCATTCGCTACTCTGAACCGCTCGGTGTGGTGGCGCATGAGCGATATTATTTGAACCGCGATGGCAGCATTGCCCAACCCATGTCCATGCGTCAGGTGCTGACTTCCTGGAATTTTCTCTATGGTTCCATGCGTCGGCATTTTCCATCCGAGCATTATCACCAAGGGAAGACCCTAACTAATATTGAGCAGAATGGTGAGCGTGTCACTGCAATATTCGCCGATGGTACTTATGACACAGCAGATTTATTGATTGGCGCAGATGGTGGTAGCTCCACGGTGCGTCAGCAATTCTTACCAGAAGTGCAATATCGGTATGCTGGTTATGTCGCCTATCGCGGCTTGGTGGAAGAGACCGAACTGGATCGCTCAACCGCCGCTCTGTTTACTGAGCGCTTTGTTTTCTACCAATTCCCAAACTCCCACATTCTCCAATATGTTATACCTGGCGCAAATGAATCTTTGGTACCTGGCGAGCGGCGCTTCAACTGGGTCTGGTATGTCAATTATGATGAAGCCAATGAATTGCCTCGCATTTTGACGGATAAACTCGAGAGACACCGTGACTACTCCATTCCACCAGGTATGCTGGCACCATTCGTTGAGCGTGAAATGCGGACATATGCAGATGCTATGCTTGCGCCGCCATTCCAGAAGCTGATTGCCGCAACTCCTGAACCGTTTGTCCAGGCAATTGTTGACTTGAGTGTTAGCCAGATGGCTTTTGGGCGGGTGGCACTGGTGGGTGATGCAGCCTTCGTTCCACGCCCACATACAGCAGCAAGTACCTCCAAAGCGGCGGCAAATGCTTTAGCCTTAGCGGATGCACTGGTTGAGCATAACCATGATGTTATAAAAGCGTTGCCAGCCTGGGAACCGACTCAACTAGCTTACGGAAACCAACTCATGGCACACGGGCAGCAACTTGGCTCACGCTCTCAGTTCGGCTACGGAACTGGTCGGTTTAGCTAAAACTTAGATAGCTTGTAACAAAGCGTGTAGAGCAACTCTTTCTTGGGAACTGTCTGTCAAATCTTCAGCTTCCTGATTCAAGCGTCTTAATCAAAGCGATCATTCCATATATGAGGAAACTAAAATGCCGCGCTCAGAGGATACAAAACAAATTCCCTTAATGAGTCTGAGCCGTTTTGAAGCATTTAGCGATGGGGTGTTTGCAATCGCTGCAACACTCCTTGTTCTTGAAATCAAGACTCCTGACTTATCTCAAGCGACACCATCAGAGGCAGTCACAAAGCTACTCCAAATCTTCCCCCACTTTTTAAGTTACGTCACCAGTTTTATGGTCATTGGTGTGCTCTGGATTAATCATCATGCGCTCTTTCATCTTTTGAAGCGAGTTGATCGCTCTACCTTAGTAATCAACTTACTCCTGTTGATGTGTGTCGCATTCATCCCATATCCCACGGCACTGATTGGTGAGTTTGGAGCATCGCTGCCCGTAGTTGTCTTTTACGGGCTATCGCTTGCAATGACTGGACTTGTTTACAATTTTCTCTGGTTTTATGTGGTGCAGCAGTATATCGTGAGTGAAGGACTCATTCACCAAGGATCTGTCCGTAAAGCTACGATTTGGAGTCTTGGCTACCCGGTTTCGTATCTTGTTGCAACTGGTTTAGCGTTTGTTAACATAACGCTAAGTATCGCACTCTATATACTCATCCCGCTGTTTTATCTTTTGCCTGGGGTCATTGATAATCAACTAACCAAACTAAAACGTGAACCTATCATTAAGTAGATTAATCTGTATTAAGCCGACTTGTGACAAAGTACCCAACTTTCGCCTGAGACATAGCACAAAGTGGTTTTTATAGCAATAGCTCTACTTGAAAGCCCAATAAAGACTTTGAAGGTGCTTACTACCATGACAGATCAGTCCATATTCCCCACCAGCTCGTCTGAGGATCTCACACGAGCGCACCTGAACGACTTGCGCCACGGGCTTCTCCGTCTCCATAAGGCGCTGGTGGACTCCGAGCGCATCTCTTATGAGCGGTTCCACGGGCGAGTCACTTCGAGTGGCGAACTTCTACAACTCGTCATCCAACACGAGTGGTTTGCCTGGCTTCACCCTGTCTCCGAACTCGTGGTCCAAATTGACGAGCTACTAGACGCGGACGATCCGATGACGGCAAACGATGCTAGCAGTCTCATAGAACGAGCACGCGCATTGCTCAACCCGTCCGAGTCGGGCGCTGGCTTTGAAAAACAGTACTATGATGCCCTCCAGCGCGACCCTGACGTTGTGATGACACACGCGCAGGTGTTGCAGCTTCTTGCGCCCGACGTTCAGGTCTGATCCAAACGCACCCGGTGTGGGGAAGCTGGCGACAGCTACTTATATCCCAATAATACAAGGGAACCATCATGACCGAACTGAAAAATCCAGACTCACAAGCATATCAGAGAAAAGTGCGGCTTTACGGGCAGCCTGACTCAGCCCAAGCCTACGAAATCCGTGATTTTCTAAACCGCACCGTTGTCGAATTTGACTGGATTGCGCTCACTTGCGATGCTGACTGCAATAAGGAACTGGGACTGCCATCTCTAAGCAATGTTAGATTGCCAGTAGTTGAATTCCCGGATGGAACCCAACTATTTGCCCCCACAATCCGAGAAATTGCTCAACGTTTGGGATGGGTGACGCAGCCGAAATTCAAAGAATATGACTTATCTATCTATGGTGCTGGTCCGGCGGGACTAAGCGCCGCCGTTTATGCTGCATCAGAGGGCTTGCGGACTGTTCTCGTCGAGCGTCATGCCGTTGGGGGGCAAGCTGGCACTAGTTCTCTAATCGAGAACTATATGGGGTTTCCTGAAGGAATCAGCGGTGCCGACTTAGCCGAACGGGCACGCCAGCAAGCTGTTAAGTTCGGCATCGAACTTCTGCTGTTGCGTGAGGGAATAAAATCAGAATTTAAGCACAACCGGATCTATACGGACATGGCTGATGGCAGCAAAATGATTGCACGGGCAAACATTTGTGCGACTGGTATAGAGTATCGGCGGCTAAATCTGCCAAATGAAAATCAGTTTCTCAAGGTCGGACTGTTCTACGGTGCAGGTGCAAGCGAAGCGCCAATGTGTGGAGGTGAACACGTATTTATTGTCGGTGGCGGTAACTCAGCAGGGCAAGCTGCAATGTATCTTTCCCGCTATGCGAAAAAAGTAACTATGCTCATTCGCGGCGATACTCTAGCGGCTACCTTATCGCACTATCTCGTTTCACGAATTACTAACACAAGCAACATCGAAGTGCTCTTTCACGCTCAGGTTACTGGGCTCTTGGGTGATACATCATTGCATCAGATTGAAATTACCAACTGTCGTGACGGTTCGGCGCATAAAATTGATACTCGACGGCTGTTTGTTTGCATTGGTGGTGCGCCAAACACCGAGTGGGCAAAGGACACCAACATTATTCGCGATAAAGCAGGTTATTTGGTGACTGGATCAGACTTGCTCAAAGAGGGTCGTCCACCAGAGTGTTGGACGCAGGAGCGTGACCCTTTCTTTCTGGAAACAAGTGTTCCAGGTTCCTTCGCTGCTGGCGACGTTAGGCATGGCTCCGTAAAGCGAGTTGCTTCAGCCGTTGGTGAAGGTGCTATGGCTGTGACATTTGTTCATAGATATCTAGAGGAAACGGCGTGAATCTAATGTTTATATGTAGCTCAGAGCAATACTAATTTTGGTAAGCAACAAGAGTCCTGATTCTTAGGATTGCTCACCTAATATCCACGTACAAAGTATTTCATTTTTACCAACTTTCGAGGCGATCGCTTCCAACCTGAGCGTGACCTCATCCTCATCCAAAATTCTGATAACTTCTCAGAATGCTATCACCTCGCGTCGTCCCGCATTCGCCATCTCCAATGCACTTGACGTACTCCCTGGCATAAATGCGCAGGGATTCTTAAAAGTTGTTCCACAGCAGACCAAGGTCATGCTGTTACACCCAAGTTCGCTGTTTCTTAGACTCTTAACTAGAGCAGCCTCGTGACTTACTCCCCGCCAGACCGTCTCAACAAGCATTTTAGCCCTTCGGCTTCGCTCAGGGCTAACGGTGAGCGAAGTCGAACCGTTAGTTTTACATCTAAGAGGCGTCCCCCCTCGGATGGATTTAAAGATTCAGTTCCTAAGTCTTTTTCTCAGAAGCCAGTGTCATTATCGGTTCTCTGGGCATGAAGCGGAAGACTTTCCTACAATGGTTTCGCGTGAGCCGACGCTATATTGATTATGACGCATTTGAAGCGTGCAAAGTTCCTGAAAAAGAAACATGATTGTTAAAACGTGCTACCGTCGGGTTTCATCCCCGGATTAAAAGGTAGGGGTTCTCACCCTCCCACTATGTCTTGATAGATAAATTATCTGCGTGTTTTGCTGTGCATCTGCGGTTCCAATCTTGCACCTTCTCGTCTGGGTACAAAACCCTAGTAAAGAGAAATGCTAATCTCCCGCCAAGACGCAAAGACGCACTAGATACCTTTGCGTTCTTGGCACGCCAGTCGCACGGGCGGGGGGAACCCCCGCACGGTGAGACAGCGCTGCAGGAGGGTCTCCCTCCGCAGGCGACTGCGTTCGTCGTTCGCGAAGCGTGTCCGAAGGACATAGACGTGCCGAAGGCATACCCGAAGGGCGCTGGCTCGTCTTGGCGGTTCGATAAATTCAGATAACGGCTTTACTCAACATTACGAATCTGCATCTGTATCCATTCACGCTCAAGCATGGCATACAGCACTGAATCTCGCCACTCACCCTTAACCCATTGATACTCTTGCAAATACCCCTCATGACGCATCCCACTTTTTACCAAAACTCGCATTGAAAGAACATTTTTCGGGTTACACGTTGCAAAAATCCGATGTAAATTAAGTTGCTGGAAACCAAAATTTAACAGTTTTCCTACAGCTTCCGTTGCGTATCCTTGTCCCCAAGATTCCTTAGCAAAGCAGTATCCAATCGAACCTTCTTGCTTGTCTGGATTTGTCACGCTAATACGACAGGCACCTATTAATTGTTTATCATCTTTTAAAGTCACTGCTAGACTAAAATGCTGACGCGGTTGTTGCCGTTGTAATTTAATCTCTCTTTGCAAAAAATTCTTGGTATCTTCTTCGCTATTAGGACCAAAAGGCAAATACTGAACAACTTCTGGATCAGAGGCGTAACTATGCACTCCTTGCCAATCTGATTTTGTAAAATCCCTGAGAATAAGACGTTCCGTTTCTAGCTGTAGGTTGATGCTCATTACAAAGTTAAGAGTTACGAGTTATGAGTTAGGAATACAACACATAACTTATACCTCATAACTATATTTATATCATGTGCAATTTATTCGCCAAACCCCGTCTGCGCTTGCACGCCTTGGGGTAAGAGACTTCCAATTAAAAAAATCTCCAATTTGTAGTAGTCTCCAAAACAATGGTGGGTTACGACGCAATGCAAGTCCTGTATGTAAAACCTCAACTGTCGTGCGCCGGAAGCCCCCCTACATAATGGATAATTTATTTTTTGGTACTCCCTAAGGGGTGGGGTACTTAGTTGGCAAACTCCGTACGGAACTGATTCACCACTCTATCTAGTCCCACTGAATGGGCTGCCTTGAAAAGAATCCTATCACCCTCTTGCACAAAAGTCTTTAAAGAGGCAACTAAGTCTGCATGAGTTGCAAAGCACTCAGATGGTATACCTTGGGCACTCTTGGCTATGGCTTTTGCATCTTCGCCATCCACCAAAACCAACAAAGCATCCAAATTCAATCTTCGCACCGTTTCCCCTACTTGCTGATGCAAGGAGTGCGATCGCTCTCCTAATTCCTTCATCGCACCCAACACCGCAATGCGTCGTTTTCCTGGCGTGTCTGCCAACAAGTGTAACGCCGCTTGCATAGCTTCTGGTGCAGCATTATAAGTTTCATCTAATACTACCACATCATTAGGCAAAGTAAAACGCTGCGATCGCCCTCCCGGCATATCCACCATCACACCCGATTTCAGGCATGACCAATCAATGCCCAAAACCTGCGCCACTGCCAAAGCTGCCAAATAGTTAGTTGCATTGTGTCGTCCACTCAAGGGTAAAGGCAATTGCATTCCTGCCACTTCCAACGTCTCGCTATCAATCAACTTTCCTTGGATATCGCCGCCAGATAAACCAAACGTCAAAACTTTGCCTTGCCAGACTTTCGCCGCCGTTTCAATTAACAAAGGGTTGTCATGATTAAGAATTGCTACACTACCAGCAGGCATTTGAGCCAATAACTCACATTTTGCGGAGGCAATAGCTTCTTCTGAACCGAGTAACTCAATATGCGCCGTCCCCACGTTGGTAATCACACCAATCGTTGGACGGGCTATTTGCGTGAGTTCCGCAATTTGCCCCTTCCCCCGCATCGCCATTTCAATGACAGCGAAATCATGTTCTGCTTGCAGTTCTAGGAGAGTTTTCGGCACGCCAATTTCGTTATTGTAATTCGCATAAGTCTTAAGGACTCTTCCCTGTGTCGCCAAAACTGCGGCAATGAGTTCCTTGGTTGTGGTTTTGCCTACAGAACCCGTGACGCCAATCACTGGAATAGAAAACTGATCACGCCACCACCTGCCAATTTTTTGATATGCCTGTAGCGTATCTTTGACCTGCAACACAGGAAATTCAGAATAGTCGTATTCAAAATCAGCGATCGCAGCGATTGCACCTTTTTCTATCGCCATTGGGACAAAATTGTGTCCATCAAACTTTTCACCGCGTAAAGCCACAAACACTTCACCAGGCTTAAGGATACGGGAATCTGTCTGTATACCGCAGATCAAATGTGCTTCATCAGCTTCAGATAAGTTTGCTGCTGTTGCAGATAGAACTTCAACCAATTGGCTTAGAGTGGCAGAACAAGGCATAACACTAGGGTTTTTGGATTCCAAAATTTGTTGCTTAGATTCAAGGAGATACCTCGTCTGCAAGTGCGACAAGGACAAAATTCCTTAAATGCTAATTTTTTTTGCTGAGAATATAAAGTTAATGAATCTACTATACTCAGATATAGTTGTCAAATCAGAATAAAAACAGCCTCAAAATTTATAAAATTTTCTCATAACAACGAAGCAGGGGAGGATTTTTTTACTGCCCCTGCTTTCGTTTGATTGTCAAGATAGCCGATCATCCTAAAATTGCCGCTATCCCAGATGAAATATAGGATTTCTCTACACCTTACATTCCACACCCCATTTTTCTAGGAAGGGCTTTTGATAATTGGCAAGCGCTATCCCCGATTTTTGATCCACATCACTTGCACAATTTGTGTGGTAATGTCAGCAGAAATTCCCAAAATTTGATACAAATCGTTTAAAAAGTCTTACTCTTCTTGGATCAACACACCATCGGCTAAAACCAAATCCGTGACTACCGCAAAAGCTGCTTCCCGCAAGTCGTAGGGTGAGGATTCTTTAGCTGAATGAGACAAAGCATTTATTGCATACCGCCTCAAACTATCCAGGAGTTTGTCAAACATCCTGTCCATCTTATCGTTGGAATAACTTCTGAAAAGCTTCATACGAGACAGCACAGAGGAAATACCACGTGCCTGCTGATCAGAAAGATTTCCGTATGCGTGGTTGTTGCAGCTAAAGTCATTGCAGCAAAAGCTTCTGCGCTTATTGAGTGCTTCTTCGACTTGGCTTTGTGCCCCGAACATCTTGTCGAATAGACCCATCGTAGTTGACTGCTTCGCTTGCCTCTGTGTAGCGGTACACCCACTGGTGCCTAGGTCACTTTCAGGTCATTGTGCAACGCTGTGAGACTTTTACGCTTCAGTGTTCCCAAGATTTTTGGCAAGCGAACACTTGGACTCGATGGTTCTTGACAACAAGTAAATTTTTAGTTTGAGGTGATCAGAATTACCCTAGGGAAAGCCCCTGTGGATAAAGCGTCTACGGAAACGCTTGGCTTAGTGAAGGCGCTTCGCGTCTACGCCAATACCTGCTTTTTCAAAACTTTCGATAACTGCCAAACCTAAACTAGAAAAGGCAACCAGTAGGAATACCGAAGCCAAGAAGGCGTTTACAAGCATCCGGAGGGCGTCATCAAAGAAAATGTAAGTGGTCATTGTTTTATCTACTCAACTCAATGGTGCTAGTACTCATTTATATTCTTCACACCGTGATTGGCGTTTTCCGTGTGTAGAATACCAGCAATTGCATCTTAACAAAACTTTAGCTCTTTCATGACAAAACTTAGATTTTTTCTTTTTGAAGTTCAGATAAATTTTTCGCCACTTTTGTTAAATACAATACTCAATCAAATATTAATCAATAAAGATTCTCAATAGTTAGTGCGAGTCATTGATGAAATTGGTAAACTCAGCTAGATAATGACTGAGAATTACAGACTAGGTCACTGTCTCTAGTAGAAATATTTACAAATCGGCTTTTGTTGCTGCCTATATCACAGAAATACAAAGAAGAGATTTTTAGAGAATTCACAAAAGAAATTACGACTTATATGTATCCTCGTCCACTTCAAGATATCGTCGAAACAGAAGAATTTATTAACGATTCTCTAGGGGAAATCGAAACGGGAAATCATCTTGTACTAGTTATCTTAAAAAAAGACTCCCAAGAATTTTTGGGATGTACTGCAATCCACGAAATCCACAGTAAAAATCCAGAACTTGGTATTTGGCTAAAAAAATCTGCACAAGGTAAGGGCTATGGATTAGAGGCTATTACTGGACTGAAAAGATGGGCTGATGAGAACTTAGATTACGAATATCTTATCTATGACGTTGATAAAGCAAATATCCCCAGCCGAAGAATCCCAGAAAAGCTTGGTGGGCAAATTATTCGAGAGTATGATAAGACAAATTTGAGTGGAAGAGTTTTGTATATACTAGAGTATAAAATTTTGAGACAATAAAATTTGCTTCAAGCTTCTTACAAATACGTTATTGATGTTTTTAAATAAAAGATTCTGGAAAGAAACTGAGCTCCCTTGGAGAATTAAAAATTAAAAATGGAACGCAACTCCGTATGAGCATGGAATTTGAAAAAAGGGGCGATCGCCCCTTGGCGGGCAGTCCGTGCCATCGCGCTCCATGTGCTCGCCCCTTTTGTCATTTAATTAACAGAAAATATTCTCAATAGTAGTTGAACACAATAAAGCATCAAAAGCTACTTTGTGAAAATAAAAAAATAGGTGGAAAAAGATGCGGTTAGCATCACACCATTCCACCTGTCATTTTTGGGAGACAACTGGTTTCAGTTGTATTGAAACTTAACGCTTTTCGGTTCCCTGATTGCCAGCGCCTTCAGTAAACTGGTCACTGTTTCCAGATTCTGGTATTGAAGATGGCTTAGCATTGGTTTCGTTATTACCAGAGCCAGTATGGCGTTTCTCTTCATCAACAGGGGTTTGAACGCCACCGGAAGCAACCGCGTTTTGTTCGTCGGATTCTCGGTTTTCTGTTTCCTGGTCTTTTGGATAAGTCATATAGTAAGCTCTGCATTTAACACTCCCATCATTCTAGGAAGTGTAGGAATGCAATTTCTTCTCTCCAGGATATAGTTTTGCTTAATGACTCCATCTGTCTTCCGGATGAATTATCACTTAGTTATGTTGAACAAGAATACAAAATTTTGGCGAGTTACCGTATTTACTTCGGTATTAGAGGTGACTAATGAGTATTTATTCTCTGTCCTGAAGCACGAATTAATTCAGCGACAAGAGCAACGATCGCAGAGAGTAAAATCAAGATAACGCTGAGAGCATTGATATCTGGTTTGACTCCTGTCCTAATGCGGCTAAAAATTTCCATTGGCAGAGTGTTGGAACCACTACCAGCAGTGAAACTGGCTATGAGAAAGTCATCTAAGCTGAGGACAAAAGCTAGCAAACAACCAGCGACAATACCAGGCATTAACTGAGGTAATAAGACTTTGATGAAGGCTTGGACTGGTGTTGCTCCTAAATCTAGTGCTGCTTCTTCTAAATGGGGATCTAAGTTGGTTAGTCGAGAAGACACAACAAGAGCAACATAGGCAAGACAGAATACGACATGAGCTGCAACAATTGTCCAAATGCTCAGGGGAACGGCAAACGCCGCTAGAAAAACTAAGGTAGCAACGGCGATCGCAATATCGGGAATAATCAATGGTAAGTAAGAAATACCGCGATACAAGCTCTTACCTAAAAACTGATAACGTGCCAACCCCACCGCCATCAAAGTTCCCAACACTGCTGAAATCCCCACTGCACACAAGGCTACGATCAAACTATTTTGTAGCGCTGATAAAATCCGCTCATCAGTGAATAATTTGCGATACCATTCCAGGGTAAATCCTTGCCAAGTTGCACTGTAGGGCGAGGAGTTGAAACTATAAAAGGCAAGAACCAGTATCGGTAGATACATGAAAACAAACATGAGTAGTGAGAAAACCGCCTGCCATGTAAAGGCAGGCGGTTTCTTCCGGAATGGACTTATATTCACGTTTTGTTATTTTCACTTATTCTTTTTTCATTCGCACTATTATACCATCTTCTAAATTTATAGTCAATAACTCCGTCTCTCGTTTCTCGGCTGCTGATTTGACCATAACCTCTCGCGCTACACCTTAGTGACAGCTTCTGCTTTAGCACAGGTGGCTTGTTTGCGCTCTAACATTTGTTTTTGTGATAAGCAAGCCTCAAGATATTCACAATTCTCACAGCAAAGCTCTTTTCCTGGATGAAGACAACCACAGGGAAGATGTAAGAGACACTCCGAAGAATTTTTGGATTCAAAGTTATCAACTGTTAACTGCAAACAAAGCATTAAATCTTGAATAAACATAGCGGTGCAGCCTAATAACAAAAAGGACTGTGTTGTAGACTTGTCAGCAAATTCAAAATATATTTTAGGTTCTATTTATATTAATGAGATTTCGTCAAATCAATACCTCTTCCTCAAAGCATATTTTCAAGCTGCTCAAGGAAGAATTATGTAAAATAATTATAAAAAATGTAGATAATTATGATTTTCTATAAAACTTTTTATAGAAAAATCTTGAAGAGACTTCTGGCAAAAGTACCTAGCCCTTAGAAATTGCGTCTACACACGCAACGCTATTCGTCATCGCTAACAAATAAAAAGTCCTTCTTCTACTGACTTTCGTAGTATAGCTTCAGATTTCGAGTCAGAAGGTACAAAACTTTTGTAAGAGAACGATGAATTTAAAAGTCTTTCTGACGAAAGAGCAAATCCAGATTTTAATTGTCTAGAGTGATTAAAGGAAAGCCGAAATTGTCAAAGCAAAAATCTGGGATAGAAACATGACTAATCAGCTAGAAAAAAATCAAATTAGGCAGCCAGTTAGTGTTGATTGGCACGCAAAAGAAGAGCCTACAGCTAAGGAAAGAAACTTAACTGTCAATCCGGGAGACGCAATTGCCCAGAAGCCTCAAACAGTTGAAGAAAAGGCTAAGCAGGTAGCTGTAGACCAACCTGATATTACAGGCGACTGGATTAAAGTACCCACTTACTTTGTTGTGGAATACCCAAATGGTGAAAAGAAAGCTCTTCACCATGTGAAGGATGCAGAAGAAATTTCTGATGTCATTCGGCAAGCACGAGTCGATGAAAATGGGAATAGGATTTGGTGGTAGTAACGAATGGCGTTAGCTAGCCATAAAGAAATGAGGCTCACTCGCTCTTGATGTTTCATCTGTCTTATTGCTGAAGTGAGCCTCATCACATATTTATCAATAGCTGTTAATAACTAGAAATGAATTGTTATGGTAAACATAATCACAAAACCTTTTAACTCTTGGAGTACGCAAGACATCAAAAATGAACTTTTGAATATGGTGAAAGGTCGAGATACAGAACCTTTAAGCGCTAAAGTTAATTTTTATAAAAACGAATTGCTTCCCTATTTTGAAGAGTTAAGCCAACGCAACCCTTTTCCCATCGTTGAAGACCAACTGCCGATTGTCCTTGGTGTTTGGGTACCAATCTGGTCTACTATACCTTTTCATGATAATTTGCCAGGACGGATACGTGAGCAGTCTTATCAAATTTTTCACGACGATGGTTATTACGCTAATATTGCTCGTTATGCACCAGGGCATGAATCTTCTTTCTGGAAAAAGGTTTCGTCAAGGTTGCCTGCTTACGACTTTATGGTGATGCAAAAATATGAAGTCCGTAATAATCAATGGTGGATTCAAAATGTTGGTATATTTCAAGCTTTCAGGAACAGAGAAATTCCTCTAAGTGTTGACGAGGCAGACAATTGGTTTACTGATGTCGTCAACACGAAAGTTAAGCCAGCCTTGCAAAAAGGAAACTTACCGGAGGCACTCAAATTAGAAAATTTGGACAGAAATACTGTAAAGAAATATGAAAAAACCTACTTGGCTCATTTTTCTTTAGAGCATTTATATGTAGATTGTGACTTGCGCTTGGTTAAAACTCAACGAGAAGCTTCCCAGCGACCAAGTTACACAATTGCTGTTCCTATACGCTAATCAGCCCATGCATCAAACATCGCCACAACGGCAAATTCTGAATACTCATAGCTATAACTATTTGCTGTTTTTGCCTAAAAGCTATGAAGCACAAGAGTCTCGTTTCCCGATGATTTTGTTTTTACATGGTGCTGGTGAGCGAGGTTCTAACCTAGAAGATGTGAAAAGGAATGGTATCGCTAGGATAGTGGAGGAACAGCCCGATTTCCCGTTTATTGTTGTGTCTCCCCAGTGTCCCCGAGGTGAACGCTGGTCAGTGAACCTTTTGAGTGCTCTTTTGGATGACGTTATTGCTCAGTACCACGTCTCACTAGATCGGGTTTACCTAACTGGTTTAAGCATGGGTGGATATGGCACATGGCACTTAGCAGCAGATCAGCCGGATAGGTTTGCAGCAATAGCACCTATTTGCGGTGGTGGGAATCCTGAGGAAGCTTATCGTTTAAAAAATCTGCCTGTGTGGGCATTTCATGGAAAACGCGATGGCACGGAGTGCCCGCCAGAGGCGATCGCATTGTGCCACTAAGGGAATCTGAAAAAATGGTTCAAGCACTCAAAAAGTGTGGCGCAAATAATGTGAAGTTTACAGTGTATCCGGAAGCTGATCACGATTCATGGACCCAGACTTATAACAATCCAATGTTGTACGACTGGTTTTTGCAGCATCAACGTTCAATTGCAACTTAATATTGTTTAGCGCTTAGGTGATTTTTTTGTGTTGTAACTATCTCTTGAATGAAACTTTGAGGCAAACTAAGCTGTATTAGCTCAGCTTGCACTCATAGTAGTATCTAACTGTGTTAACTTGTCTGATGAGGTTAAGTAATATACTTTATATAGTAAAAAATATTAACAAATTCGCTTCTATCTAAAGTCGTAAATATTATTTCTAAAAAGAGAGTGATATTCTGCTATAACGCTGGATTCTAAATAAAATTAAGGTTTCGAGAAAATATGCTACCTCTCAGTCACTAGGAGGATGGAGCTAAAGCCATAAGTTTTTAGCCTTGAAGGCAGAGACGACTTAAAAAAGAACGCAGAACAGACAATATCGCCAACGTAACATTGGCGCTTATTTATTGGCGCTTATTTACCAACAAAAGAATTCTTTTTTCTCCATATTATCTCTTAGGAGGCTTTTGACCAAGAAAGAATAAGCATACCACAGAGTAGGAATTCAGAATAAAAATAAAAAATAAACTTATTTTTTTCTTTATTCTTCTGCCTTCTATGTTCTGCATTTTCCTCATCTAACTCATCGTATAGGGAAATTCTAACCCCTACACTTTAGAGCAAATAAATTGTTTATCAGGAGGTTAACAAATGACAGTGACAAACAGTAAGCGCGTTCGTTACGCCGTCATAGGACTGGGTTGGATAGCCCAAGAAGATGTTTTACCTGCTTTTAACCAGACCGAAAATTCGCAACTGGTTGCCTTATTTTCCGAAGATCCAATCAAGCGTGAGGAACTCGGCAAACAGTATGGAGTCAAGACTTACGCCTACGAAGAGTATGATAACTGCCTCAAAAGTGGCGAAATAGACGCAGTTTACATTGCGCTGCCTAACCATCTCCACTGCGATTATACAGTGCGGGCGGCAAAGGCTGGTGTTCATGTGCTTTGCGAAAAGCCAATGGCAGTCACAGAACAAGAGTGCGAACAGATGATTCGCGCTTGCCTTGAAAACAATGTCAAGCTGATGATTGCCTACCGTTTGCACTTTGATAAAGCAAATATGCAGGCGGTAGAAATTGTTAATTCAGGCAAAATTGGCGATCCCCGTATCTTTAACTCCGTATTTTCTCAAAAGGTTGTTGAAGGCAACGTGCGGTTAGAACCAATCTCTAATGGTGGCGGTACTGTTTACGACATGGGGATATACTGCATCAATGCTGCCCGTTATCTATTTCAAGATGAACCCACTGAAGTCGTTGCCTTCAGCGCCAGTAAAGCAGAGAAGCGCTTTGACGAAATCGATGAAATGACCACCGCTATTCTGCGTTTTCCTGGAGAGAGACTGGCAACTTTCACTTCTAGCTTTGGCGCAGCACCAGTTTCCACTTTTGTGGTTGCAGGCACAAAAGGCGACTTGCGGATGGACTCTGCATACTCTTATCAGGGCGAACTGAAGCAACAAATTACCATCAACAATGAGACGCAGGAACAATCTTTTCCTGCTGGAGACCAGTTTGCCGCAGAAATTATCTACTTCTCAGACTGTGTGATCACAGGTAAAGACCCCGAACCCTCTGGTGAGGAAGGGTTAGCTGATATTCGCATCATTCGTGCTATTAACCAATCAGCACAAACAGGTCAGCCGGTGCAACTGAGTGAGTTCAAACGACAGCACAGACCAACGGCTGACCAGATCATTCAACGTCCAGAGAGTCAACAGCCAGAATTAATTCACGCAGCAGACCCTTCAGGTAAATCGTAAATAATTCAAAGTTTCTACAAGTAACTGAGAGTGGGGTGTCTTTTGCTCCGCTCTTATTTCAATCCCTGATAGGGATTTATATAGTTTACTTTTTGTCGCAATATTATATCGAACCACATTCAAAGCACCCGGACGTGTATTCGACCAAATGAAAACCGCTATAACTCATTTCAGAAAAATTTGGTAGAAAATATGGACATTAGAAGCCCAGCTTTTTTTATTGGCAGCACCATCCCGTTTAAATACACTTGCGATGGTGACAATATCTCTCCTCCTTTATTGTGGGAAGCACCTCCTCAAGGAACAAAAAGCTTTGCCCTGATTGTGGATGACCCCGATGCACCCGACGGAACGTTTACCCATTGGGTGATCTACAATTTACCTGCTGATACCCGTGAATTACCAGAAGGGGTTACAAAAGAGCCCACACTTCCAGATGGTGGTATACAGGGAAAAAATAGTTTTGGTGAGTTAGGTTTCGGGGGACCGTGTCCACCCAAAAACGGTGCTCATCGCTACTTTTTCAAAATCTTTGCGCTAGACCAACCGCTTGATTTACCACCAGGAGCAAGCAAAGAACAGGTGATAGCGGCGATAGAGGGTCATGTGTTGGATAAAGCAGAAGTGATGGGACGCTACGCAAGAGAAACTGGTTAATTGGCGGGGCTGGCGTTTTTCTCCCCCTGAGTCCTCCGGACACGCACTCGCGTGAGTCGCTTCGGGACACGTTGCGCGTAAGTCCTTACGGACAGGCTGCGCCAACACGAAGTGTGCGCTTTGCGCTTAGGCGATGGCACGGAGTGCCCGCTGAGTCCTCCGGACACGCACTCGCGTTCGCGATACTCCCGTTCGGCGCAGCCGTGCCGTAGGCATAGGGAGCCAAGGCGCGATCGCCTTGAAAATCGGAATTTGGTCGATGCACTTTGTTGCGATGCTTACCTTCAGTTTGCTGATTAGATTAGCTGTCATCTCGAAACATGAGGTTACAGCTTTTTTCTATCAATAAATAAGACGCTTTTTTCAAAAAGCTTACTTAATATATCGCTACATCTAAATTTCGTTTTTTTCCTACTTTTTCAGTTTGTAAAAATATAAAAACTGGCTACAAATCCCACTTTTTCCACTTACTAGAATTTCTAAAATTTTTGATATAGAATACATAATCGAGCGTTCCAATGGGGATACAAACGTTTAAGCCGCAATCTGAAAATTTTTCAGAGTACGGCTTTTCATTGTTTTAATAATCAATGACAAGACACTTTTCTTTAATAAAGAAGAGAGAACAAGCAAGAATGCTTTCAGTTCAGACTACCCTTGTTTGACCAAACTTGCTCAAACAAGAATGGGTTTTCCTACATGGAAAGCCCAACGTACAATTTTATCTGCTTGACATTACTAGATTAACTAAAACCCAATAACCAACAAGCACAAGAAAAACGCTCAGCCACAAAATTGGTCTGTTCATATGCAGATCTTTTAGAGTGCATTTTTATTGCTTTAGTGAATATACACTATAGAAATTACGCAATAATGAATAACTTTTCCTCAGTTCTCTTAGCCTTTATGGTATGACAACCGAAGTCTATATCACTATTGCCGATTTTTTATCAAAGTTTCATCAAACACTACCAGCCTCCCCAGCACTTCTAGCCTTAAGTTTTGGCTGATGAGCCACAATATGCTCTGTGGATAAGACTATTTTAGCGATATCAGCAGGGTTTTGCACGAAGAAACGATGTTATTGGTATTAATAATACAAGTTTTAAAATTATCCAAAAAGGTTATTGACAAAGCTGTAAATAATAAAAAAAACCTCTTTTATACTCCTATTGCTCTATTCCTTAGGAAGTATAAATATATAAATATGGCAATATCTATTATTTGGAGTGAGCTACAATCAGCCCATAGAGGGAAAAAACTATACTTTAAATTCTGTTATATTTAAAGAATTTTGTAAATTTTAGAAAATAACTTCCCTACTTAAGATAGAAAGACAATCTTTAAATAAACCGAATAAAGTGCTTATTAAATTCTTACTCAGGTTTGTCTACCAAGTTAGTTCTCATTGGGTTGAGTAGCTGGAAAGCATTCATTAGTGAGAAAGTCCGCAGTTTGAATTTAAAACTCACTTTTTAAACTTTTTAGGAGGTTTTTGATGCGAATTGCCCAAGTTGCTCCACTCTGGGAGAGAGTACCACCTCCAGCTTATGGCGGTATAGAGCTAGTCGTTGGACTTTTAACTGATGAATTAGTAAGACGTGGACACGAAGTCACGCTATTTGCATCAGGAGATTCCATTAGTTTGGCAAAGCTTGAATCAGTCCATCCCTGTGCCCTACGACTTGATCGGACTGTGAAAGAACACAGCGTGTACGATATGCTGAACTTAGCAAGGGTGTATGAGCAAGCTGAAGAGTTTGATATTATTCATTCCCACATCGGGTTTCCTGCCTTGACCTACGCCAAGCTGGTAAAAACACCCACTGTTCACACGTTGCATGGAATTTTTACTCCTGACAACGAAAAGATGTTTAAACATGCAAAAAACCAACCTTACGTCAGTATTTCCGATGCACAACGAGAACAAAGGCTAGGGCTGAACTGTGTAGCAACAGTCTACAACGGGATTGATGTCAACACCTATAAATTTTATCCCCAACCTGAAGAGCCACCCTATCTAGCGTTTCTAGGTCGGATTTCTCCAGAGAAAGGAACGCACTTGGCGATAGAAATTGCTAAAAAAGCAGGCTGGCGCTTGAAGATGGCAGGTAAGGTGGATGTCGTTGATGTGGAATACTATGAAAGTGAAATCAAGCCTTTGATTGATGGCAAGCAAATTGAATATTTAGGTGAAGCTAATCATGAGCAAAAAAATGCATTAATGGGCGGTGCGGTAGCAACCCTATTCCCTATTACCTGGCGAGAACCGTTTGGGTTGGTAATGGTTGAATCAATGGCATCTGGTACCCCTGTGATTGCGATCAACCTTGGATCTACACAAGAGATAATTACTCATGGTAAAACAGGTTTTCTTTGCAACAGTGTTGAAGAATGTGTGAGCGCTATTAGCAAGGTTACTGAACTAGACCGTTCTGCTTGTCGGGAGAATGTCTGGAATCGTTTCAGTGTTCAGAATATGACTGATGGCTATGAAGCAGTTTATCAAAAGATTCTGGCTGAACGGTTTGCTCGGAATAACGGACATTTCCGCAAGCCGGTTCTTTTAAGTAACAGTTCCATTTAGGGGATTGCAAGTCATCTATCTTTTGTCATAGGTTTTCAAAGTGACGTACTCTACCTGGTAAACCTAGTATGGGCTGTAGAGTACGTCATTTTTTTATGGATGGTAAGTGCAGAATGCAGCGATCGCCCCGCCGACACCCTCTCAACCACGAGCGATCGCCTACCCCGTCCTCCGCCTAAATCTTAAGTTTGCTCGGCATAGCCTTGCAAGTTTTCTGGCTCAAATTGGCGCAGAATCCGAGTTGCCTGACGAGTCAATTCTTCAGTACCTTTGATCACAATTAGGTACTTGCCTGCGTTAAGGCGGTTCCGGTAGGGTAGAGCATCCCCACTCCCCACGCTTAAACCAACTCCACCACCGACAAAGTATCCACCCAAAGCACCAGAAGCGGCTCCCAACAGTCCACCAATAAGGTGATTGCCAAGATTACCAATAGGAAGGATTTCAATTCCCGTCAAAACGTTGAAGGCGTAACCAGCAACAAAACCAAAGGGAATCAGCCAAGATGACAAACGAGTCATACCTTTCTTTGCTTGCTGATTTGGGTCAATCAACCCAAACTCATCAGCACTTTTGTACCCTGTGCCTAAAATGTCAATTTGCTGAGTGGGTAAGCCTTCTTTTTCTAGGGCAGTGTAAGCTTCTTCTGCCTTTAATCGGTCTGGTAGAACTGCAACAAGATAATTCATAGCATTATTCTGAGTCATGTTCTCATTGTTCAGTGAAAAAGTCTTTTGCTCACTTTCATGACCATCAAATAAAGTGAGCCTAGTAACCATAAACTTAAGTATCCAAGCAGTAGAAAACCTCAATCTGAAGATTGAGATAAAACTAGAACAGTTCTCTGTCTTTAGCTTATATCTAATAAAAATGTCTTGCCTTGCAGGGTTAGAGCAGTAATCCACTCGACATAATCACTCGTTATCCGCTCGTTTTGAGCTATGGAAAGCGCGAGGGGATGTGTAAAGCGTGCATTCCCCAAAAACCATCCCTCAATATTTATCCTAAAGACTTACCTGCTCTACCTCCTGCTATTTTTTAGTTCCGTTGAACTCACGTTATTTACTATTACACCTCTTGCGGAATGTGAGTTCCATCTGTGGTTAATTATTCTTTTTTTTCAACTTTTGCAAGAAGTCTATTGATCTAACCAGTTAAGCAGCCCAAGTGAAGTAGCGCCTCCTACAAGGTGAGCGCCAATCAGGTTGACGTTTGCCAAAACTACAAAAATATCTAGGGAACGAATGACATTTTCAGGTCTATAGACTGCCACTCCTTGAGGCAGAGCTAGAGATTTCGATAATACAGCAATAACGGTCACTTCAGATGCTAAAAAAGCTAAAAAGAGTCCTATCAAACTGACGATTAATCCAATTTGTAATATTTGAATTACGTCCTCTTTTCTTGGATGTAATTCACGATTAGGCGACTGTAAAAGTTTATCTAAACGCTGATAGCGGAAAACCCAATAGAGCCTGAAACACAGTACTAAAATTCCAATAATACCTAAAAAGACTCCAAAGCCCATGACCGAATTCGTCGTTGTTTGGACAGTGGAACTACGGCTAAATATTGCCAAGAACAAAGCGAAGCTAGAAACAGCGCCTAGTGCTAACTGTACCCAGAAGCTAATCGGCCTTACTACGTGAAAAGTAGCTGCAAATTTTTGCTTAGTTGGTGTAGGTAGGTAAGAATTTAAGTCATTTGACATATTCGTTCTCCTTAAGCCTGATAAACTATCTTTTGATTTTTGAAAATAGTCTTACTTCAGTAATTTTGGGCTTGGCATAGCGCCTTAAGTAGTTAACAATTGTCTACTTTTTAATAAGAGGTAGCAGCTACTAATTGCTCTGGTTTGACTGTGATAATTTGGGTGAAACCATTGCGGTTAACTTTAAATTGAAGAGTATTTCCTAAAGCTGTTGCTTCTACTTGATTTTGGACTTGCTCGGCGTTTTGAATTTGAACTCTTTTTACTTCGGTAATAATATCGCCAGGACGTAAACCACCACGCGCTGCTGGGGAGTTGGGAGCCACAGCTACAATTAAGACTCCTCGCTCTTGATTCACTTTAAAACCAAGATAACTTTGGTTGATTTCCTGTTGAATTTCCGGTCTTAGCTCAATCAGTGGCACACCTATATTAAGTACATCCTGCACTGCTGCCAATAATAAACTATCAAATATTAACCTAAATCAAGTCAGTCTCTAGAATGATGTAGCAAGCAGATATATCAACTCACGTCTGTTCAGTTTATGAGTCCTACACTTCCACCCTGCACGATCGCGCCCCAGTCGTTTCAAGGCTTACGCGAATTGATTGTCGCGGTCGAGACCTCGACGCGCTATACTTCTATCTCAGTACGTTCCTGTTCTGGTAAACGCCTTTGCTCTGCTCCATAAAACTTATACAACGTGTTCACATTGCTGTTTATTTCTCGCTTCAAACAAGGTAGTCGGCTACTTCTTGTCCACGAGCGTCACTTCCGGTTGAGCCAGCCGTACATAGTCCAATGGTGCGTTCAACAAGTTATAAGCTGCGTTCAAGTCCCTATCCATTGTTATTGTGTGAGCCAAACACGACTTATTCTGACACTGATAAACTCGATCAGAAAGTTTTACATTGTCGTGCTTGTTTCCACAAAGCGAACACATTTTTGATGATGGATACCATCTGTCAACCACCTCTACTTTTGTTCCGAAAAACTCAGACTTGTAAATTAGCTGACGACGGAATTCGTAAAAACCTAAGTCAGAGATAGCTGATGAAAGCTTAGAGTTAGCTAGCATCCCTGAGACGTTTAAATCCTCTATCCGAATTCGGTAGAACTTACGACTTATATCTGTTGTTGTCTTATGCAGAAAGTCTTGGCGCTGATAAGAAATTCGAGCGTGTTTTTTAGCAAGAGAGTCATAAAACTTCTTTGCTCTATTCGACTGCTTCACACCTTGACGACGATTACCAGATTGCTTGTTTCGATTACGCCACTGCGCCAAAGCTAGCTTGGTTTTCGCTTTTTTGTAAGGCTTAGGAGCTTTAATCTGAGAACCGTCGCTTAGAGTACAAAAACATTTCACGCCTAAATCAATTCCTACTGCTTCCTCTGGATGATAAGTTGGCGGTGAGCAAGTTCGAGTCCTGGCGGTTTCCGTCGAGTCGAAACTTGCTCTCCCGTTGGGTATTCTATCAGCATCTACTGCAAAAGAAACGTACCATTTATTAGCTTGGCGGCTCATAGTAAAAGTCTGCGTCACATAACAGCAGGGGAAGGCTTCTTTGAGGCGGAAAGTTCCTAAAGTCGGAATCTTTATTTTCTTCCCAGACAAAGCCAAAACCTTCCCGTTGCCGTCGTAAACAGTAAACGAATCTCCATCCTTTTTTGACTTAAAAACAGGCTTGCTAGACAGCCCTTTAGCCCATCTTTGATATGCCTGTGCTAAATCTATAAAAGCGCGTTGATAAACCTTGGATGACAACTCATTCATCCATTGATTCTCAGGCTGCTTTTTGGTGTAGTTAGTAAAGACTTTTTTGATTTCGTTTATCTGTTTTGCAACGCTTGCTTTTACTCCAGCAGAACGCAACCCTTGGGTTAGTGCCAAGCCGTAGTTATAAACAAAACGCGCATAACCAGAATGTCTACGCATCAAAGTTCGCTCTTTGTTATTCAGTTTTAGCTCTACTTTGATGGCATACATTGTAGGTTACACTTGGTTTATACTCTAATTGTACGGACAATTGTACGTAAAGTCAATGGCTAAACAAACGCAAAGAGTAGAGATTAGAGTTACGGTGGATGAGTTAAAAACGCTGGATGCATATTGTCAGATGGTTGATTTAAATAGAAGTGATGTGTTGCGAGAGTGTATTCAATCTTTGAGAAAGAAAATTAAGAAGATGAACAACAAAGTCTAGCTATGTTCAGCTTTTTGCAGTAATTCAATGGTTAGGACGCGCCTCCTAAACTGATGACGAACAGAAAAACCTCAACCTTGAGGCTGAGGGCTGCAAAAATGCTGGTAAAATTCTCGTGAAAAACAGTGTATTAAAAGTCCTTAACGCCTTAACCCAACTGCCGCCGGAACTGACGGATACTCAAGGTCATCAGCACTGTAGCGAACATTAGCAAAATCAACACTTGATGCCACAGCGTCTCGATACCGACTCCTTTAAGCAAAATCCCGCGACAAACTTCGATAAAGTAACGTAAGGGGTCGAGATAAGTGAGCCATTGCACGAAGGTGGGCATTGAGGAAATCGGCGTAGTGGCTCCACATAAAAGAGTCAGGGGTGGGTTGACAAAGAATGCTGTTAACTGTGTCTGCTGCTCGCTTTTTGAGTAGGAAGCAATCAGAATGCCGATACTAATACCTACCCAGAAGTAAAGCACGGCAATCATTAGAAACACAAGTAAATTACCCCGCAGTGGCACACCAAAGGCTAGCTTTGCTACGCTCAGAGCAATCAAAACATCAACGGTAAGCAGAACAAGTAACGGACATACCTTAGCAAGAATGACTTCTGTGTTGGAGGCTGGAGTCATAATCAGTTGCTCAATAGTTCCCGCTTCTTTTTCCCGTACCACCAATGATGCGGCGGCTTGAGAACCGATGACTGTAAGCAAAATTCCAAATACTCCTGAGACTATAAACCAAGAAGTTTCCAACCCAGGATTGTAGAATACTGAAGTCTGAACCTGCACCTGATTGCGCTGGAAGGCTACAGCATCGCCACGCTTGTTTCTATGACGCAAGTTGTAGTCACTGACTAATTGGCTAATGTAACTAGAAGCAATACTAGCTGTGTTTGCATCTACAGCATCATACAGCGTCTGCACTTCGACTGTACGTCTTTTGGCAATGTCATCAGCAAATTCTGGCGGAATAGAGATACCGACTGTCAGGGAACCTTTCGCCAAATCGGCAATCATATCCTCTTCATTCGCATAGTACCGACTAATCACAAATGCATCAGTTTGATTGAATATTTCCACAAATTCACGCGAGGCACTACTTTTGCTATAGTCGGTAATTCCAACTTTAAGGTTTTGGAAGTCTGGACTCAGAGCAAAACCAAACAACATTAAAAAGACTGTGGGCGGTACCAGCAATTGAATCACTAACTGACGGTTACGCAGTATCTGAGCAAATTCTTTTTGAAAGAGCGCCCAAAAGCGGCTGCCTAAAAGGGTGTCTATTAAATTTGAAAACATATTAAATATACGGGTTTGCAACCCGGAGTAAGGTAGAAAAAGAAATAATGAACCACAGATGGACACAGATGGACACAGATAAATAATTAATTCATTCAATTCAGTGGCGCTATAATTTTGAACTTTGAATTTTGAATTTTGAATTGTTTAAGACTCCAATTGCATCTTCTGCAATTTACGCCAAGCCAAGAAGAAAAATAAGCTTGCAAGGAGTGTTAAAGCTAAGACCTGAAACCAGATTCCCAACCAACCTACGCCGCGAACATAGGCATCGCGAGTTAACTCAATGTAGTAACGAGCTGGAATAATATTGGAAACCCAACGGATGCCAGTTGGAATATTAGCTATGGGGTAGATGAAGCCAGATAATTGCAGTGACAGCAAAAAGGCGGTGAAGGCTACTGCTTGGATTGCAGCACTCTGTACTTTGGTATTGCAGCCTAAGAAAATACCCCAAAATACACCGCAAGCAATGTAAAGTATTGAACTGAGAATTATGGGTGTGGGATCGCCAACAAATCTCAAACCGAAGAATAGCCATGCTTCTAAATGGACAAACAACACCTCCGCCATACCCACCAGCCAAAATGCTGCTGCTTTACCTAGTAAATACTCAGTGCCTGTTAAGCTAGATGCATAAACCTGGAGGATAGTCCCTTGTTCATACTCTTTTGCTGTAGCCAAGCCAGCCAGAAGTGGCGGAAACAGGGTGACAGTAATTGCGATCGCCCCAGGACCAATGTATTTTAAGGTTTCTAAGCCGGGGTTATACCATAGCCGAGATTGAAGCTTGACAAGCAGATGACTACTACCGCGCAGATTTTCCACAAAAGCATTGGTGGTTGCCTTGGCATAGCCTCTGACAATATTGGCAGTGTTAGCATCGGTACCATCTACCAAGATTTGCACTTCGGCTGCACGTCCACTCCGTTTTAAGTCGCGTGAAAACTCTGGAGGGATAATCAAACCTGCTGCTACTGATCCTTTATCTAGTAGTCGCGGCACATTAACCTGTGGTCCAAAAGCAACGATACTGAACTTATTGGTGCGCTCAAAGGTGGCAATATACTCGCGGCTAGTTGGTGTCAAGTCTAAATCTTGAATGGCAAAGTTAATTTTGTTTACTTCTAGGGATACCGCAAAACCAAACAGCAGTAGCAGTATCAACGGCAAGAAGAGTGCTAGTGTTAGGGTTAGGCGATCGCGCCCCAGTTGCGTTAGTTCTTTAACAGTCTGAGCAAAGATGCGTTTAGGTCGTGTAGGCACAAGCTGTACTCCTTAGTTGCCAGAAAATTATTTAAACGAACCGCCTTTGCAAAGCGAAGCGCGTTAATCAATCCTCGCTAGTCAACAAGCGTTCTTAGCTTGTTGAGGAAAGCAGTCCGGAAAGCCAGTGCATGATGTTGAGCGCTAACTGCCGATTATCAAAGTCACTACGATTTATGCCCATCTGAACGACATCTTTCCCCATGATTTCGCGTGCTGGTTCTCCTTGAAGTAGTTGCGCTGAAAGCATAGCTGCTTCACCAAGAATTACCACTCTACCCTTACCCAACTGCAACGCTATCCCCTGAGAGCGACCAGCAGCAGAAACTCGCTTACCACCAGGTAACTGAGTTGCTCTGGAAAGACGTTGTGGCAAGTCAACAGCTGTATCGGCTAAACGGAGAAATGCCACTGTGTCATTTGTGCCTTTAAGCGACTGACCTGTGAAGGTAAGCACACGATTAATTCGTTCAGTAACATTGCGACCTTGGGTGATGGGGTGAGTTGCTAGCAGTCCATTCTCCCGCGTGAACACAAGCCAGCCTGGATTGCCAGACTCTTTGTCATAGTGTGATAAGTCCACAGTAAATCCCTGACTCATATTCACACCAAAGCGCTTTGCCAGTTTTTCCGCCGCTGCTCCAAACGGTGCATGGTCGGCAATGAGTAGTAACGCGCCACCTGTGCGAACCCAATCTCTGACGACATTGCATTCGTTCTCAGTGAACGCGCTCGCCCCCTGTGTGGTTCCCAGTGCATTGGCTATCACTAAAATGTCATAGTTTTTTAATATCTGCTGTTGAAACTTTTCTTTATTGGCTACCACTTGGTAGCCGTCGTTGCTAATCAGTTCAGCAAATGGCTTGTAGCGTCCCTCGGTGGTATGACCATTATTGTGGGCTTCATCAAACAGTACTTTAGGGTGGTTCTGCACATAAGTAGGGCGAGTAACTGTGGTGTCAAAGTTAGGGTCGGCTACTTGTTGCGCAAATGTTATGACTGATAACCCAAACAGCGCCATACATAAGGCTGAAATAGTCACTAATAAGCGGACAAAGGAGTTTTTCATATTTAGAATTGCTCTGGCTCGTTATTTTAGTGTCATTCGGTTTAAGTCCTATGTACGTTGGCTTAATCCTTTGGCACATCTAAACCCCGCTGTCGTGCCTGTTCCACCACACTAATGAATACGTCTTCCAGCGAAAACTCGATATCTCGATGGCTTTTCACTTTTACCCCAGCCTCAACGAGCCAATTTTCGACTTGGGGAATCTGAGTGCGCGGCTCATCCAAAACTGTATGTAGACGGGAACCGAAAATCGACACCCGCCTGCGCTCCAACTTCTGCTTGAGCACATCCGCAGCCTTTTGCACTTGCTCACACTCCCATTCCACCAATTGTCCTGGCTGCTCTTGTTTGACTTGACGCGGTGTCCCTTGAGCTACGAGTTCCCCGGCTACCATGAATCCCAAGCGGTGACACTGTTCGGCTTCTTCTAGATAATGGGTAGTTACCAGTATTGCCATGCCTTCAGCGGCAAACTGGTTGATCCAACGCCAAAATTCTCTTCTTGCAAGCGGATCAACACCAGAAGTTGGCTCGTCAAGAAACACAACTTTCGGTTCGTGCATGACTGCTGCGCCAAAAGCAACGCGCTGCTTCCAACCTCCTGGTAAGTCCGCAGTTAGCCTACCCTCTTGACCTAGTAAATCGCTCATCTGGAGTACCCAGTTTTTCTTAGCTCGTCGATGACGGCGAGGTATACCATAAACACCGCAGTAAAACTCCAGGTTCTGTCCAATCGTCAGGTCATCGTATAGGGTAAACTTTTGCGACATATAGCCGATTTTCTGACGCACTTCGGCACTGCGTAATTGACCCGTTTCCCCTGCCAAACTCACTTTGCCAGAACTTGCTGGCAACAAGCCACAAAGCATTTTGATGACGGTTGTCTTTCCGGCACCATTCGCCCCCAAAAGACCAAAAACTTCACCGTATTTAATGTCTAAATTAATATTCTTAACTGCGTGGAAATTACCAAAAACTTTATTCAAATTTTCCGCCCCAATGGCTGTTCCCTCAGATTTTTCTTGATAGAAAATTTGCGGATAATTGCCTGTAGAAGTTTCGCCTTTAAGTTCCCGCAACCGGGCGACAAAGGTGTTCTCTAGAGTTGGGGTATCAATAGCAAGATTTTCAACTTTAATCTGTTGTTGCTCCAAGACGCGCTCAATTCTGTGACTGGTTTCTTTAGGCTGCGCTGTAAGTACATCTAGGCGATCGCCAAAACGTTGCACATCTTGCGCCAAATCTCGTAAATCAACGTTATTCTTGAGAATGTCTGCAGCTTTGTCTAATTGCGCCACAGGCATATAAACTTCTAACCGTTGCACACCCAAGCTCGCTTTTACTTTAGCAGGCGTGTCGCATTGCTGAATTTTGCCCTCATACATCAAAGCAATCCGCGAACAGCGTTCTGCTTCATCTAGGTAGGGGGTAGCGACGACTGTTGTCATGCCTTCACTCACAGCCAAATCTGCTAAGATATCCCAAAACTCGCGGCGCGATACCGGATCTACACCCGTTGTCGGCTCATCCAACAACAAAATTTTTGGCTGGTGAATCAGCGCACAGCACAAAGCAAGTTTTTGCTTCATTCCCCCAGAGAGGCGTCCAGCTAGACGTTCTTTAAACTGTGCCAAGTCTAGTAACTTTAAGTAGTGTTCGCTACGGCTTTTCAAAGCAGCTTCAGTGACCTCACGTAACCCTGCGGCATAACGTAAATTTTCCCATATGCTCATATCCAGGTAAAGACTAAAGCGCTGGGTGAGGTAGCCCATTTGCAGGCGCACATCCCAAGGTTTGGAATCCAATACCTCGACGATGCCGCTTGTTTGTGGCATGACTCCTGAGAGAATCTGAAATGTGGTGGTTTTGCCTGCCCCATCAGGTCCTATTAGCCCAAAAATCTCACCTTGATAGATGTCTAAGTTGATACCTGCTACTGCTTCAGTTTGTTTGTTGTAGCGGTGTTGTAAGTCCCGGATGGAGATGACTTTGGAGTTGGTGCGTTTTTGTGGAGTGTTGGTCTGGAGCGTTGCTGTCATAATTTTATGAAGCACTAATTATAGCGGTTTGCAACCTGGAGTAAGGTAGAGAAAGAAATAATGAACCACAGATGGACACAGATGGACACAGATAAATAATTACTTTATTCAATTGAATTGCGCTGTATATGAGAGGCAAGATGCCTGTCCCACAGCACGCAGAGGAGAGAATTATTGTTTGGATTTCCACGGAAGGGAAAACTGAGTAGAAGCACGTTTTTGCTGTGTTTCTGGTACAAGGATTCGACCGTCAGCGGGCATTCCTGGTTTTGCTAAACCTTGGGAATTTTTCAGCGTGACTTCTACTCCAAATACTTGTGTTACCCTGTCTTTTTTAAAATAAGTGTTTTCCGGGGTGAAACTGGCTTTGGGGTCTATGCGAGTGACTGTTGCCTGTAGCGGTTGCTTGGGAAATGTATCTAAGTACACTAAACTAGGCTGACCAATTCTGACTTTGCCGATTTCTCCTTCGGGGATGAAACCACGCAGGTAAAGATTGTCAAGATTGATTATCGTTAATAGTGGGGCACCAGCTGCAACGACTTCGCCTGGTTCTACAGAACGGGTGATGACATTACCAGCTAAGGGGCTTTTAATAACTAAGTAATTTAAGTTTGCTTGAGTTTGCGCTTGTGTGGCTTCGGCATCGCGGACTTCCTGCTGGGAGACTGATATATCGGTACGGGCTTGGGCGATTTGTTTTTCAACTTGTAATGCCGCTGCGGCGCGAATTGGTGGATTGCTGAGAGTAGATTGGGCTTGGGTTAGGGTTCCTTGCGCTGACTGAACTTGCTGCTGGGCAGCAGCAACGCGAGCAAGAGCAACACCTAATCCAGCATTATCTTCATCCCGTCGCTGAGCTGACACAGCACCTTCGGCATACAAGGAACTAGTGCGTTGTTGTTTTACCTGTGCCAGTTTCAAGTTTGCCTGAGCCTCTACTAACTGCGATCGCGCAGCCGCTAAAGCGTTCTCTGCCTGCACAACTCGACCTTTACTTTCTTGATTCGCCTGCTGGGTGGTCAGATTAGCTTGTTGTAGCTGTGCTTGGAGTACGGGCAACTGCTGGCGGGCGCGTTCTAACCTCTCCTGTGCCGCACGTACGCGGGCAACGGCTCCTTGTAGTTGGGCACGCAATTCGGAGTCGTCTATTTGCACTAACAGTTGACCTGGCTTAACCATATCTCCTTCTCTAACGGCTACGTTGGCTATTCGACCACCGATTTTGGCAGATACATCGGTTTCATAGCCTTCAATACGTCCACTTAAAAACAGACCATCAGGCTCAGGCTGATAAAAACATACACGATAAACTCCGTATCCGACCCCAGCTAGGAGGGCGATCGCCCCCAAAATCAGCACTGGTTTAGGAATGCGTCGTCGCGGCTTCTGCGGTGGCGGCTGGGGCTTCGAGGGTTGCTTTAGGTCGTTTTTGGTAATGCTGGGAGCCTGTTTAGAGTCATGGATAGGATTGGGCTGCGTTTGTGTCATAACAACTCCGTGGGTAGTGATGAATTCCTAAATTCTTCATGTTGATTGATTGATTAATCAACTTTGCTCCAAAAAAAATTTGGCTTCAAGCTTGGTTGTAGCCGTTTTCATTCAAGTCAAACACACCTTGCGGCAGAGAATGTGGTATTACATCTGCGGTGGTAGCAAACTGTCTGTATGAATCCTTATCAGAGATTGAAACCATGCCTCGCAGGAAAACCTCGACAGCAGTTGCTACCATCGTATCAGAGCTAATTTGCTGAGCATCAGGTTGTTGGAATAGTTCACGCGTGAGCATATACGCAAGAAATGGACCGATAAAACAGCGAGCTGCTGCTGCTGGGTTCATAGGTTTCATGACTCCAACTGACATTTGCTTTGCCAGATAGCGAGTTAAGAAAGAAATAGAACGACTAGGTCCAATTTTGTTAATCATCTCAGCAACTCCAGGCTGCCGAAACGCTTCACCCAACAACAGCTTCATCAGCGTAATAGATGTCGGGTTTTCCAATACTTTGAGAAAGGCTTTTCCAAAAATGGTGAGGGCATCCTGCGGTGGTTTGCTCATGATGTCCTCCTCACTGTGGAGCAGCAATTGCAGCACTGGTAGGCGTTGCTCAACCACTTGCTCAAACAAGTCGCTTTTATCCTTAAAGTAGTGATATATCAACCCAGGTGAGCCAATCCCCGCTGCTGCTGCAATATCCTTGTTGGTCGCCTTCTCGAAGCCCTTGCTAGCAAAGACTTCTAATGCACCGTCAATAATCTGCTGTCGCCGACCTTCAAAGTCTTGTTCGTCGCGTGGAGGCATAGCTGTTATTGATTGATTGGTCAATTAATAAAATAACATGATTAGTCATGGGTGCATATACAAATGAGATGAACCTTAGCATATAATAATATTAAGGGTTCTAAGTAATTCCTCAAAATAAACAAAATAAACCTTAGATCAGTACACCAAAATTGTTCAAATCTAGCAACCTTCTGGGGAATGATTTTGGGAGCGGTGCGGTCTGCAAGTCAAATTCCTCCTTTGTGGTGGCTCTCTTGGTCGAGATGTTGGTCTATATTTTAGCTAAACATGACAGGTAGATTGAGCAAAATCTCACTCAAACAGATTTAATACGCGCAATCTTAAAGTTGTTTTTAACAAAAACACCATAAAAGCTTTTTCCACTCTATAACTATTTACTCTTGACTATGAAATCTCGCTTTTCTAAATTGCGTAAAAGTCTTGCCTTCTTTCTTGCTGGCTTGGGGACTTCTGTAGGTGTGGGATTGGTGACTCCCACGCCAGCGAGTGCGCTTCCTTGGGGTCAGTTACTTTTTAATGGCGTTCAGTTGTTGCAACTGTCTAATTTGTCAACACAGCAAAAAGTTGAACTGGGTCAGGAGATTCACCAACAGGTACGCAGCAATTACAGACTCTCTACTAATGAGAAGGTTACGCGAGTGGGTCAACGAGTGGCAGCAGCTAGTGACTGTTCTCAATATCCGTTTCACTTTTATGTAGTTCAAGACTCAAGCATTAATGCTTTTTCAACTACGGGTGGTTACGTTTATGTCCACACCGGGCTGCTCAATGCAGTGGATAATGAAGACCAGTTAGCGGCTGTTTTGGGTCACGAAATTGGTCACATTTGCAACAACGACCTGGTCAACAAGCTCAGACAAGCACAACTCGCTCAAGGTGCAGCCTCTGTAGCTGGTTTAGACAGAAGTACTGTGGCTGCCGCAGCTTATAAATTAGCTGTAGACCTACCTAATAGCCGGGATGCTGAATACAACGCTGATGAGAAAGGACTTAGGTACATCCAACGAGCAGGTTATAACCCTAATGCGATGCCTGCATTTTTAAGCAAATTGGTGAACCAGCGTTCTACACCGTCGTTTTTGAGTGACCACCCAGGAGCGCGAGAGCGGATTTCTGTTTTACAAAGGAAAATTGCTGCAGGTCGGTAAAGGTAGCAAGGAAACCGATTTGTCTATAAACTTGGGTTCCTAACAAAGAAGCTCAAACTTTTGATAGGGCAGCAACGGTGGGTGAGCTGGAAGATGGGGGGACTACCGCCGTTGACTTGGCAGCCCACCATAGGACAACAGCGGGAACCACACCCAGCAGCACACTGATTGCTGTAGGAATCCAGAATCGGCTGCCGAGTTGACTCATCGTGATGATGGCTCCGAAGGCAAAGTTAACTAGGTAGATGAAGAGCGGAACCCGCAGTTGATTACGGATCAGTTGCGTTGAAGGGGTACGCCAGAAAAGGGCTGCCACAGACATGAAAAGTGCCCCAGTTCCTAACCAGCCGCTCAGGTTACGGTAGGGCATGCCAAAGAACTGTCCCAGATCTTGAAATTCCCAGAAAGGGTAAGGAGTCTGGCTCATGGCGGGATCTAACACAAAGTCCCAGGCAGTAAGGAGGAGAGCACCCAGAGCGATCGCCCCCAACTGCTTGATCCAACCATTAACCCCCTTCGCCTCCAGCCCAACTCGCGCCAGCAGATAGCTAGACATTCCCATATAAAACCAGGACAACGGAATGGTGAATGGCACCAATCCGGCAATTTTGTACCCTAAACCGCTCAAATACTGATAATGACCAAACGGAATGCCTGTGCTGGTTCCTAGGAGTTCACTGCACAGTGACAAAACCACGGCAGGTAGCATAAACCCCAGCCAGTTTTGCCAACCCAGCATTCGGTAAGCATAAATCGCAACGGTAGCTGTTCCTAAAAGAATGTAGACAGCGCCACCTCCGATCATGCTCCAGCTAAAAAGTGTTTGACCAAAGGGCGGTAAGGTCCCAATAAAGGCAGGATTGGGCAATACAAGCAGCAATCCTGCCAATCCAAACACCAACGACAAAATGTGACTTGCAAGACACAGGCGCTCAACAGTAATTAACGGCTTCATCAAGACTCCTTGGATATAGTCATGTTGTGGATTTAGCGCCCCATGTTTACCGAAGAAAGGCAGAGGGCAGAGGGCAGAGGGCAGAAGGAAAGATTGTCACCTTTTAGACGAATTGAAGTCCTCTGTGCTCTGCCATACGGTAAGACAGCCCCTGAATTTATTTCTCGAGGCAAATAATAGAGTGCAAACCTTATTAAATCCCCCGCTTTTAAGCGTGGGAATGCCTTCAGCATAGCTGCCTTCGTACTTCTGCCTTCTTAACTTTAAGGCAACTGGGGCAACTGCAGGTCGGGCTTGCTCCCCTCTTAAAAGCACTTTGTAGATAGACAATGAGACTTCTCATAGATTTTTCTGGGAGGAGTTCTTAAATCCCAAACGATTCCTAGCCATGAAAGTAGCTTAAGAATGTAATGGGTAATATCTATTTCCCACCAGTAAAAACCTTGCCGTTCTGAAGCAGGATAGTAATGATGATTATTATGCCAACCTTCCCCTAGAGTAATGAGAGCTAAAAACCAATTATTGCGACTAGTATCTGTTGTATCAAAACGACGAGAACCAAAGATATGGGCGAGAGAATTAATTGTAAAAGTCGTGTGATAAAGCAGTAAAGTACTTAAACAAAATCCCCACACAAACATCTGTAAACCAGTCGTTCTTAGCTGAGGGGTATACAGCTGACATAGTATTCCGATTGCTATCAAAGTGAGTCCTAGCACGGTAGGAGCAATCATATGAAAACGGTTTAAGTACTGCAACTCCGGATATTGTGCAAAATCTCGAACGTTCTGTTCATTCGTTTTGGAATATTCAGGACACATCACCCAGCCAATATGCGACCACCAGAAACCATGAACAACGGGGGAATGAATATCTTGTTCCGTATCTGTATTGCGGTGGTGATGACGATGATGCGCTGCCCACCATAATGGACCTAACTGAGCTGAGGAATTGCCTAGAACAGCAAGAATAAACTGAAACCAACGTGTTGTTTTATAAGCACGATGTGAAAAATAACGGTGGTATCCTGCTGTCACTCCAAACATCCGCACAAACCAGAGTATAAAGCACGTAATGAGAGCAGCCCAACTAAAGCCCACCCAAAAAATAAACAGGCAACCGATATGAACGGATATAAAGGGAATATTACCTAAAATATCTATTTTATGTTCTTGTCTTGATAACATATGTGAGCCGTTGAGCCAGGGTTTGGAAATACGAAAAGTTATTAGAAAAAATCTTCGGGAACTACCGCCGCGAAGATGTCGGTGTTCATGGAGAAGTTTTTAATCTGTACTTCTACAGCATGGCAGATGGGTGCTTGAGATTTGGTTTTGCTTCATGTTTGAGATGTATAAGATGAGTTTATAACGTTTGAAATTGTTACAAAACTTTAAAAAATCGATAACATCTCAGTACCACTTGTCATTTAGAGTTGTTAACTCATACCTAGAAGGGCAAAACTCAACATTCATAGGGTGTTTATGGAATGAATTGCACAACTTCACCTAGAAGATTCAGTGTGAAGAACGTTTGAGTTAGTTTCATTTTGATGAAATTAGAGTATATCTCTGACTTTTGTATGATTTCAACAGAGCATAAAATTATTACCATACAAAAAAGTATAATATCTTAGATATTAACAAAAGTTTAAGTTATTAATTTTAGGATTAAGGTTTCTATCCCATGGTCAAGCGATCGCTCCAGGCATCACTCACTGGGATTCAACAGGCGAAAAGAGCGTTTGCGCGTAAGGGGTGGACTCAGGAAAATCTGGCTCTTGAAGTCAACTTAAAGACTCGCCAACCCATTTGGCGGTTTTTTAGTGGACGTCCGGTTGAGCGTCATATCTTTGTGACATACTCCTACCCTGAATCAAAGATTACAGGGTAGGCTTCCAACAGCCCGATGAAGGGTATGAAGGATTTCCTTCGTGGTACTAGTATCCATAGTTCCAACTACGGCTAACTTCGCACTACGGCGTTTTATGCTTGGGAAAATGCCCAACCCAAGCCTTTTCAGGTTGATTGCGGCGTTGATGTCGCGGTCAACCCTTAAAGAATGCTGCTCATCCCAATAGTCTCTGATGTCGCATTCGGTGAAGATAATTTCATCTCGATAGCACAGAACCATTGACGAGTAAGCAGGTTTTTGCGGAATGACGACTGCTCCAGCTTTTGCGGCTATGTAGTCCAGCGTCTTGAAAAAATTGCCAAACGCCGCATCAGACCAAGATTTATTGAGTCCTGACGAAGCCGCTTGACCATTCGGAAGAAACGTACCCGCCTCATCCTGTTTGGCTTTGTTGCGTTTGATTAAACCTTTGAGGTTAAGGTCTTCATGGAAGAAGACTTTCTTTCCAGTTCTCACCAATTGGTGAGCGGTTTTGTACTGAAAATCTTTGCGGGAACGGGCAATGCGTTGATGTTGTTTTGCTTCGCGTTTTGCCAGTTTGCGACGTGAACGACTGCCCCGTTTCCGCTTGTTCCGCTTCGTCGATATCCGGTCAAGTTTTGCTTGATTCTTTCTCAGAGGTTTCAAGGATGGCAATTTTTCACCTTCAGAAGTTGCCAAATAGACATCCTCATGCAACACCGCATCCATCCCCAATGAATTTTCCCATGTTGGGATGACCTCATCAGGATTGAATTCTGGTACGGTTGGGTCTTCCAGCATGATTTGCATGAACCAACCGTCAGCTTTCCGGGTCACACTGACTTGCTTGACGGTAAAACCTACTGGGATATCACGGTGCATTCGCACTTTAACAACTCCCAGTTTAGGGAGTCGAATATACATCCAGTGCTTGCGAACCAGAGAAATCTTGATTGCCTTACCATCTGCGAACGTCATGGTTTTGAAGTCTGCAACCGTCTTAAACCGAGGTTTTCCTGACTTATTGCCGTTGCTATCTCCAACCGTAAACCGCTCAAACGCCTTGTCTACCCGCTTCGATACTTCTTGTAAAATACTGGCATCCACGCCAGAGAAATCAAGCAATTCGCCGCTATGCCAAACTTTGACCAAATCCTGTTTCAGGATAGGTAATTGTTTCTTCTGAGCATAAAAGTTTGGCTTGTCGCGTAAGTCCGCAATGCTGCTCACTAAGGGGCAAGCATCAACACGAGTTCGATTCATCTCCCACCAATCAAACCTGTCTCCCAATTGGCGGTTATACCAGTAGCGAGAAATTCTCAGCCATTCATTCAGCTCAAGTTTTTGTTTAGTGTTTGGATAGAATCGGTACTGAAATGTTGTCTTCATTGCGTTACGACCTTTACGCTTGACTTAGTGTTATCATAACACCAGCCAAATACTTAGTGTCAATGCTATGAGCAAAGATTTTATCCATAAGGCAAGGGGCGTTTCAGACCTCAAGTGTCATTTAGTGTTAACTCCCAAATACCGTCGGAAGATTTTCAATGAACCAATGCTGTCGAGGTTGGAGGAAATTTTCAAAACGCTAATGGAGAAGTGGGAGGGTCGGTTAATCGAGTTCAATGGAGAGGTTGATCACGCCCACTTGCTGATTCAATACACCCCCCAAACTGAACCGAGCAAACTCATTAACAATCTGAAAACGGTTTCCAGTCGCTACCTTAGAAAAGAGTTTGCGGAACGGGTCAATGAGTTTTATCGAAAAGATGTTTTATGGACAAATGGCTACTTCATTGCGTCCTGTGGCGGCGTAACGGTGGAGCAACTTAAGCAATACATCGAAGAACAAGATCGCCCTGTTGAGTAGCGTAAGAGTTTGCTCGTTTCGGCGCTGTCTCCTTCCCTCGCTTCGCATTGGTCAGCAGACGCTTCTCAACTCACACGGCTTTCACCGCCACACCAAATTAAAAATTATGGTGTGGGGACTCCCGCCTGCCTAGCTAGAAATTTGTTCTGTGTTGCAATTGAATTGGCGGGAGATTGCTGCCAATCCCCCGGCAGAATTCTCTGAACCCGGAGAACGCAGCCAGACGCCTGTTTTGGATATTGATGCCTTGGTGCGACAGGTGCGCTCGCAACTTAGCGACAAAATTGAAGACCAATGCGGCATCTTGCAGCTATTGGATATCAGCCGTCCCGTTAGCATTGATGATATATATATTGATGTCAATATTTTGGAGGAAATCGCAAGCTTTCAGTGGTTAGAAATCGCTGACCTGCCGCTGTCCATCCCCACCCTACTTCGTTGAGGGTGGGGACTTCCGCGATACCGTTAAACTACATCCGCTCCTGTTTTCTCACGTCTGGAATTTCAGAAGAGTCAGCGATTGAAACCTTGCTTGGTGCAGGCAGAGTGTTGCTGTTGCTTGATGGGATGGATGAAGTTCTTAATCAACAGAGCAATGCTGTCTTAAAAGAAATTCGCTCGTTTTCGGACAAATATCACAAAAATCGGTTTGTGGCGACCTGTCGAACGGCAGATCAAAAGCTGAGGCTGCGAGGCTTTACCGATGTTGAAATTGCCCCGTTTACCCAACAACAAATCCGAGCCTTCGCTCAAAAATGGTTTGTGGCGTTTACTAAGACGAACACTGAGGCTGGGGTGGCGCAATCTGTTCAGTTTATTGAGAAGCTGGATTTACCCGAAAACTGGCAATTTCGCCAACTCGTGGTCACACCCCTGTTTCTGCATCTTGCCTGCTGGGTATTTCATGGTCAGGAAAAATTTCCGACGAAGCGGACTGAATTTTATAAGCAAGGGCTAGATCTTCTGTTGGGCAAATGGGATGAAGCCAGAGGCATTGAACGCGATGACGTTTACCGAGGGTTTTTATTGCCACAAAAGCTCAGGTTGTTGAGTCAGGTTGCAGCGGCGACGTTTGAGCAGGGTCACTACTTCTTTGAGCAACGCGTCATTGAGCAATACATTGGTGAGTATATTCGCAATCTCACCGATGCTCCAATGGAACCAGAGGAACTGCAACTAGAAAGCGAAGCGGCGCTGAAGGCGATCGAGGCACAACATGGGCTACTGACAGAACGGACACGGGGAGTTTTCTCCTTCTCCTATCTGGCGTTTCAAGAATACTTGACGGTTGGGTCTAAACGTAGAAAAATCTGCCAGCCTCCGGAAAAATCGCCCATGTATAAATACTCATTTTTTTAGAAAAATCCACGTTTGGGCGATTTTTCCGCCCAGATCGTTGGCGCTAAACCAACCAATTAGTAATGAGGCTGGCAGATTTTTCCGGTTTTAATGAAGCGGCAAGAAAAATCGTTGCCAGCCACAACCTACAAGCATTGGAGCAAGCTCTGGCAGGACTGGTTAGTCACATTAGTGACCCTCACTGGCGCGAAATCTTTTTGTTGACGGCGGCTATGCTCCGGAGTGCAGACGGGCTGGTGCAGTTGATGAAGCAACACATTGATGCACTGGTTGCCCAAGACCCTTATCTACAAGAGTTTTTGACGTGGGCAAGCCAAAAATCAAAGGATACGCCATCGCAACCAAAGGTAGCGACAGTGCGAGCATTTTACGTTGCCCTTGCCCGGACTCCTCACATGGCTTCTCACTTTACTCTAGCCTGCACCCTCGACCAGGGGATGTTTCTGGATGCAGCGTTGGATAACCTGCTGCGGTTGTGTGCGAGCGACCAAAGTCAGGACTTTACCCAGGCTCATGCCTGTGGAGATGCGCTCAGTAACATTCTGGGCATTGTTCTGGATGCTGGACTTTATAAATCCCTGCAACAACTCAGGGATCAATTCCCAAATCCGAATCAAAACCGAGAACGGTTTCAGATATGGTGGCAGGCACACTCTTCAGCCTGGGTTGAACAGTTAAAGACGACGATCATTAATTATCGTAATATTAACCACGACTGGCAGTTTAGCCAACAGCAACAGCAAGTGCTGCAACGCTACTACGATGCCAATCAGCTACTGCTCGATTGCCTAAATAGCAATTGTGAGGTGACTCTTGCGATTAGGCAGGAAATTGAAACCACCTTATTGTTGCCGACTAAGGAACTTGAGGACAGGGAATGGCAATAGAATTGTCATTGGTCAAAGCCGATCATTAGACCTCTTTAGAAATTTCATTTCTAAAGAGGTAGTGCAAGGCTTTCAGATTAATTTGCGGAGATGTCTATTTTGATTACTGAAAGATTTTTTAAGATAAAAGCCTTGCCAGATAAAGCTTTTAGTCTCAATTTGCTTTCAAAATTCAAGTCGTTTTCCTATTTTTAAAACTTTATCCTACTAAATGCTGGCTCCTTTTAGAGTCACTCTTTTATAGTCTCAATTCACTAATTCCTGGTTTATCCGGATAGGTGCAAGATCTGAGCCTCTCACTAGCCGCGAAAATCGCCGCTAGCAACAAATGAAAGAGGCACATTTTTCTTCACTTTCTGAAAGCCTTGCTATATAAGCCTTATAAAATGTGCATCTTAGGAGTTAGCTGAGAATAACTCTCCTTAATTTAATCTTAGTATGGAATGTTTTATTACGCTTTGTTTCCGTGTAATACTTGCTAACGCGGTGTTTCTAAAAATCTGTGATTTTGCTGATTTTGCTCTATTTTAATTCAACATCTTGCTCAAAAACCAGAATAAAATCATTTACGGTTTTTTTGTACTGAAAACCATAATCTAACAAAGCTTGCTTTAAAGTTTGCAACTCAGATTCTTTGAGTTTATCTTTCTTCGGTGCTATCTCAATAGCTTCCTTATTTACTGTAAAACTAAAACAGTCTTTGAATTGGTTATAATCCCAGTTTAATTTTCTTGCTACATTTAACTCGATGGCAGCTAATGTATCATCAAATTTGCTTGTAACCATAACTTTGCCTCTTACATGAGCTTACCTACATTTTAACAATCACAAGAGAGAAAAAACTAAACTTAAATATTAATTAATAGATAACAAGGAAGACAAGGAAGACAACCCATTTTCAAATTCAAAAAATCAATCTATTGGTAAATGTCTCGAAGGGAATAATGGAGTAGTAATTTGTAGTTAATAAATTGATAGTATTCCGATGTACATAAGTTTTAAATCAAATTAGAACAAAATTGGGCAATACTGATGAGAATACTAGAAAAAATGAAATTTATAACCACAAAAGGCTGTACTATTTCATTAAGCTAGCATACATTACCTTTATTGCCGGGTTCATCCACTTTTGCAGCCAGCGGAGCGCACTGCCCGCGCATGGCGATCGCTAAGCTGGTAATTGTTCTGGTCTAACTGCTCTGTGTTTCAGTTAGCAATATTTTTATCATGTATTTAAAATAAATTTAAAAGTATGAGGTAGTGTTGTGGAATTAGCAGCATCGCTGATATTGAGACTGGATCTTGCCTCTGATGGCAACGATATTCCCATTACCCCTATTTCTTTAAAGTGACTCACTTTCAACCTTCTCAACTCCGGCATTCAGCGCTTGGTGCGGTGTGCCGTAGCAGCCGAACAGGCACGACTCAAAGTCGGCAATTGGGACTGGGTTGCGCTCTAATACGTAATCGATGGCGACCTGCTCTTCGCAGCACTTGGCTATCACGTACGAGTATTTTTCTTTGAGAAAAGGGTGGGGATGCACCGCCACGTACCACGGTGTATTAGTCTCAAACTCACATTTAGTGCCAATTTTTTCAAGGATTGGTTTGTTCATTGTCGCCTGAAATCCTCATAGCGTTATTTGCGAAATGCTGTCCCAAATAACTTAATTTGGAATTGGGACAGGGAGCTTTAGATGTTGGTATAGAAGCTGATGTAGATTGGTCCTTTTAGTCGGCTAACAGGTCAACTCCCATGTTAACGACAGCATTCCGCAACAGCATCATTTGTTGACCAAAGTCAAGCAGAATCAAGGCAGCAGCTAAAAAGCCTATCATTGCCCTACTGCATGGCAGCGATTAGGTAGTCAAAGTAACCTCCAACAACGCTTGCGTCTTCTGCAGACATCATTGAGTTGGTGACATTTTTCATCGCACGGATGCTTTCAGCAACAGCCTCAATCGGAGTGCCAAGAGACCTGTACATTTCGCGAACACCAATGACCCCAATTTCTTGAATCGGGGTGATTTCACCAGCCACAACACTGTAGGTGATCAAGCGCAGGTAGTAATCCATGTCCCGCAGGCAAGTCGCAGTCATTTCCTGACCGTAAGCGTTGCCACCAGGAGAGACAATGTCTGGGCGCTTTTGAAACAGCTGGTTTCCAGATTGCTTAACAATGCGCTCCCGGTTTTGTGTTAAAACCTGAAGAAGGCGCAGACGACGCTCACCACTTGTGGTAAAGCTTTTAATCTGGTCGAGTTCGCCTGGGCTGAGATAACGAGCCTCAGCGTCCGCGTTTACAATCGACTTTATGATAAGACTCATTAACAGACTCCTTAAAAAAATGAAATCAAGTTGATCTAAAACTGTCGCGACTCACTAAAGATAGTGGCATCATTGTTCATACGAATGATGAAAGGTGAATACTTTCATAAGAGATGTTGACGAAGTATCCACTGACAACGCAACAGAAAGTATTCGCAACGTTAAAAGGTCATGTGTTAAACGTTGTAGACGTTGTTGTCAAGATAATGCTTGGTCAAAAAATGAGCCACTCAGCAGCTCAGCTCCAGCAGAAGGGTAATTGTTTGGCGCTTGTAAGTGCAATTGAATTGAATCCGCTTATCGATTGGGCTACGGATTCAACTCAGTTTTTAACCAAAGTAATTAGCAGAATTTAAGTAGTTGTTGTGCATTTTCCCATCAGGCATTTTTGCCCCTCTCAGATTAGCCCCGCTTAAATTTGCTCCTCTCAGGCTGACCCAATTTAGATTGGCATTGCCTAGATCTGAGTTACTCAAGTCTGAGTTGCTCAAATTTGCCCCAGTAAAATCTACTTGCCTCAAATTTGCTTGAATTAAGCTTATTCCTCTCAAGTCTGCCTTCCTAAAATTTCTTTCCCCGGCTGCACATCGCCTCAAAACTTCATTGGCATCCATATTGGCTGCCTCGCAACGAGTAGCGTTGTCGCTGTTTATATATTTTAATTATACTTCACAATTCTCCAGTTTTCCCAAATGACAAATAAGAAATCACAAATAGGTCAAGTACAATTTGACTGCTCCAATATGCGCCTGTATAACCAGGGAATAAGGTTTTTGTCTGAAAAGCTTACTGGATAGGAGGATATAGGATAATTTCGTCATATCCTAATTTAAGGTATTAGTTCCACTCACATTATCTAAGAAATAAGTAGAAGGCACCTATGCTAAAGGGAAGATAGTTTTTCAACAAAATCTTGCTTCACTTACTGATGTTATTTTTGTTCACCTACTTACTTTTAAATTTTCTTCTAAAAAATCTAACTCAGCAAGGGTTATAGAAATTAAATTATAGATGCTTACACAACACGTTATTTTGGATTAAGTTATAATTAAATTATCAGGAATTATTTTCGGCTACGTAACTGAACTTTATCAACAAACACCTCTCCGAATCTAATTTTATCTACCCCTCGATTGCGGAGATTTTTTATGTCAAGTTATGTTAGCAATCTCTCTTTTGAGGTTGAAGAAGATGACCTCATACAGATATTTTTGCAACATGGATATGTGAACCAAATCCAAGTAGCCATGAACCAGAAAACTGGCGAGAAGAAAGGATTTGCCATTATAGAAATGAAAACTGATGCCGAAGAAGCAGCGGCAATTCGGGCGCTGAGAGGCATTGAGTGGATGGGTCGTAGCCTCAAAGTTAATAGAGCGAGGACTAAGTACAGCATTTCATAAATACATGTGGATTCAACGACAAATTAGCGCCGCCGTCTCTAGTGAAATATGAGTCGGACATCAATACAAATCAGATAAAAAAATGCAAGTTTTATTAAAGAGATCGAGTCAATCAGTGACTCATCCTACAACTGATAACAGCCAAGCAAATACAACTACATATACTTGGCAAGCTGTGTGGAGTAAGCATAGTTGCCCTTGCTGCTCATACACTTTACTCCGTCATATGCGTTTAGGAGGTATTTACTGGCGTTGTAGCCATTGTTACCAAGATATGCCAGTTTATACCCCATAATAGTCCGGGATCAGACCCAATGTATATCTGCATTCCGGTGTATTTGGGTCTACACTCTTGTGGAAGTTACTTAATTTTCTATGAAAATTCTTTTGAAGCTGATTTTACCTTTGCTGAAACTGCTGTAGCCGACTTTCAAGGGGGATCGCTGCGTTATTACTTCACTTATGGTTCACCTGCGCAACTGTTGGAACGCTACACTGAGTTAACTGGGCGAGCTTTCCTACCTCCCCGTTGGGCACTAGGCTACCACCAATCTAAATGGGGATATCGTACAGAAGAAAAAGTCCGAGAAGAAGCAAAGGCGTTTCAAGCTCATAATCTGCCTTTGAGTGCTATTCACTTAGATATTGACTGTCAAGTTGGAAACCGAGCTTTCACTATCGACCCAGACCGCTTTCCCAAATTGGCAAGTTTTACGCAAGAACTCAGGGAACTTGGGGTACAATTTATTGCTATTCTCAACCCAGGAATTAAGTACAGCCGCAACAGTAACTTATTTCTGGAAGGTCAGATACTGGATGGGTTTTGCAAACTCCCCAATGGTAAACTCGTTGTTGCACCTGTTTGGCCCGGTTGGTCGGTTTTCCCAGATTTTACCAATCCAAAAGTTCGTAGATGGTGGAGTCGCCAATATCAATACCTGCTCGATGTTGGTGTGGCGGGTTTTTGGCATGATATGAACGAGCCTGCGGCTTTTATTACTTCAGGCGATCGCTCGCTTCCCAAAGTCACACAACATTATATGGAAGGCAGAGGCGGCGACCATCGCGAGGCGCATAATGTATACGGGTTACTGCAAGCTGAGGCGGCGTATGAAAGTCTTTGTCAGTACTCAGCCGACAGACGCCCCTTTATTGTTTCCCGTGCTGGTTGGGCAAGTCTTCAGCGTTATGCTTGGACTTGGACGGGCGATGTTGAGTGTACCTGGGCTGCGTTGCGAACCACAATGGCAACAGTTGTGGGTTTAGGGCTTTCAGGCATTCCCTACAGCGGTCCTGATATCGGTGGTTTCCAGGGGAATCCCGGTGGTGAACTTTACCTACGCTGGTTCCAGATGGCAACCTTTTTCACGTTCTACCGGACTCACTCTTCTAATAACGTAGAACACCGCACACCTTGGACTTATGGCGAACCTTATTTAAGTATTATTCGGCAATTCTTAGAACTGCGCTACCAACTGCTTCCCTACTTCTATACCTTATCTTGGGAAGCGACGCAAAAAGGTTATCCTCCGGTGCGTCCGGTGTTCTGGGGTGCGAGTGATGAACCTGCAGTTTGGGGTGTAGAAGATGCTTTTTGTAGCGATCGCGCTCCATCAGCTCCACCAGTATAATCATTTTCCGCCTTACCTGAGCAATCTAGTGAGAGCATTATAAAAGCCAGAGCAGTAGCCAATACTGCTATGACTGTTGGTATAAACCAATAGCTAGAGTGCAACGCATCCCAAAGCTTGCCCAACTTGACGTTTTTCATCAGTTGTCGCCAGTAGATTGAGAATGTACCTTGGCGTTATCGTTTCCTTGCGCTCGTAATTCAGCAAGTTGTCGGAGCGAATCGCTGATGCGACGCGATTTTGGTACTTCACTTTTACCAGATGGCCAACCTTCACGCTGACGTGATCGGTTTCCATCTGTCTCTTCTGTTTGGTCGTGAAACAAAATTTGTTGCGTTGGGAAGGGTAAATCAATGCCGTTTTCTGTGAGCTTTTTCTTGATTGCAGATAGCACGCGATCGCGTGAGGTCAGATCGTCTGCACGACGTGGCGGATTAATCCACCAACGTGCGCGGATATTAACAGTACTTTCAGCTAAATCCATCACCAGTACATCGGGAGCGGGGTCTTTCAAAACCTCATTTACGCTATGCATTGCCTCCATAATTAACTGCTTTGCTCTGTCGATATCATCCCCGTAGCCAATGCCGACATCGTACTCTAATCGCCGATTATCAAAGGCAGTATTTACAGTCACAGAATTAGTGAATAACTCAGAATTAGGAATTACAATCCGACGACCATCGTAAGTTCTGATTGTTGTGGCTCGTGTCTCGATATTTTCGACTGTTCCCTCAAAGTTTTTAAACACAATTTGGTCATCGATTTGAAACGGTTCAGTTAGCAGAATTAAAATGCCAGCTAAGAAGTTTTGCAAAATATCGCGGAAGGCAAAACCAATTGCCACACCGCTAATTCCTAATAATTGTATTAAATCACCTGCTTTGAATGTGGGAATTACTATTGACAGAGCCACAAATAGACCCACCAGAATTGTTGTACCTTGTGCCAACCTTCCCAGTACCATTCCCAAATTCCGGGCTTGACGACGGTTACGGGTCAAGCGTTTGACGACTTTCTTAATTGTCCGAGCAACGAAAAAGAAGATGGCAAAGACGATTAATGCCAGTACGATATTAGGCAACAGGACAATGAATCCGTTAATCATTCCTTGAATTTTGTCCCAAACTGCGGATATCTCTGCGTTCATGTTAATTGCTTAGTTGCCAGCACCGTTGATAATAGTAGAAAGTTAGAAAATTTCACTCTCCCTGAAGGAGCGTTAATCAATTAGCTTTTGTTGAATTCTTCATTCGGCATATTAGAGCTAGTTGATCCCATGATTTCTTCAACTTGGCTGACCTCAAATATTAGCTTAAAAGGTCGCCCCATTTCTTTTGCCAAAAAAGCTTCTAACAACTTCACCTGCTTGGGGGTAATAGGTTCTTTTGCCCGCACGCTTAATCTAACTTGTGGAGGTTTGGTTAGCCAGTTAGTATCGCTTTTAAGCAAACTCAAGCGTTGAAAGGTCACGGTTCGGTTCAGCAATGCCTTTCTGACACTGCTTTCCAGCCGTGCTTGTCTGACTAACTCGCCAAAACTGACGCTCAAAGGAATGAGCAACGCACCTGTTAAAGTCAGTGTCCAAATTAACGGTGTTCGTGCCCTTTTTAGTGGAGAATAGCCGACAATGAAAAACGTCAGCATACACGCTAAGGTAATGCCTAAGAGGTTGGTGAGGTAGAGTAGAGTTGCTCCCTGACTAAGTGACCAGTTTGCTTGCGACAAACCTAAGCCGATGACACAAACAGGTGGCATCAGAGCAACTGCGATCGCTGTTCCTGCTAAACTAGTAGAAATTTTCGGCTGAACTTTGGCGTAACCACTAATCGCACCAGCTACGACTGCGATACCCAAATCTAGCAAAGTGGGTTTAGAGCGAGATAGCACTTCACTCCCAAAGTTGGAAATGCCGACCAGCGAACCTAAACTATAGGCGATCGCCATTGCCATCAGGGTTCCTATTACTACCGCAATCAGACCGAGACGAAATAACCTAACATTACCTGCCAACGCACCAAAGGCTAACCCTCTAATTGGCAGCATCAATGGTGCAATAATCATCGCACCAATGATGACAGCAGCGCTGTTAGTGAGTAATCCAAATGTAGCGATCGCACAAGAACTAACAATTAAAATCAGATAAGTTGTGTTTGGGGTAGATTCGTCTAGCAAGTCTGTTTTTAGCTGCTCTACCTGGGTTGGTTCCAGACTACGTTGCCTAAAGTTTCGGAAGCGCTCGCGAATATCAAGCATTGCTATGCCCCAAAATTCTTACTTTACCTTCAATCTTTTAATTACAATCTCGTTCCTTGGGAGGTTTTATCTAGCGATGATTTGATTAAAATTAACGCAGAAGTTTAGCGGGGTAATTTTAGCATGACGATTGAATCAGCAATTGGAGAAGCTGCAATTGAAGAAAATCTCAAACAATTTCTTCTGGTACTTTCGGTTTCTCTGAGTGTGGCAACGCTACCACAGATATTTAGCTGGTTTCGTCATATCCCCTACACCCTACTGTTAGTGATTGTCGGGTTAATGCTGGCACTGATAGATGTTAGATTGGTTTACCTCTCCCCTGGCTTAATTTTATCGATTTTTCTACCTCCCTTGTTGTTTGAAGCTGCCTGGAACTTGAAATGGGCAGACTTAAAGCGGGATTTAGTGCCAATTTGTTTGTATGCGGTAATTGGAGTAGTAATTTCCATTGCCGGAGTTGCGTTTGGGTTAAATCAATTTGCCGGAATTTCTCTGACAACCGCTTTGCTAATTGGAGCTTGTCTTTCTGCCACTGACCCGGTTTCAGTCACAGCGTTATTTCGGGAATTGGGAACAGAAAAACGACTCGCAACTTTAATGGAGGGGGAGAGTTTATTCAATGATGGTATGGCAGTCGTTGCCTTTGGTTTTTTAGTCGCGCTGTCATTGGGAACCGCCGAATGGGGATTCCAACCAATTTTGGTACAGTTTTTTACAGTTGTCGGTATCGGTGTAGCGGTAGGAGCTTTAATTGGGTTTGGCATCTCTTACCTAACTCAGCGCTTCGATCTGCCGTTAGTGGAGCAGTCATTAACTTTGGTTTCCGCTTACGGTACTTACTTAATAACTGAGGATTTGGGTGGTTCTGGAGTGATTGGAGTTGTTACTTGTGGTTTGATTCTGGGTAACTTTGGCTCTCGCATTGGCATGAACCCGCGTACACGAGTGATTGTCAGTGAATTTTGGGAGTTTCTGGCATTTTTTGTCAACTCTATTGTGTTTTTGCTAATTGGCGACCAGATTCGCTTTGCGATTTTAGGAGAAAACTTGGGTGCGATCGCCATCACAGTTGCAGCGATGATTGTGACACGAGCGATCGCTATTTACGCACTGAGCTTTGTAAGCAATCGTCTCGCCAACTCGGAAATTACCACATCAAATCAAACGGTGCTTTGGTGGGGTGGGTTGCGGGGTGCTGTTTCCATTGCCTTGGCGTTGAGCGTGTCAGCCAGTTTACCAAATCGCGAATCATTGATTGCTACAGTCTTTGGCGGAGTATTGTTTACGCTGCTCGTACAAGGATTGACCATCCAACCCTTGTTAAAAAAGTTGCAATTGCTAGGCGATGGACCTCTGCGGCAGCAGTATTTAGAGGTAATTGCCCGCCAAACTGCCCTCAATCGAGTACTGCAACACTTAGAAAAAGTTGAGCAGCGTCCTGGTATTGAGCCAGAGTTTTACAACTACCAGAAAGCGCTGATTAAAGGAGAGCTTGAGCGTCTGCAAGCAGAAATCGAGAAATTACAGGATGAGTATCCCAATATGCGGGACTTTACAGTTGAGCAGCTGCGCTCAGAACTCCTAGCAATTGAAGCAGATACTTATGCTGAATTTGTTCGCTCAGGTCGATTGAATCGCGAACTTGCACCCTCTCTTGGGCTGGGCTTTATTATACCACAAAAATAAAAATTATGTTACTATCATTAGATATAATTTTTTGAGCTTTTGTGATCAAAGAATAACCATTATGGCGCAAGACATTCAGTGCGATGGCACGGACTGCCCGCCAAGGAGCGATCGCTCTAATAATTGAGAGATTCCCAGGAGCGTTAGCCATACGTATGCTCGCGCTGGGTAGTATCATTCTGGCTTTGAGGGCTATGGCGAGCTACTCAAACGGGTGGGAGAAACATCCCATCGCAGTTGCTTAGTGCTTCCCACTTGCGAGAAGCCTGTTGAGTTGGCAGTATTGGAAGGAGAAACACTACCCGTTCACTCATTAGAACTGACGGGTTTGAACGAGGAAGAAGAACGCACAATTTTTGAAGTAAAGGCTGCCTTCGCTGGGACACCGGATGAATGGAAAGAAGTCATTCAACATTATGCTGAGAATCCGCTAGCATTAAAACTCGTTGCTTGAGCCAGTCTAGAGATATTTGGAAATAGTATTTATGAACTAGTCAAATACATAAAAGCCGGGTCATTGCCTTTTGCTGATATTAGCCAATTTTTAGAGCGGCAATTCTATCGACTAACAGACTCAGAAAAAGAGGTTATGTACTGGTTGACGATTAATCGCGAGCCGATTTCTTTATCAGAGTTAAAAGAAGATATTGTCTCTCCAAAATCAAAACATTCTTAAATACTTAGATGTGGTTGTAGCGTTAGACGTTTTGGCATATACGAGCGCTTTTTTCTTCTAGAGAAATTATACAATTACGATGCCACCGGACATGGTATTAGTCTAAAGTCTAGTGTAAAAAAAATCTGACAAAAATAAAAACCCTCTGCTAATGCAGAGGTAATCATTTAACTAGCAACTTACGTCAGTACACTCTTCGAGCTAGCTTATAGTACAAGAAAATAGCAATCATTGCACCCAATACAGCAACGAACAAACCGGGAATACTAAAACTTGCTGCAGTTAACGTGAAGCTTCCGGTTTCTAAAAGGTTAACCAAAGTTCCTCCAAGAATAGCACCAACAATTCCCAGGAACATTGTGCCAAGAATGCTGCCTCCTTGGTAGCCAGGATAGATCGCCTTTGCAATAGCACCTGCAAGTAAACCCAACACGACCCAAGCTAGAATGCTCATTGTTTTACTCCCATTGCGGTATTGAACGATGCAAAGCGTTTAAAGTACTTAAAACAACTTTTATCTTGTTTCTAATCTACTCGCATCCGTCGGCTTAACATAACTGTCTACAGAAAGAAGGGCGCTCTTGCTCAAGTTAGATTAGACAATAAACGATAGCTGCCTCAAAAGACAAAAACACAATGCACTCACTCAAGAAACGACATGACCCCTCTTTCATGACTCTCACAATTTTTTCTTTTTTTAGCAAATAAATTCATGTCCTTTTTTAACAAATTACAAAGGACACAGAGTCAAGAGAAATCAGATAAAATTACAGATTCTTTAATGTTACTATATTTCACGTAAAAAAATGAGTTTTTTAACCTAAATTAACTTTACAGATTTCACCTTAATGCTAAAAAAATCTTTTTAAATCAATGGTCATCTCAGCAGATTTCTATCTAACTACTCTGTTATCTCATGTTATTTAAATTCCATGTTACGTCATTTCATGTTATTTATGTTATTTCAATACTATTTTAACGAAATGTCTTGCTACAAATTGATATTTCTATATATTTTAATTGCTCAAAAGGAATGCCTCGCTACAAATTGATATTTCTATATATTTTAATTGCTCAAAAGGAATGCCTTGCTACAAATTGATATTTCTATATATTTTAATTGCTAAAAAAATATATGTTTTGATAAATTTATGTTTAATGGTAGATTTTTTTCTCTTATAAATGTATAATCATGATAACGTTTATGGTAGAAACGCAATATAACCCTAATTTTTCAGCAGACGAGCATAGCCAAATAATGTTGTTAAGTGTTTGCATGACTTGCAATGGAACATATAGGAGCGCATTTGTGCTTGTAGCTAGTAGGAGTCACCCGTAAAAAAGGTTGACTTAAATCACCTTACAGGTTAAATTCTTAACAAATCTACATCAGTCTGCCTAATCCACGGATTGCCCCAAACATTTTGTTATGTCGGGGTAATTTTGGAGCGGAGGAACCAAGTTTGGGGCTAATCTCACAAAAGAGGAAAGAATGAAAAATGAAAGAATGAAAAAAGACAAAATTACTCTAGTTTTTTCTTCTGTCTTTTTTTTTCTTCTTTTCTCTCCCACAGAAGGACATCTCTCAGTCCTAGCCCGTCAGCTAACTTCGTCGGCATTGGGAGGAGACTGAACGAGCAGCATTCTTACGAGTAATGCCTTGTTCTCGTCAGTGTCCTTGGCTGGTATCTGTGCGCTTCGTTGTACCTGCCCTCGACCATGAGAAAAGGGTTCTAGTACCTTCTCTTTTGGTAGCTGAGGCAGGAATATTGCCATATGGTGAAGTTCAACTATGTTACCGACCAAAAAACATCGCATCGCTCTGATTTCTGTTGATGGAGACCCGGCTGCAGAAATTGGACAGGAAGAGGCTGGGGGACAAAATGTCTATGTGCGTCAAGTAGGTTGTGCGCTTGCCCAGCAAGGTTGGCAGGTGGATATGTTCACTCGCCGAAGTAGTCGTGAGCAAGCTGCCATTGTGCAACATGGACCATTATGTCGGACTATCCGCTTGAAGGCTGGACCTGCGGCGTTTATAGGGCGATATGACTTATTCGACCATATGCCTGAATTCATCGCAGAGTTCAAAGCATTCCAGCAGCAGCAAGGATATCACTACCCTCTGATTCATACCAACTACTGGTTGTCCTCTTGGGTGGGTATGGAACTGAAAAAGCAGCAACCGTTGATTCAGTTGCATACTTACCACTCTTTGGGAGTAGTCAAGTACAGTGCTATTTCTGATATCCCAGCAATTGGTAGCAAGCGACTAGCCGTTGAAAAAGCCTGTCTGGAAACTGTGGATCGAGTCGTTGCAACAAGTCCTCAAGAACAGGAACATATGCGAAGACTCGTTTCCACCCAAGGGCAAATAGAAGTCATTCCTTGTGGGACTGATGTCGATAAGTTTGGGTCAATTCAAAGGTCTGCAGCACGGCAGGAATTAGGAATTGCACCTGATGCCAAGATGGTTCTCTACGTCGGTCGTTTTGATCGGCGCAAGGGAATTGAGACACTCGTGCGAGCTATTGCAAAGTCGAGTTTGCGCTGTTCAGATAACCTACAACTCGTTATTGGAGGTGGCTATCGTCCAGGTCACAGCGATGGGAACGAGCGCGATCGCATCGCCGGGATCGTGGCTGAACTCGGATTGGAAGATTGCACAACCTTTCCAGGTCGCCTTGATGATTCTGTTCTCCCCTTGTACTATGCAGCCGCAGATGTGTGTGTTGTACCAAGTCACTACGAACCTTTTGGTTTAGTTGCGATTGAAGCAATGGCAAGTCGGACTCCAGTCGTGGCTAGTGATGTTGGGGGGTTACAGTTTACAGTCGTACCTGAAGTGACTGGGTTACTTGTTCCCCCTAAAGATGAAGCCGCTTTTGCCGATGCTATTGACCGCATTGTGATCAATCCAACTTGGCGAGATCAATTAGGTGAGGCTGGTCGCCAACGTGTAGAAATCGCTTTCAGTTGGCATAGTGTGGCATCCCGATTGACTCAGATCTACACACATCTACTGGCTCAAACCATGCCCTCAATAGAGAGCAAAGCTCAAGTTGCAGCTTAATTTCTACAGCTTTAACAGTGTTGTGTGTGTAGGGGCAAGAACAACCTTGTACTCATACCAAGTGCTGGTTGGAAAATGCTCCGGACTTAGCACTCAAAATCCAGCACTAGTAAAAAGAGCAATTCTGTCTAATGGCTATGCCGAGTGACAGAAACGCGCACAAACAGCAAAAAACAAGCCAATGAATCTCTTACATCAGGGAGTTATGAATATGCTGAATATCGGAGATTACGTACGGCATCAAATCACTGGACAGATAGGTCAAGTGATCGGTTATGGACATCAAATACTGCATGGAGTCTATGTAACCACCCTAAAAGTACGAGCCAGCAACAGTCACTTAATTGATAATCAAAGCAGATTTATTGAGGATGTGTATTCTGAATGGGTGCTAGCAGAACCAGCAGAAAGCGGGATGGTACTGCTAGCTTGAGACTTATTTAATAGAGCGTTGAGAACAAATGAGATTCTCCAATTCTTTCTTTTAAAGGATTTACAGCTATGTTCAGTTAATTGAACCACAGATTTTCGTAGGGGCACGGCACAGAACAGCCCCTACCCCGTGGTTTATTTACTTGAAACCCGTTGTAAGAGGAGCATCTAACATTTGTTGAAACAATATGACTAGCTGCTGTCTTAGCAGCATAGTCAAGATAGAGGGGAAAGTCTACTGGGCTTTGCCCCTTCTATTTATATGGTTGCAATTTACAAAAATTTACAAATTTCCTAAGCCTTCAGACACAAGATATATTAGCCCGAAGTATCTCAAATGAGAAATAACTTGATAAACCTAACCAGAGAAAGACGATCAACAGTCTTTAATCTTCATAGCATCTATGTAACTTAACTTTAACCAGGATTAATCAATCTGGAAACTTATCGCTCATCACATCTCCAATTCCCAAAAGACCGAGTGGTTACAGGCGGGAGATGTGATAGGTCTATGTTGATACAGGCATTTGTACATAAGGAAAGAAAACATTATGCGGCTGAATCTGACTTTGTTTTGGGTAACTTTATCCTTCGTCATCGTGGGAGCAATTATGCTGCTTCTCCAACCCGCTATTGATTTTCACTAAATAGAGTTGACTTTTGGCTGATGCAAACAATTCTATCCCAACAAAATACATCCTCCTGTGAATCTAAACCCTACAAGTTGGAAGACTGGCAAAGAGCTAATTGCTCACTCAATCAAGAGTATGACTATTGGATTGAGGATGTTGAGGGAGAGATTCCAACCAATCTGAACGGTACACTGTTTCGCAACGGTCCTGGTCTACTAGATATCTTCGGTCGGGAGATTCATCACCCTTTCGATGGAGATGGTATGATTTGTGCTGTCTCCTTCTCCAACGGACGCGCTCATTTTCGCAATCGCTTTGTCCGTACAGAAGGCTACTGTGCAGAACAGAAAGCAGGTCGAATGCTCTACCGGGGTGTGTTTGGAACCGAAAAACCAGGAAGCTGGCTGGCAAACGCCTTTGACTTAAGAAAGAAGAACGTTGCCAACACCAATATCATTTACTGGGGCGAAAAACTGCTAGCGCTGTGGGAAGCTTCCCATCCATATCGTCTTGATCCCAACACGTTAGAAACTCTAGGGATCGAAACGCTAGACGGCGTTCTGCACAAAGACTCGCCTTTTGCCGCCCATCCAATGATAGATCCTGGAGATGAAACTCGGGAACCCCGTCTAGTCACTTTCGCCATCAAACCTGGTCCATCACAACCATCACTGTTTATGAGTTGAACCAGGCTGGCAAAGTTGTACAACAACACGACCATAAAATTCCAGGCTTTGCCTTCATCCATGACTTTGCGATTACGCCAAACTATTGCTTGTTCTTTCAAAATCCAGTTTCCTTCAATCCCCTACCATATGTGCTTGGCTTTCGGGGAGCAGCAGAGTGCATCAAGTTTCACAGGCGTAGCCCCACTAAAATTTGGCTCATCCCTCGCGATCCCTCTCAAGAAGTTCAAGTTCTCGAAACAGACCCCTGTTTTGTTTTCCACCATGCCAACGCTTTTGAGCAGGGCGACGAGTTGATTGTGGACTCAGTTTGCTACGAAACTTTTCCAGGCATTGACCACAATCTGAATTACCAGGAAATTGACTTTGATGCTCGACCTCCCGCACAGCTGTGGCGTTTTCAGCTCAACTTGAAAACGAAAACAGCACAACGAGATTTACTTGTTGAGCGTTCCTGTGAGTTTCCGTTTATTCATCCTGATCGGATTGGTAAACCACATCAGTGCATATTCTTAGCAGCTGCTCACCAACCACAAGGCGATGCACCCCAGCAAGCGATTATTAAAGTTGATCCCGAATACGGTGAACAAGAATTTTGGAGTGCTGCACCTAAAGGTTTCCTTGGGGAACCTGTGTTTGTACCTCGACCAGGCAGTACTCAAGAAGATGATGGGTGGGTGCTGACATTGGTCTATGATGCAGATCACAATCGAACTGATGTCGTTATTTTGGACGGAACTTCTTTGGAAAAAGGGGCGATTGCCTTCGGCACTGGGCTTTGCCCAATCGCTCGTCTGCACTTAAAGCACCACATTCCTTATGGATTGCATGGCAGCTTCACAAACGAAAGAATGAAGTATGAAGAATAAAAAAACTATACTTTATTTATTCTTCTCATTTTTACCTTCGTCTCATACTTCACAATTCAAGCTTTAGAAGTTATGGGTAGAAAAGCCGTTTTGTTGATCATCTGGATAGGATTTGTCGCCTACACTATATGGTTGGCTCCACTCGATCAACCAGACACATGGTCTTTAGGAGGGAAGCTGTTGACACTCCACTGGGGAAAGCTTAACGCCATCATCCCAGCTATATTCTGCCTGATGGGTATCTGGCCGATGATTTATGCTTGCCTAATGTTTGCCGATGGCAAAATGCAAAACTTTCGCGCTTGGCCCTATTTCATTGGGTCAAACTTCACAGGTGTCATCTGTCTTTTGCCGTATTTAATTTTTCGTCAATCTCATCAACAATTCTTTGGAAAAAAGGATAAGTTACTGGAAATTCTTGCTCGGCGCTCAACAGGAGTTTCTCTTGTGATTGGTACAATTTGCATACTAGCTTATGCAACAATTGCTGGAAATTGGCAAGATTACGTTCAGCAATTTCAGACTCAGCCATTTGTTCACCTCATCAGTATCGACTTCTGTTTGATGTGCCTAATATTTCCCATAACTTCACTATTCGATGATGATATGGCACGAAGAGGTCTTAAAGACCCTCGGATTTTTTGGTCAGTTGCGCTCTTACCCTTGTTTGGTCCATTATTATATCTTTGCTTGCGTCCACCCCTACCACAGACAGATGCAAAAGAATTATTCGCTTAACAAAGTCAGAATTTGTTGTGCAGCACGCTGACCACTGCGGATTGCACCCTCCATATAACCACGAAACTCCACAGGGGCAGTATGCTCGCCAGCAAAGAAAACCCGACCAGCAGACTGCGTTAAATATGGATCAAAGCGATGCAACTCTCCCGGTCTAAAATAGCAGTAAGCACCTCGCGCCCATTCATCAGCACTCCAGTCATAGGAACGAGAGGTGATAATTTCCGGTGCATCAGGATAGATAGTTTTTACTGCTGCCACTGCTAAGTCACCAGCGCGCTCAGATAGCTTTAAACTGCGAGTACCCCCACTAAAACAGGAAAGAATTTTTTCCGTCCCCATCTGAGCGAAAGTCGGCTCCCAGATAGCCTGGTAATCACCCTCAAGCAAGACAATTCCAAAGTTTGGCTTTGACCAAAAGCGGTGTGGATATTGCAGTAAGGTCTTGACTACACCACCGTAAGGTAAGCTGGAGATAGCCTCTCGCTGTGCGTCAACAAGTGGTGCTTCTATCGGAATGTGACGCAGCACGCTCCAAGGAATCGTCACGATCGCGCTGTCAGCCACAACCTCAACTAAACCGCTTGCTGTCTCAACATTAACAGTCACAGTCTCACCTGTTTGTTGGATACGACGCACGGGAGTGCCAATGTGAACTTGCTGTTCCAGATGTTGAGCTAAGGCATCCACCAGACGCGAAATACCGCCACGAACTCGCATATTGCAGCCTGTGTCGCTAATACCTGTAAGATAAGCAAAGAAACCTATGCCAATCAACTCTGGGTCGGTTGCAAAGAATGAAGAAGCGAGCCAACGGGCAATTCGACGGGCAAACGGCGCAATTGAGTGCGTATCCAACCACTGATCTAAAGTCTGTTGCGGGTCTTTTTGCTCTTCAAGCAGGCTTTCGAGTTTTGCATAGAAATTGTCTAAACCATTGCTTTGTTCCTCTGTGAGGGACATACGGTTGCGAAGACTTCCCTCTATAAACCAGTAGAGGTCGTCAGGAAATTTGGTTGCAGGGTCAAGTTGGATACCGAACTCGGCTGCATAAGTCATGAGCGCGCTGTGGTTATCGTCCACAAACTCAGCACCTAACTCGCCATATTGTCCTGCACCTAGTTCAACGGTATAAGCGCGACCACCCACACGCTCACGCGCCTCAAAAACCTGGACATCCAACCCTGTTCGTACCAGCTCATAAGCTGCACTTAGCCCTGCTAGTCCTGCACCAATGATAATAGTTTGATGTGACATGGCTTAACTCCCCAAAAATATCAATCAAAACTAACTTATCGTGATATTTGGATCTGCATTTTATTTCATTCCCTAAGTAGACTGATAAAACTAACACAACCCTCCATTAGTCAGAGGAAAGGAAATTTATAAGTTTTTAATATTAGTGCATAAGACCAATAAGGAAAAACTGAGAACCCAACAGCCAAAATTCAACATGAAAAGGTAACCAAAGAAGGATGCGCTTTTATACTTAAAAACTCATTCCTTTAAAAACGAAAAAGGAGCGCTACACTATGCTATATAAAAACCGAAAGGCAGCAGGTCAAATTTTGGCTAAAGAGTTGGCAGCTTATGCTAACCGCCAAGATGTGCTGGTGTTAGCGCTCCCAAGGGGGGGTGTTCCCGTCGCTTTTGAAGTTGCTAAAGCATTAAATGCCCCTTTAGACGTTTTTGTGGTACGCAAACTCGGTGTACCCGAACAACAAGAACTCGCAATGGGAGCTATTGCCTCTGGTGGAGTGCGAGTTTTGAATGAAGATATTGTGCGATCGCTTGGTATATCCGAGGCAGCTATTAACCAGGTAGTCGCAAAAGAACAACAGGAACTAGAGCGACGCGAACGCCTTTATCGTGGCGATCGCCCCGTCCCAAGCCTGCATGAACGTACTGTGATTTTAGTAGATGATGGTTTAGCGACGGGTGCAACTATGCGTGCGGCTGTTGTGGCATTGCAGCAACAAAAACCCGCCAAGATAATAGTTGCCGTACCAGTTTCTGCATCCGAAACTTGTCAAGAATTTCAATCCAAAGTAGATGAAGTTGTTTGCGCAGCGACACCGAGTCCCTTCTACAGCGTTGGTTTGTGGTACGAAGACTTTCCGCAAACAACCGATGAAGAAGTCAGGGTTCTACTAGATAAGGCTGCAAACAGCCAAAAGACAACAGCGATCGGCGCATAGATGAATGTCATTTCCACTCAAACCTCGGTACACGCGCAAGGCTGCTGGGGCTTGTGTACAAAGAAAATTTAGAAACTTAAATCACGCATTATGAAAGTAGCACCAGAAATTACTTATCGCAATGTAGACAAAAGTGATGCCATTGATAACTTAGTCAACGAAAAAATTGGCAAACTAGAGCAAGTTTGCGACTACATTAGTAGCTGCCATATTGCAATAGAAAAGATACACGATCGCCCGCGTACTGGTTCTCCCTACCGAGTGCGAATTGATATTACGGTACCACCTGGACACGAACTTGTAGCCGAAAGCAACCCATCAGACACTAACCAGTATGCGCCACTGGATGCAGTCGTTCGAGATGCATTTAAAGCGGCGGTTCAGCAGCTGAGAAAACTCTCCAAGCGCCAGCAAGAGAGTGATAAAGCCAAAACTCACGATGACCCGCAGGAGACTATAGCACTTGTCACAAAGCTATTTCCAGACAGAGGATATGGTTTTATCAAAACCATAGACGACGCTCAGGAAATCTACTTCCACCGCAATAGCGTTCTCCATGACGACTTTGACCGCATAGAAATTGGTACAGGTGTCCGTTTTTCCGTAGAGGAGGGTGAAGAAGGTCCCCAGGCAACCACAGTGCAGATTGTGAATAAGCCAGGTGCGAGCGTCGGCAAGTCCGAGCAAACCCTAATCGAGCCGCCCTTGGGTTGGAGAGAATGATACACGTTTGAGATATTGGTGAGCAAAGAACACCTTATATCATGTCCGCTTAATTACTTATAATTCCTGCTTTACCTCACCCCAACCCTCTCCTTAAGAAGGAGAGGGTGCCGTAGGTCGGTGAGGTTATTCGTTTTTTATAAGTGTTTATCTGAACATGATATTACAGAAAACTACTGTAAAAGTGCTGAGTGCTGAGCAAAAACGGCTCAGCACTCATACGAATTCAGGCTCCTCTTGGCGAGAAATGATTCTCCTCTACTCTCCTTTCCAAGGTACTTGACAAAATTACCAGCTTCATTCTAATATCATTTTCATAGCGGAAATCCGTGCGCTCATACCGCTCATACTTACTCATATTTAGAAACTTCTTTACACACTTCTAACGCCACGTAAACGGAAACACAAAATTTTTTTCATCTGTTTTTGCCTATGCAACGACTGCAAGCAGATAGATAAGAATTTATTTGTAGATATACATATATGTATAAAAAATATGTATAAAAATAGCTCATGTTTAGAGCCAACTTTGGACAAGATGCGATACATGGCTCACTATGCAAATTTGTCAAAATCCCAGTTGCTCCAATCCCTTCAGCGCTGACAGCAATATATTTTGTACGAGTTGTGGACAAAGCAACTTTGGTAAACTCCTGAGGAGCCGCTATCGTGTATTGAGATTATTAGGCGAAGGCGGGTTTAGCAGAACATATGCAGCTCAAGACGTTGATAGACTAGATGCTCCTTGCGTCATCAAGCAATTCTTCCCACAAGTTCAGGGAACTTCAGAACGTACGAAAGCAGCAGAATTGTTTAAGGAAGAAGCGAAGCGACTTTATGAACTGGGAGAAAATCACTGGCAAATTCCCAGATTACTTGCTTACTTTGAACAAGGTTCTAGCCTCTATTTGGTACAAGAGTTTATTCAAGGGCAAACTCTGTTACAAGAACTTCAGCAACAAGCCTTTGGTGAAGAGCAAATTCGAGAAATTTTAGCTGATTTGTTACCGGTTCTCCAATTTATTCACGAGCGTAACGTTATTCATCGAGATATTAAACCAGAAAACATTATCCGCCGCCAAAGCGATCGCAAACTCGTTTTGATTGACTTTGGTGGTGCCAAGCAAGTGACGCAAACCAGTTTATCAAGACAAGCTACGGTGCTATATACAATTGGTTATGCACCTAGCGAGCAAATGGCTGGATTTGCTTGTCAGGCGAGTGATTTGTACGCCTTAGGAGTCACTTGTGTGCGTCTTCTCACGCACTGTTTGCCTCTACAAGATCCTCATGGACAAATTCATGATAGTCTTTACGATCCTATGAACGGTAAATGGTCGTGGCGAGAACATTTACAGCAAAAAGGGGTTACTATCAGCGATGACCTAGGGCAAATTCTGGATAAGTTGCTGAAACATTTGGCAAAAGAAAGGTATCAATCAGCAATAGAAGTTTTGCAAGATTTGAATGCAACAAAATTTTTTGCACAACCTATTTTGGCGATTTCCGAACCGGAATCACCGCCTCAACAACAGAAAGTGACAACGCTAATTCCTGAATTAGAAGCCTTCTCAGAATTCTCCTTAGAGACTTTTGAATTTGAGCTAGTAACAGTAGACGGACAAGGTAATGAAATTAGCCGTAACAGTCATAGTACAAAGTTTTATGCAGAAAATTTAGGTAATGAAGTCACGCTGGAAATGGTAGCGATTCCTGGCGGTACTTTTATGATGGGTTCAACAGATGATGAAGGGGATGGTGACGAACGTCCACAACACGAAGTGACTATCAAACCTTTTTTTGCGGGAAAGTTTCCCGTGACTCAAGCACAATGGAAAGCGGTAGCAGCTTTACCCAAAGTCAAACAATCTTTAAACCCTTATCCATCCAAATTCAAAGGTGCAAATCGACCAGTTGAAAATGTTTCTTGGCACGAAGCGGTAGAATTTTGTGCAAGGCTGTTTGCAAAAACTGGACGACACTATCGCTTACCCAGTGAAGCTGAATGGGAGTATGCTTGTCGTGCTGGAACGACGACACCCTTCCACTTTGGCGAAACAGTTACCGCTGAATTAGCAAACTGTGGTGAAAGTGAGACTCACAGTTACGAACAAAAAGCTAAATACCGAAAAGAAACAACACCTGTAGGTAGTTTTCAGGTGGCAAACGCCTTTGGCTTGTATGATATGCATGGGTTAGTCTGGGAGTGGTGTGCTGACTCTTGGCACAAAAATTACGATGGCGCACCCACAGATGGATCAGTTTGGGAAGTTGGCGGCGACAATAATCGTCGGGTGCTTCGCGGTGGTTCCTGGAGTTTCAGTTCTGTGCTTTGTCGTAGCGCCAGTCGTAGCTGGAATGAACCTGATGGCGGACTCAGGATATGCGGCTTTCGAGTTGTAGCGAGTTGGTCTGTTTGAAATCTCACCCAGCAAATGGCAGATGTCGATCAGATGTTCACTGTTCAATCAGTACTGCCTGATAGACTTTGGAAAGATTGTTACTTGCTGCAAAGTTCTCGCATATGGAATATCAGGGAAACAGGCAACACAACTTCATTGATAACAACGGGGTCAAAATTCATTACGTCATCCAGGGAGAAGGCAAACTAATGCTAATGCTACATGGGTTCCCTGCATTCTGGTACTCGTGGCGGCATCAAATCCCTGAGTTTTCTGAAAACTACAAGGTTGTGGCGGTTGATCTGCGCGGGCATAACGATAGCGACAAACCCAAAAACAAAAATGCTTACAGAGTCGAAGATGCGATCTCAGATGTGAAAGCAGTTATTGAAGGACTCGGATATGAAAGTTGTGTCCTAGTTGGGCATAATCGTGGCGGAGCAGTTGCTTGGGAATTTGCCTATACTCATCCTGAAATGGTAGAGCAGCTCATTGTAATGAATGCTCCTCATCTGGCGAAGATCATTTCTGCCTTGCGAACCCCGCAACAGTTACTCCGAAGTTGGTACTTTTTTCTGTTTCAACTCCCCTGGCTACCAGAAGCCTTGTTTCGTCGCTCAGATTATCAATTCCTCAAAGGTGGTTTCACAAATTTCGTAGTTGATAAAGATGTGTTTTCTGCTACAGATCTTCAAATTTACAAAGAGGCTGCAGCCAAACCAGGAGCATTGACTGCAATGGTGAATTGGTATCGCAACTTTTTTCAGTCCTGGTTAGTTAATCGAGGTTGGGGAGTTTTGAAAGTGCCAACTTTGATGATCTGGGGCGAGGAAGATGCAGCTTTGGGTAAAGAGTTGGTTGCTGGTACAGAAAACTATGTAGAAAACTTGACAGTTCGCTACGTGCCAGGTTGTGGTCACTGGGTTCATGAGGAGAAGCCACAGTTAGTTAACCAGTACATACGTGAGTTCTTAGCGTTAGCAGCCTAACACTTCACTTGGAACATTTTACTGAAGCTAAGGAGTCGAAAAACATCAATTTTTAGGGAAATTGATAGCAGTTCTCCATTCAAGGAAAAAAGAGGTTTTTCAAAACCTCTGTTCATGAACAAGAAAATAGGGGCAGGCTTTCCAGCCCACCCCACACGAGTTATCCTTTTACAGTGCAACGCCTTTAGACCAATTTCAGATCGGGATACTCTGCTAACACATCATCAGAGGTGAGGGTATCGCCAGAAGCTTGGGGAGTCCAAAGAACTTCCATAGCAAGCAGTTGCTCACCAGGGATGCTACCAAATTGACGTAAAGCTTGACGCAAGTCGTCAGCGCTGTTAACTTCTGGTAGCTGGTATTTACCTAAGGTCGCAGCTAGTAATGTGACGATAATGTATTCGCCAGGTCCTTCAGTAATCAGACGGGTTGGGTTGTCGAGTTCACCACCAGCAGCAGGTAAAGCATCTTTGGGAGTCGCTGCTTTGAGCTGGTTGTTTACATTAGAAAGAGTTTCTTCACTAAATTTGCTGCGTTCTGCAAGTGACAAACGGTTGAATTGAGTTTCAGCTGCATTTAAACGCGCTTGTTGGGTACCACCACCTGCGTACACCCAGTATTCAGGATGGCGTAGCAAAGCGAGGCTTGCTTCTTGCAGGATTTCTGCTCTACCTTCTGGTGAGTTGGTATCAGCAGTTTCAGCAATGCGGTTGAGTTCGGTTTGCAAATCACGGGCGCTGGCTAACAAGCCCACTTGCAAACGAGTTACGGAAACATTAGGGTTGCTGCTGTAGCCCACTTCACTGTCACCAGAAACGTCACCAGAAGCGACGCGACGGAAGGTTTGCAACAGGAAATTGGCGATCGCAATAAAAACTAAAATGCCCAGTAAACCGCCGAATCCTCCCCCAATTCCCCAAAAAGGAAGCAGGAAGGGAAATCCAAAACCACCGCCATAAGGAGGAGCGTAGTATCCTCCACCGTAACCTCCACCGGGAGGTGCATAGGTGCGAGGAGACGAGTAAGGACGGCTTGAGGGAACTCTGAAGGAACCACCGCCAATTCTACCCCCACTGGCGGCTAGAGCCCCATCACTATGACCAAATGCCAATGTAAAAACAAGGCATACGAGGAACAGGGATTTTAAGAGGGGTTTGATAGCTTGTTGTAATTTTTTACCCATGACACAGTCGGTTGAAAAACAGTATTGGTTATCTTTATCTCCCAATGCACGAATGAGTGTTGTGCTTGGTCAATAACGCCAGCCCATAGCCCCACAGAGTGGTTGATTGGCAGTAGCTCTTTAACAGGCTACATTTCAAATGTATCGTCTCTGATGTAGGACACGCAGCAGGCTTTGGGGGGATTTCTGGAGTAGATAACCGTACCTCATGAGCAATTGAATATTTAAAATATTAATCAAATTTTCAATTCGCGATCGCCACTTTCCGCAATTGTTTTGCCAAATTCCTGTGTCTATTTCCTGTGTCTATAAGTATACACCGCAGAACAACCCACTTTTATGGTTTTATATTATACATTTTTTTTGTTTATTAGTCCTTTTTTTTACTTATTTTTTCATTTTTTAATATGTAAAAAAATATTGTTTAAAAATCTGTATATATTTTAACAAAATTTATATCTTTTACAGAAAAAAGTTAATTTAAAGATTTTTTCAAAAAAGATAATTAAGAAAGATAGCATTTTGGCATTTTGGCATAATATTTTGAGTGGTATGAAGATATCCTAACTAACAGCAGCCCTTAAAAATCTCAACAGGAGTCATTTGAAGTATGAAGTATGAAGTATAATTTTTTTGCTCATAGCCTGCACTTAAGTTATGCTGGTAAGTATATACATCCTTTAAACTTCATCTTTTGTTCATCAGCTTTTGTTCATCTACTTTTGATAGCTTCATTTTTCAAGAATCAGGGTGTTAAGTTGAGAAATTTCGGGTGCTTTGAAAAACGAAATTGAAACATTAAAAATTGAATTTTTTCCTAAAGAAATAAGCATCTTAGCTGTTACATAATTGAGGAAAGTAAAAAAAAATAATTAATAATTCATCATTCAAAGTGATGTCAATTCAACGAATAATGACGAATTGCTCATGTTTGTTAAAATTTGTGGTGAAGGATATTAAGTATTTATTAGCTCCTAAAACCTGGAACAAAATTGTTTTGATTCCTTCAATTGATTTGGAAGTAGAAATGACAAAGGTCACAAAACTTTATCTAGGTTTTTTATGCTGTTTTGACGTTTAGTTATCAAAATGTCTGATGGAAAATATTTCACGTATAAGAGCAACAATCCGAGACAAAACTGCGTCATATCCGGACATCCTAGTTATATCTCGTAGCTTCCAACCAAAAGAGGGTGGAATTGAAGAATATATCTATAATCGCTGCTTGCAAGACCCAGAGCGAGTCATAGTTTTAGCGGCTAGTTGCTCGGGAGATAAAGTATTTGACAGAGGGCAAAAGTTTCCGGTATACCGCTGGCCCATTTCTCAATTCTGGCGTGGTAGTTTTTTGGGAAGTATGCTGCAAGCTTTCCTGAATACGGTTTGGTCATGTCTGCTCGCAATCAAACTGTATTTTCGCTATCGCTATCAGTATATTGAATGGGGTCACGGCTACCATTTTCTTTCTGTTTTGGTATTAAGTTATCTTCTACCGATTCGCTTTTTTATTTACCTGCACGGGAAGGATATTTTTGAGGCGTCACGCAACCCCGTATTGCGTTCTCTGTTTGAATTCACCCTCAGACGAGCCGAAGGAATTGTTTGTAACAGTTCCTTGACTCGGGATGAGCTGATTACCCATTTCCAAGTTGAGACGCCCACCCATGTGATTAACCCTGCTGTTAGAGTAGAAAAATTTGGTGTTTCGGCTCATCAAGATGATTTGGATGATTTACGTGTCCGGGTGCGGAGTGGATATAACATTCCAGAAACAGCAGTGGTTATTCTCTCAGTCGGACGACTCGTCAAGCGTAAAGGTTTTGATCGCGTGATTGAGAATTTAACACTCCTCTTGACTCTGGGGATGGATGTTCACTATATACTTTGTGGGCAAGGTCCTGATGAGTCTACGCTGAGAAATCTAGCCAATCGCTTGCGGGTACAGAGACGGGTTCATTTTGCTGGGTATGTACCTGAGGGGGAATTAGCCGGATACTATGCAGCATGTGACATACTTGCAATGCTGAGTTTGGGAAACAAAAAAGCCTCGATTGGAGGTTTTGGAATCGTTTGTTTAGAAGCGGGTTATTTTGGAAAACCTGTGATTGCATCTCGCTTGGGGAGTGTAGTAGATACAGTTCACCATGAAGAAAATGGCATACTCGTGAATCCCAATTCTGGCTATGAGGTTTTTCATGCTTTCAAGCGGTTGTGTCAAGACCAAAAGCTGCGCGAACAACTCGGTCGTAAAGGAAAACAATTCGCTAAACGCAAAACCTTACACCGCTCAATTTACATTCCTGATGGCTACTCATGTTTATTGACTTAGCCACCACCAACAATGGTGACTATTTCCAAGCGATCGCCCTGCTGTACTTTTGTTTGGGACCAAAACTGACGGTGTAAAATTTCGCCGTTATACTCTACTGCCACCAAGCGGGGATTGAAACCCAATTGTTGGAGTAAGTCGGGTAGTGTTTGGGGTAAGCAGGAACGAGTTTCCCCATTGATAACAAGTGTAATCTTATCAGACATAAGACATACCAGATTCTGGTTTCATGCGACTTATTAGCTGTGAGAGGAAAAATTGTGTCACCAGGGTAGGTTGATCGGCTTGCATGAGACTACGCACCACCGCCACACGGTTTGCTCCGGCGTTGATCACGTCATTAATGTTATTTGGATCGATTCCCCCAATAGCAAACCAAGGTATGGAACAATTTTTAGCCGCATAGCTAACGTATTCTAAGCCAGCTGCTGCTTTTCCTTCTTTTGTAGGAGTTTGATAAACAGGTCCGACACCAACATAATCCGCACCTTCAGCGATCGCTGCTTGCATTTCTTGCGAGTTTGTGGTAGAGCGACCAATCAAACGGTGAGGACCAAGTAATTGTCGGGCAATAGAAATGGGCAAATCTTGTTGTCCCAAATGCACTCCATCAGCATCTACCGCTAGAGCGACATCCACCCGATCATTGATAATAAAAATAGCGCCGTAGGCGTGGCATAATTGCCGCAATTTTTTAGCTTGTTCTAGACGCACAGTATCATCGGCTATTTTGTCGCGATATTGTACCAGCGTTAATCCTCCTTTCAGGGCTGCTTCGACAATTTCCACCAACCTTTCATTTGGGGAGGTGACAAAATACAGGCGCGATCGCGATAGCAGTTGCTGCCGATGATTGCCCATCAGATGACTTTCCAGGGTATAAATGCGATAACGCATCTGCTTAAAAGCTTTCCCCATGTTTGGGTTGTAAAGCTTGCTGTATTCTTCCAGCACCCGCAAAGCTTCTTGCACTCGGCAGAAGTTAGCTTGCAACAACGATTTGATGTTCGTACGTTGTTCTTCCTGAGGATGGGTTAACTCAGTCCCAGGATCGCCCGGAGTATCCCGCGCCGCCCGCAATTGTGTGGTATGCCAACGAGCTATCTCTTGTCGCTCTTTTTTGCATTGGGCAGCTAACTGGGCGTTGTTCAACCCAAAGCGACACCATTCCTCAATGATTCGCAAGCCCTCACGAGCGCGGTCTAAATTTGCATCTAAAATGCGGTAAACAACTTGCTGGATTTGCTCTGTTTGGCTGTATGGCTCGACCATTACAACAACCCCATTATTGCTTTCATCGTAACAGCCAGCCTGTTTCATATTGACACTGTTCTTCGCATCTCTATTGATTCTTAACTAACTTAACTTTGTATCAAAAAGAGCGAACAGGTCAATATCTGAGTAACCTTATCCACATACTTACGTCTACAAAAGTATAAAAAGTTTTTTGGTTGAAGGAGTGTAGTCAAAGTGATTCACCACGACGTTTTTCCTAAGTCTTATTGGGCAAACGATTTACCAGTAAAGCTAATTGCCAAAGGTCACAAACCATATTCATTCCTCAGTGTAGCAATATTATCAGTGTTTCGTTTTTTCGTTTTGTGTTTCACCACTGGTATGGGAGTGGCATACATGGCAATGCTTGGGGCAAGCTTTGATGCCGCCATTGCTCAAATGCCCGCAACAACAGATAGAGGGCAGATCGGTGCCAAAACAATGTCTCAGGTTAACGTGCTTTTTGTCAACCCAAGTGCCGGGGATGACAAGGTAGGCAATGGTGGTGAAGGCACTCCTTTTAAAACCATCACCCAGGCGCTACAAGTCGCTGGTCCCAACACAGTCATTATGCTTTCAAGCGGCACTTACACGGACGCAACTGGAGAGAGTTTTCCTTTGATACTCAAACCGAATGTTTCCATTCAAGGGGACTCTCGCACTAAAGGACGTGGTATTGTGATCCAAGGAGGAGGTGCTTACCTCAGTCGCACCTTTGGCGGTCAAAACGTCACTATTGTAGGCGCAAACCAAGCGAAGTTGACTGGCGTAACGGTAACTAATCCCAACCCTCGTGGTTACGGTTTATGGATTGAATACAGCAATCCAGTCATTGTGGAAAATACCTTTATTGGCAGTACCCAAGATGGAATAGCTGTGACTGGCAACAGTGCGCCCACCATTCGCAGTAATTTCTTTTATCAAAATGGGGCGAATGGAATCACAATTTCCGGGAATTCTCGACCGGAAGTGCGGGAAAACGTGTTTCAACAAACGGGCTTTGGCATTAATATTACTCAAAATGCTCAGCCGATAGTGGTTGGCAATTCTGTTCAATACAACAGAAGTGGCATTGTGGTACAAGCCAATGCTCGCCCAATACTACGGAAGAATCTCATTCAAGGCAGCAAAGAAGATGGCTTAGTAGCTATTTCTCAAGCGATGCCAAATTTAGGCATTGCCTCTGAACCAGGCGGTAATCAGTTTCGCAACAATGCTCGTTACGACATTAACGCCAGCGCCGCCAAGCAAATCTTTCCTGCTTTTGGCAACACTCTTGCCAACAACCGCATCAATGGCAAGGTGGATTTAGCTGGGACAACAGCAGTAGCCGACGCGGGAATGGGGGGACTCAGCGCAGAGAACCCGAGGATACAAGAACGTGGGAATTCTTTAGCAAATCTAAGCGCGTCAACAGCGTCAGGGCGTCTCCCCGTAAGCGCGTCTTCCAGCAACGCTTCTGGACGATTGAACAATCAATTGCAGCCATTATTGCCGATCAATTCACCCCTGAGAGCAACTGCTGTCAATCAAAAACAATCTCCTCCCAATTCTGGCTTGCCAACTCCTAATAGCTTGACAAGGAGCCGGCAAGTTGCCCCAACTGCAAGGTCAATTCCATCACCAGCAAATACATCCAATACATCACAGCAAGCGAATTACGTACGTATTTCTTCTAATACCGTAGAATTCACTGCACCCCAAGCGGCAGCTAACACCGTTGACGCGAGAACACAGGAACCCCCAGAGGCAATGAATTTAGAACAAATGGCTCCGCGTCCTCCCCTCTCGGTATCTGGGCGTCAAGTCCGACAACAAAATGCAACTTCCTATGACCAAGTCGCACCAGTACCCGTACAAAGAGCGTATCAAGGACAGTCGTCATTGCCAACACTAGAAGCTGCACCCGTCGGTAATGCAGCTCTTTTGCCCGTTCCCAATTCCAATATCCCTTTGGGCAATACTGGCAATATGCGAAAACAACCAGTCGCTCAAAGTTCTTCGACGACTGCGTATGTCTCGAATCCATCTTTATCGCCTGCTGGGGAAAGTCAAATCAATTTACGTTACCGAGTCGTAGTTGAAGTTCAAAATGAAAAGGAGCAAGACTTAGTTAAATTTCTTGCCCCTGGCGCTTTTCGCACTGTCTGGCGTGGTAAAGGAGTGATGCAAGTCGGTGTCTTCAGCACTCGCTATAACGCTGATAACGTCATAAAAATACTTAATAACAACGGTTTAAAAGCTGTGGTTGAGCCAGTAAATTAAAAGGGATTGGGTATAGGGCAATACGGTTCAGTTAAGGTTGATGTGTAAAAAATCATGTGTGTAGAGACGCGCCATGGCGCGTCTCTACATTGTGTTCTTGATAAGGGTTCTGGTCTTATCTGAACTGTATTGGGGTATAGGGGACTGGGTACTGGGAAGAGATTATCTTAATCTAGAAATTTTAAATCTCTGATTGAGGCTTCCCCTAATCCCCAGTACCCTGTACCAAGTCCCACATGGGTGAGCATCTCAATTGCTGAGTCGTGAGGGTGCTCTTATGATAATACCTACAAGAAGACGCAGTAATATCATGTTCGGCTAATTAGTTATGATTCCCACGTTGACTGCACCCCACCCCTTTATCCCCTCCCCGCAAGCGGGGAGGGGACGTGAAGCGTAGCTTTACGGGGGCTAGGGGTCCCCTCTGGGGATAGGGGGAAAGGGGGTTCTTCAGGAATGATAAGTAATCAACCGGACATGATATTACTCCTCTAATTCTTCGAGAACACGATAAAGTTTTAGATCTTGGGAAATTCGTTTTTCTTGACGATGAAATATAGCACTTCTCGTTTGGATGAAGTACAGATTTATCTGTGTCCATCTGTGTCCATCTGTGGTTCTTATTTCTTGATGTATTGCACTCAACACCAGAACCGCTATATTCCAAAACGCCAATCTTCGCCAGTAGTTACCGAAAAAGACAAGGCTTCGCCGTGAGCTCAGCCGAACGGATACAAGCCCCTCCTAAAATGATTTTGGATCAGCTTGAAAGCAGTTCTTGCATCTGCTCTTTCAAATCCCGAATATTGTCATTATTTGGGGCGATATCTAATGCCCGGTTAAATGACACCAATGCTGCTTGGTAACACTGGAGGGCTTGATCATCATAAGATAAGTCTTTAAGTAAGTTACCCAAGTTCCGTAACGCAAGCCCCTTGTTGTTGTGAGCATACACGTCATTGGGAGCAAGTGTCAGAGCAGTATCGTAGGATGCAATAGCTTGCTCGTACGTAGAGAGTGCTTGTGTGTGCTGCGATAAGCTCGAGTGTAGGTCTGCCAAACTTTCTAGCGCAAGCCCCTTGTTGTAGTGAGCATACACGTCATTGGGAGCAAGTGTCAGAGCAGTATCGTAGGATGCAATAGCTTGCTCGTACCTAGTGAGTGCTTGTGTGTGCTGCGATAAGCTCGACTGTAGGTCTGCCAAACTTTGTAGCGCAACCCCCTTGTTGTTGTGAGCTTTGACGTAATTGGGAGCAAGTGTCAGAGCAGTATCGTAGGATGCAATAGCTTGCTCGTACCTAGAGAGTGCTTGTGTGTGCTGCGATAAGCTCGAGTGTAGGTCTGCCAAACTTTCTAGCGCAATCCCCTTGTTGTTGTGAGCTTTGACGTCATTCGGAGCAAGTGTCAGAGCAGTATCGTAGGATGCAATAGCTTGCTCGTACCTAGAGAGTGCTTGTGTGTGCTGCGATAAGCTCGAGTGTAGGTCTGCCAAACTTTCTAGCGCAATCCCCTTGTTCATGTGAGCATTGACGTAATTGGGAGCAAGTGTCAGAGCGGTATCGTAAGATGCAATCGCTTGCTCGTACCTAGAGAGTGCTTGTGTGTGCTGCGATAAGCTCGACTGTAGGTCTGCCAATCTTTGTAGCGCATTCCCCTTGTTGTTGTGAGCATACACGTAATTGGGAGCAAGTGTCAGAGCAGTATCGTAGGATGCAATAGCTTGCTCGTATGTAGAGAGTGCTTGTGTGTGCTGCGATAAGCTCGAGTGTAGGTCTGCCAAACTTTCTAGCGCAAGCCCCTTGTTGTTGTGAGCATACACGTAATTGGGAGCAAGTGTCAGAGCAGTATCGTAGGATGCAATCGCTTGCTCGTACCTAGTGAGTGCTTGTGTGTGCTGCGATAAGCTCGACTGTAGGGATGCCAAACTTTGTAGCGCATTCCCCTTGTTGTTGTGAGTTACAGTATCATCGGGAGTCAGGCGCAGTTGTAGATCGTAAGCAGCGATCGCTTCCAAATATTCCTGTTCTGCTTCCTGATATAGAGACAATGTGACAAAGTAATCACCTTCAGCACCTGAAACTCTTCCGACCTGAAAATTGCTTTGAATTATTAACTCGTTTCTAACTTCTAATAAACTGCGGCATTGCTCATAGCGACTCTGCTCTAAAGCTTCCTCAAACTTTTCTACCCACTCATCCACACCCCGTTGCCAATCTAAGCGATTAGCATGATAAATCGCTTCTGCCACTTCTCCAAGCTGGCGGTAGTACGTTTCTAACTCTGTATGTGCCTGCTGATGAATTGTTTTTATTTCTTCCTGATTTGATTCGTAATCTAAGCGTCGAACCAAATCATGGATGCGATACCAATTCTCACCCCGTTGCTGCGCCTCCCATACAAAGGAGAACTCTGTAAGAATATCGAAAGCGGGCTTGACAGTGTCAAAGCGTAATTTCTCACCCAAGTATTCATAAATTGAAAAATTGAATGCCCGACAAGCACTCAAGGCGTGAACGGCATAAGCAATTTTTCGATCTCCGTAACTGAGCAAGCGGTTAATGAGTTGAGACGCTTTCTCCTCAAAGCTGGTTGTTAAATCAAACGTAGGAAGCACTTGAGATGGTGCAGAAAGCAGAACGACATCGGCACACAAACCCAGTAAAAAGGGATGTACCTGACCTGAAGCATCCAGCGAGTAGTTAATAATACTTTGTTTTTGAGTTGCATCCTCAATTTCTGCTAATTCTAAATACTTATTAGCGTCAGTCGGTGAAAGATGATAAACAGAGTGAGCATCAAGGCAATCTTGAGGAATGGGAAATTTATGAGATTTATCCCATTTCGGTAATTCTCTTCCGGCAACGACTGTTACTATGCCAGATGAGAGTTCCAACTCTGTAAGAAAATGGCGTAACCATTCATCTTCAGCAAAATAGCGCTCACCTTGAAGAACACCTCGTTCCTCTACACCCCAAAATGCCTCATGAGTATCAAAAACCAGGACTATTCTTTCTGGTGCATTTGGTTGGGATACCGCCGCATTTAAATCTTGTGCCAGCAGTTGTGGCAATTCAAAAATTAACTCCCTGTCTACATCCATCTCTTGAATCGCTTGGACATCTTCCTGCTTCAGTCCTCGCTGTTGTAAGAACAAGAGAAATTTTTCACCCAAATGTTTAGAAAAAAGACCTAAGACTGCTTTACCAATAGCACCCCAAGAGGTGTCACTCAAAGCATTAGCAATTTCAACTAAAAAGTCGATTTCTTCTTGAGGAAACAGTTCTTTGAGCTTTTCTGCTGAAAGCTTACCTTTTTGTTTCAAATACCAAACACAAGCAAAGTCATATAAGGGAAAGCGCAAACAGTCACCCAATTCTTGAGCTTTAGAGGAGATATTACGGCGCAGCATCAGTAACCCATAAAAGGGGTCTTGGGGTTGCTCCTCACCAGGTAGTCTTAACCCAAAGTCGTGTAATACCGCTGGCACTTTAATAAAGTCCCAATGGTCAGCTTTTTGAGTAATGTATTCTGCTACCTCAACATCAGTTTTGGGTTTGAGTTCTTCCTGCCAAATATCCGACCGGAAACGCTTGCAACATTTTGTTAATAAAAATTTCAATAAAAGTGATTTTCCATTTCCACCATCACCGTGAAAAAACAAGATTTTTTCTGGAGATGGGTCATCATTGATATATGCCGCAAAGATGCGGACTAATCCTTCACGGTTGGTAAATAATTCTAATGCGCGGTTCCCTTCAGTGATAGAGCGTTTTCGGTTATTTATACTCATGCCAGCAGTGGTTTCTGAAACAATCTTGCTGCAGTTAAGAGAATTCTCCTATATATTCCTATAAGCGAAACTCTAGTTAACATATGCAGACGAATAAAAGCTTTGCCGTAGGGAATGGTTCACACTAAACATTATTACTCAGTGACTTTGAGAACCCTCTTATTTGCAGTTTAAAGTGTTTCTGTTTGCAGTTCTGTAGAGAGCATCCCAAGAATCGCGCCTTCAGCAACCCGTCCATCGCCTGAAATTCCGGTAACATCAACATTCAATTGAGTTTGCGTTTCCGCACAAATTTCTAAGAGTGTAGGAGCAATTAGTGTCTCTCGTTTTGCTGTTTCGTTTATTGGGTTAACATAGGTTAAATTTTTTTATAAATAGTGGCTTAAAAAATCTAGACATTTAACAGTTACCAGTTATCAGTTATCAGTTATCAGTTTCATCCTCCGGGGGAAACACCACACCAATTGGACCGAAAGCGTTGGTGGCGGGTTTAAATCCCCCACCATAGCAGGCGTCACTGTTCACTGTTCACTGTTCACTGTTCACTGTTTTAAGACTTCCCTGATACCTTGGGAAATCTAATCGCTTACGCTCATAAGTACAATCAAATTCTGCGGTCTGCTGGCGCATAAGGTAATTCAAAATATTTGCTAAACGTATAGTTAGTACCAGGTTGGAGAATAGGTGGACGGTTCATAAATTTTAAACATAATTAAACATAAATTGTATCTGGTACAATAATCATGTTTTCTAGAAAATCAATGCAGTGACCTGATCTGAAATCGAGTGTGGGATGTAGGTCAGTTTTCTGGAATTTCAATTATCTCCTAGCCTCCACACCTTGTCCTTTGACCGAAAGACTTAAGTGATACTTTACCAATAGCTATTGTCATTTCCTATTTCTTCTGAAACGGAAGTGCCTAGACGTCCAGGAAGCAGTTTGCCGGAAGGGAGTCGCTTTTCATTAGAAATTGCTTTGAGCTTTGATGTAAATAACTCTGATCCTGCGCTTGTTTCCGGGGTAAACTGCCCAATGGGTGGATTGTTGGTAGCGACTGGGAGAAGGTCATCGTTTTCTTGGTTTGCAGGTGGGATGTGGGGTGTCGGGTGTGAGGGAGGGGAGATGGGGGAGATGGGGGAGATGGGGGAGATGGGGGAGATGGGAGAGATGGGGGAGATGAGGAAGAGACTCTAATGCTTGAATTAGATCCTTCGCTTCGCTCAGGACGCTTCGCGATTTTGGATTTTGAATTGATTTGTCCTCCTTGTCCCCGTGTCTCCATAGGATCTGGGGGGAGTGCGGGAACTGAGGTAAGGTTCTGTGGAAATTTGCTGCAAATCAGGCGTTCAAATTCCATGTTGAAATGAAAAATCGCCTGTCCCCGCCGCTGCCAACATGTTAGAATTTGTTGCACCGAAATCGCTTTGTAGCGACCTTGATACAGTGCCTCAATCACTGCCAAGTGTAGCCAATTTCCTGGATATTGCTTTTGCCAAAGGTCAACTAGCTCACTGGCGCTATAGCCACTGAGGTCGAAACTATAGTGAATTAGTAGGGTTATTGCCAAGTCGGCAGAGGTGTCCAAGGCTGGTGTGAATGTCTGGCTCTCAGCTTCTGGCAATAGGCGTAAATCCTGCTCCCATCCCATACAGCCTATCGTGTTTTTAGCTACAGTTTTGTTTGCCAAGTGTTTCTAAGTATATAAGCGAAGTGCCTTTCATTTTACTTTTCACGCAGTAGAAGAGGAAACGATATAGGGCGAATTCATATTGGGCGCAAGCGCGGAATCTGTCTGGGAGATTCGCCCGATCGCCACTAATGCTTGATAAACCATAGCAGCTGCTTCTCCTTGTGTCGCCTGTCGATTGGGCTGGAGTTGTTTAGGATCTGGATAATTCACGATAATTTTGTTTTGGGTGGCGGTGGCGACTACGGTGCGGGCATACTCGGGGATCGTGTTGCGATCGCTGTAGCTCACTAAAGTATTATTATCAGCTGGTTTGAGCGCCAGTCCATTCACCAGAGAGACGATGATCTGTAATCGCAGGACATTTTGCCCAGGGCGGAAGGTGCGATCGCTAAATCCCCCAACAAACCCACCCCGCGCCGCGATTTGAATCGCATCATAAGCCCAAAAATCCTTTGGTACGTCCGTAAAATCAGGTGCGGGGTATTTGGGAATCGGGTTAAAGCAAGCTGCAACCAAAGCCGCGTATTGGGCGCGAGTTATCGGTTTGTCTGGCTCAAAAGTATCATCAGCAAAACCGTGAGTTAAACCCATGCTGATTAATGCCTGGATAAATGGTTCTGCCCAGTGTTCTGCAAAAGTGCTATCAGAAATCGTATTCACTGCTACTGATTGTACAGTATCCTTTGTTGCAGTAAACAATTTTACTAACCCCTTTATTTGGGCAGAATTCAACTGATTCCCTACGCAAATCAACTCAATAGAAGTCCTATTTTGAACATCAAACTGCCCGTTATTCTGAAAAATGTTACCAGCAGGATCTTGAGTGCTGCCGAGATCAGGAGCGGCGTTAGGATTGACTAATAGCCCGTTTTGAATATTGTTTTCGATCAGATTATTTCGTAGTACAGGTCGGGCAGTTCGTGAGAGGGCGATCGCGTGTCTATTTTCTGATACCGTGTTATTTGCAACCAAAGGGGCAGCAAAGTCACTAATACCTATTCCCAAAACATTTTTTTGCAAAACATTCCGCAGTACTTGCCCTTTGCTATTACGTGCCATAATTAACCCACCGAGACCGTTTTGGACAAACACGTTGTCCTGAATCAGTGGTTTGGCACTACCGCTGACAAACACTCCCTCCCGACCGCATTTGATAAACGTGTTGTTTGCTAAAGTTGGTGAGGCTGGCTCCTCAAACTGCTCTGCTGTTGATTCAATCCAGACACCAGTACCTTTTTCCATAGGATTTATGACAGTGACGCCCAACAGTTGAGCATCATCTAGTAATAGTAGTGTAATATTTTGTACACCAAAACTTTCGCTTTTATACTCCCCACTTCCGGAAATTACAATACCTTGACCTTTGGTTGCTTCCTGACCTACTACGATCACGCTCGCTGCAATGACCAGTGGAAAAACCTCTCCACTATCATTCGTGTAAGTTCCAGGTGCGAGCTGAATAATTTTAGGTGTTGTAGTTCCGTTGAGGGCACGGCTGAGAGTTTTGTACGGGTTTAACCATGTCCCAGTATTGGCATCATTCCCAATAGTAGGGTTGACGTAAAGAGTAGGTGTGGCAACGAGGGTAGAGTTAACCATTTAGATGTTAATAGACAAGTTTTAAATAATGACAATAATTATGAACGCTAATTGGTCTAAGTACTCAGAACTATTGCGGGGTGTTGAACACGGAAAAAAGCTTGCTTCTAACCATTTTCCTCATATTCGAGTCTGTAGGAGAAGGAAAAACAAACAATAGCACACTCAGCACTCCGTAGGACGCAGTAGTTGCTGCACCTGTGAACACTCAGGACTGTTTTGGTGATTTATCATGGTTTGATACATTATGATTTGCCATTCAAATAAAGTGAATGATTTCAGTTGAGCATCTAAGTAAAATATACGGCTCTACCCAAGCAATTTCTGATGTCACGTTCAACGTAGAACCAGGAGAGATTTTGGGGTTCTTGGGACCGAATGGTGCTGGCAAAACGACAACCATGCGGATTTTAGCTGGTTATTTACCAGCAAGCAGTGGTACGGCTCGGATTGCGGGCTTTGACGTCCATGAAAATTCTCTGTTGGTGCGCCAACGCATTGGTTATTTACCAGAGACACCGCCGTTGTATCCAGAGATGACGGTGGAGGGATTTTTGTATTTTGTGGCGCGGATTAAGGGAGTAAGAGCAGGCGATCGCACGAGCAAGGTAGCAGCAGCTATAGAACGCTGTAATTTACAAGACAAGCGCCACGTGATTATTCGCAAACTTTCTAAAGGATATCGCCAGAGAGTTGGGATAGCTCAGGCGATCGTCCACGATCCACCAGCCATCATTTTGGATGAACCCACAGTCGGACTTGACCCCCGGCAAATCATCGAGGTACGCAATTTAATTAAAAGCCTTGCTGGGAGCCACACAATCATTCTTTCCACCCACATTTTGCCAGAAGTGAGCATGACCTGTAGCCGTGTGGCAATCATCAATCGTGGCAGAGTCGTAGCGACAGATACCCCTGAAAATCTCATGACTCAGTTGACAAAAGGTTCAGGATATGAAATAGAAATTGAGGGAGAAGCTGCTCTAGCTAAACAGGTTCTGCAAAATGTACCAGGCGTGAGTTTGGTCGAATCAATTCCTGCGGTGGGAATGCACACTCATAGCGCCTTTAGGGAAAACCGGGCTTACCTGCGGGTGATATCGCAACTAGGAACTGAACCGGGAGGAGATATTGCAACGGCGTTGATACGTAGAGGATTTGGTTTACATGAAATGCGGCGTGTTAGCGCTACTCTGGAAGATGTATTTTTGCAACTAACAACAGAAGAAAAGAACTTGGAGACTGAGACAGAAACAGCAGAAGCCAACGAAGGAGAAGCTGCCTAAATGGGTGTAGTACTGGGTAATATTATTGCCATTTATCGCCGAGAGTTACAAAGCTATTTTGTATCGCCTTTGGCATATGCGATCGCCGCCGTTTTTTGGTTTTTATCTGGGTTATTCTTCGTGCTAATTTTGATGGGACCAGAAGGCATTTTGCAAACAGTGGCTGCATTAGATTTACAAGGGCAACAATTTGGAGTGCCAGTTCCACCAATAGATGTACCTTACGAATTTGTTAGGGCATTTTTGGATCGCCTGGGGTGGTTGTTGTTGTTTTTGCTGCCAATACTCTCGATGGGACTTTATGCCGAAGAACGCAAACGCGGCACTTTGGAACTTTTAGCCACATCACCAGTCACAAACTGGGCGGTAGCTGTCGGGAAATTATTAGGAGTGTTGACATTTTTCATCACAATGGTGATGCCTATGCTGGCATTAGAAGCTGTTGCTTTGAGTGGCTCAAATCCACCAATGCCGCCAGCCATTCCCTTACTAGGGCATTTGGCATTAATCTTACTAGCAGCAGCAATTTTGTCTTTGGGAATGTTCATTTCCTCTTTGACAGACAGTACAATCTTGTCTGCCGTCCTCACATTCGCATTAGTTTTATTACTGTTGTTCGTGGATTTAATTGCCAAAAATCTTGGTGGTTCTGTAGGAGAAGCCTTGAGTCATCTCTCGTTACTGAAACATTACAATACCTTAGTCCAAGGTATTTTCGATACTAGCAGCTTGATGTTATTTGCTAGTTACATCATTTTAGGCATATTTCTCACTGCTCAATCAATTGATGCACTCCGCTTCCAACGTTCATAGACACTTATTATGAGTCATTAGCAGACAAAAATAGACCTCTTGCACTCATTCAATGTTTTGGAGAATGAAACCACAGATGGATACAGATGAACACAGATGATTTATCGGGAGCATCCCAAATCTTTGAGTTTATTTTTAAACGCAAAGGGTCGCAGAGGTTTGCGCAAAGGAACACAGAGTGTAAATCAGAGCTACTTTGTTTTGCATTTTGAAAAAATTGGGATGCTCCCGATTTATCTGCGTTTATCTGCGTGCATCTGCGGTTATAAATAGCTAAAAATAAGATTTGTGCGATAAATATAATGACTAATGACTAATAACTAATAAAATGAAGACTATCGCTAAAAAGACACCTTGGAAATTTTTGTTTTGGTTTGGTCCGTTTCTAGTTGCTGCGGGCTTAACCGCTGGTTTGGTATCAAATAATTGGGGAGCAATCCCACTAGGATTGATAATTTTAGGATCTGTCATCATTGGGTTGTGGCTGTTCTGGCAAAACAAGCAGAGTCACTGGTGGGGACAACGTTCCACCCAAGCTGGTACTAATGCCTTGGTTGCGACTGTGGCAGTTTTGGCGATTTTAGGATTAATTAACTTCTTAGGGACTCGCTACCATACGCGAATTGACTTAACAGAAACTAAGTTGTTTACTCTTGCTCCCCAGTCACGGGAATTGGTGCGTTCCTTACAAGTACCAGCAAAGGTATGGGTGTTTGACCTCAATCAAGACCCTGTAGACCGAGACTTGCTGGAAAATTATCATCGGCAAAGCTCAAAGTTTAATTTTGAGTACGTAGATCCGCAAGCTAGACCAGGACTTGCCCGTAAGTTTGGCGTCAAAGACTATGGAGAAGTTTACTTGGAATCGGGGGATAGACGGCAATTGGTTCAGGTGGTCGGTCCCCAAGAACGCTTATCGGAAGTGAAGTTAACGAATCGCCTGCAACAAATCAGCAGCTTAGGGACAGCTAAAGTTTACTTTCTTCAAGGTCACGGGGAACACCAACTTTCAGGCACAGAGGATGCAATATCGCAAGCAGTTCAGGCATTAAATGACAAAAATTACACCACCTCTCCCTTGAATCTGGCAGAAAAGCCTAGTGTTCCTCAAGATGCTGCTGTTGTCGTCGTTGCAGGTCCCAAAAGAGCGCTATTTGAAAGTGAGATAAAAGCACTGCGGGACTACCTGAATCGAGGTGGCAATTTACTGCTAATGATTGATCCAAATACTGACCCCAAAGTTGAAAGTTTGCTTACTGAGTGGGGTGTCAAGTTAGATAATCGTTTAGCAGTTGATGCCTCTGGAAGCGTTGGGCTTGGTCCTGCGGCACCTTTAGTGACTCAATATGGAAAACACCCGATCACCAAAGATTTTGGCAATGGCATTTCTTTTTATCCGTTAGCACGACCGGTTGACACAACCCCAGTCGCTGGGATTGAGGTGACTCCCTTGTTGCTGACCAAACCTTATCCCAATAGCTGGGCAGAAAGTGACCAACAAAGCGAAAACTTGCAGTTTAATCCCGAAAGCGATCGCAAAGGTCCACTGACATTGGGCGTAGCATTAACAAGGAAACCATCAGCCCAATCTGAAACCAAATCTAACCCCACACCCACACCTACAGCAGCAACCACTCAAACCCCAGCTAGCCCTACTCCCAGCGCCAAACCCACTGCACTCCCAGCACCCACAGCAAAAACCGAGAGCAAACCTAGCCCCACTCCCAGCGCCAAACCCACTGCACTCCCAGCACCCACAGCAAAAACCGAGAGTAAACCTAGCCCCACTCCCAGCGCCAAACCCACTGCACTCCCAGCACCGGTAACGACTCAAACTAAGGCTAGTCCCACTCCCTCATCTCCCGCCACTTCCTCATCTCCCTCATCCCCCTCATCTCCCGCCACTCCCTCATCTCCCGCCACTCCCTCATCTCCTTCTGCTGAGTCACGGATGGTAGTATTTGGAAATTCAGATTTCGCTATCAATGGCTTGTTTGATAAGCAGCTCAATGGAGATGTGTTCCTCAACTCAGTCACTTGGTTGAGTCAGCAGGATCAGCAACCCCTTTCGATTAGCCCTAAGGAAGCCAAAGAGCGTCGCATCAACCTAACAGCAGCACAAGCTAATCTTTTAGAGTTGTCGTCTCTGTTAGTTTTACCCATGATAGGGTTAGTAACAGCGGCTATTCTCTGGTGGCTACGAAGGTAGAGAAATTATGAATTATAAATTATGAATTATGAAAATTTTTATCATTCATAATTCATAACTCCTCTTTCTTAACTTATCTATGAAGCTACAAAAGACGACTTTAATTTTGATACTGCTAGCGTTGGGTTTAGGTGGTTTTGTTTACTTTTATGAAATTAAAGGTACACCTCAGCCAGACGAAATCAAGGAGAACAAGCAGCAAATTTTCTCCTTTAAAGAGGACGATGTGCAGTCTTTGACTGTCAAAACTAAAAATCAGACCCTAAATTTGGAACGTAGTAGCAAGTCTGATGAAAACAAGTGGGAGATAAAATCTCCTGAAATCGCACCAGCAAGTAACGCTATTGTAGGCTATTTGATGAATTTGCTCGTAGAAGGAAAGAGTGAGCGCATAATATCCATCCCAGCTAACCAGCTTACAGAATTTAGTTTAGATCAGCCTCAAGCAACGATTGATATAAAACTCAAGAATCAGAAAACACATCAGTTGATTTTAGGTAAGCCTGACTTTAACCGCCGTTTCATGTATGCTCAAGCTGACCCTCCTGCAAAACCAAATGGAAATGTTAATGTCCTGTTAGTATCTACAGATTTTGAAAATGCTGTCAATCGAGAACTGTCAGAGTGGAAAGAACTCCAACCTATAAATGAACCTATAAATGATAGTGTAAAGCCTACACCCAATGCTGATAAACCTACTCCAGCAAATAGCAAATAGCAGCTTGATTTTGATGTAGACCGATGGCACAATCATTTTTTACTTGATATTCAGTCGTCATGACTGCCGACTTTACGTTGCTTTATGAATAAATCGATGACGTCCTTGTGCTTTTTATGGAACTTAAGTAGTTCCAAATAAGCAAAAGGAACAACTATGGGCCATAAAATAGTAGCTATGACCAAAATGACAATAGAAAATAAGCGCTGCTCTGAATCCATGTCTTCATCTGCTAGAAAAAATACTAGCCATTCATTGAAGAAACAGCAAGCCATTATCAAGTAAACTATAATTGCTAAATTAACCATCAATATTGGTGCCATGATATGGTTGTAAATAAAACTAAGCCAGGCAGTAGAGTTCCTTCATGTTTGTCGCAATACCCTGGTACATATATACAAATTTATACAAATTTGGTATGACTTTCCCCTGTGTCGTCTGTCTTATACTATACTTCTTAATTTTTAGGAACGTCTAGCTTAAAGTACTATCTAACTTTATTCTATACAAAATAAAATTGTGTGTGATTTTTACTCTCGTTTCTCAAATTAGCACTTAGCTATAGCTGCTGAACCTTTCAACGTTAAAAAAACAAATTGTCAAAATTATTACAATTATCATAACTATTAAGCGGTTGTACAGATACTCTACCTCAAAACTTTCAGAGCTATAGATTTGTGGAAGCAGCCAGTGTAGTGTCACGCTACATTAATGCTACTGACTGTAAGTGATTAATTCAAAAAAACACTGAGACCCACTTAGGCTCTTTGGTTAAAGGTAGCTATCTTAAATTATTTTCTATAAAATAAATACAATTTATGTAAAATTTAAAATTCAACAATATTTTTGATGAAATCAATTTCGTTGAAAATAAATAAATTTTCAATGAAATTGGCTGGCAAATTCAGAAGTCTTTTATCAAGGAAAGTGTATAAAATGAGTTACACTCAAGTAATTATACGTAACATACGTCTTTCAAAGTATCCTTAGTCATTGAATGTATCCATGACAAGTCCAACAGCAACATTGCTAATTTCCTGTCCCGATCAAAGAGGGTTGGTCGCGAAAATTGCCAATTTCATCTACGCTAATGGTGGTAATATTATTCATGCGGATCAACATACAGACTTTGCAGCAGGGTTATTTCTTACCCGCATTGAATGGCAGTTAGATGAGTTTAATTTGCCGCGTGACTTAATTGCACCAGCATTTAATGCCATTGCTCAACCATTGCAAGCGAAATGGGAATTGCATTTTTCCGATACCGTGCGGCGCATTGCGATTTGGGTGAGTCGTCAAGATCATTGTCTATTTGACTTGATTTGGCGACAACGTGCAAAAGAATTTACTGCTGACATTCCTTTGATTATCAGCAATCATCCTGATTTAAAAGTTGTCGCAGAACAATTTGGTATTGAGTATTACCACGTTCCTATCACAAAGGAAAACAAAGACGAGCAAGAAGCTAAGCAACTGGAATTACTGCAGCAGTACAAAATAGATTTAGTTGTATTGGCAAAATATATGCAAATTCTGAGTGGAGAATTTATTGCGAAATTTCCACAAGTGATTAATATTCATCATTCATTTTTACCAGCTTTTGTTGGGGCAAATCCTTATCACAAAGCTTTTGAACGTGGTGTGAAAATTATCGGTGCAACCTCTCATTATGTGACTGATAATTTAGATGCAGGACCAATTATTGAGCAAGATGTAGTGCGAGTCAGTCATCGCGATGAAGTTGAGGATTTGATTAGAAAAGGTAAGGATTTGGAGAGAGTTGTATTAGCAAGGGCAGTGCGTTTGCACTTGCAGAATCGTGTATTGGTGTATGGCAATAGGACAGTGGTATTTGAATGAAGAAGCCAGCAATAGTTATCTCACAATTAGGGAGATTTAGGATTTGAGTCTGATTTAGAGGCATTTTCAATCAGAAAACCTAACAGATAGGTTATGGTAGCAGCACTGAAAGAGAATAGAGCAACAATAGCATCGCGGGGTAAAAAACCATCTAACCAACTGCCTTGAATGCGAGAAACCGGAAAATCCTTATCTAAACCGATTTGGATTTGTTTTGTTCTTCCAGAAATGCGGACTTCCAATCCCTTCTTGGGGACAATTTGTAAATGGCGTATACGTTCTATGTTGAGGGGAGTATTAGGTTCGTCTCCCATGAGAAACTGATTGGCTTTAATTTCTCGTTCCTGTTCTACCATGCGAATTTTGCCTTCCACAATTGTGGAAACAGTCACATCATCACTGATATCGCCAGTCCTATCCAAGCGTTGAAAATGAACATCTTTGGTATCTATCTTTTCCTGAAACCAGAGATTTGGGTCGTTTTTGTTAGATTCATCTAAGCTGAGATAGATACTGTTTTTTTGCTTTAACTCTAAATTTAATTCTTTCTTGTTTGGAGTTAATAGAAATTCTAATGGCTGTTGTTTATCTAACTTATTTTGGTTCAATCCAGATATGTCATAGTTCTCCAAAATAACTTTAATGGGTTTTTCTCCTAAATAAATTTTTAATTCGTTTGGTTGTGTTTGAGAAGTAGGATTATGTTGCAAATCAAAATCGAGTCTATGTTGCTTTTGAGAAAGGTTATATGTAAAGCCAGAGACTTTTGTATCTGGTAGAAGTCGCAATTCTGTCAGGTCGATATCACTGCTCTTCTTGGTATCTACAGGTTCAATAATCAATTTACTATTACGATTTACTAGTCGAATTTTTAGTGGTTTATTTAACTGATTAAGCTGAGAAAAAGAAGTGCTTTTAAATTCACCGGCGAAAGTCAGTTCGTTGTTAATAACACCATCAATTTCCAGATGACGAATACCCCTCATGGAATCGAGAAAAAGTTTATCTTTCCCGCCATTATAAGTAAATGTAAATTCTTCAACAATGAGGTTACCTTCAAATATATGAGTTCTGGGGATAATAGCGGCAAGACCAAGGAGACCAAAAGCGAGAAAGAGAAACAGGACAAAAAGGACTAATTTTCTCTGTACTAAATAATTTATTAGATGATTTACTTTTTCAATAATTAATGTTAGAATAACTCTGACAACAGACACGAGCCACGCCACAATAGTTGTTAGAGCTTGCCAAATTCCCCGCATTGCCCAACTGAAGAAAGGAGTAAGTTTTTGCCTGGTCTTTTGTCTACGTGCCATTGTTTTTTTATCCATTTCAGCTATTTCAGCCAGTTTGGGTTGTGTTCAAAAACAAATCTCCGCTCAAATGGTTGCGCAGGTTGACCTTTTGGCTCGATATTAGCAACAATGTGCAGTTCATAACGTCCAGCAGAAGCATTGCGTCCATCCCACGTAAAGACAATTTCACCGCTTCGAGCATTATTAAGCGGACTGCTGTAAACTCGTTTTCCATCGCGCAGGATTTCAAAGGTAGAGAATTTAGCCCGACTAGGAGTATAGAAAACAAATTCATACTTCCCAGAAGTGTTTCCTAGAATCACAGGTATATGTACTGATTCGGAACCCAAGTTGAAATATGCTAAGGCGCGGAGGCTATCTGCTGGTATGTCTTCTCTCTTAAGGACGTAAGTATCCCAACTGAAGCTATAGCCAGAACTATTGGGAGACAGCGAAGGGCTATCCAATTGATAATTTTTCTCTAAAGATTGCAGCTTGACTTGTGGGTTGCTACCGCCATTCATCCGGGGAATTTGCATGAGGAGAGTTTCCCCATAGCTAGGAATGTTGCGGATGGCAATGGAAATCAGACGCAGGCTATTCCCACTAATGGGTTCTCGCTGGATACCTTCGCAACGGTTTGGTTGGTTGCGACGGATATATTCTGTAGAGCGAGGGTTGCCTTCTCGACAGGAAGCTTGGGCAGGAAGATTGCTGAGACTCAGGAGCAATAGGCTTGTGAAAAAGATTTTGTGGTTCATAGCGCTAGACCCAAATTACGCAGTTTTTCCTTAATCACAGACATAGGATAGGCAAAAGCTTGTCCACTAGCAGAGTCGCGTTCAACAATGATACCCAAAAGCTGATTCTGCGAGTTAATGACGGGACCACCAGAATAGCCTGCTTTAATTGCGACTTTGACTGATATCAGAATTTGTTGATTGCTGTGGCTGCTAATTTCTCCTGAATCCCTTGACCAGGGAACTTGGTCGAAGGGATGACCTATGGTACGGATGGACATTCCCCGATGGATGGGGTTTGCAGAAGTGGGTAAGGGTTTGATATCTTTTGGTAGGTTGCCAATGACTTCCAAAACAGCTAAATCCATAGAATCATCTGGAGGGGTCATGACCAGAAGTTTGGCATCTCGCCGCATTCTGACTTTACCAGAAGGCGGTTGACTAAAAAATTCGACTTGAATATTCTTACCCTCTTGCCTAGAATCCTTATCAAAAATGACGTGGCGATTGGTGACGATTAATGTCCGATTTCCTTCTCGCTTGATGACTATACCCGCACCGTTTTCATTTCCCAGTCTTTCGCGGGTGTTAAACTCAGCGGTGATAAATACCACAGGGCGTAAAACAGGTAGAGATGGCTCATTCTTTGGCAACCATGCTCTATCATCCGATGCTTCAGCAACGTTACCGCTTTTTACACCTAATAACCGCTGTGCTTCATTGAGGTTGTTGCTGGCATAGACATAATTGGGGTCGATGGCGATCGCTTGGTTAAATTCTTTGATCGCTTCTTCTATCTTCCCTTGTTGCTGGAGTACTCTGCCTAAATTATTATGAGCTAACGTATGAGCGGTAGTTGGAGTTCCGGACTTATCCTCTGGTAAATTCAGTGCTTTGTTGTAGGCGGCAATTGCCTCATCGAGTTTGTTCTGCTGCCTCAGCGCATTGCCCAGACCGTTGTAAGCATAAGCATAGTTGGGGTTGAGTTGGATGGCTTTGTTGTAGGCGGCTATTGCTTCATCCAGTTTTTTCTGGTCACTCAGCGCAACGCCCAGACCGTTGTAAGCCGTAGGATCGTTGGGGTTGAGTTGGATGGCTTTGTTGTAAGCGGCGATCGCCTCATCGAGTTTGTTCTGCTCCCTCAGCGCATTGCCCAGATTGTTGTAAGCCGTAGCATCGTTGGGGTTGAGTTGGATGGCTTTGTTGTAGGCGGCGATCGCCTCATCGAGTTTGTTCTGCTCCCTCAGCGCATTGCCCAGATTGTTGTAAGCATAAGCATAGTTGGGGTTGAGTTGGATGGCTTTGTTGTAGGCGGCTATTGCTTCATCCAGTTTTTTCTGGTCACTCAGCGCATTGCCCAGATTATTGTAAGCCGTAGGATCGTTGGGGTTGAGTTGGATGGCTTTGTTGTAAGCGGCGATCGCCTCATCGAGTTTGTTCTGCTCCCTCAGCGCATGCCCAGATTGTTGTAAGCCGTAGCATCGTTGGGGTTGAGTTGGATGGCTTTGTTGTAGGCGGCGATCGCCTCATCGAGTTTTTTCTGCTCCCTCAGCGCAATGCCCAGATTGTTGTAAGCATAAGCATAGTTGGGGTTGAGTTGGATGGCTTTGTTGTAGGCGGCTATTGCTTCATCCAGTTTTTTCTGGTCACTCAGCGCATTGCCCAGATTATTGTAAGGCATAAGCATAGTTGGGGTTGAGTTGGATGGCTTTGTTGTAGGCGGCGATCGCCTCATCGAGTTTTTTCTGGTTCCTCAGCGCAATGCCCAGATTGTTGTAAGCATAAGCATAGTTGGGGTTGAGTTGGATGGCTTTGTTGTAGGCGGCGATCGCCTCATCGAGTTTTTTCTGGTTCCTCAGCGCATTGCCCAGATTGTTGTAAGCATAAGCATAGTTGGGGTTGAGTTGGATGGCTTTGTTGTAGGCGGCTATTGCCTCATCGAGTTTTTTCTGGTAATACAGCGCATCGCCCAGATTGTTGTAAGCCGTAGCATCCAGCTTTTTTGGATCTGTGGGTATATTTTCCGCGTTACCGGAATCATTAGAATTTTTAGGGTCGATTTGGATTGCTTTGCGGAAAACTGCAACTGCTTCATCCACCTTTTTTTGGTCATACAGCAATAAACCCAGGTTTTTATAAGCAAGAGCAAATTTGGGGTCGATTTGGATCGCTTTGCGATATGCAGCAACTGCCCTGTCGAATTTCTTCTGATCTGCTAGCGCTACGCCTATGTTGTGGTAAGCACGAACATCGTTAGGGTTGAGTTGGATAGCTTGTTGGTATGCGGCAAGTGCCTCATCCACTTTCTTTTGAAAATACAGCGCTTTCCCCAGGTAAAAGTATGCGTAAGCATCTTTGGGTAACTGTTGCAGTACTTTACGCCATATCGCTTCGGCTTTTGAGTAATTACCGTCATTTTGGGCGGTAATGCCTTGCTGATACAACTGATCAACTGTTTGGGCAGTTACCAGTAGGGGAGTTGTAGCCAGAGATAAACTTATAAATAGAGCAAATAATGTATTTTTTTGCACAATGCACCTAAATACTTCATAATGTTTTAGGCTTTATAACATCTGGCAGCGTTTTCATTCACCCAGTCGCAATTTCTATCCGGAATGTTCCGCAGGAATTAAAATGAATTTTTTTATTTTTTTATATAGCAGATGTAGTATTTTAGTTTTAAGTATAGAGCAATTTTGTTGAACATAAAACGGTAAAAGTCCGCCCAGGGAACTTTGAGGGATACATAGTAAGCAGTAAGTAAAAAATTTCACAAGTTCGTAGCGTTATGTATGCCTGAAACGAAAGTTGGTAGTAAGAGGTCATTTATAAAGTAAACATAAAATTCTTGTAGGGTGTGTTAGGCGCAGCCTTTAGAGGATGTCTGAGAAGTCAAAAATGTCATGCTGTTAGCGTAGCTCCTCGCTCTACGAGGCACGGAGCGACAGCGTAGTGAAGCATCTCGAACCACAACGAAAAATTGGGATTCTAAGCGCCAAAGGCGCACGCTTCGCGTTCACGAAGTGTGCGCTTTGCGCTTACGCTCCACTTCGTTACGCTCAGAATGACAAAATATACCTTGCTTAAAGTTTTCAGACATCCTCTAACGCACCGACATTAAGATGGTGCGTTAGGCTAAAGCCGTAACGCACCCTACTTAAGATTTACTAATCAGAAGGTAAGGAATTTTCAGCCAGCGATCGCGTTTTTCCTTCTATTTTTTCGGAGTTACTAATTCTAGTGTTTTCCAAAACATGAGGCACCCAAGGTAAAGCGACAAAAATTACCCCTAAAACGACTAAAAATACAGAAATTCCAAAAATTTGATCACGAGGAATTTCGAGGACACCGCGTAAAATAACTTCTCGCAAAGCAGAAACAATGGTAATTTCTACTGCTGCTCCTACGGATATTTGTTGTACTTGCAAGTAATCAAGTAACAAGCGAAATAACTCTACCAAAATCAAAATGAACAAGATATCAGATGTTACTTGCCGTAAATCCAATGGATGCAAAAAAGAGGAGAACATATCTCCCAGTCGTATAAGCATCACACAGAATAAACCAAGGCATAGAGAAATAATGATAAAGTCTTGAAAAATCTCCAGGTTACGTACAATTCTATCTCGCTGGAACAAATTGTTTAACCCTGTAATCAGCCGTTTTGGCATGGTATCTCCGGACAGTGTAGGTTCGTCCAGATCCATGATAAGCAATTTCAAATTTAAAATTAAAATCCAAAACGACAAAATTTGGTTTTGATAGTAATTTCAGTAAATAAACGGAGTCAATGACAAAAAAATATCATTTCTACGAATTAACTGAGTATAAAAACTAAAAAGCCTGCCTAAGCAGACTTTGTTTGTATATAGCAATCTTATTTCATTTGTGAAAATTGATACTAAGTTGCGGCTCAATTACCTCACCCCGCCCTCCGGGCACCCCTCTCCTTGGTAAGGAGAGGGGCAGGGGGTAGTTGCAGCTATGAACGCAACTCGGTATGACCTCCTTCAGATCCCCGACTTCTTTAAGAAGTCGGGGATCTTATTTGTTCACGAATCCTCAACGGACTGCTATAGCTCCATCGTTCTAATATACAAGCATTACACTAAGACTATTTACTACCAAAAAGTGCAAATAATTCTTCCTCAGTAGGTTCAACTTTGGAAACACCATTCAATTCATGCCGAAGCTGAGAAATTGATTCATATATTTGCTTACGAGCGCGGTTCGTGTTACCTAATGGTTGATGTTCTGGTAAGGAATGCCACGGATTGTAAGATAGATTTTCACAAAACTCCATTTGTTCGCGAGAGTCAAATTTTTGAGGAGGAACTTTGATAGTAGCGACTTTGTAAAAAGGAGATTTCCATTCAACAGATGAATCTTCAATCGGCATTTTTTCAGCATCTGTTTGAAACTGAATCAAAAAATCAAAAGTAGCTCCCTTGCTGTTTAAATGCTCGACCATTGCCTCACGAAGATAGTTGGGAGACTTAGAAACTTGCCTACCCGAAATATTCTCAGCAGAGGGTTTTGCCGAGAATTTAATCGCTCTATCACCGAGTTTGTAGGGCGTCATGCTCCAATATTGAATTTCCAGAGGACTGACAATCTTTTTACTCTGAATTGTCCTGGCAATTATCAATTCTTGCAAGCGCCATTTCAATGGATTGAAACCAGGCAAGAAAAACTTTAATGGTATAGTACCCTTTGCTGCTCTAATAGCAGCAAAAAACTGAACGTAATCCTGGAGATTCCGGATGAGAAATACAGGATGGTTGACCAAAATAAAGTCTTGAGTGTTCTTTTCGTCTTCAATCAGCTTCTCGCCTTTCACACCCAAGAGTTTCACCGCCATACCGCGACCATCACCTTTTGTATCAGGTTGGGCTGCATTTCCTGAAGCATTGGAGAAGCGAATACACGCAGTAAACTTCTTTCCTGGTTCTTTGAAAACGCCAACTTTCATTTCTTCCGGTAAGTTGGTTTCAACAATAAATTCCCCTTGAACACAACCATGATGTTTAGCGTGAGCATCTCGTCGGGCTGGGCGATCGCCTGCTTGATAGTTTTGCTCAATCTGCTGTCTGGTCATTTGTTCAATGGCTTCGATAGCAGACGCCTCGTCTGGTGTTGGATATTCCCTACCAAGTTCTAATTTGCCTTTTTGAGTTTGCATAGATCAGTTTTGGGTAGTGGGGAAGAGAAATTCGTATTTTGCACCGAGTCGTCTCAATACGGTTCGGATAAGACTTGATCCCCCCAACCCCCCGAGGTTCGGGGGGCACCAAACCCCCTTTTTAAGGGGGCAAGGGGGATCTTCCTGAACATGAACATAGTTAACCGAACTGTATTGCGAGTCGTCTATCAATTTTGATTTGGAGGGATTCGTAGTAAGCACTTTAGCGCTAAAGCGCTTACTACAACAAAAGAAAAAAGGCAAAAGATATAGTTTCTCTTTTGACTTTTTTCTTTTTACTGACCTTGGGTCAAGGTTACTTTAAAGCGCTTATTTGTTTGGGGAATATTGCGATGTAGAACATCTGAAAGATTCCGGGTTGTCTGAATAATTTCCATACCAATTGGTGAAAAAGTATTTTCGTTGAAAATATTTTCAGCCAACAGGGGGTTCGTTAATGCTTGCGAAAAAGCATCGATGCCTACCAGTCTCCCAATTAAGGCACCTACAGCAGAGTTCTCGCGCGTGTCTTCAGCGAAGAGTCCTACGTAGAATTCAATGTTGTCTACATGACCGTATAAACGTTTCAGCAGTTTTTGAGCTTCTACATTACCAGTAATCTGGTCGAAATCGGTGACTCGTGGAAACTGACACAATTCGCGGTAATCGTTGTAGCTTGCTAAGCGTGCATCCCTACCCTGTTGGATGCTCTTTAAATCTGTGTCAATCAGGAAGGGTGCGGTGTTAAAAACACCTATTTCTCCAGCAGCTTGATTGGAAGCGTCCTCAAACAAGCGTCCCAAACCCCTACTAGTGACCATTTCCGTGTTCCATTGTGTCTCGGTTATGGCAATTTTATGGCTATCCAAATAAACTTCATTTGGTACTAGACTGTGCCATCGATATAACAAATTAAACTCCAGAGTCATCCAATTTTGCCGATACCACTTTTCATTTGTAAAAGATAATGGATCGACAAAGAATTTGAAGTTGTAGGGGGCAATATGATTAATATATTCTTCAAGAACAATTTTAATTAACAAAACAATGACAATATTTCTTGCTGTTTGAAAGAGTCGCTCGTCATCCCAATCACTATAATGACCCGCTAGAACATCACATATGCGATTGTGTTCTCTTAAGAAAAGGGTGTTCATCATCACGTAGCCAATTTGCACATTGCCCCTCTCCTTACCCATTGCAAACAGCTTTTCTTTTTTAGCTGGCTCTAGTTCATGTTTAGGTAGAATTTCATCGGGAGATTTGAAAAGATATTTGAATTCTTCTTTAACAACTCCGTTCTCAAAATAATAGGGGGGATATTCCTCGCCATTAATCATCTGACTCTTGAACTTACCGCCTTGGTGTGACCTCAGGATGTCGGTCATTTTTTTGTTTAAGCCATACAAGGGACTGACATCAATTTCATGGTTTGAGGTGTTTTTTAAATTATTGGTGCGGTCAGTTCTTAAAAATCCATCCGTAAACCATTGAGCAAAATAGGAAAACAAAAGAGTGGATTTAGAAGACAAATTTGTATCACCTTTTCTTAAGAACAACTCCTTGAGTTCTTCAAGCGAGGGCAGTTTGTTCTCATCTACATTCACAGGTGGTAAATGACGCCCACTCCAAGTTCTATCAGTTAAGGAATCCCATGATGTGTATTCCGCTAATGTGCTTAAAGGATAGGGGCGGGTTTTGCTTTTTTTTATTGCACTATTAATTAGGAGTTTGTTAATGCGTCGCTTCAGGAAGTTGTTGCTTTGGACAATATCCCAAAAGCCTTTAAAATGAGTTAAAACGTAAGACTCTAACTTATTCCTGAACCCGTCCTTAACAGTACTTCTGCCTTCTTTCATAACGATATTCCTATGATTTCGGTGTCTGATATTAGGAAATGAGTTAATTTTCAAGAGAAGTTTAAATATTTCGTTTTCAGGTAATAGCAATAACAAGTTAGCTCACTAGACTAAAAATAGTTAACAGAAACTTTTAGTCGGCTAGTACTTGTATTGTAAAAAGTTCTAACCTTGTTTAGCAGTACCCTTTGGGGTACTCTTTAAAAAGATAATTTCATACACTAAATAAATTCCAGTAAAAAAGAAATTATCCGGAAATATAAGAAAATTTTTAGCTGCGTAGTTATAAGTAAAAGCACCTAAAAAAATATTCAAAAAGCCGATTTCTTTATGAAACAGACGAGTTTCCTAGCCATCGGATAAGCTATTGTGCATTTAGTTTGCACAATTTGGGGGGACTTTCCAGCCCACCCTACAAGAATTTGATTAAAAGATGATGTGCAAATTCTTGTAGGATTTTCAGCTTATTAGATGGCGATCGCCGCAGGCGGGCACTCCGTGCCATCGCACAATCGCCTAGGGCAGTAACGCATGCTGCTCAAGGAATTGATGCCCTGCGGCTGCGCCTAACACATCCTACTACCGCAAGGCGGAAGTCAAAAGTCACGCAGTCAAAAGTCAAAAGTCAAAAGTATTATAAAATGGGCTTTTTAGGGATTTTAAATGGTTGCCCTATTTACGCCGTGACGTACTACGTTTAATTATGTCCGCTTACTTATTTTCTAGTCAGCTAAAATCGACTCATAATAAAAAAAGAGTTAAGAAAGATTAAGCTGAACGATCTGTGGTATGAGCAAAACAGCCTTGAATTTAACAGCAATATCTATTTTTGTGATGACGATGTCTAGTCTTTTGGGACCATTGTTTCACTTGTCACCTACAGTCCCGGCAATTGCCACCTTTGCTGTTTTGGGAATAGCAACTTTCGATGCATTTAGTTTACAAGGGAAAGGCGGAAATTTACTTATAGATTCGCTGGCTGGTTTTTCACCTGAACACAGAGAACGTATCATTCACCACGAAGCAGGACATTTTCTCGTCGCTTACCTGTTGGGTATTCCGGTTATCAGCTATACCTTAAGTGCTTGGGAAGCACTCAAACAAAGACAACCAGGACAAGGTGGTGTGAGCTTTGATGATGGCGAATTAGCATCCCAACTGGAACGCGGTACAATCAGTGCCCAAATAATTGACCGCTACTGCACAATTTGGATGGCAGGTATTGCCGCTGAAACACTGGTTTATAAAAACTCCGAGGGAGGAGTTGATGATAAAAGCAAGCTATCAATGGTATTGACAAATTTAGGCTTTTCTGCATCAGCTTGTGAGCAGAAACAGCGCTTTTGTACCCTCCAAGCCAAAACGCTCCTGCAAGAAAATTGGGCGGCATATCAAGCTTTAGTCAATGCGATGCGACAACGTGCAACAGTTGCAGAGTGTAGGAATGCAATTGCACAGGCGGATCAAGAAACAGCCTGAAGATGTGAAGCCTTACGGAACATATTGCGACTGCAACCAATAACACGATTACGTCCAGCCGCTTTAGCTTGCAACAGGAATTGATCGGCACGTTCCAACAAGCTGGTTCCCTTGGTATCATCTTCTGGTTGTAAACAAGCCGTTCCCACGCTGATTGTAACGTTGATAGCGAGTTTGTTGTTAATTGCGAATGGTTGCTCGCTGACGACACGATTGAGACGACGCGCCACCAGCAGTGCTTCGTCGCAGGTGGTGTTGGTCAGAACAATCACAAATTCCTCTCCACCATAGCGGAAAGGGGTGTCACCAAACCGCAGATTGTGCCGCAAACGGTGAGATAATAGCTGCAACAGGCGATCGCCAACCAAATGCCCATAGCTATCGTTCACTTTCTTAAAATAGTCCACATCCAGAATAATCAACGAGAGCGGAGTTTCACTACTACGGGCTTTTTGAATGTGCCTGGGTAAGTCTCCGTCTAAGGCACGGCGATTCTTCAATTCTGTCAACGAATCAGCTAAGGATATAGCTGTCAACAAATCATTTGTCCGCACCAAATCGCGATACTTCTGTGCCTTACGCAAGCCTACACTTAAGTGAGCGAGCAATAATTGCTCGTTGGCAGTTTCCTCTGCTGGAGGATTGTCTGTTTTTTGCTTTGGTTGCTGCCAAATGTAAGCATCAGCTCCTTGGCGTAGTGCTGCACAAGTCATCTCCAACTCCCATTCCCTGCCAAACTGACTTTTAAAAGCCAGCAACTCAGGAGTATCCTCCACCAGGATACAGTAAATCCAGGATAGCTTTGTCTGTTCTTTCAACCAACGGCAGAGTTCCATACTGCCATCCAAACTAGCCTGTACCACTATGACATCAGGCGGCTTGATTTGGATGCGCGACACCGCCTGATTTACATTAGCGATCGCTTCTACGCTAAAAGTGGATGCATCACGGAGCCGATCTGGAAGTGTGGCGAGAAAATGATCACCTCCGAAGACCAGAATAGATATATTCATTGCTCTGCTTTTTGCCCTATTTCAACTTTAAGGGTGTATTTCTGGTTAGATTTACTGATGCTCCCTGATTACTGATTGTGCCGATACATTAAGAACTGCAAAAAACTCATACCCCCTTGATCTGTCCTACACTCAAAAGGAGTTACTCTTGAGGGCGGACTCCCGACACAAAACGAGTTGATTGGTAGGGCGGTTTGCTCCGGTACTGAGTTTTTTACACCTTTTCCCCTGCCGATATTTTTGGCAACGGGGGGCACTCATTATTCTCTGATATTATCTCACTCTTATGTCTACCATAAATCTGTCATTTTTCGCCTCATGGTAGTTGAGCTTTCTTTATACAATCGCTGTCGTTTCGATTACTGATACAGGATGTCTGCCGTGTAAGCATTTCTTTCAAGCAGTAGAAATACCGAATATTTTATGCAAGTATGAAGCGATTTATCTAATACTTTAGATAGATTTTTGTGAAATTATGGTAAAATCAACAATCTAAACTCTTCCTCGCGTAAAGAACTTTTTGAGGAAAACAAGCGACCCACAAGAGCGTATATTCAATAAACCATAACCTTTTTCCTATATTGCTTGACAATTTGCCAAATGGCTACGTAAAACTACGTAATATTAACTTTTTATAAAAACTGACCCCAACAATTTAACCTGGATTTAAGAGCAGCTCATTCTAGCCACTTCAAAAGAGCAAAGATTGACAGGAATTTTGTGGCGGTGATGCCCTTAAAATCAGGTGTGAAGTATGAATGATGAAATACGAATCAACTACAAAAAACTTCATCATTCATCCTTTATCATTCATCCGTGTTGATAACCTTCCACAGTGTAACCAGCAGCGACAATTGCCTGTTTGATGGACTCTTCAGAAGCTTGTGCTTCCACAGTCACAGTTTTCGCTTTGACATCCACATCCACCTTGGCATCAGATTCGACAGTGTGGATCGATTCGGTAATCGTTGCTGCACATCCATCACAGGCAATATTCGGAACATTGAGTTTTAGTGCCATAATTTACCTCATTAGGAGAATTTTGAAGTTTTTTTCAGTTCTTATTTTAAGAATCGTCAGCACGCTCGCTCATCCTACCAAAGTTAGGTGAATGTGGCATAATACGACAGATAAACAAGCTACGACCTTAGCAACGCTTGGTGGTCGCAAACAGAAACAAAATGCAAAAATGGGGACTAGGGACTGGGTACTAGGTCTTTTCCCAATCCCGAATCCTTAGTTATTGAAACTAATTTTGTAAATACCCATGTCTCACCATCCCCAGTATCTCGGCGGTAACGAAATTCGCGCCTTATTCCTTGACTTTTACGCGCAACGGGGACACCAAATTCTCCCGAGTGCTTCCCTTGTTCCAGAAGACCCAACCGTACTGCTGACGATCGCGGGGATGCTACCATTTAAACCCATTTTTCTGGGACAGCGTACATCGGAATTCAAGCGTGCGACGACTTCCCAAAAATGCATCCGCACCAATGATATCGAAAACGTCGGACGCACCAAACGGCATCACACGTTTTTTGAAATGTTGGGTAACTTCAGCTTTGGGGACTATTTTAAAGAACAAGCCATAGCCTGGGGTTGGGAGTTGACAACAAAAGTCTTTGGTTTACCCCCAGAACATCTTGTTGTCAGCGTCTTTGAGGAAGACGACGAAGCTTTTGAAATCTGGCGTGATAAAATTGGCGTTCCGGAAGCTAGAATTAAACGTTTGAGGGAAGACAACTTTTGGAATTCTGGTCCTACTGGTCCTTGTGGTCCGTGTTCAGAAATACACTACGACTTTCACCCCGAACGCGGCGATGAAAATATTGATTTAGAAGACGACAGCCGATTCATTGAGGTTTACAACCTCGTCTTCATGCAATACAACCAGGACGCAGAAGGGAATTTAACACCACTAGCTAACAAGAACATCGACACCGGGATGGGTTTGGAAAGGATGGCGCAAATCCTCCAAAGAGTTCCCAACAACTATGAAACTGATTTAGTTTTCCCCATTCTTAAAAAAGCAGGGGATATTGCTGGGATAGACTACGAATCGGCTGATGAGAAAACCAAAGTCTCCTTAAAAGTGATTGGCGATCATATTCGTGCCGTCGTCCATATGATAGCCGATGAAATCCGCGCTTCCAACGTCGGACGAGGTTATGTGCTGCGTCGCCTGATTCGTCGTGTTGTGCGTCACGGGAGATTGATTGGGATTGCAGGAGAATTTACTACCCAAGTTGCTGAGAGTGCGATCGCCCTTTCAGAATCAGCTTACCCCAACGTGCGGCAAAGAGAAAACGCCATCAAAGCAGAACTGCAACGCGAAGAGTCTCAGTTTTTGAGAACTTTGGAACGCGGCGAAAAACTGCTTGAGGAAATCATTGCTGAGGTACAAAGCAAAGGCGAAACCCAAATTAGCGGTGAAAGTGCTTTTACTTTGTACGATACCTACGGTTTCCCCCTGGAACTCACTCAAGAAATTGCTGCTGAAAACAACCTCACCGTTGATGAGGCGGGTTTCAATGCAGAAATGCAAAAGCAGGTAGAACGCGCCAAGGAAGCACACAAAACAATCGATTTAACGGTGCAAGGTTCTCTCGACAAGCTGGCGGAACACATCCACGCGACAGAATTCTTGGGCTACACCCAATCTCTAGCGACATCCAAAGTCGAGGTGGTGTTGGTTGGCGGCGTCTCCCAAGAAGAAGCAGAAGCAGGGACAGAAGTACAAATTGTCCTCGACCAAACCCCATTCTATGCAGAGTCGGGAGGACAAATAGGCGATCGCGGTTATATCTCCGGTGACGGCGTTCTCGTGACAATTCACGATGTGAAGAAAGAATCTGATTTCTTCGTTCACTTCGGACGCATCGAACGCGGTACAATCCGAGTAGGAGATGCTGTGACCGCACAAATTGATCCAGCTAATCGTCGTCGCGCCCAAGCCAACCACACCGCAACTCACCTATTGCAAGCAGCGTTGAAGAAAGTTGTTGATGAAGGGATATCCCAAGCAGGTTCCCTTGTCTCGTTTGACAGGTTGCGGTTTGACTTCAACTGTCCGCGTCCTCTGACACCAGAAGAAGTGCAGCAAGTTGAGGAACTGGTGAACATTTGGATTGGCGAAGCACACTCTGCCAAAGTGGAAACTTTGCCCTTAGCAGAAGCAAAAGCCAGAGGTGCTGTTGCTATGTTCGGGGAAAAATACGGCGAAGAAGTACGGGTGATTGACTTTCCTGGCGTATCAATGGAACTGTGCGGAGGAACGCATGTCAGTAATACTGCGGAGATAGGCGTTTTCAAAATCGTCTCGGAAGCAGGTGTAGCGTCGGGAGTGCGGCGGATTGAAGCTGTTTCTGGTCCTGCTATCTTAGATTACCTGAATGTCCGTGATAAAGTTGTGAAGGATTTGAGCGATCGCTTTAAGGTAAAACCTGAAGAACTACCAGACAGAATTACCACTCTGCAAAACGAACTCAAAACCGCCCAGAAGGAACTGGAAACCCTCAAATCACAGCTAGCGATCGCCAAATCTGATAGTTTGCTGCAAACAGTCGAATCGATTGGCGATTATAAAATTCTCGTCGCCAAGATGGAAGACGTTGATCCAGAGTCCTTAAAAACCGTAGCCGAACGCTTGCTGCAAAAAGTCGGTAATGGTGCGATCGTCCTGGGTTCTGTTCCAGAAGAAGGAAAAGTCAGCTTAGTTGCTGCTTTCAGTCCAGAAGTGAACAAAAAAGGTTTGCAAGCAGGGAAGTTTATTGGTGCGATCGCCAAAATTTGTGGTGGTGGCGGTGGCGGAAGACCAAACCTTGCACAAGCAGGCGGACGCGATGCGAGTAAATTGCCAGAGGCGTTGGAACAAGCGCGGAGTGAGTTGAAGTCCGCGTTGGGTTAATTGTATTTTCTTGTGGGGCAGGCATCTTGCCTGCCTAAAAACTTTAGATGGCTGTTGAAAAGTAGCCACAAGGGTTTTCGTAAGCATTGGAACAGAAAACCCCGTGTACGCTTTGTAACGCTACCAGAATAACTGCAACAAAGACTCGAATGTGCTGTAGCCCCATTTGAGTGTCATTAACCCGGAGATGATTGTCAGTCCCAAACAGAATATAATGCCTTTGGTTAGCGGTATGGGATTGTCAAAAAAATAGGCATAGCTACCCCAATTTAATGCAGCAATTATCAGTCCGACTGCCGCCCCAGCACTAAAGCGCTTAATCAACGTGCTAGCACTTTCTACTTTTGATTTGGGTTGGTTTAGTTCGTGTGGTAATGGTTTCATAAGAAACTTTTGACTTTTTAAATAACCGTATCGGGCAATATTTCCCAATTTAGTCTTAATTACGGAGTAAGCGCTGTTTTTTGGTAAAAGAGCAATTTTATTTGTGTATCTATTTTACAGCAAGGGTTTCAGGCTGTGCATGGCGGCAGTGCCTTCGCTACTTCTACTACAGATTGGTAGTCAAAGCCAGCAATTGTTTACGATCTCCAAGTTTAGCGTTAGCCTTTAAAAAAGATGTCGTACAGTGATAGCAGAATCTCCACCACAATCAGAATCACCACATACCACTCAACTCGCTGGCTACTGCTATGCTGCATGAACTCCAGCACTGTTTGTGCGGTTTGGGAAATGAGCTCTAGTTTGCGTTCCAAGGCATTGTGACGCTCACGGATTTCGTATTCATCTTCCAAGCGCAGATATAAGTTTTCTAGCTGTGGGGATTCCCACAGCAGATCCGGCTTATCGATGATCTCTACTCGACCGACAATCTTATGTTGAACTAACAATGTAGTACCGAGTTGACGCAGTAATTCCCGACTCTGGCGTCTACTCCTGTTTTCAGAAAGGAGACTAGCTGCAAACGGTTCAATTTGATCAAATACACTAGCTAGGCTAGTTTCATAATGAGACAGCACAACACTCTTAGCGAGAATATCAGCCACTATCTGCAAACGTTCTACACTAAAATCATGCAGTAAAATTGTTCCTTCCTTAACTTTCTCACTCTGTTCAACGTTGAGCTGAACTTCCACCTCTTCTGTTTCCGGCTCAGCAAAAGAGTCACTAACTTGAGAGGATAGTTTAGTCAAGAAGGCTACCTTTTCTACAGGCTCAAGGTTAAACAGGACAACTGCACCATAGTCCAGCAGTACCGCACAGCCGTGTTCACCTACTGTAACCATTACTGGCATAACCGCCAAGCAAACGTAATTCTCCAATCTTTGTACGTTAATCTTCTTACCAAGGAATAGGGCTTGCGCTCTAAAGCTATCTCTGTCATTAAAAAGGAGTTTTTGCATTGTCGCCTTAATTTATTTGTCGCATACCAAGTGTCCATTGAGACAGCTTGAAACGGTATAACCTTATTACTGATAAATCTGAACTAAATAGTTGCCAGGCGTTACACGCTCAAGGAGGGTGTTAGGGCTAAAGTTTTCGTACTATCACCAAGGAGAACGCGATCGCAGAGGTTAAACAGTTCTACCTCAGTCTGCGCCTGTCGCATCAGCCGCAGGAAATGACCTTCAGCGTCAACACTGAGGGCAATGTAGTTGAGGAACATTTTGAGGTAGCCTACGCGCGATCGCATTGGCATAGTTGCTGCTGTGGGGGTTTGCCATAAACGATCAATATAGCTGCGTACCTCTACTAAAGGAACGGGCGTGATCGGCTCGGAGCGCAAAGCCTGCCGAATTTGATTAAAAAGCCAAGGATTCCCGATCGCCCAGCGTCCCACCATGACACCCGCCGCACCCGTTTGAGAAAGCACTTCAAGTGCTGTTGTCGCAGAGTGGATATTGCCATTGGCAAGCACTGGACAATCGACCCGTCTAACCGCTTCAGCAATCAAATCATATTTCACTGCCCCGTGGTACCTATCTTTCACGGTGCGACCATGCAAACTCAGCAAATCAATGCTGTGGCGATTGATCATATCTAGAATTTCGTAAAAGGTATCTGTATTTTCAAAGCCTACGCGCATCTTGACGGTCAAAGGTCGATCATTCACAGCAGAACGTAGTTCTCCCAAAATCCGATCCACTTTTTCTGGTAAGAGCAGCAATCCACCCCCAACATTTTTGCGATAGATTCTAGGTGCTGGACAGCCCATGTTCAAGTCAACTCCAGCGATATTATAGCCGCAGAGTTCCTGTGCTGTTCTTACTAAGTCTGGAATGCTTTCGCCAATCATTTGAGCAAAAACGGGGCGACCCGTGTCGTTTTCGGTGATTGCTGCCAGAATGCTACGATTGAGCCGTGAGGTATCATTCACGCGGAAATACTCGGTGAAGAAGTAGTCAGGACTGCCGTAGTGGGCAATGACCTTCATAAACCAGAGGTTTGTCACATCCTGCATGGGCGCAAGAGCAGTGAGGGGTAAATCTGGATGGAGCGATTGGGGGAGCGATACCTGGGACATAAAGATTCCAGCGATCGACAAAGCATTACTGTATCAAAAAAAGGTTACTTGTTGGGAACCGCAAACATAAAAGCCCAAAACTGCAATCAAGGTGATGATTTTGATGCACCTCTGCCGGAAGAGATTCTTAAAACAGTGAACAGTGAACAGCTACCAGCCGCAGTGACGCCTGCTATGGTGGGGGATTTAAACCCGCCCTCCGGGTATGCCTTCGGCACGTCTTCGACGAACGCCACTTGCTCTACTTGGGGAAACCCCAAGACCGCAGTGGCTCACCACCAACGCTCTCTGGTCCAATTGGTGTGGTGTTTCCCCCAACGATGAAACTGATAACCCTTCGGGTATGCCTGCGGCACGTCTATGTCCTATGCCTGCGGCACGCCAAGGGCGAACGGACACGCGAAGCGAACGACGAACGCCAGTCGCCGTGAGAGCGGGAGACCCTCCTGCATAGCGCTGGCTCACTGATAACTGATAACTGGTAACTGGTAACTGTTAATGCATTTGAGGGCAGATGAAAATTGTCCTAAATACAGATATTTTCTTCTGGTTTCTCAGTGAAGATAAAATAAAAAAGGGACTCTTGTCTCAATCCCTTTTCCAAAAACTAATTTTATTTTGAGTAGGTATTATTAGAAAAGTCGAAAAATAAATGGATAACGGAACGGTTCATCGGGCTTGGTAAAACAGTGCAACAGCGCCCAAATTGTCAGTCCCCAGTGCAGTGCAAAGCCAAAAGCAACAACGGGGAAGAACAAAATTCCGCCAAGACCAAAGGTGAGAAAAGATAAAATCCCAATTGGAACTCCAATTAAGATTGCCCAGAACCAAACATTGAAGTGAAAATTAATTGATTCTTTGGCGTTGCTTTTAACAACTGGGTCATCGGAAACTAAGTTAATTACAATTGGAACCCCAATCGAAAATAATGCTGTACTAAAGAAAATCGCCCCATGACACAGAGATGATAGCAATTTGCGCTTATCAGAATCGTATGTAACTTGCATCTTGGTGGTGGCTCCTCAATTCGCTTTCTTGCTTCGATTTTAACGGTCAGCTAATAGATTTAGCATTGCAGGTTCCCGTACTTAGAAAGCTTTTATGCTTTTCCTTTAATGTACATTAACTTTGAGTGCCACTCATCAACTATAGGTTATGAGGTTTACCGAACCTCCACAGTAGAAGAAAAGTTTACAGCTAACAAGCGTGAATACGCTCATTGCTTCAACGCCACTGCAAGGTGCGATGGTGCGATCACACTCTTGGTTAGCAGCTTCTTGCTCTTGAGTGAACAACCGACACAGATTTCATAGTATTTTCATACTATAAATAAAGACTTGGATTATAATAGTATGTGTAAGTTACCCTTTAAATTTGCTACCATTGTGGGTTTGTTTTGATTGGCGGGTCTGAGTATGATTGATTGTCTCAATGCAGCTCGCTACTTTATCGTTAGAGCTTATGAGGATGGTATAGAAGCTCAAATGACCAACATGAAGGTTCAAAAGCTTCTGTATTATTCACAAAGCTTACATTTGGCGCTATACAATCAGCCATTGTTTGAAGAAGAAATACAAGCATGGCGATATGGCCCTGTATGTCCTCCTGCTTACAGGTTTTACAGTGAATTTGAAGCTAATCAATTACCTATCCCTAGTAAAGAATTCTTATTACAAATCCCTGATCAGAAGAAAGAGCTTCTAGAAGAAGTATGGGAATATTTTGGTGGCTACCATGCCTATCTACTTAGTGATATGACTCACGTGGAGTTTCCTTGGAAGAAAGCCCGCAAGGGGTTACCACCCGAAGCAAGTTCAACTGAGCCTATTCTTCTTAAGGATATGAAAGCATTGGGTCATCAGAAGCTTGATGTGATTGAACGTGATAACCCCGCTTATGAACCCGTGATGTCCGAAATTGTGAAGGATGCTCTAACTTCAGAATCCTCATCTCGCGTAAGCAAAGGAGAAGTGCGTGGCTGGCTCAACTCCCTTCTCGATTGAGGAATCTGATAATTTCAAGCGTTCTTTCAAAAAACTTGCAAAATTTCATGGGGCTGATTTTGTTGAGCTTGTTGCAGAAGTCTTGGAAGGTTTGATCGAAGACCAGTATCCTATAAATTCCCGTAATGAACCTTTACCTGGAAAGATTCAGTTACTTGAAGGATGGACGTTTCACAAGCTAGAGTTGAAGTTTTCCAAAGGCGCTTCTGGACAAATCAGATTAATGTATTTAGTCAATACGGCTACTTGCGTCATCAGACTTGTGTGGATTTATAGTCACGAGCAGTTTGCAAAACGCCCTGGCGACAAAGACTTAAAGAGTGTTATCAATGAAATCCTGGACTAAGTGCGATTGGGGAAAGCCCAGTGCAAGGCGATGGGCGAAGCCCCGCATAAAGGCGATTGCAAATGTTGTAGGTTGAGCTAAGGATAGTGAAACCCAACAATACCAATAACTACCAACTCATCTGCTTTTTTACATCTAAATGGATACATCTGTTAAAGCTAGCAGCAAAGATAACATAAAGTAAGGTGAAGCCCTAACTTTAAATTACTTAACAAAGGCGGTATACAATGGGTCGTTTAAATCCCTTCTCACTTCAAATGCAGATTACCCAAATGTTTGAGCAAGGGCAATCATTTTTCGCCACAATCAAAGTGCAGGATTGGTTGAAAGAACGCAATCAAAATCCCGCAGATTACGACATTCTTTTCCATCAAAAACCTGCACCTCCCGGTTCAAAAGCAGTCATGGTTGTTGAAATTGAGTTGCGTCGCAAAGATGGACAACCTGTTGAGCCGTGGTTGCAAGAACAAGCCAACCTTCATGCATGATAGTTTCACGATGGCGGGTATTGCGTACCCCAATTTATGAAATTAGTATAAATTTTTCCGAATTAGAGCGTTTCCTTTGCGGAACGCTCTTTTTTATCTTGAATGAGTTATAGGAATTTTATAATAATTGCCATGCCATCTCATCGCTTTTGGTTTTTTGCACTTTGGTTATACTTGGGAATTCTAGCTGCTATATCTCTTGCCGTCTATGTGAAAATTATTCCGTCTAAAATCACAAAATTTCAGCCTATAGATACAATTTTCCATTTTATTTTCATAGGATTTCTTGCTTACATAGGTCATTTATCAATGAAAAAATATAAAATTAAGATTTTTCAATTTTTTCTGCCAATAGCACCAATCATAGTTCTATTTTTTAGTTTTCTAGACGAGTTCATTGAGATATTTATATGGCGTGCGGGTTTTGATAAACTTGACTCAGCCGCTGATTTTTGCGGTATAGTATTATTTACATTTTTGGCAGAAAAAACTAACATTAACAAATCCTCAAAAAATCAAACGTAAAAACCAATTCTCTCTTTTTCTCTTACTCTGTATCCTCTGCGGTTTGTTAATCAAAATCACCCAATCAGGTGAGTCAACTGGCTGACTTCATTGCTAACTTTAGTGTGAGAGCAACTGAAAAATTAGGGAACGTGGAAAATGACCGTAAACCAGCCTTGTGTTTGCGCCAACTGTGGTAAGCGTCTATTTGCCTGGTTGATGGCTCAAGGTGACGACGTATACGATAAATTTATTAGCGATCGCAAACGTTCTCTCTTCGCCAACCTACATGGTAATGTTTTAGAAATTGATCCAGGAACTGGTCCTAACCTACCCTACTATCCTAAAGACATCAACTTGATAGGAATTGAGCCAAACCCATTCATGCATTCCTATCTCAAAAAAGAAGCCCAAAAGCTAGGTTTCAACAACATCGACCTCCGCACTAGCACAGCTGAACAGATAGACGCTGAAGATAACAGCATCGATGCCGTGGTTAGTACTTTAGTTTTGTGTTCCGTGCCGAATTTAGCTGCTACATTACAAGAAGTTTTACGAGTTCTCAAACCCGGTGGAAGCTTTTTATTTATTGAACACGTTGCTGCACCACAGGGAACTTTATTGCGACAGGTACAAAGTACAATTCGCCCAATTTGGAAAGTGCTTGCTGATGGTTGTCATCCAGATCGGGAAACTTGGATTGCGTTAGAAAATGCTGGGTTCAAGAGTGTGAATTACGAGCATTTTAAAGTACCAGTGCCGATTGTTAGCCCTCAAATTATCGGTGTGGCGATAAGATAATTTCGTGCAAAGACGCGCTTGACGCTAAAATAGTTTTTGCGTCTTTGCGCCTTTGCGAGAGATTTCAAAAATCATCACAAAATATTATGGTTAACCTCTGGACTTCCGCAGAACACGCATTACGCTATCTTGCAAAAGCGGATCAAATACCTCATCGCACCGAGGGCGAAGCAGTACTGCTAGAACACGTCCCCAAGACAGTGAAACGCATTCTCGATTTGGGAACTGGAGACGGTCGTTTGCTAGCACTACTCAAAATAGAACGTCCCCACGTCCAAAGCGTTGCTGTTGACTTTTCACCAACCATGCTGGAGGCTGTAAGAACTCGCTTTGCCGATGATTCTACGGTGCAAGTTATTACACATAACTTAGATGTACCACTACCTGAGTTGGGTTTGTTTGATGCGGTTGTCTCCAGTTTTGCTATCCATCATCTCACCCACGAACGCAAACATTCCCTGTACAGAGAAATTTTTCATCTGCTAGAACCAGGCGGAATTTTTTGCAATCTGGAACACGTCGCCTCACCCACTCCAAAGCTGCACGAACGTTTTTTACATGCGATCGGTAGGACTGTTGAGGAAGACGACCCATCAAATAAGCTTCTGGATGTGGAAACACAGCTGCGTTGGTTGCGAGATATTGGTTTTACAGACGTAGACTGCTACTGGAAATGGCTAGAACTTGCACTGTTGATTGGGGTGAAGCCAGAATAACCTGTTGCATTTTCAACTTGCATACCATTTGCAATTGTTTATGGGTTTGTAGTTGCGCTTTAGCGCAGCTAGAAACTAACTAGCGCTAAAAAATGAATAAATACCAGGTGCAATTATGACTTATCAAATTATTGCCAATCTGACCGAAAACCAGATTTCTGATTTACTGGAATTGTACAAAAGTGAATTTTGGAGCTACAAACGTACTCATGAAGACGTTGTTAAGATGCTTGCAGCGTCAGACATTATCGTAGGATTGGTAGATGAGAACGAACAATTAATTGGTTTTACTCGTGTTCTCACCGACTTTGTGTATAGGGCAACTATTTATGATGTTATCGTTAAACCAACACATAGAAAAATGGGTCTTGGTGCTAAGCTAATCGACGCAGTTGTCAATCATCCTGAGTTAGCCTCAGTTGAGCAGATTGCTCTTTATTGTCTACCAGAAATGATTCCTTTTTATGAACGTTGGGGCTTCTCAGCTAACGTAGGTGAAATACGGTTGATGTACAGAAACCACCAATTTTATGCTGGCACACACCAGCAATGAGAACTAATAGGAGCATTTTACCCCCAAGGATAGCAAAGACTTTGCTAATAATGTACCCGGAGCAGACATGATGAATATGTTCAATAACATAATTCAAAATATCTCTGGTTTTCTCAAACTATCTGTAAACAATATCCTGCGTATAAATATCATGGGTAATAAGATTGAAGACATCTACAACTACCTAAAAATATCAGATTCAATTGCCACTTCAGGACAACCGACAAAAGAACAGTTTTCAGCAATTCAACAATCAGGATATCAACTCGTTGTGAATTTGGCACTACCAGAATCTACCAACGCTTTACCTGATGAAAAACAAATTGTGGAAGCTGAAGGTATGGAGTACGTCCACATTCCAGTAGTTTGGGAAAAACCCACCATTGAAAATGTGAATGAATTTTTTAGCGTCATGGAAGCAAACGCCGATAAAAAAGTCTTGGTTCACTGTGCTGCTAACATGAGAGTTTCAGCTTTCATGTATCTTTATCGCCACATTCATGAACACATTGGTGAGGAAGAAGCAAAGAAAGACTTACAGAAAATTTGGGTACCCAATGAAAACTGGCAGAAATTTATGAACCAGGTTATTGAGAATTATCATTGAAGCATTGCATTATGGCATGAAGCTAGTACTTTCTAGCGATCGCTTGGCAAATAAAAGACAAGCTCGGATGTCTTCTTCGACTAAGCCTTCATACTCTTCGAGAGTTTCTGTTATTGTTGCACCATGTGCAAGGAGATTCAGAATATACTCAACAGTTAGGCGTGTTCCCCTAATCACTGGTTTGCCTATCATTACTTTCGGGTTAACGGTGATACGGCTCAGTAGTTCTTGGTCTGTCATAGCTTCAACCTTGAAATTGGAGCAATTAAAACCATCATAGGCAATCGCTGCTTAATGATCGCACTTTTTGCTTGTGTGGTGAAGAGCGATCGCCTATTGTATTTAGCAGTGCCAAACAACGTCTATGAGCAGTTTTTCGCCACATCATTTATTCAGTCACTCGTTGAGCAGCATCAAGTGTATTTGCTGATCTACGATATTGATCAGGAGGTGATTAAGCGATGGCAGCCGTAGAAGAATATCGTCAGCACATTCAAAGATTGCTGAGTGAACACGCTCAGTTAGTTTGGGACAGCCGCATTCAAGCAGAGACAATTTTTGATCAAGAGCATGATCGCTATCAATTAGTATATGTCGGCTGGCGTGATTCAGATCGTGTCTATGGAGTTGTGCTTCATCTCGACATCATTGATGGAAAAATCTGGGTACAGCAGGACGGAACAGAAGTCGGCATTGCCAATAAGCTAGTAGAAATAGGAGTGCCAAAACACGATATTGTGTTGGGTATTGACCCACCCAAGATGCGTCAATACACAGAATTTGCTGTAGGTTGAGTCAGGCAAACGTTGGGTAGCGATCGCACTCATGAAATCAATGCGTCGCCTTTATGCGGTCAATTCGTACGATCGCATCCTACTGTCCCTTAAGTGAAATCGCTATAATACAGGATAAAAGCGATACAATCTTTTTTCGATGCTCAGGCAATTTTGGCGGTGGCTCAAAAGGTTTTTTCAGCGCTTATTTGGCAGCAAGCATCCATCTCCTCAGTCGGGGGGACACAGGAGGGTAGAACCACGGAAACAGCCGACAGATGCGGAGTATGAATCGTTGTTCCTCGAACTGTTGGCGGGTGTGAATGAGGGCTGGAGTCGGGGACGGGTAAAGGGTTTCTTGGATGCAAAGAATATTACTCAGGCTGGTTTGGTGGAGTGGTTGCGGCGCTTTGGGGAAAGATTGTTAGCATCAAGCGCACCGAATGATGAGTTAGCAGCGCGGATGGTGCAGCTGGGTGAGTTGGGCGTTGGGGAAGTGGGAGATGTGGCGGGTGAGATTGGGATGCGGTTGTTGGGGAGGGGAAGAGAAACGAACCGCCAAGACGCAGAGGACGCAGAGGAAGGAGAGGAGGGAGATGCAGAAGCTTGGTTAAACCGAGGCAATGAACAATATCATGCAGGGGATTTTGTAGGAGCGATCGCATCCTACGACAAAGCAATTGAAATCAAACCCGACTTTCATCAAGCTTGGAACAACCGAGGCAGGGCGCTGGGTAACTTAGGGCGATTTGAAGAAGCAATTGCATCCTTCAACAAAGCCGTTGAAATCAAACCCGACTTTCATCAAGCTTGGGACAAACGGGGCATGGCGCTTTCTGACTTAGGGCAATTTGAAGATGCGATCGCATCCTACGACAAAGCAATTGAATTCAAAGGCGACTTCCATCAAGCTTGGAACAACCGGGGCGTGGCGCTGGGTAACTTAGGGCAATTTGAAGAAGAAATTGCATCCTACGACAAAGCTCTAGAAATCAAAGGCGACTACCATCAAGCTTGGAACAACCGGGGCGTGGCGCTGGGTAACTTAGGGCAATTTGAAGAAGAAATTGCATCCTACGACAAAGCTCTAGAAATCAAACCCGGCTACCATGAATCTTGGCACAACCGGGGCTTGCCGCTTTCTAAGTTAGGGCGATTTGAAGATGCGATCGCATCCTACGACAAAGCAATTGAATTCAAAGGCGACTTACATCAAGCTTGGAACAACCGGGGCGTGGCGCTGGGTAACTTAGGGCAATTTGAACAAGCAATCGCATCCTTCGACAAAGCAATTGAATTCAAAGGCGACGACCATCAAGCTTGGTACAGCCGGGGGGTGGCGCTGGGTAACTTAGGGCAATTTGAACAAGCGATGGCATCCTACGACAAAGCAATTGAATTCAAAGGTGACTTCCATCAAGCTTGGTACAACCGGGGAGTGGCGCTGGGTAACTTAGGGCAATTTGAACAAGCAATCGCATCCTTCGACAAAGCAATTGAATTCAAAGGCGACGACCATCAAGCTTGGTACAGCCGGGGGGTGACGCTGGGTAACTTAGGGCAATTTGAACAAGCGATCGCATCCTTCGACAAAGCAATTGAAATCAAAGGCGACGACCATCAAGCTTGGTACAGCCGGGGCAATGCGCTGGGTAACTTAGGGCAATTTGAACAAGCTGTTGCATCCTACGACAAAGCAATTGAAATCAAAGGCGACAAACATGAAGCTTGGAACAACCGGGGCGTGGCGCTGGGTAACTTAGGGCAATTTGAACAAGCTGTTGCATCCTACGACAAAGCAATTGAATTCAAAGGCGACTTGCATGATGCTTGGTACAACCGGGGCATTGCAGCAGGAAGTTCTGTTAGTTATAATCCCCTGCTAGCTTTCATGAGTACAATTGCCAGACAAAATCCCCATCTCAACCAACGCGGCTATGAGGGAAAATTGGCAAGCTATGAGGAAGGATTGAAGTATTGTCACCAACACACCCACCCAGAAGGTTGGGGGAAATTGCATCAAGCGATAGGCAATGCTCACTACTTCTGGGGACAAATAGATTCCCGTCCCCATGCTTATTGGCACAAAGCCGTCAACAGTTATAACGAAGCGCTGAAAACTCTTACAGAAGCAGATTTCCCAGAGTTGCATTTGGCGGTTGTGCAAAACTTGATTCGCGTCCTTTTGGGTTTGGAGGAAACAGCAGCAGCGAAGGAATGGCGGCGACATGGGTTGGAAGTCTTTACGAAACTGTTCAACAGCAAAAAAACTTCTTTCCAGAAACGACAATTGGCAGTTAAGTTTGTCAGCTTCTCGCAAATGCGGGTTGATGTTTTAGTAGAGGACGGTGAATTAGTTTTGGGATTAGAAGCTGCTGAGAGAAATAAAAATCTCTACCTCACCTGGATTCTCGATGCCCAGAAGCAAGATATCCTCAGTCCCAGCTATGCTGATATGCAACAGCTAACGAATCCCACAACTGCTGTTGTCTATTGGCATCTCAGCCCTTTTGCCCTCAGCACTTTCATTATCAAACACAACGCCCCTCAACCCAGCGTCATTTCTACTCCCTCGTTTTTGCGGGAGTTTGAAAGCTGGGTGAAACAATGGAATCAACAATATGAGGATTACCACAAAAGCAAAAATCAGCAACTTGAACAACAAAACAACTGGCGTGACAACTTGCCTCAAATGCTCAAGCAGCTTGGTGATATCCTCAATATCTCAGCTATACTCAGCGAAATTAACCACGAATCCATCCAAAATCTCATCTTGCTTCCCCACCGCGACTTGCACCGCTTCCCCCTTCATGCGCTGTTTCCCGAACATTTCACCACTACCTATCTACCTAGCGCCCAAGTCGGCATATATTTACAGCAGATTTCGTCAACAAGCAACGGAGAATCACACCCATTGCTGAGTGTGGAACATCCCGACAGCGCAGGCTTTCATATCCTACCTCATGCCGAAATCGAATCTGCTGCTATTAACCAGCTTTTCAACCATCCCAACAACAAGCGGATTTCTGACGAACGGGCTACTAACACCGCTGTCAAAGAAGCCCTTGCTGCTCAATACAATATCTTTCACTTTACCGGACATGGCAGTTATGATTTCGAGCATCCCAAACAATCTGCCCTTGCCCTTAGCGGTGAAGATAAACTCACGGTGGAAGAAATTTGCAAGATAGATTTTAGAGGTTATCAACTTGTCACCCTTGCCGCCTGCGAAACTGCCTTAACTGGCAACCAAACGATAGAAAATGAATATGTTGGTTTAGTCAGTGCCTTTGTTTACAAAGGTGTCACCAACGTTCTCAGCACTTTATGGACTGTCAATGACGATGCGAGTAGTTTGCTCATCATGTACTTTTACTGGCAACTCAAGAAAGGCAAATCACCAGCCATTGCCTTAGCAAAAGCCAAAAAATGGCTTCGCAATCTCACAGATTCTAAACTGGAGAGATTATATCAAGTCATATTTAAGAAACTACCGCGAGATGAAAAACCCCTCCGCCCTCACGTCAGAAATAAGTTATCGGAATTCCGTGACATGGAACTTGCTGATAAGAAACAGAAGCATTTTGACGATCCCTATTATTGGGCAGCTTTTACAATCACTGGTTGCTTTCCTCGTCCCTCGTTCCCAGCCTCAGGCTCCCTCGTTCCCAGCCTCAGGCTGGGAATGCATTTCTAGAGGCTTTGCCTCTGGGAACGAGGAGGCAGAGCCTTTGCAACTGCGTTTCCACGCACAGCGTAGGAACGAGACAATAATTAATAGCTACCCTCGTCCCTCGTTCCCAGCCTCAGGCTGGGAATGCATTTCTAGAGGCTTCGCCTCTGGGAACCAGGAGGCTGAGCCTTCTCAACTGCGTTCCCACGCAGAGCGTAGGAACGAGAGATTTACCAATAACTAATCACTAATTCTTATGCAACCTAACGATATAATTTCTGTTACAGCATTCCAAAATGCCCTAGCCAAGCTGAATCAATCTTTGCCTGCGGATATCCAAAAGCAGCTTCATGCGATCGCCCAAGACTTAAAAGCAGATCCCACCAATATTGGCAACCTGGATATTATTGCTGAAAGTTATCCACCTTTAGATGAAGTATACCAAAAAGAACTGACAACATTGAAAAAAGAAGCTGGTCAGCGCAATAAAGGTTTGCCACCACTCCCTCTGCCAAAAGAATCGAATAAAGAACTCACTAACTCAGCTATTGATACTTTTAGTGCTGATGATTCTGTGACTGCTGCGAAAGCAAAACCAAACCTCTTGAAACGGCTTTGGCAGTCTATTCCTGGGAGGAAATAAAATGTCAGAGGAAATTGTTTATCCCAGTATAAATTTATTCCTTTATGACTTGAAGGATGGCTTAGGACAAGAGCAGTCAAAAATTGACCAAAACTGCCGCCTTTTCTGTCAAAAAATCTACGGTGATTTAGACGAAAAAAGCTTTCAGGAAAAGTATGCACAGTTCCAGAAGTATCAAAATACAGACGTTGATATAATCGAGTTACTCGATACCAGAATTAGGCAATTCCCATCACCGCTTGATGGTTACTACTATCCCCTACAAATAGGCGATAGTTATGCCCTCCAGGTTAATGACTCAGGTAAACGAGATGCTAACGGTCAATATAACGATGAACCACAAAATATCAAAGATGAACCCTTCCTGAAACTCAAAGAAGAAATTACCCAACACATCTCTGGGCAAACAGGCACAATTGGACAAACCTGGTTACTTTGGGGCAAAGTGACGAGTCATAAAACTGATGCAGAAATTGAAGATATTGCCCAAAAGTGCTACACTCAAATTATCAGCAACTATGACTGGAAACGAGATTTTATTGGTAAGGGTAAGTTAGAATCAGGAACAATTTTTGAGTTGTGGTATTGTCCCCAAAATTTAGGTGTCAATGGGAAAGAGTTTTGGGAAAAGTTTAGACAAGAAAGTCATCATGTCTTAATCTGGTTATTTCCCGATAATATTTCACCCAATGAAATGAGAAAGCGGGTACAAAGTGCCTATTACGAATTTCTGCGCTTATGGCTATACCGCCATAAAGTCGTTTGGTCGTACTATCAAAGCCGCTATCAAAAAACACTTCTTAAAAAAGAATATGTGGAAATACAACCATCAATAAAGCAAGCTAGTGAGTTACCAAGGCTATTGCAAACTAACAGTCTGAAACTCAGTAAGCTACAGGAAACATTGTCGGCTAACTTAATTAACTTGTCGGATTATACAATTGCCTTAAACTATCTAGAAAATCAAAGCCGCACCATTCAATTAAACTTAGATAATTATAAATCTCGTTTAGATGAGATGGAGAAAAAATATGCAGGTAGCAACTTAGAATTTCTGAAAACCTTCAGCAATAGCGAAATTTACGCCAAAAAATACCAGCGACAAGTAGAAGCAGATTATGCAAATCTTAACCCTGGATTAACCTTACTGCAAAATCTCAACAGCACTATCCAAGGTATCATTGACCTAGAGCAAACGAAAAGCGATCGCGCCCTCAACAACACCATCGCCATCGCAGGTGTCGGACTAGCAACCAGTCAAATAGCCTCAGCTGTCATCCTTGCCGAAATTCCTCAAGAAACAAAAAACCCTCTTGCTTACCAAACTCAAGCTTTCTTTTGGAGTTTGGGCATAGGTGTAATCGCAATTATGCTAACCTTAATTGTCCTTCGCATTTTTCGCCGCTAAATGCCTTTCTTGGCGTCCTTAGCTCAGGAGCGGTTTAAAGTTCTTACTATGTCTTCAATTCCTACAATCAAAAGTATATACACAGATGGCGCTTGCACTGGTAACCCCGGTCCAGGCGGTTGGGGCGTAGTCGTCTACTTCGATGATGGTTCCATCCACGAAATGGGCGGTGCATCCACCCGAACCACCAACAATAAGATGGAGATGCAAGCTGCGATCGCCGCCCTCCAATTTTTAAAAGACTCCGGACAAACTGAACCCATCCCTCTCTACACTGACAGCGAATACCTGATCAACTGCGTTACCAAATGGGTTAAAGGCTGGAAAAAGAAAGGCTGGAAAAAGGCAGATGGAAATCCCGTTCTTAACCAAGATTTGTTGGAAACCTTGGATGAACTTAATCACCCACGGGTAAAGTGGGAGTATGTCCGTGGTCATGCAGGTAATGTTGGTAACGAACGCTGTGATGCGATCGCCCGCGCCTTCGCCAATGGCAAAACCTTATCCCTGCAACAACAAGACTTCTCTAATTTTCACCAAGTCTTTGAGCAAAAAAGCGAGGTAAATGTATCAAGAGGATCTGATTTTGATACAAACTCTACAATAATTAACAAAAAGACACAAGAAATCAGTACTCTGGCAACAGATATAACCAACATGGAACCACATACCCACCCTACTGCCTCACTCAGCGAGGAATTACCTCGAGAAATCAGGGTAACGCAACTCCGTAACTTAGTTGAAACCTTACGTATTGCTGACGAAATTGCTGAAAAAGGCTACCTTATCACCAGTTCCGAACTCGCAGACTTGATGGATGTCCACGCCAGCGCTGTTACGAGTCGTGGAGACGAATGGCGCTGGCGGAACTGGATCGTATCACGAGTGCGACGCGAAGGCAACCAAATTCTTTGGGAACTGGAACGCGGCGACCAAGTTGAAAATGAAGAGTGAAGAAGAACGCAGAACACAGAATATTGACAATGTAAAATTCGGGAGTTTCCTAGTTTCACTCATGGTTAGGTAAGATTTTACACCTTTTTTTACCCATCTTCTAAGTTCTGATAACTGAGTTCTAAGTCAATACGGTTCAGTTAAGGTTGATGTGTAAAAAATCACGTGTGTAGAGACGCGCCATGGCGCGTCTCTACATTGTGTTCCTGATAAGGGTTCTGGTCTTATCTGAACCGTATTGAGTTCTGAGTTCTTTCTTGATGAAGAATGAAGAGTGACATCCTCCCACACTAACCGTAAGCGGTATAGTGTGGGCTTCCTCAAATCACTTTGAAGATTTCCTGGTTGCTCTGTTACGAGGTTTCGACACTTGCCTAGACTGAGTGACCTCAATCCCCGGTAGATCGTCTGCACAGGCAGTTTCCATTCCCGCAAGTCCTGCGGTACTAATGAGGGCTATCCCTCGGTTTCTAATATTTTGACCTGCGGCTACATCCCTATCGGTTTTGTATCCACAGTGTGGGCAGCTATGAACTCTAACGCTCAAGTCTTTTTTCACTTCACCACCACATTCGGGACACTCTTGAGAAGTCCCTCTTGCATCGACTTCTGAGAAGAACTTTCCACGCTTCCAGCACACATATTTGACGATGGTTCTAAACTGACCAAACCCAGCATCAAGCATATGTTTTCCGAACATCCCTTTGGCACTGGTGCGGTAATTCAAGTCTTCCATAAACACCATGTCGCCAGCATCACAAAGGGCGTGTGCCTGTTTGTAGTGAAAGTCCTTCCTTGTGTTGTCGATTTGGTGGTGAAGTCGGGCAACTTTAAGGCGTTGTTTCTCGTAGTTTCTCGACCTCCGTTGCTTCCTAGACAATCTGCGTTGCAGCAATTTCAACTCGCTTTGCAGTTGTTTAAAAAACTTCGGCGGCGATACTCGAACACCATCGCTGGTTGCTAAAAATTTTTCCAACCCAATGTCTACCCCAATAGGATGTCCATGAGGAATTGGGTCGGGAACGCTGACATCACATTGCAGCGAAATAGAGGCATACCATCTATCAGCTTTCCTCAAGATTCGCACCTGCTTGACCACAAATCCTGTAGGAATGGGTCGATGCAAGTTAATTGGAATTACTCCAATCTTGGGCAGTTTGATATGCAGAGTCGTTACTGGATTCTCCTTGAACTGAGGAAAAAGTAACGACTTAAACTGACCATGTTTTTTAAACCGAGGAAAGCCAAATCCTCTCTCCTGAAAATACTCCCAACCTCTATGCAACTGTTTAATCGCTTGCTGAAGAACTTGAGAGGGAACTTCTCCTAATCTGGGGAAATCTTTCTTAGATACAGGCAATCTGTTCAGTTGATAGACTTCGCTTGGAAATTTTAATTCAGAAGAGAGGATATATTCTTTTTGAATGGAGCATCTATCTATCAAACACTTACGACTATCACACCAATCTTTTATTTCTCGAAGAGCATAGTTGTAAGCTCCTCGACAAATTTCCATCCACTCAATTAATGTTTGCTCTTGAGTGACATCTGGATAGATTCGGTAGCGGTGAGTAAGTGTTATCATGAAATGAATTATAACATATTTACTAGAGATGCTATGTCTAGTAAATGCTGTTTTTGTCGCCATCGAGGCGACGAAAACAGCGCGGGGGTCCATGTATCCCGCGCTAAATCGAAGATTATAGCGCGGGTCTTATAGCCCCCGAACCCCCACTAGATAAAAAAATTGTTTTATCTTCTATCTTCCATCTTCTATCTTCAGTATTTTCGCCCTCGCCACTCTGTTGGAGTGCGGAATGCAGATAAGAAAATCCGCAGCACCGCTACTGGATCAGCTAGAGGTGATAGCCAGAACAACCAGCCACCGTTTGCTTGAGTGCGATCGTAGGAAGGTGCGATCGCCAAAAGCATTGCAAAACGAATCACCAGTAGAAATAGATTCAGCCCCAAAAGAAGCAGGGGGGGAGAGGGTGACAAGGGGACAGTCCGGGAAAGACTAAGGTAACTCAGGACAACTATGAGGGGTAGACCTTGAACTGCTGAAAGTAGCCATAAATCCCCCCAAATTTGAGCGCGGGAGGAAGCATCTTTCAAGTCAAGGCTGCGCCCCCATTGTTTCCAAGTTTCCATTGCTCCCTCATACATCCGCACCTTCAGCACTTTTGCCCCATCTAAGAAGCCGACTTTAAACCCAGAGGCAGCTATATTCCGTGCTAAGGTAACATCATCACAAAAAGAACCACTTGCACTCGTATATCCACTGACAGCCGCTAGAACAGAGCGACGACATAAAAAGCATTGCCCATTTGCCATCACCCGTTCTGGCTGGTCTGTATTAACACCAGCAGGGTCAAATCGGTAAAGCAGAGTCATCAGCAATGCTGGTTGTAGCAGGCACTCTCCTGGATATTTGAGAATGAACTGGGGTGAGAGGGAAACCAAGTCATAGCCTTGCTCTTCTGCTGTCTTCACCAAACCAGCAACCAAACCTGGTGATGGTTGTGTATCAGCATCCATACCCAGAAACCACTCACTTCCCTCCGAGGTCTGCAAAAAGCCGTAATGCAACGCCCAAGGACGCCCCACCCAACCAGTGGGTAAGGGATCATCTGTCATCAGGCGAAAGCGAGGGTCTTTTTGCTGTGCCGCTTTTACCAAGTCAGGTGTGCCATCACCAGACTTGCTATCTACAACGATAATTTCCCGGACTTCGTAACTTTGCCGACTTATCGCATCTAGCAGGGGACTAATACGAAGAGCCTCATTCAGGGTGGGAATGACAACGCTGACAGCACCCAAAAGTTCTGGTGTGGGATTTTTGGGTGCAATGGGAGGAAGGCGGCTAGGTCCTTTGACGAGGCGCGACAGCAGAATTGCTGTCGCTGGTAGTTGAATCAGTAGTAATAAGAGTGAGATAGCACTTGCTATCGTCCACACGTCTAGCACAGCAAAATACCTGGCGATGGAAATCAATGCTCTATTTAACGGCAACTTTGACGCTTGCTACAGAAACTTCAGTGGTTGTTGGTGCAACAGGAACATTAGCAAATGAGGCTTTTGATCTCCACCAAAGTACCACAGCAGGAACTACGCCAATCACAAAGCCCAGCGAAACTGGGATAGCAAATCCAGCAGCTAAGCTGAGTCCAGCAGCGAAGAAGAAATTGCTGAGATAAACGATTAAGGGTACCCAGAGTTGCGATCGCTCGACTTTAATTGGTGTGTTTTTCCATAACAAGGCTGCTACTGTCATGAACAGGGCGCTAGTGCCAAACCAACCCGCATAATTTTGGTAGGGTGTTCCAAAGAACGCTCCTGGATTTTCCCAATACCAAAAGGGGAGATTTGTTTGACTCATAGCTGGTTCCAATGCAAAGTCCCAGCAGGTGAACAGCATTGCCCCCAAGGCTATGGCACCTACGTGACGCGCTAAACTGGGATTTTGAGCGACACCCAGACCGGCACGAGCAATCAGGTAAGAAGACAAGCCCACATAAAACCAGGATAAGGGAATTGTAAATGGCACAAGCCCCGCAATCTTATATCCCAAACCACTCAAGTAAGTGTAGTCTCCAAAGGGAAACCCAGTGCTGGTTCCTAGTAATTCACTGCCCACCGATATTGACATAGCTGGCAGCATAAACCCTAGCCAAGTGCGCCATCCCAATATCCGGTATGCATAAATGGAGACAGCTATTGTCCCCAAAATAATATCTACCACACCGCCGTCAGCCAAACTCAGTTGCATGGCTGTTTGTCCAACCCCTCCTGAGTTCAAAATTATTTCGGCATTGGGTATGACCAATAGAATGCCTATCAGCCCAAAAGCCTTTGCCAAGATATGACCAATCAGGCTTACACGCTCAGCTATAACAAGTTGTCTCATGATAATTCCTTAACAAGACATGACACGCCGCTACTTAGCTGCTAACAGTTTACAAATGTTTAACAAAATATTTAACAATTTGTGCGGGAATTCTTGGCAAACTTGGTTTGCTTTTATTGGCAGAGCATAACAGCCTCTTGATTGAAGGTAGAAAAAATATGATATTAAATTTATAGTCTAAGTCATTCAAGCCAAGATGTATCAACTAAATTGGCTGTCTTTTGATGGGTTATAGTGTAGGCAAGAGATTCATCCTTTCCTACGCAGTATCCTTATGCTTTCTTATCCTTTAGATAGTTTTGGAATGATAGCCTGTCCTTATAATGGGAAGAACCCATGTCAATTTTGAAAAGACTTCCCTTTGTTTCCCTAGTATTACTACTGCTGACTTACACTACCTTAGGCTGGGTGATATCCAAAACATATGCTCCTGCTCCTTGGTTTATATGGCTGCTGGCTGTAATTGCTATCTTGGTTGTCCTGGCAGGCTTAACCATTTCTTGGAGAAGGCTGACAGAGTATTCTTTTGTCTTATTCAAATCAAACCTCAAATCTTTTAGTATTACTGTTTTAGCGGCTTTCTTATTCTTTTTGATGATAGCCCAGTTCCGAGTATTTCTTGATACCTTGGTAATTATTGCTGCGGCTGTCTTGGGAAAGATAGATTTTCAAACAGCGGGCTTCACTGATGGGCAAGCCTTTTGCTTTTTATCTATCTTCTCTTTGACTGGGTTAGCCCTAGGTGCGCTAATCCATAAACTCATTTGACGAGAACTCACAACTCAAAAGACAAGATTGCGGAATGTGAGTTCCATCTGTGTCCATCTGTGTCCATCTGTGGTTAATTATTCATTCTTTTTTTTGGAATGAATGCAAGAAGTCTAAAATTTAGAATGGCACCACGGATACATCAGGCTTACTCAGTATCAAATCATTCATGCGCCTACAAAGAAATTCGGTGCTAAGTGAAAAAGAACTCTCTACCCACTTGCAAAGAATTCATGCTGAATTCTGTCTGTTGAGTTAGTGAGTTCTTTGTTCATCAGAGTCTATAGCCAAGAGTTAATAGTTGTTATCGACTCTTGACTATAGACTTTTGACTAACTTACAGCAGCCTCAGTTGCCGCAGCTACTGGGTAAACACTAAGTTTTTTACGGTTTTTGCCCTTGCGTTCAAACGTGACCACGCCGTCAACTAAAGCAAACAGAGTGTCATCACTGCCAATACCGACGTTGTTACCAGGGTGAAATTTAGTGCCACGCTGGCGAACTAGGATATTTCCCGCCCGCACAACTTGACCGCCGTAGCGCTTCACACCCAATCTTTGAGCATTAGAGTCACGACCGTTACGTGTACTACCTGTTCCTTTCTTGTGAGCCATAATTTCCTCTTGTATTTCTACTTCTTTTATCTATTATTCACTAGCAGTTTCTTCAACAGGTTGGTTGTCAGCAGCCTCTGGAGTTTCAGTTGTTGCAACTGGTTCAGCAGTAACATCGATAGTCTGTTGAGTTTCATTATTCTCCGTACCAGTGGCAACTGGTTCTGTCACCTCAGCATTTTGTGTGAGAGCGATCGCGCTGTCTTCTGAGGCAAGAACTGAACCATCAACGCTAATTGAGTTAATCAATAATCTGGTGATTTCCTGGCGATGACCCCGCTTTTTGCGGGTTTTCTTTTTCGGTTTCATTTTATACACCAGGACTTTGCGACCTCTAAGATGCCGCAACACCGTTCCTTCTACCTTTGCCCCTGCCACATGCGGCTGTCCTATGGTGACTTCGCCGTTATGCTGCACTAACAATACTGCTTCTATGGTAACTTTCTCGTCCGGTTCGACAGAAAGCAGTTCAATATCATAAAAGCGACCTGGTTCGACTCGTAATTGTTTGCCGCCAGTTTCAATAATTGCGTAGGTCATGGAATTGTCCTTGAGGTTGCCGTACAGGTAGCTGGATCGTATGCTCTTGACAAAGCTTTCCAGCTTTTGCATTGTCTTTACCTGATCCGAGCAGGAATTAGACACACGATCTATAAATATACCCTAAGGACTAAGTTTTTGTCAAAGTAAAACAGGATCAACCCTTCACCAGACAAGAGTTCTCGAACAACACTTTTAGACTTTGAGTGTTTTTATCTAAAGCTAGGAGTGCCAACTAGATTTTCGCAAGCAGGTGCAAAAGATGGCACAGATAAAGAGCAAGCCTTCCATCCAGATTTCACTGATACATTAAACAATCGGCACGTACCACCACGCTGACCTTCTGGAGTGTAATATCGACAGTACCGACAAGCTGAAACACAGGATTTTAAGGTTGTCATAACTAGCTCTTAAAATTAAATAAAAATCTTCGTTGCTTAAAAATTGGTTTTATTCCCTAATAAGTATGTCAACATTTTCTTGAGAAATGCATAGAAATTAGATGTTTTTATGAAAAAGTTTGCATTACGAAATATTAGTTCACGTAGGAAAGCAATAGTTATTTATACTTAGGTATACTCAATGAAGTTCGTATGAAATTACTGAAAAATACGGAGATAGAGCGAATACTTAAAGTAAGACTTCGGAGTGGTTTTGTGAAATGAAAAGAATTGAAGTTGAAAAAAGAACGATTTTGATTGGGTTAGCAGGTAGCCATGGCTATGGGTTAAATAGACCTGATTCAGACTATGATTATCGAGGCGTATTTATCGCACCCAAAAGGTATTACTTGGGATTTGACCATATTGAACAAAAAGATGATGGCTGGGATGAACTAGGAATGTTTCCGTTTCTAGATGGAAACAAAGACACAGTTATATACGAATTAAAAAAGATTATTCAGTTATTGTCTGGGGCAAATCCTAATGTTTTAGAATTGCTATGGTTGAATGAATATCCTGTTTTAACCCCAGTAGGACAGCACTTAATTAACCACAGACAAATATTTTTCAGCAAGAAGGTAAAGCATACTTACTCTGGTTATGCCTTTGCCCAAATCAAAAAAATCGAAACTCATCGTAAGTGGTTGTTAAATCCACCGCAAAAGAAACCAATTCCATCTGATTTTGATATAGAAGATGAAGCACCACTTACAAAAGATGAACTCAATGCTTTCCTAGAATATCTTTATCACTTAATTAGAGGAAAAATTGAGTTTTTAGAAGAAGCAGAGCAATTATATAAGTTGCTTACAGCGGATATAGATTTTAAGGGGGTGCTTAAACAGTATCCTTTACCTAATGAAACTTTAGAATACACACAAGAATTAACAAATAGTCGAAAAGATTTTATTCGCCTACTGAAAAAAAGTCAAACTTATCAAATAGCTTTAAGAGAATGGAAAGCATATTTATCATGGCAGGAAAACAGAAACCCGGCTAGGGCAGAAATGGAGAGAAAATCAGGTTTTGACCTTAAGCATGGGATGCACTGCGTTAGGTTATTACGTAGTGGACTAGAAATATTGCGAACAGGAGAAGTGATTGTAGATAGAAGGGTGGCTGGTGATGCAGAAGACTTGAAAGCTATCCTCAAGGGCGATTATTCTTATGAACAAGTGATGAAAATGGCAGATGACTTAGTTGCTGAAATGGAAAAGGTGTACGAAGACTCATCCTTGCGTGATAGACCGGATTTAGAGCAAATAAATGAATTATGTATGGAACTGGTGGAAATGCAAGGATGGTAAGCAAAAAGAGAAGAGTAAATACACAAGAGTGAAGAAATTATTTGATTTTTCATCTTCTACTTTTAATCTTCTATCTTCTATCTTTTCACTCGTTAGAGAGTTTGAAATACATAGACAAAACCATAAAGACTGATGCTGAGAAAAAATACTGCTGCTAATTGGTTCACTCGCATATCAGGTGAGGGAGCAATGGCTTCTCGTACCAAGATTGAAATAGATGCCCCAACCACAAAGCTCCAGCCAAGTATCATATAAGGTATCGCTAGCGTAAAATTCCAAACAATCAGCATTGCAATTGCTAGCAGTACCATCAGCATCTCTACAAACCGAGGCGGATTGTATTGGCTGGATAAAACAAAACTGTTGAACCAAAAGTGCCAAAATCTCATAATTAACTGGTAAGTGCTGAAAAATAAAGAAGAAAGAAGATAAAAGAAAGAAGATAAAAGAATTTCTTTTATCTTCTTTCTTCACTCTTCATTCTTAACTTTTAACTCCTAACTTTTGTCCTGTACCATTTTTTTGTGTTGTCTCTTCTGGTAGTTCTACACCAAAGACGCGGCTAAAAACTTTTTCTACTTTATATCCAGAATCAATTGACTCTAAGGGGTCTTTGCGTAATCTGTGACGCAGACATAAAGTAATGACACGGCGGATGTCATCAAGTGTGACTTCGGTACGTCCTTCAAATGCAGTTAAGGCTTTGGCGGCGCGGTTACTTACAATGTCTCCCCGCAACCCATCCACGTCAAGTTCCGAGCAAACTTCGGAAATTTTGACTCGCAAGTCGTAATCAATTGTCACAGAAGGTAACAACTTTTGAGCGTTGACAATTTTCTGTTGTAGTGCTTCCTGCTGTTGTTTGTAGTTTTCCAGAAATGCTGGCGGATTTTGGTCGAATTCTGACCTTTGCTCAACGATTTGCACGCGCAAAGCTGGTTCCTTAACTGTATGGATTTCCGCGTGCATTCCAAATCTATCTAAGAGTTGGGGGCGTAGTTCTCCTTCTTCTGGGTTACCGGAACCCACGAGAACGAAACGCGCTGGGTGACGGATAGAAATACCTTCCCGTTCTACCGTGTTCCAACCACTTGCGGCGGAGTCAAGAAGCACGTCTACTAAATGGTCATCTAGCAAGTTTACTTCATCCACATAAAGGATACCCCGGTTAGCTTTTGCCAGTAGTCCCGGTTCAAAGGCTTTGACACCTTCTGATAAAGCTTTTTCGATGTCAATTGTGCCGCAAACTCGGTCTTCTGTCGCTCCCAGCGGCAAATCTACCATTTGGACTTTTTTCTGAACTACGGGAATATCCGCCCCTTGCTCTAGCTGTTGGCGGACTTCATCGCTCATCAAGTCGGGATCGCTGGGGTCGCTATTGAAGGCGTCATTAGCAACGACGGGGATTTCTGGGAGCAAATCAGCCAGCGCCCGGATAGTCGTGGATTTTCCGGTACCGCGATCGCCCATAATCATCACACCGCCAATTTTCGGGTCAATCACGTTTAATAGTAGAGCCAGTTTCATTTCTTCCTGACCCACAATTGCTGTAAATGGAAATACCACGCGACGCGCACTTGCGGTAGCTTGAGCAGTTGGACTCACGCTTATTACCTTATCTATATTTTTCTTATTACCGTTTTTATTGTGCCATAGGTGGGGAGTGGGGGATGAGGGGGATGAGGGGGATGGGGGAGATGAGGAGGATGAGGGGGTGAATTTTTCCCCGTCTCCCCGTGTCAGTCAACCGAGCGATCGCAACTTAGTATCATTTGCCAGCAGGACATAACCTTCGACCTTGGCGTAAAGTTTTGTAAAAAAAATCTGGATATTGCAGAAAAGCGGAATATTCTCCTGATGAATAAATAGGGGCTGACAACTTTCATACAGTAAAGTGTCTTTCTCCCTATGGTGGGTAAACTTCTGACCATTTGGTTAGTGTTGATTTTCATCAGCAATTACCGAGAGTGAGCTTAACTCCTGTTGCTTTGGAAGAGGGAATTTCTGATATGACTCAAAGCTGGAAAAGTTGGAGTTTGAAATTAGGGCTAGGAATCGCTGTAGCTACAAGTGCCGTCTTTTGTGGAAACTACGTTTTAGCTGAGAACACGCAAGAATTTCTAGAAAGCTCGGGTTATTATCACCCCGACTGGGTAAACTTATTGCGCTTAACGTCTTTAACATCTGACGTCCCGGCTAGCAACGTAAATGTAAAAATCAAAGAAACAGGAGTCAATTCAGGTCCGTACGCTCTTAATGCTGGAAATCCAGTTACACTTAATACCTTTGGCTGTTTTGGCAATACAGTCACCGTTCAACTTTATTATCAGGTTAGCCCAACCAGTCCTCAACAGATTATTGGTGAGCGAATGATTACATTTAACTCGTCGCGATCCATAGAAATTAGAGACACACAAAACGGTGCAAACTACACGATAAACTACCAAATTACATCGAGTAGTGGTAACTGTATGTAGCATTTGAAACTTTTTGGGTGGGGTTATGCCTTACCTACGACCGTTAAATCATTACGCAATTGTGCAATCCCGTTGAGGGTAGCAATAACTGTAACACTTGAAGCAAGCAGCATCATGAGACACAGTTACGACAGTTAAATTGTTACACAATTGTGCAACATTGTTCAGGGCAATAATAACTGTAACATTTGAGGCAAGCAGCATCATGAGACAGTACATTCTCCGCTTCTTTTTTATTAGCGGAATTAGCTTCTGCTGTTTAACCACAATAGACTCTACTCAGGCTCAAGAAACTCAAATCGTGCCGGATGCAACCCTACCCAATAATTCCAGCGTCAAACTAGAGGGGAACACCAGAATTATTGAAGGAGGAACCAGAGCGGGTGGCAATTTATTCCACAGCTTTGGGGAGTTTTCTGTTCCCACTGGTTCCACAGCTTTCTTCAATAATGCTACGGATATTCAAAACATCATTAGTCGGGTAACGGGTGGGTCAGTCTCTAACATTGATGGGTTAATTCGCGCCAATGGTGCAGCTAACCTGTTTCTGATTAATCCGTCGGGGATTATATTTGGTCCTAATGCCTCTTTGAACATTGGCGGGTCTTTCTTAGCAAGTACTGCCAGTGCTGTAAAATTTGCTGATGGTACAGAGTTTAGTGCAAAGTTGCCCCAAAGTGTGCCCTTACTAACTATCAGTGTTCCCATTGGTTTGCAATTTGGGGGGAATGGGGCAAGCATCCGAAATCGATCTCAAGTAACTGATAATAATGGTCAACCCGTTGGTCTACAGGTGCAGCAAGGGAATACTTTGGCGCTAGTGGGCGGTGATGTGAGCTTGGATGGCGGGAAGTTGAATGCCTTGGGTGGTCGAGTCGAGTTGGGAGGAGTGGCTGGAGCGGGAACGATAGGACTTAATGTGGATGGCAACAATTTGCGTTTGAGTTTTCCTGATAGGCTGGCGCGAGCCGATGTATCACTCAGTAATAAAGCTGTTATTGATGTAACCGCTGAAGGTGGGGGTAGTATTGCAGTCAATGCCCGGAATCTAGGGATTTCGGGAGGAAGTTCCCTTAGAGCTGGGATAAACTCAGTTGGCACTCAGGCGGGAGATATCATGCTCAATGCTACAGACAGGATGATTATTGCAAATAGCTCTATCTTTAATAATGTGGGTGATGAGAATCCTCAAACCATCGGTAATACTGGCAGTATCGATATCAAGGCAGGGTCACTATCGTTAAACAATGCTGACCTCAGAGCCAGCACCTATGGAAAGGGGAATGCTGGAGGGATATTTGTGTATGCTAATGATTCTGTCTCTATTGCTAATAGTTTTTTCTTTAGCAATGTGGAAGTTGCAGCCGAGGGCAATACTGGTGGCGTTCATATCAAGGCTGGGTCGCTCTCCTTAACTGATGGCGCTACCCTGAGTGCCAGTACCTTTGGACAGGGAAACGCTAAAGGGGTATTTGTGCAGGCTAATAATTCTGTTGATATTGCAAACAGTATCTTCATTACCAAAGCAGAAAAAATAGGCACTGGCAATAGTGGTGACATCAACATCCAAGCGGAAGCAGTCTCTTTAACCGATGGCACTCTCCTAGAAAGCAGTACTTATACAGAAGGGCGTGCTGGGAACGTGATGATTGATGCTCGCAATACTGTCTATGTTGACAATAGCTTCATATCCAACGATGCTTTTGGATCGGGGAATGGTGGCGTCATCAATATCAACGCTAGAGTGTTATCTTTAACTAAAGGTGCTGAACTATTGTCCAGAACCCTTGGAGAAGGAAAGGGGGGCAATATTCAAATCAATGCATCCGAATCTGTCACTATTTCTGGGGTCAATCCAGCTAAAGAAAATTTGATTAGTGGGTTGATTAGTAGCAATGAGGGAAATGCTACTGGTCAGGGCGGTAATATCAGTGTCACTACTGGTAGCTTGCGCGTATCAGATGGAGCGGTTGTGAGTGCGCGAAGTACGAGCGCTGGTAATGGAGGCAATATCACTGTTAACACGAATACCCTTGAGCTTACTGGTGGTGGACAACTCCTTACCAGCGCCTTCAGCAGTGGAAATGCAGGTAACATCACTGTCAACGCCACTGACAGGGTTAGTATCTCTGGTAGCAATCCTACCTTTGCGGTTCGGCTTAACCAATTTGGTGTACGATTAATTGATAATGATAGTCCTAACAGTGGCTTGTTTGCTCGCGTTACAGGTAACGCAACTGCTAATGCTGGCAACATAGAAGTTAACGCTCGCTCGATCCGTCTTGACAACCAAGGAACCATCACAACTGAGACGAAATCGGGCGAAGGTGGGAATATCACTCTCAAGGCTAGAGATATCGTACTACGTAACAACAGCAACATCACTGCCAGCGCTGGTACTGCACAAGCAGGTGGGAATGGCGGCAATATTAAGATCGACACTGACGTATTAGTGTCTGCAAAGAATAGCGACATCACTGCCAATGCTTTCGAGGGGAACGGCGGAAATATCCGCATCAATACTCAAGGACTCTTTCTTTCGCCTGATAGTGACATCACCGCCAATTCTGAACGTGGGTTAGATGGTGTCGTAGAAATCAACACGCCTGGTATTGACCCCAGCAGTGGGTTAGTCAATTTACCAGAAGCCCCGCCAGATGATACTCGGCTGGCACAGGGTTGTCAAGCGGGTGGAACTCAACAGCAGAACCAATTTATTATCACCGGGCGTGGCGGATTACCGCCCAGTCCTTTGGAAATGTTGACACCTGACGCTGTACAAGTAGATTTGGTGACTCTCAAACCTGAGCGTGAAAACCGAAAGAATGCAAATGTTACCAGCACAACTACCGCCACACCAGAACCCATCGTTGAAGCTACTGGGTGGGTGGTAAATGCTAAAGGAGAGGTCGTCCTGATTGCCCATGCGCCCACCGTTACGCCCCATAGTTCTTGGCAGACGTCTCCTAAGTGCGATGCAAAATAGATGAGGGAGATGAGGGAGATGAGGGGGATGAGGGAGACAAGAGTTGCGGGCGATGGGTGTAGATCCGGATATCATTTAAGGGGTTCGTAGTTGGCGCTTTAGCGAAGACAGCGCTTACTACAAACCACTAATAAATAACTTAAGATATTAACATCACCGGAAAAGCAAGCATAAACGCTGTAATTACGTATATCTTTGGAAGCAAGGATATAAAAAATATTTAGATTACAAGCTTTATGGCAGTAGATTTACGAAAATTTTTTGAAGCAACAGACCCCAGCCGGACTCTGGTTGTTAACAACGCGCAGGATAAGAAGTATTACATTGACTTTTCCTCGGTGCGCGGCGGAGATATCATCGGCAAACTGAAGCAGAAAATTACGTTTTTTAAGCCACATGACCCAACCTGCACTCTATTTACTGGGCATATTGGCTGTGGGAAATCTACAGAATTGCTGAGGCTGAAATTAGAACTGGAAGCGGATGGCTTTCATGTGGTCTATTTTGAGTCTAGTGAAGATTTGGAAATGACCGAAAATCGAAGGGCGCAAGCCCCTAAATTCTATTTATGGGGATAAGCCCGTAGGGGATTTTAATCCCCGTCCTAACCTCCGTACAGCGTCACGAATCACATCATTGTAGTCAATACCCTCGGATTCAGATATTTGTTGAACTATTTCCCATTCTTGTTCACTTAGTCGAACAGTTAATTTTTTAGCTGCATATTTTCTTGCCATAAGGAACTTTTCTCTTTTACTATAGGTCTATCAGACTTATAGTAACAAACAAGGAGGTGATTCAAGAGTGTTGGTACTGGAATACAAAGCAGTAGTTCGTTCGTCTCAAGCAATAGCAATAGATGAAGCGATTCGGACAAGTCAGTTTGTACGAAATAAAGTCCTGAGATACTGGATGGATAATCGTGGCGTCGGAAAGAAAGAATTGTACCAGTACAACACTCAGTTGCGTGCTGAATACGCATTTGTCAAAGATTTAAACAGTCATGCTTGTCAAGCGTCCGTTGAGAACGTAGAGCGGGCTATTTCACGATTCTTCGACAACTGCAAGAACAATAAACAAGGCGTCGCATTGGGACAAAAAAATGAGCCGAACCTTAGTAACCCCACGAATAACCGTGATGCCAAGACGATCAACCATGAAGGTTCCGCTCATTTTTCCAGGCATTCCCCCGTCAAGAAAGGCTATCCGCGTTTTAAAAAAGATAGCCGTTGTGTCGAATACAAGGTGTCGGGTTGGAAACTGCATCCATCTAAACGTCGAATAACTTTCTCAGACAAAAAGGGGATTGGAGAACTTAAGTTATTAGGCAAGTGGGACATTCACACGTACCCTGTAGGCTTAATCAAACGAGTTCGGATTGTTCGCCGTGCTGATGGCTACTACGTCCAATTTTGCGTCAAGGCTGATGTGACAACTGAACCTAGAAGTGAGGATGGTGAGATTGGGTTAGATGTTGGATTAGAGTACTTTTACTCTGATTCCAACGGACATCATCAAGAAAATCCCCGATTCTTGCGGAAGGCAGAGAAAGTCATCAAACACGCTCAACGTCGGATTTATAAGAAAGAGAAAGGCAAGAACAACAGACGAAAAGCAATCCGTCGATATGCCCGGAAGCATTTAAGAGTAAGTAGGCAACGTGAAGAACACGCCAAGAGACTGGCGCGTTGCGTGTGCAAGCTTAACAGCTTTGTCGCCTACGAAGACTTGAATGTGAAAGGACTGGTAAAGAATCGCCACCTATCCAAGTCGATTAGCGATGTTGCTTGGACTTCTTTTCGTCGTTGGTTGGAATACTTTGCTTTGAAGTTTAATACTAAAGTGGTTGCTGTTGCACCTCATTACACATCGCAAAAGTGTAGTAATTGTGGACAAACTGTTAAAAAAGGACTGTCTACAAGAACTCACGACTGTCCACATTGTGGGACGGTGTTGCAACGAGATGTAAACGCAGCTATCAATATTTTGTGTAAAGCAAAGTCTACCGGAGGGCATCCGGGAAGTAACGCTTGGGGAGTCGGAATCTCTACGCTACTTGGGGCAACCCAGGCATGTGCAAGTTCCGACGTTGAGCCAAGAATCCCCCGGCTTTTAGCCGTGGGGAGTGTCAATGATGTGGATATTGCTGATGTGCTGCTAGCGTAGACGCGGAGCGGCTTGTCGTTAGACATCGCCCGTCGTGTCAGTCAAAGTTTAGAGAAACTCAACCTTGAGGAACCCAGCAGGCTTAAGGAGTTACTCCAAGGTGCAGTGAGGGTTTTAAACGCCGAGGTGACAGGGCTAAAACTCAAAGTTCCCAATGTTGGTGATTTTGGTGTCACTTCTGAAAAAGAAAAGTTTACTCTGGCTTTTGGTATTGGGGAAATCACTGCTAAAACTAAGAGTGATTCAACGCTGCGCGAAAAACTTAACCAGTATCTCGGACCACAAAAAATTAAGCTGCTGGACGCGATTAATAAGGAATTGCTAGAACCTGCTATAGCCAAACTGAAACAGCAGGGCAAAAAAGGTCTCGTGGTAATTGTAGATAATCTTGACAGAATTGATAATCGCCCGAAGCCTTGGGGGCGTCCGCAACAGGAATACTTGTTTGTGGATCAGGGTGAGTATCTGACCAAGTTGAATTGTCATATGGTGTATACAATGCCACTTCCCCTGAAGTTTTCCAATGACTATGGAACGCTCACACAGCGATTTTTGGAAGACCCTAGAGTGTTGCCGATGGTACCCGTACAATGGTCAGATGCCAGTATTCATGAAGAAGGAATGGCGCTCATACAACAGATGGTACTGGCAAGAGCCTTTCCTGACTTGCAACCAGACCAGCGTCTCAGTAATATTACCTTTATTTTTGACCGCAAAGCAACACTTGAGCGCTTATGTAGAATGAGTGGTGGTCATGTGCGCGACTTGCTGAGGCTGCTGAATACATGGATTATGGAGGAAATGTCACTTCCTCTGACTCGTGATACTTTGGACAATGTGATTCGTGCGCGTCGCAATGAAATGACTCTACCCATTTCTGATGATGAGTGGGAATTGCTACGTCAAGTCAAGCAAAGGAAAAAAGTGAGCGATGATCACGGATATCAAAAGCTGATCCGCAGTCGGTTTGTTTTTGAATATCGCGATCGCCTACGGCGGGCACTCCGTGCCATCGCGGTGAGTCTTGGTTTGATGTTAATCCCATTTTGGCAGAGGCGAGGGAGTTGAACGGGTGAGTGGAGAGTTGGGGGGAGAAAATAATGATTCATGATAATATGTCCGTCTCATTGCCCACAATCAAAGAACCCCACCCCGCTTTTAGCTAACGCCAAAGTTCCCCTCCCCGCTTGCGGGGAGGGGTTAGGGGTGGGGTTCTGCGGCGCGTTTTGTTCATCAAACAGACACGATATGACAAAATGACAAATGGCAAATCAGAAGATGTCCGTGTCAATAATGAGCGCTCATTGCAACAACTGAGTTGGGCGATTGAGGCTTCTGTTGGACACTTTAAGCTGATTCTGGCACGGTGCAATTATGCTAGTTCGCGCAAGCGGTTGGTAGAACGGTTACGTGAAATCTCCAAGGTTGAAATTCGCGTCTTGGTTCTTAAAGAATCTGACAGAACTCTCTACACAGCAATTCGTGAGGAATTCGGGGAGAATGTACAAGCCTTAATGGTTTTGGGTTTAGAATCAGTGCGTAATCTCGACCAAATGCTGATTTCTGCAAATCAGGTGCGGGAGGAGTTTCGTAATCATTTTCCTTTCCCTGTAGTGTTGTGGATTAATGATGAAGTCCACAAGCAACTGATGCAGTTTGCTCCTGATTTGGAGAGTTGGGCAACGACTAGGAATTTTACAATTGCTGCTGATGAATTGATTGCGTTTTTGCAAGAAACAGCAGAGCAATTGTTGACTGGTGATGACAGCTTGACTTTAGAAAAATGTTCCGAGATTAAATTAGCTTGGCAAGATTTGCAAAATTCTGGACAAGTTCTAGAGCCAGAAGCAATAGCGAAAATTGAATATTTGTTGGGATTAACAGAATATGTTGATAAGAACTTTGATAATGCTCTGGAATATTATAAACTAAGTTTGGCTTTTTGGCAGCAAGTTTATGATTTAGTACGGCAAAGCAAAGTCCTGAGCGATATCACTTTATGTTATTACGAAAAAGCTAGGCAACATAAAACAAATTCTCCTCAGACTGTAGAACCAAGAGATGCAACGTCTCTACAACATAACAACACGGAGCATCCTGATTGGCAAGAAACGAGAAATTATCTTCAGCAATCTATAAAAGTCTTGGAAGCTGCTCAACGTCCAGATTTAGTTGCTAATTTACTTGACAAATTTGGCGTTATTCTGCGTGATTTACAAGATTGGGTTAAGTTAAAAGCTTTGGCTGAGCAAGCTTTGCCAGTTCATGAATCTGAAGGAAATTTGCTCAAGATATCTCAGGATTATGGCTTTTTAGCTGAAGTTGCTCTGGCAAATGAGAAATGGCAAGATGCCAAAAAATTAGCTGAAAAAGCATTAGAAGTTTTATCTACGGCTAATAAGTCCGCGCAGGGAACCCCCCTGTATCCCCCCTTGCTAAGGGGGGACGAAAGGGGGGTAGCCGCGATTTCTAATCGCCAGGGATTTTTATTAATTCTCGCGCAAGCAGAACAAAAGCTAGGCGACCAACAAGCGGCTATCAGTCATTTAGAAGCAGCCATAAAGATTGGTGTTTCTGATAATGCTCCGCAGCTTTATATCAATATATTAATAAATTTACGAAGCTTATATTTAAAACAAAAGGAATATCTACAAGCTTTTAAAATTAAGCAAGAAAGGCTTTCGATAGAACAACAATTTGGCTTGCGGGCGTTTATCGGCGCGGGTAGGTTACAAGCAACACGACAAGCAAATTTATCCCCAATTGTAGAGACGAGAGGTGGCGCGTCTCTACAGGAAGTCGCCCCAGAAATTAGCGCCTCTGGTCGTTTGCTGGATGTAGAACGTTTGATTGAACGCATCGGTCGCCATGACTATAAATTGATAGTGATTCATGGACAATCAGGAGTTGGCAAAAGTTCGCTCGTGAATGCAGGACTTGTGCCAGCTTTGAAAAACAAAGCGATCGGCATTCAAGATAATTTAGTTATCGTAGTGCGAGTTTACACGAACTGGCTGGATGAGTTGGGATGTCAGATACAAGAAGCGTTGAGAGAAATGGGGAGATCGGTTGATGACACGCAAACTTCAGCTTCAGATACTGAAGTACCAGTCTCAGATACTCAACGGCGAGTATCAAACACTCAAGCGCGAGTATCAAACACTCAAGCGCCAGTCTCAGAAGTTGAAACGCCTCACTCCCGAACTAGCTTGTTAAAACTATTACGACAGTGTGAGACGGATAATCTGCGTCCGGTGATGATTTTTGACCAATTTGAGGAGTTTTTCTTTGTTGATATTGAACCACAGCAAAGGTGGTTATTTTTTCATTTTTTAAGAGATTGCCTTAACATCTTATCGGTGAAGATAGTATTGTCGTTGCGAGAAGATTACTTACATTACTTGCTCAAGTTTAATCGCTTCCGCGACAATTCGATGATTCAGATTGATATTCTGAGTGAGAATGTTCTTTACGAGTTGGGTAACTTCTCGCGTGATGATGCAAGGTCAATTATTCAGCAATTAACAGAGCGTGCTAACTTTCACTTAGAACCTGCTTTAATTAACGAATTGGTGCGAGATTTGTCGCAGGAACTGGGGGAAGTGCGCCCGATTGAGTTGCAGGTGGTGGGGGCGCAACTGCAAACGGAAGACATCACAACTTTGGCAAAATATCGCGAGTGTGGCACAAAGGAAGAACTGGTTAAACGCTACCTAAATGCAGTCGTTGAGGACTGCGGCACAGAAAATCAGCAAACGGCAGAATTTGTGTTGTATTTGCTGACGGATGAAAAGGGGACTCGCCCGTTGAAGACTCGTGCTGAACTAGAACGGGATTTGCAGCAATTTATTTCGGTTAACGATGTTCAACCCGCGCAGATCCCCCCTAGCCCCCCTTACAAAGGGGGGAAGATAGCCCCCCTTCTCAAGGGGGGTTGGGGGGATCTCAGCAAGTTAGATTTGGTTTTAGAGATTTTTGTGGAATCTGGCTTAGTTGTTTTGTTAAAAGAAAATCCGGCAAACCGTTATCAGTTGGTGCATGACTATTTAGCTGAGTTTATCCGCCAGCAACAAGAACCGAAGTTAAGCCAAGTGATGGCGGAGTTGGAAAGGGAAAGAAAGCAAAGAAAGCTGAGTGAACAAAAGTTCAATCGTTTTCTGAGAGTAGCACTTGCAGGTTCAGTTGCAGCAGGATTAGTGTTAGCTGTGCTAGCAGGTACCGCGTGGGATGCAGCACAGCGGGCAGAGGAGCAAAGAAAGCAAGCTGAAATCAACGAAATCAAAGCACTGACGAATTCTTCAGAAGCATTTTCTAACTCTGAGCAAACTTTAGATGCCCTAATAGACGGTATCAAAGCAGGAGGAAAACTGAGAAAGACAGATTGGGCAAAGGCAGATACCCGGATGCGGACTGTAGCAACCTTGCAGCAAGCAGTGTACAAACAGCCAAAAGAAAATAAAGTTATTGAGGTTAACACTTTAGAAGGGCATAGCAGTAATGTCTCGAGCGTTGCCTTCAGTAGCGATCGCAAGACGATTGCTTCTGGCAGTTCGGACAACACCATCAAACTGTGGGATGTGGCAAGCGGCAAACTACTCAATACTCTTAAGGGGCATAGCAGTGAAGTCTTAAGCGTGGCATTCAGTAGCGATGGCAAGACGATTGCTTCTGGCAGTAGGGACAAGACAGTGATTTTATGGAATTTGGATCTCAATCAGTTGGTGAGTGATGGTTGTCACTTGCTCAATCATTACCTGGTTGCCCATCCTGAGACATTGGCAGAACTAGAGGAATGCCAAAAAAATCCATCTATTTTGGTGCAAGCTGCTTCAGTGCTGGTTATGCAAGGTGAGAAGTTGGCGAGAAATGAAAACAATGTTGAGGGTGCGGTTGCTAAGTTCCACAAGGCACAAACGTGGGATTCTCGTTTAAAATTTGACCCACAGGCAAAAGCACAAGAGCTTGCTATCAAAGGACAAGCTGAACGTTTGGTTGCACAAGGAGAGGAACTAGCACAAGCAGGTGATTTTGACGGTGCAGTTGCTAAGTTCCAACAAGCCTTAAAACTAGATCCTAATTTAGGCTTTGATCCAAAGGCAAAAGCTGGGCAACTGGTAGCTAAAGCTTTGGTTGAGAAAGGAAAGAAGTTTGTAGAAGAGGGTAAAGTAAAAGAAGCCATAACAGCTTACACACAAGCCCAACAGCTAGATCCAAAAGTAGAAATTGACGCTGATTCTTGGGCATCACTCTGCTGGTACGGTAGCTTGCATCGTCGTGCTGCTGATGTCATGTTTGCCTGTGAAAAAACCGTACAACTTGCACCTGAGAAGAATAAGGGAGGGTGGCGGGCTAGCCGTGGACTTGCAAGGGCGCTGACAAATAACACTCAAGGCGCAATTGAGGATTTTGAGGCATATATTGCCCAGGCTGATGATAAGGAATGGAAATCAAAAGTGCAACGTTGGGTGAAGGATTTACGGGCTGGCAAGAATCCGTTTACAGATGCAGAATTGAAGAAATTGCTTAACCCTTGAGTTGTAGAGCCAGTAGGATGCGTTAGCCTTGGCGTAACGCATCACTGTATCGTGCTAGTAAGATGGGTGCCTTTGAGTACAGCATCAATCGCAAAGGACAGCATGGGTTACGCTTCGCTAACCCATCCTACATTTATTCAGGTCGAGCTACTTAGTAGCAACCCGTAAAATCAAACAATAATTAAAAATCTACAATCAGTAAACCAAAATTGTATCAGCCATGCAAACACAGACAAAAAAACGCTACTACTCGCCACAAGAGTATTTAGAACTAGAGGAAGCTGCTGAATATAAAAGTGAATATATAGATGGCGAGATAGTACCAATGACCGGAGGTTCAATCAACCACAACCGCATTATTGTTAATTTTGCGGCTTTTTTAAAATTTGCTTTGAGAGGTAAAGGGTATGAGTTATTTACAAGCGATGTCCGTGTGTGGATACCCAGTTATCGAATTTACACTTACCCAGATGTGATGGTGATTTCGGGAGAGCCAGTTCTACACGAAAATCGCACAGACACGATAACCAATCCTTTGATGATTGCTGAGGTACTATCAAAAAGTACTAAAAATTATGACCAAGGGGATAAGTTTGATTATTATCGGTCAATCCCCAACTTTAGAGAATATGTCTTAATTAATCAATACAAATTTCATGTTCAGCATTTTGCTAAAACACCCGATGGAAAATGGCTATTAACTGATTATGAATCAGCCGATTCCGTATTACCACTCTCTGCCTTCGAGTTCCAAATTCAATTGAGTGACATTTACGAAGGTGTCAACTTTGAAATGAACGAGGAATGATGTAACCGTTGACGGCGGGTACAGATGCTAGTATGTTGTAGTTGCTGCTTAATCCTCACTGTCGATGAACAAACCATTGGATGAAGCGCTTTCTGTTGAAGTTGCCCAACGCGTAAAAAGCAAGCCTAAAACCCAGTTTCAGAATGCTTACAGAGCAGCATTGGCGACGCAGGGAGCAGTTTATGTACAGGGCTTTTTAGCGTTTGCTGGCAAGCCATACAAACCCATCGAACACGGTTGGATTGAACTGGAAAATAGCATTGTCGATCCAACACTACCGTACTTGAACAAGAATGCTCAAGAAATCTGGTACTTTCCAGCACAAACTTTAACCGTAAAAGAACTGAAAGCAATCATAGAAGAATCTAAAGAAGATTATCCAGAAGACGACCCACTGCCAATCTATGGTGACCCACCTTACGAGTATTACGGGAACGTCATGTTGGGTGATAAAAGTTACCAGGAAGCTTATCAAGCAGCCGAGGCTAAGTGCAGAGAACTCAATCAAAAAAATGCTGACACAAACTAAAGTAGAACTACTTTAATTCGATTTGCCATCGCTGCCAAAGTACTCCCGATAGCCGCAAATTTTGTTTCCACGTACATCAAACGAAACCGCAACCCGATTTTTGTAAGGTTGTCCAAACAACAGTCCCTCATCGCGGAACTCAAAAACAACTGTTGTCTCATTACTAGTAACGTGATCTAGCGAAGTCAGCTTTAGTCCAGAACTAAAAGCTTCAGAAACATATTGGAAAAATTCTCTCGCTTTCTCTTTTCCCTGATTCAACCCGTGGAATTCTCCCATTGGAAACCAAAAGCTAAAATCTTCTGTGAGCATATCTAAGAACTGGTTCCACTCGCCTGTTGCCAATCCATGCTGGAAGTGTTCAAATGCTTGATGAGCAACTGTTAAAGTATTCTCTGACTCTTGTGCCATCGTCACCCTTTGTAGTGTATAAACTAAGTTTATATAATTTCAGGCATAGGAGATGTCCACAAAAACTTGGCTAAGCTGTTTTGCATTCGGCTTTCGATAGGTTCTTCGACTCATTTGCGATCATCAAGCAGGACATCGAAATGTTTGACTTTTGGTTCGAGTTCCAGCAGATACTCGCGGTCTTTGGGAAGATATCGTGTCTTTTCAATGTCATCGCTTGCAAATTTACGAATGGCGTCCCCTGACTCCCAGTAGGATATAACAGTAAACTCCGTGGTCTTACCGTCGGTACGATCAAGCACTTGCGCTCCCAAGTTGCCCGGAATAGACTCAATTTTCTTGATACCAGTTTCTTTAAGATAAGCATATTACTCGTCTGCTTTAGAAGTTAGGGTTCTGCCGTGCTAAATGCGGGCGACGACTGTCTTGGGTAGAGGGCTAGTCTAATTCGTTTCTCTAGGAACTGTCGCTTTGTCAACCTGTGCAAAGGAAGCGAGGGGTAATGCACAGAATAACACCGCCAATCCAAAAAAAATCCTAAATAATTTGTGCTGTCTCATACTTGTTTCTGTTCAAAAATATACTAAATCGATTGGGTCTTGCTTGCAGCACTTAACGCAACACTGTCGCCAGACCATGCATTAATGTCAAAGCTTGACTCAGTTTTATGCCAAGTTTTTTAAAAGATATCATTTTAATCAGAGTTGGATTGAATACCAGAAAACCTAATCTGTATTTGTTAAGTTTCACCATTGTTCAACCCAACCTACTACGCTTAATTGAATGAAAAATTAAACTCTACTTAAGATTGAATTATGGACAGCCGCCTTACAATGTCCCCACTCACTGGGGAAACTAATTCAATAGAAACTAACCCTACGTATCGTCAAGGCGATCGCCCTATGGGTCGCCCACATATCGAGTTTATCCAGTCAAGCGAGGTAGAATCAGACGTGTGGCAGATATCCGGCATAGCCGCTAAAGCCCAAGCGCGGACGCTAAGCCGAGACCCAGGCAACGGCGCGGCGACTGAGTTGGTAAATTTTCCTGCGGGCTGGTCTGCACCGACTGGATACTTTTCCACTGATATCGAGGTCTTCGTCCTCGACGGACACCTGCAAATAGGCTCGTACCGCCTTAAACAACACTCTTACGCTTACATTCCTGCTGGAGTCTGTAGCGGTCCTTGGGAGGCGCAGAAAGTCACTAACGCCCTCTGGATGCCATCGGCAAGCCCTCAGTTTATCGCTGCTAGCGAACACGCGCCAGGTAACCGCCTTGAGCGCTACATTCCTAGTATCGACTCCTCAGCCCTGCCCTGGGCTGGGACCATTACACCAGGCTTCCCACCTGGTGCGATGCGTAAAACCCTACGCACAGACCCAGATACGGGTGCGAGTACCTGGTTGCTTGGTGTATTGCCCCAGTGGCGCGACTATCGCGCCGAGATCCACCCCGTCATTGAAGAAGCCTACGTCGTGTTGGGAGGATTGACGAGCTTGTGCGGGACGATGACACAAGGTTGCTACTTCTGGCGACCAGCACATATCCCGCATGGACCGTACGCTAGTGCCACTGGTGCGCTAGTCTTCTTCCGCAGCGATGGTTCTCTGCGTACTGACTACATATTACCCGAGTAATTAGTGTCCAAATTCAACGTAGTTGAAGCCGAACACTTATGTCCGGCTCTTAGGGTTTAATTTGGACAATATCTGTCCAATTAAATCCTGGACAAGGTGTTTTCGAGAAAACACGGGTATTTTTAGGTAGTTGCAAATAATCCAGTCTTTTGATGTGTAAGTCCTATCTTTAGGAATGAATTACTTTATCTCAATTAATTACGCCAGTCTTCTTTTAATTTCCTCCGCCAAATCTTCCAGCGCTACCTCCACTTGTTCACGTGTTCTCAAATCTTTGAAAGAAGCCTTTTGCGCTGCTGCTTCCTGAGAACCAATAATCACGCAAAATGGAATTCCTTGTTTTTCAGCCAGTTGAAATTGTTTGCCCACAGCACGTTGGTCAAAATTAGTAATAACATTAATTCCAGCCTTACGCAGCTTTTGCGAGACATTCAAATAAACAGGCATCAAATCATCTTGCATATTCACTACCATCACTTGGGCTGGTGTGGCAGCTAAGGTATTGAGAATACCAGCTTTGATCAACCGACTAATTAAGCGAGTTAAGCCAATAGAAATGCCCACTCCCGGCATTTTTTCATCCAAAAACATCCCGACTAATTCTTCATACCTACCGCCAGAACAAATGCTGCCCAAAGCTTCATGTCCTATAAGGGTTGTTTCGTACACTGTACCCGTATAATAATTAAGACCGCGAGCAATGGATAAGTCAATACAGAAACGATTTTCCGGAACTCCAAGATTGCGAACTCCAGTAATAACTGTTTCTAACTCCGTCACTCCCAGACTAAATTCCTCGGCTTCTGGTGTTGTTTGAGCCAGGTACTTGAGCTTATCTAGTACCTCATCAACTGTGCCATTAATATGAACAAAATCGATAATTTTTTGAGTTTGCTCTGCTAAAATACCTTCTTTTTCTAACTCCTGTTTTACCTTTTTCTCACCGACTTTTTCCAGTGTATCAATAATGCCAATGCAAGATTTAATTTTGGTTTCTTCAATCCCCACTGACTTAAAGAAACCAGTGAGAATTTTACGATTGTTGATGCGAATCAGAAAATTACCGATATTAACTGCATCAAATATCTCGGTGATAATAGCAGGCATCTGAGCGTCGTAGAGCAAGCTGAGTTCGCGACGGGCGACAACATCAATATCGCACTGACGGAACTGGCGGTAACGTCCATCTTTTGCCCTTTCTCCGCGAAACACCACATCCATCTGGTAGCGAGCAAAGGGAAAGGTTAATTCATTGAGGTGACGGGCAATATACGCCGCCAAAGGAACTGTTTGGTCAAATTTTAAAGCTCTTGCTTCTGAACCTGTTTCACCTGCCTTATCCTTTTCTGCTTGGCGATTTGGTGGCAGAATGGGATTAAGACCATAGATAATGTTGTCGCCTTGATTGCCCTTCGCTTGCAAAACTTCCAAGCGTTCTACTGCGGGAGTTTCGATAGGTGTAAATCCATAGCTTTCAAAAACTTTACGGATAGTATCTAATAAATATAATTCCAAGCGCTTTTCGCCAGGAAGAAATTCTGGAAAACCACTCGCTGTAGAAAAATTTATTTTGTCAGCTTTTGCCATGCTTTTTTCTTGCTAATTTTAGATTTTAGATTGGGAATTGTTAGTGGTGAGCCAGCGCTGCGGGAGGGTTTCCCGACAGCAGGCGACTGGGGAACCCGAAGGGTTAGTCGGATTTTCTACTAACGACTAACCACTAACCAGTAACGCATTATATAACTATGGTGCCGTACTCTCGGTGAACGCACCCTGAAGATCCACTTTATAAATCATCTGCGATACGCCTAGCAGCGTCTGCCCTTTGGGCGATCGCTCAACATTTTATCGTAGACGTTCTTCTTGAATTAGCGTGCGCTGGAAGAGTTGATGATTTTTAAACCAGTGCCAAGTACGTGAACGATAGTTATTGCAAGGACTGAGATTAATCATTTCATACAAGTACATACCTGGCATAGTCTTGTAGGAAAACCACAAAATAATTGTTGCATCATCTACTTCCCAGGCTTTTCCTTCAATGCGCTCTGTATCAAACCATATTTTCTTGTCCCGATAGTTTCCCGGAAATTGGTGTTCCTCCTGTTTGCCATCAGACCATTTATAGCGATTAATTTGGTAGTAGGAGTAGGAACCGTCTTCTGGGAACTGGCAAGTTAAGTGAGAGTCATGTTTGTCAAGGATATTTCCTTTTGTATCAACCAGTATATAAGTACCAACCCAATCTCCTTCATGGCGGGTAAGTACAGGCATTTCCTCTCGAATGGCAGACATAGCACAATTCCTTTTCTTGGTAGATAGTAATTAAGATTTTAAGCAACAAAATTTCTGTGGAGATTCCTCTAACATCTTTTTAAATAACGTCCAGTGGGTGAACCTAGAACCTGTCCATTATTGTAGATAAGATTTCCACGTAAAAAGGTACTTTTCACCCGTCCCGTTAACTCTACCCCTTCAAAGGGTGTGTAACCTTGTTGTGACTCGGATTCAGCAGCACGTACCACAAAGGTTTCATTTGGATCTACCAATACTAAATCAGCATCGTAGCCAATCGCAATATCCCCTTTTTGTAACAAACCAAAGCGCCGCGACGGATTCCAAGATAGCAACTTAGCCATGTGGTTGTAGGACATTCCCCGCTTACGACCTTCACTAAATACGCCAGAAAGTAAATATTCTGTACCACCAAAACCAGACTTTGCCAACCAAATATTATTTGGGTCTTTAGCACTTCTTTTTTGTTCGGCAGAACAGCAAGCATGGTCACTCACTATCCAATCTACCTGATGGTTGAGTACTGCTTGCCATAAGTATTCCACATCGGCACGGGGACGAATAGGGGGGTTTACTTTTGCCCAAGTAGCCGCAGGGGTATCAACATCTAATAGCAAATGTCCGACGGTAACTTCTCGCCGAAAGTTGATATGGGGAAAAGCAGTTTGCATAGTCAAAGCTGCTTCCATAGCCTTACGCGAACTCAGATGCAACAAATTGATATTTGCACACTGAGTCTCATGTGCCAAATAGGAAGCAATGCAAATTGCTAATCCTTCAGAATGAGGGGGACGTGCCGCACTGTAGGCGTGCAGTCCGCTAAGACTAGAATCATTTTCAACTATTTTGGTATAGGCGTTGAGAATTTCTGCAACTTCGCAGTGCAAACTTAGGCTGATAGTATCTCGCGCTTCTGGATGTTCTTCCATCAAGCGAGTGAGACGGCGCATAATAAATTCAAAATGAGCGAAGTCGTAGCGTTCCTCTTTATTAATCATCAAAAAGAGATTTTGCTGGTCTGACAAACCATGCAACCCATAGCCGCCATAAAACATGAAGATTTTAAACGAAGATACACCATGTTCTTCAAACAGTAGAGGTATTTCGTCGATATGCTGGCTAGCTATAGGTGCGACGTGATACCCATAATCAACAAAAAAATGACCTGCGGATAACGCTAGTACTTCTGGAAAAAAATCGCGGTAGGAACCGCCTTTGTTGAGATAATACTGCCCTGTACGAATGTAATTGAGACTAGTTGTGACTCCCCCCATTGCGGCTGCTTTGGTTTCAGTCACAGCATCTTTGTCGAGGGGTTGATAGATACCGATGTGCATATGGGCATCCACAACCCCAGGAAAGCCCAGCAGGTTTTTGCCATTCAATACCTCTTTGCCTGTGTCTGGGCTAATATTAGGAGCAATAGTAGCAAATTTTCCATCCTTAATTCCTAAATCAAGTAGTTCGACAGCATCATGATGGGGACGAACTACCCGCACATTTTTGATAATTAAATCTAATACCGGAGCTTGAGACACAGTTGACCTCACATTAAAATGAGTACAGAACCCAAAAGTTTAACAATATCAACACACACGATAAGTAAGCGGACATAATTAAACGTAGGATGTGTTAGGCGTAGCCGCAGGGCATCAATTGCTTGAACAGCATGGGTTACGCGATCGCCCCTTGGGCGGCTCCCTTTGGGAGCATCGCCTATGGCGGACACTCCGTGTCATCGCGCTTCCCATCTTACGATGGTTTATTTTAATTCCACAAAGCTACTTATTATTCCATTCAACCGTTGTATAAGTTCGCAACCAACTCTGGGCATGGTCTTTTAACTAGTCATCGATAAATACTCTAGTTTAGTCAGGAATTCCAATATCGTACCGGGACATAGACCCAATTTCCTCACCATGTAACGTTTTTTATTCAATCATCTTCAGGAGAAAAGATAATGGAAAGTTTTAATGAGTATCATCTAGACCCAAAGGAATTTCCTTTTCTCAAAAGTTTCCAAGATAATTGGCAAGTTATTAGAGATGAGTTTACACACTTTATTAAGCACGCATCTGATGATGATTTAAAATTTACTTATAATGTTTTAGGGCCTAAAAGTAAAACCATTAAAACCAAGGGTAATTCCAAATACACTGCTTTTGGGATTTTGTTTCAAGGTCTTTTTATTGAAGAATATATTCAATTCCATCAAATACAATACCCAGATTATCGACCAAATGATGCATCAGAAAAAGCACTTGCATTAAGAGAGAAATATTTCCCAAATTTGGCTAAGGTGATAGAAAAAGTCAACTTGAACGATGATAATATCATCAGAAATGCGTATTTTGGTACATTCCATCCAGGCTTGGATATCAAGCTACATGTGAACTATAACCCTCATATGAATCGTGGCTATCTAGGATTGATTGTGCCACCAGGGGATATAGCTATGAAAATATGCCATGAGGAGCTTTATTGGCATGAAGGAGAAGTTATGGTTTTAGATCACAGCTATCCGCACTGTCCGCATAATTACACTAATTATGACAGAACTGTCTTGGTTGTAGACTTTTTTAAACCGGATAAGCCTAGAGACGAATTGATACGATTTGAAAAAGAGCAAGTCACAGAACGTATGCAAGATAATCCTTACAGTTTAGGTGTTTTTGGTAAAAGTGATAAAGCGAAAGTTGAAGATTTTATCAAGTATGGTTTAGCTCATCAGTTAGAGTGGGATAAAGCCTTATAAGCTTACAGCGCTTTTCAAGTAAATAAACCACGGGGTAGGGACACGGCTAGCCTCTGCCCCTACAAAAATCTGTGGTTCAATTAGCTGAAAATAGCTGTGCAATATAATCTCCACAATGCCTGGAGAAACTCATTGCATAGAAACTCCCCGGCTTCTCTTAAAATTCTTATGGTTTTGAAATGTCTCTACACTGGCTGGGGAAACGACTTGAATGGCAATCTTAAAAAAGAAATAAGCTAAAGCACATTTAGTTTGCTTGCTTTAAATTATTTCACATTTTTGTGGGGTCGGCATCTTGCCCGCCCAGATAATGCAAATTAAATGTGGAACACCTTAAGATAATAAGACTTATACCGTTTCTTTGTGAAGCTGCGCCAAATTTTCTGTATATCTCCTCTCTTCGTGTTCTAGCCTACGGCACGCCGCTGCGCGTCTACGTGTCCTTTGTGGTTCGTTTTGATTTCTTATGTATTTGATTTCTTATGCATAAGGGCATCTTCATACAGAATTGGTATTACGCACAGTCAGAGATGATTTATAAACTAAACGTTAAATTGTAGGGTGCATTAACGAGAGTACGGCACCACCAAATGCGGTGCGTTACGGCTCTTATCTCACTCTCTCAAACTCTCAAGTCCTTACATAGCCGTAACACACCCTACTTAATATTTACTTTAATCCCTAATCGCTAATCCCTAATCCCTAATCCCCTTTACTATCAAACCACCAAGGATCGGCAATCGGCTTTGTTTTCACCAAAAAAGCTTTTTTTCGCATAAAACGTGTCAGCGCCGCAGGTCCCATGCGCGATCCACCCATACCAGAAAATTTGAAAGCATTTTTTTCTCCCTCGTGCATAAGGGCGGTGAGAGCAGCATCGTTGATACTGATACCACCCGCATCTACGTGGCGTGCCACTTCCAATGCTTCTGCTTCCGAGGAGGCAAAAACCGCTGCACTCAATCCATAAATTGAGTCATTTGCCAAGTTCACCGCTTCTTCAACTGTGGAAAAAGGCATCACTGGCATAATAGGACCAAATGTCTCTTCGCTCATCACCTTCATAGAATGGTTAACAGAAGTGAGAACTGTAGGATTACACCACCAACCTCCTCCATAATTCTCAACTTCACCGCCACAGTGAACAACTGCTCCCTGTTCCACTGCATCTAGCAAATGGTCGCTGATAATTGCTGCTTGTCTCTCTGCAATAATAGGACCAATTTCCCCACTTTCCACCGTAGGGTAGGCTAACTGAAGCCGTTGCGCTTTGGCTACCAGTTTTTCGACAAACTGTTCAAAAATAGATTCAGCAACGTAGATCCGTTCAATGGAGAGGCATGACTGTCCAGTATTGACGACAGAACCCCACAAAATTGCTGATGTTGCTAAGTCCAAATCGGCTGATGGCAGGACAATAGCTGGGTCTTTCCCTCCCAATTCTAAAAAAGCAGGAATGAAGCGTTTAGCTGCGGCTTGTGCAACTTTTCGCCCCGTCGCCACACTCCCAGTAAAGCACACCAAATCTACACATTCGATCAGAGTAGCTCCCGTTTCACCTGCTCCCTCCACAAAAGTTAATACGTCGCGTAATTTTGGGACGGCGTTGAGTGCTGTTAACAGCGGTGCCACAAAGCGAGGAGCAATCTCACTGGGTTTGACGATGACGGCACAACCAGCCAGCAATGCTGGAATTGTATCAATTGTTGAGAGCAACAGGGGAAAATTCCACGGGCTAATTACCCCAACCAGAGGATAAGGAACCGCTGTTTGTTGCAGTTCGATAAAAGAAATTGCCGTGTCTTTTTTAGATTCTTGCAGCAGTTCTCTTGCTAATTTACACCAACGGTCAATGCTGGAGAGGAATGAGTCAATTTCCAATACCGAGATTGATAATCTGCCCGTATCATTTACTAAACCTTCAGTCAGTTTATCGCGCCCGGATAATATAGCTTGCTTCCACTGCTGTAAAGCTTCGATTCTCCCTTCTAAACCAAGCTGCTGCCAGCTTTTTTGCGCTCTCCGTGAGCGGTTGCACTGCTGTGCTATCAACTTTGAGGGTGGAGGTATAATGACATAATCAAATTTTCCAGTCCGGGGGTTGCGGACTTCTATTGGTTTGGACATGGCTCAAATCACCCCTAGTTTAGCTAGGCGCTCTATCGTTTCTTGCTGTTTTTGGATGAAGTGTTTACGGTCTACTTCTTTTTCCAGCATAGTGTTAGCTGGGTAAAAATGCGAGTGACGATAACTTTCTGTGTAGAGTTCAAACCGCTGTCGTGAAAGTAAATTATTTAACCCCGGTCGGCGGCGGTAGCGGCGTAAAGCAGCCAAATCTATCTCAGCAAAAGCTGCCATGCTCTCCCCCTCACCTGTCTCCGCTAAAACCAGTCCTCGATAGTCAATGATTTTAGAGCCACCATCAGCAGAAGCCACAGGAATGGGGATATTAGCGATACCTGCCGTATTGCTTGAGACTACGTATGCAATATTTTCCACAGCGCGGCAGATTTTTGCCGCTTCTTTGGGAGCGCGTTCTTTGCCATATACTTCTGAGGTTGAGTGCAGAAAAATCTCTGCTCCACGTATTGCTAGACACCGTGTCACTTCCGGATACAATATTTCTTCTGATGCGATCGCTGCCAAATTACCAATTGCAGTCTTTGCAACCGGAAACACGCCTTCCAATCCGTAGCAATCAAGATACTTATCCCAAACATCATGCGGTGTCGGAGCAAACATGGAATTTAACCGCCGATACCGCAAGACAACTGACCCAGATGGATCGATAACAAAGCAACTTTGAAAGTACAACCCAGGAAAGTTAGGGTCGAGTTCGTAGGCGTTGCCAGCAAGAAATATACTATGCTTTTGGGCAATTTTACCAAGTTCTTCATATTCAGCACCCGCCATTTCTAGACAAGCTTTTTCCGCCCAGACTGCGAGTGACTCTCCCATTGGAAAGCCCGTAAGGAAGTATTCCGGTAGAACAATTAAACGACAGTCGAAGCCGATGAAAGCAATGCTGGCAGCAATTTGTTGTGCCAAACGGTTGATAGTATTTTGCATCAAAGAACGGGCTTCCTGACGGTCAGTTGCCTGGTTGACGGCGTGACACGTTACCTGGAGTGCTAAGGCTCGGAATGAGTCGATGCTTTCTAGATTGGCTGCCATACCCTGCTTTGTCTAATTTATCATTATGTTACTCTGTAAGCTTACCCCCGGAGTCACGCGCGGGGGCTTTCGCCTTTGTTCCACGTTCAGAGCGAGAATTTTCAGTAGCCCTGAGAAAATAGCGGTTGGATTCCTGTGCAAGTTTCGCAACACTACTCCCCGAACCTCCAGGCTGGCTTACTCAATACCAACTGATTGATATTGCTTCTACAACCGAGACATTTCCCGGACAGCCCCATTGCTACGGTTTACGTGTTCATCTCCAACACTTGCCTACTGCTGAACCTTCGGCGAGTGCCAACCACAGTGCCTTTCGCTATTTCGGCATATCATCATAGTAGCACTTTTATTGCTACATTGTGTGTATGCCAAGAGAAAAAATGTTGAGAGTTCGACTGTCTGAAAAAGAGTTTGAAGTGTTGAAGGAATATGCTGAATCGACCGATAGGCAAATATCGGAGGTTGTTCGAGACTATATTAAGCGTCTGCCTAATAGTAGACTTGACGGTTAATAAATTAACCGTGTCGCGTTTCCTCTCTGGTTTAAAGACACAGAGCTTCCACGCTCCCGGAGTTTTTAGGTGATGCGATCGCCTGTCTAAAGCAGTGGGCTACTTTGGGCGATCGCCACCCCGTGTGATTTCGGTGGTTTTAATTAGGAGTAAAATGGAGTGAAACGTATTATTTAACTCCATATTATGCAGTATCTATCACCGCAACAAGTTTACAAACAATATGGCTTTCACCCTAAAACCCTAGCTGCCCCCAGCAGAGGCTGGAAAAATAGACTATATACGTTCCCCTGGTGGTCACAGACGCTATAGCCAAGCTTCCTTAGAAGGCATTAAAGGCGGAACTGACAACCGAAAAGTAGTTCTATACGCCAGAATTTCAACAAGTGGTCAAAAACCAGAACTTGAGAGCCAAATTACTTATTTAGGTAAAAACTACCCTAACTGTATTTGTATTTCTGAAATTGGGTCAGGGATGAACTTTAAGAGGAAGAAGTTCATAGCTCTATTGGAGGATGTAACCAAAGGGTTGGTTAAAGAAATAGTTGTCGCGCACAAAGATAGATTAGCTAGATTTGGGTTTGATCTCCGCATCGTGGTTCTGTCAGTTACATGATTGCACTATTACTGTTCTCAACAATACTGAACTAAGTCCTCAACAAGAGTTAATGCAAGACTTCATGAGTATCATGCACTGCTTCAGTTCAAGACTGTACTTTTTACGTAAATATGAAAAAAAGATTGAAAAAGAGGTAGTGAATTTGGAGTAAAACGCAGTAAAGTGTAGTTAATGTAGTTGGCGACACCGATGGTACGAAAGAAAGTAGTCCAAACAACTGAATATACAGTTACTAGGATTGCCTACTCTGTTGGTGACATACCAGACGAGTTAAGTAAGGTGGCTCAGGCTTTAGGCGACTTACGTTGTGAGTTATGGAACAAATATGGGTCGCTGCAAGCTTGGGGAATTGATAAAAATACAATTATTAAGAACATCCGGAATACCCCAGAGCTAAAAAAACTATACGGTGCAGAAAGGTTCAATCTTAGCTCTGAGATATGGGAAAGAACTGTACAAGCTGTTATTGATGATATTCATGCAGTTCAAGAAGCAGCTAAAGTGCTTTTTTATTCGGAAAATATACTCTACCTTTAAACCTGAAAAAAAACAGGTGGTTAAAGGGAAGAAAACAATATTAGTAGATAATCTAGAAACGTCATTCAGAGATGAACTTATCAAAAGTCTCAATTCTCAGGAGTGGCAACAATACCCTTTAATTAGTCGTTGGGTTAGACAATATTACAAACGTGGTCATACTTGGGTTGATAACCAAATTGTAATTAACGCTACTGGTAATACCATGAAAGGTAAGGTGTCTCGCAAGGGAAAAGTAACTACTTACCAAATACCTGGTTTTATGGATGGAAAGAAAGTAGCGTGGATATCTATCCCCATCCTTACTGGCAGGGTTACACCCAAGGCAGGACGCCTACGTTTTCTAATCAATAACTCCGGAATTGTAGAACTTCATTACCCTAAAACAACTAAGATTGAAGTCAGCCCTAACAAGGATAGCTTAGGAGTTGATAAGGGGTTTACTGAAGGCTTTTACGGTAGTGATGGCATAGCTTATGCTGAAGGTTTAGGAAGCGTTATTAATGATGCTTCTGACAGAAGGACCAAGAAAAATAAGAAACGTCAAAAGTTATTTGCTATCTCAAGAAAAGTTGACCCTGCACGGAGGCAACGAATCTTAGAAAATAACTTAGGGCGCAAAAAGGCGGGTAAGCTAGATAGTAAAAAACGTTACTACATCACCCAGCTTATTCGCACTGATACTAATAAAATATTTGATTCTTATGGCGAAGTAGTAGCCGAAGACTTAAGTAAATATATAAAAGGTAAAAACAGAGCTAAAGCTGTAAACCGAAGGTTAAATGAATGGAGCAAAGGTGAACTACAAAAAGCATTAGATGAAATATCTCTCCGAAAGGGTGGAGTAGTTAAATTAGTCAATCCTGCATATACCTCACAGGTTGATCATCGCAATGGTACGTTACTAGGAAAACGTCTGGGAGATCAATTCTTGACCTTCGATGGGGTGGTATTGCAGGCTGACCAAAATGCAGCGACAAATATCAAGATTAGAGGGTCTGACCTTCAAATAACTAGGTTTATGAAGAAGGAACAGATTCATAGAATCTTGCTAGAACGTACTGCATTATTCCTTGCAGAGCTAGGTCATAGTTTGGAGTCTGCCGTCTCAATGGGATGGTTAGATGAAAAGCACCATCCGCAAGGTAAACCGCCACGGCGTAGGCGGTAGGGTCTAGAAACGGTGTCCTAAGAGAACTGGTGCTTTGTTGATCATCAGAACCAGTTGCTACTGTCAATCAGACCGCGAAACAGACGAACAATCGTATATTTTGGGGTTTACTCCGATTTACCCTGGAACAGCAAGAAGGCTCACGCCTACCCGTTAGGGAGGCGTCGAGATGAATTGCTTTGTGAGTTGACGACAGTCCTCTGACCAATGCGACAGCGAGGGAAGAGGACATGGAGGAAACGAGCAAATATTGCTATTTCTTAAATTTATACGTTACCATAAATATATAAACACGGTAATAGGTCGATACCCTCCGGGTTCGCCAGTTTGGCGGGACGGAAGCCGACACCGCCAACTGGACTCACCATGTATAGAGCAGTTAAAGTTAGAATTTACCCTACCGATGAGCAAGAATCCTATCTAGCTCAATGTTTCGGCAATACTCGATGGTTGTGGAATTATATGCTTAACGCCACAACTACTGCATATAAAGAAACTGGAAAAGGTCGCATCTTCGGCTGCAATGGACAAGTTGTTGCCTGGGTTGAAGAAAGAATATGAATGGTTAGGACTTGCTTATAGTCAGGTTCTACAACGAGTCACATTTAATCTCTCTAGCGCGTTTGTCAATTTTTTCGAGGGACGCGCTAAATACCCAAACTTCAAGTCTAAGCATGGTAAGCAATCAATTCAATATCCCCAAAACGTCAAATTAATGCCAAAGGATTCTGTAATCAAGTTTCCTGGCAACCTGGGGATGGTAAAAACCGTGTTTCACAGAGATCTACCTGATGCAAATTTTACAACTGTCACAATATCACGAAATACAGATGGTAGATATTATATTTCTATTCTGTTTAATCAAGAAGACAACCCAGTAGTTGCTGTTAATGAAGCTATTGGAATTGATTTAGGTTTGAAGAATTTTGCTGTAACTTCTGATGGGTCAAAGTACGACTTGCCTAAAAAAAGATTAGCAAAATTAGAAAAGAACAAAAAACGTAAACAAAAGAAATTATCCAGAAAAACAGACAAAGCCTCTAATAAACGTCGCAAGGCTAAACGCTTAGCGGCTAGAGTCACGAGCATTATAGCTAGAGTCAGAGAGGATTTTCTGCACAAGCTATCTCGCAGTCCGGGCATACGAAAACCAAGTAATTTGTGTAGAAGACTTGGCAGTTAAGAACATGGTTAAAAATCCTAACTTGGCGAAATCTATCAGTGACCAAGGATGGGGAATGTTTTTAACCATGCTGAAATACAAGGCTGAGGATTTTGGACATACCTATCTTGAAATTGGTCGGTTCTTCCCATCATCTCAACTTTGTAGTCAAACTCTACTACCAATTCCAATGTTGCAAAATGGTTATGATTCATTGGGGATTAGGTTTGTGGACTGTCCGCACTGCCAGAAGCAGCATGATAGAGACATCAACGCTGCCATAAATATTAAAAACGAAGGTTTGCGCTTATGGGCGTTAGGAACTAGCGCTTCTGCCCACCGAGGGGATGTAAGACCAAAGTCTTCTGGACGTAAAAAATCTACGAAGGCGGAGGCAATGCCCAATGAATTGGGAAGCCTACACTGTACCGAAGGGAGCGTGTAGGTAGTTCACTGCGATATGTTGTTACGCCACAGCGCTCGAACCAGTTTGTCGGTCAATTCTGCCCCAAACAACCGCACACCGATTTGATTGTCTGGGTCACGTTCGGCGATCGCACGCAGTACAATTAAATCACGCTCGGACAAGGCAGCACGCTCGAATTCTGCCACCGGTATGAGGGGGTCACCCCTTCTCAAGAGCGGAGACGCTGCGCGAACGCGAGTGCGTGCGCTTTGCGCTTACGGGGAAGTCACGCATTCACGCATTCACGCATTCACGCATTGAAGACCCCACGGATGAATCCAGGGGCTTGAATAAAGTTGCTCCGCATTTTTTCTTCTCCAGAAATAAATTTCGGGGCTTGTATCCGTTCGGCTGATCTCACGGCGAAGCCTTTTCTTTTTCGGTCAAGTTGATACTGCTGTGTAATGCGAGATAGAAATTAACTCAAAGATTCAATCAACTTCACCACTCGTTCGTTTACTTCATCTCGAACGCGGCGGAAGGTTTCTATATCTTGCCCTTCTGGGTCTTCAAGTTGCCAATCTTCAAACACATCTCTTATCACCCATTCTTCGGGTAAATTCACTCCACAACCACAAAGAGAAATCACGGCATTGTAATCTTCCGCCTTGAAATCGCTTAAAGGCTTGGAAGTTTGATTGCTGATATCAATGCCAATTTCTGACATCACTTGGACAGTTGTCGGATCTACATAACTTTCTTCCAAACCGGAACTGGTGACGCCAATTTTACCTTCTCCTAAAGTGCGAGCAAATCCCTCTGCCATTTGAGAACGACGAGAATTTTTCTTGCAAACAAACATGACTTTTTGCATGGATTTGTTGATTGTTAATTTTGGAATAGAAATAGATAAAATAAATGTCGAAAAATTAGCTGACTATACAGCTTTTGGCTCATTTGCCTTGAAAAACCGGTTTCTTAACCAGAAAGCTACATTGACCAAACCGATTAGCACAGGAACTTCCACCAATGGACCAATCACAGCAGCAAAGGCTGCACCTGAGTTAATTCCGAATACAGCTACAGCAACAGCGATCGCTAACTCAAAATTATTGCCAGCAGCCGTAAATGCCACGCTTGCTGCTTTCGCATAGTCAGCTTTGATTTTCCAAGCCATGTAGAAGCTGACAAAAAACATGAGTACGAAGTAAATAAGCAGCGGAGTTGCTATTCGGACAACATCCAATGGAATCTGAACGATGAGATTGCCCTTCAAGCTAAACATGACCAGAATGGTAAACAACAAAGCGATCAGGGTGATTGGGCTAATTTTGGGAACAAATTCATTGTGATACCATCTTTTTCCCTTTGCTCTGACAAGAAGAACGCGAGTTAGGAATCCAGCCAGGAAGGGAATTCCTAGGTAAATGAAGACACTTTGGGCAATTTCTCCAATACTAATGTTGACTGCACTTCCCTTCAAGCCGAATAAAGGTGGCAAAACAGTCATAAAAAACCAAGCGTAAACACTGTAAAACAGAACTTGAAATATACTGTTAAATGCTACAAGTCCCGCTGTGTATTCAGTATCTCCTCTTGCTAAATCACTCCATACAACGACCATTGCAATACAACGGGCTAATCCAATTAGAATTAATCCCGCCATGTATTGAGGGTAATTATGTAAGAAAATAATCGCTAGAGCAAACATCAGAATTGGTCCGATAAGCCAATTTTGAACTAGCGACAGACCGAGAATTTTGCCATTACGAAACACATCGCCCAACTCTTCATACCGCACCTTGGCAAGAGGCGGATACATCATCAAAATTAAGCCAATCGCAATGGGTATATTAGTGGTTCCTACTTGGAATTGGTTAATAAAGGTATCTACTCCAGGAATAAAGTAACCGAACCCAACCCCAATAACCATTGCTAAAAAAATCCAAAGGGTTAGGAAGCGATCAAGAAATGAAAGTTGCTTGAGAAGATTTTTTCTTTTCATCGCTTCTTCTGCATAAATTTTCTTGCATAGCTACAATTCTTAAATCAAAGCCGCAACAACTGCACCAAACACAAATTAGGGTACATAGCAGTCTTATCTGATTTATGCAAATTATTAACCGCCAAACGCGTACCCGAAGGAAGCGCTTTGGGCGATACGCTCTGCGTCAAGCCTCCGGCTTATCGCGTGTTCGCAGGACATAGACGCCTTAGATAGAGGCAAGAGCGGTGAGGCAGCGAGCAGTTGTGTTGGAGGAAAATCCTCCAACACAACTGTGGTGCGAATGACGGCTTTCCCGCAGCAGGCGAGTGCGTGCCTCCGCGCATGAGGATCTGAGTGCAATCATGCACACGCACTCGCATTCGCTAACGTCAAAAGACGTGCCGCAGGCATAGCCGTGCCTCGTTCCGGAGGAACTTACGAATTGCAAGGCAGCATCTGGGCGATTGAGAAGGGCGTGCCTATGGCTAGAACGCCAAGAAAAGAGACAACAGAGAATTTCACAAATCATTTACGATTGCTATATCTCTATTATTTCAAAAAAAATTGATTAGTCAAGCCAAAAAAGAGTGCATTTCATATAAATTAATCAAAAAAATTTTATATATTATGATGGCTCTTTACATAAACGAGCAGGCAAAATTTGGCTCAGGCGGCGGAACTCACAGAGGTACTGCTCTAGGACGGCAAATTGAGGTATGTTGAGGCTATAGTAAATCCAGCGTCCTTGCTGACGAGAGCGAACTAAACCAGCTTCCTTAAGAGTTTTCAGGTGAAAAGACAGTTTTGACTGGCTAACCTCTAAAGCTTCGCACAAGTCACACACACAAAGCTCTTGATTTCGCAGTAGTTCGATAACGCTAATCCTGAGTGGATCGCTAAGAGCGTGAAAACCGGTAAAAATTGGCTCGGGACTGGCTGCGGAAGGAGATTGCATGAATTGTATTTAGGGTAAAGGATTCCATTTCTATTGTGAATTGACATTCCCCACTCTGCCTAACAGTTGTTGCTAGCAGTTGTTAAGGTTGCCTGTGAGACTTCCTACTTCCTCCCCTCTTGACTAGACGAGGAAAACTAGCATTCTCACTTTGTTGCAATACAGTCGGAACTTGATCGTGATGAATAGCTAATACCAATTTGAAAAAAGAATGCAACACATGGACAAGACCCCTCCCCAACCCGGACCAAGGCATCGGGGAGGGTGCCATCAGGCGGGTGGGGTATCTGTGGCAAACATTTTTTGAATCGGTATAACAAGAAAGCTTCCCTCCGGTGCATGTACCGGAGGGCTGCTTAAGGTATTGTTTAAGAAACTGGGTTTTTGAGTGGGTTAACCAACACTTAGATTCACTTTGACAATCATATCGTTGTAATCTTTGTCACCGCCATTTGCTAAATCCTCAAAGCCAAAGGTGTTATTCCCCAACAAACGAATATGGTCAACTTTATCTGAGTTAGCTCCTAAGAAGGAGAAATACACTGCGGGGTCGTTATTTGAATTCCCATCTAAAATTGCCTCCGGTCTGCCATTAGCAATAATGAATGGTGCCAAGACTGAACCGGGGCTAAGATTAGCTGTGAATGTAGCAGTACTTTGATTGTCCACTGTCAAGTCAATTCCTGGAACACGTCGCTGCACAGCAGCTTGAGCATAACCTGCATCACCAGGACGCAAGTCCACCGTCCCGTTGCCATCGATATCAATACCACCATTGGTATCAGCGACTTGATAGAAGCCGACGAAATTGTCATTGGTTGCTTCTCTGTTTAAGACAAACTCTGCTTTGACCTGAGTTGACACATCACGCAAATCAATAAGTTCTCCAAAAGGATTTCCCTGAAGACCAGCACCTAGAGGTAACGGTTGATTTGTTGCCTTAATCTTCACCACCAGATCCTGGAAGTCGGAAGTGTTGTTATTTGATGCATCATTGAAAGACAATGTAAACTCGCCATTACCCAAGTCTGTGACTTTTTGGGTTGAGGGGTTGGAAAAGAGTACGTCTGTCAGAGAAGTTGAACCAGCTTGTACAGCATCGATACTACTGTTGTTGACCAAGAAGAATCGCAGGCGTTCCCCTGAGTTAAATTCAAGTAGACGTGTTAAGTCAGTATTAAACCCATTGGGAGTATCGGCAATCACCGAGAAAATAGCCTTGGTTCTTGAAAGCGCAACTTGGGCATAATTTTCTGCACCAGGAGCAATGCCATTAATTGTTCCTTGGTCATCGTCAACAACAAACACTCCCAGTTCATTCACCTGATTAGAACTGGCTCCGGTGAGAGTGGCTTCAAGTTTTGGTTTGTTGCCTTCTAACTGGAAAATATTGTTAGACAGGAGCTTCAGGATAGGAGCATCGTTGACAGGATTGGTAACGGGATTGGTAACAGGATTGGTAACAGGATTGGTAACAGGATTGGTGACAGGATTGGTGACAGCACCAATGGTAATTGCGGCAGTGTCAGTCGCGCTGCTAAAGGCAGTTGCGCCACCGCTAAGGGTGGTATCCGCAGTGCTGCCGTTGGTACCACTGGTTTGGTCCCATGCACGGAAGGTCAAAGCATTGCTGATGATGCCATTGAAGTTGGCGTTGGGCTGGAAGTAAATGCGGGTGTTGGCATCACCGGCGAGTAAGCGGGCGTTGGTATCGGATACAAATCCTAAAGGTGTCCAGTTAGTGCCATTGTCGGTGCTGTAGAAGAAGCTGCCGTTGGTAGTGTCAGCGTTTGCGATCGCAACACCTGTCAGTGGATTAGTGTCTGGGTCGGTGACGTTACCATTAACACCCAAAGTCACCAACGAGGAAACAAGGGTACCAACTGCCCCTATGGGTGCGCCTGCACCTTTTTCAATAGCATTTAGAGTGACGTTGGTGTCACCGAGGATAGGAGCATCATTGACGGCATCAATGGTTATTGCGACAGTGTCAGTCGCAATGCTAAAAGCAGTTGCGCCAGCGCTAATGGTGGTGTTCGCGGTGCCGCCGTTGGTACCACTGGTTTGGTCCCATGCACGGAAGGTGAGGGCATTGCTGATAGAGCCATTGAAGTTGGCGTTGGGCTGGAAGTAAACGCGGGTGCTTCCATCAGCCGCTAGCACACGGGCGTTAGCATCGGATACAGACCCCAAAGCTGCCCAGCTACTGCCATCATCGGTACTGTAGAACCAACTGCCGTTGGTAGTGTCAGTATTTGTAATGGCAATACCTGTAAGTGCATTATCTGTAGCTCCATTACCTGTAACTCCATTGTTATCTGGGTCGGTAACGTTAACACCAAGACTGACTAACGAGGAAACAAGGGTACCAACTGGTCCAGTTGGTACCCCTGGATCTTCAACTGTGTTTACCAAGAGGTTGGTGTCAAGCAGGATAGGAGCATTATTGACGGCGTTGATGGTAAGTGCGGCAGTGTTAGTCCGAATACTAAACGCAGTAGCGTCACCAGTGAGGGTGGTATCGGCAGTGCTGCCGTTGGTACCAGTAGTTTGATCCCACGCACGGAAGGTCAGAGCATTGTCAATGGTGCCATTGAAGGTGGCGTTGGGCTGGAAGTAAATGCGGGTGTTGGGATTAGCCCCCAATAGGCGAGCGTTGGTGTCGGATAGAATTCCTATGGGTATCCAGCTGCTGCCATTGTTGGTGCTGTAGAACCAAGTGCCGTTGGTAGCGTCAGCATTTGTGATGGCAATACCTGTGAGTGCATTACTATCGGGGTCGATGACGTTATCATTCAGGCGAGCTAAGGAGGAAACGAGGGTACCAACTGCTCCTATCGGTGCGCCTACATTTTGGTTAATGGCAGTTAGGGTGATATTAGCTTCACTGAGGGTAGGAGCATCATTGACGGAGTTGATGGTAATTGCGGCAGTGTCAGTCGTAGTGCTAAAGGCAGTAGTGCCACCACTAATAGTGGTGTTCGCAATGCCGCCGTTGGTACCAGTAGTTTGATCCCACGCACGGAACGTCAGAGCATTGTTGATGGAGCCATTGAAGTTGGCTTTGGGCTGGAAGTAAATGCGGGTGGTTCCATCAGCTGCCAATAGGCGAGCGTTGGTATTGGATACCAAGTCTAAACGTGCCAAACTGCCGCCATCGTCAAGGCTGTAGAACCAATTGCCGTTGGTAGTGTCAGCATTTGTGATGGCAATACCTGTAAGTGGTGGATTACCTGTAAGTGGATCGTTATCTGGATCGGTGACATTACTACCAAGGCTAACTAAGGAGGAAACGAGGGTACCAACTGGCTCTATGAGTTCACCTGCATCTTCGTCAATGGCAGTTAGGATAAGGTTCGTGTCAGTGAGGATAGGAGCATCGTTAACAGGGTTGATTGTCAGTGTGGCACTGTTAATCCCAGTGCTAAAGGCACTAATGCCACCGTTGGCGCTGGTGTCCGCAGTGCCGCCGTTGATACCACTGGTTTGATCCCACGCACGGAACGTCAGAGCATTGCTGATAGTGCCGTTAAAGTTGGCGTTGGGCTGGTAGTAAAGGCGGGTGATTGCATCAGCCGCCAATAGACGAGCGTTGTTGTCGGATGTAGACCCCAAGGCTGCCCAGTTGCTGCCGTTGTTGGTGGTGTACAACCAATTACCGTTGGTAGTGTCAGCATTTGTAATGGCAATACCTGTGACTGCGTCGGGGTCCTGGTCAATGACCTGATCACCAAGGGTCACTAAGGAGAAAATTGGCGTACCAACTGCCCCTATGGGTGCGACTGCATCTTCGTTAATGGCATCCAGGATCGGATTAGCGTCATTGAGGATAGGAGCATTGAGTACAGATGGATACGCTGTGAGAACTTCGGCGCTGAATGCCAGTGGTTGATTTGAAATGCTGCCAATGTTGACTTCCAGGTTCCAATCACCCCCCAGAAAAGCGTTGCCAGTGAGGTTGGCGGAGGCGGCAACATTTGCTTGCGTTAGTTGGTGTAGCTTGGTGATGAATTCTACCCCAGCATCACCTGCAGCCACATGGCAACCGTAGAGGAGAAGGGAGGGAACTGGAGAGACCGGAAGGTGGGAATATGCGGAGAACCAATTCTTTAATTGGTCGGCGTAAAGTTCTAGGGTGCTCAGGCTGAGTTCGCTATTGCCAAGGGTTAGGGTTCCCGAAGAGCCGTGAGAGACAATGTGGACATTTTCCACTTCACGGTACAGGGACAGTACCTCGGTAATTTGTGCTACCCCATCTCGCTGAGAGTCAAGAACAATAGCCTTGATGCCTGCTACAACATTTTTCAGTAAAAATTCGTAGTGGCTTACAGATGGATCAACGAAAAGAATGCCTGTAATCATCATCTGGTACTCTACAAAACAATATTACGTTTTACATCTGATTACTCACCGTTCGTTTATAGGGAACCAAAGGATGCGGAGAGTTTTAGGTATTTGTTAATTTCTCTACAGTACCCACTAGCCATCAGAGTTTTGGTTGACAACACAAAGTTAATACTTTAAATATAAGTATTTTCACTGTTTGTCTTGTTTGAAAAAGCTGGTATAAGCGCTTAAACCAAAATTTGTTAATACCTGTTCAACTTTTCGTCGTGAGTTTGTGTATTTCCGTAGAAAAGGTCAGTATTTCAAATAAAATTTATACTTATATTTATTTCTAATGAAGCTGTAAAAAATTTGATGGGAGTATTTTTCTTTTACAGTATATTAGGTGTTTTTTACATTTTTTTTGTAGGATGTAGAGTGCGGCCGTCCGGTGTCATCCTCTACATCCCACAATAGGTTTATGACACAAGCACCAAACCAATAAGCTGGAAACAAATGGTCTTGGGGGCAAGAAAAAAATGGGTGCTGGCTTCTTTGTGCCAACTACCCCTATTACGCCGTAAAATTACCTATTAATAGACAAGATTGTATCTCTTTGATTCCATCTGTGTCTCATGATTGTCCATCTGTGGTTAATTATTCTTTTTTTCGACTTTTGTAAGAAGTCTAACGTAGACGCATCTTGGCGTGCCGCAGGCTACCGCTAAGACGGTTTAAACGCACATGAAGTGCCACAAAATTTGAAAAATTTGTTACCACCAAGACAAAGTGGCGTTGCTGAATCAGGGTATGAATTGTCATTCTGTTAGCGTAGCTCCTCACGAAGTGAGGCACGCAACGCACTGGAGTGTTCGCGTAGCGTGCGCCCTTGGCGCTCAGAATCTCGATAGATGCTGAGTCCCAAAGGGACACGCTGCGCGTATGCCTAGCGGCACGCTTTGCGCTTACGTTTCGCGTTGCTACACTCAGCATGACAAAATCAAATTCATACTTCAAATCAGCAACGCCGACAAAGTTTAGTTGATAACCCCTTCCAAAACACCAACTTGACGCATGAATGACTGGCTTTCCTGGTTTAATCCAACCATAACCACATACTTATCCAATTTCCGATACCGCTCAACCACTTTAGAAATTGCAGTGACAGCAGCGTGATCCCACACATGAGCATGATGGAAGTCAATCACAACTTTTTCTGGATCGTCAACATAGTTAAATAACTCCAGAAAGTTGGAGATTGAACCAAAGAAAAGTTGTCCCGATATTGTATAGTGTTTCGCTCCGCTAGCATCAATGGATTTTACTGCTGTGATTTGGGTTGCTTTCCAAGCGAAAATTAAAGTACTCATGATCACGCCAACCAAAACCCCTTGAGCAAGATCATGAGTCCAAAGGGCGATCGCCGCCGTCACAGGCATGGCAATTGCCTCAGTCAACGGCATTTTGCGTAAATCTTTTAATGAGTTCCAATTAAAGGTTTCAAAAGCCACCATAATCATCACGCCGTTGAGGGCAGCCATAGGAATTTGCTTAACAATATCTTTCAAAACGAAAATCAGAATTAACAAGAAAGCACCCGAAACAAAGGTGGACAAACGCCCTTTTCCACCGGATCTAATGTTAATAATCGACTGTCCAACCATGCCACAGCCAGCCATGCCACCAAAAAAGCCTGCGACAATGTTTGCAATACCTTGACCTTTCACTTCCTGGTTTTTAGGGCTCTTGGTATCTGTTAGCTCATCAAGCAGTTGTGCTGTTAATAGAGATTCTAAAAGACCGACAATCGAGAGCGTTAATGAGTAAGGAAGAATAATGAAAAAGCTTTTTAGGGAAAGGTCAATATGCGGCAGATGCAAGGATGGAAGTGTATCGGTTATATTTCCAATATCTCCTACTCTGGTGATATTAACGCCAGTAGACATTGCCACAATCGTCATCAAAATAATGGCAACGAGGGGTGATGGTACACTCTTGGTAAAACGGGGCAGGAGATAAACAATTGCCAATGTAGCGGCTACCATAACGTATGCTTGCCAGGCTTGTCCAGCAACTTGCCTGATTTGAGCCATAAAAATTAAGATACCCAAGGCGTTAACAAAACCCGCGACTACAGATTGTGGAATGAAGGTAAAAAATCTTCCTAATTTCAAAACTCCCATCAGGAATTGAATGATTCCAGTCAGGATTGTGGCTGCAAATAAATACTCAACTCCATGTTTTTCTACTAATGATGTCATCAGTAACGACATCGAACCAGTAGCTGCAGAAATCATTGCCGGTCGTCCACCAAACAGGGAAATCACGACGGCTATACAAAATGAAGTATACAAAGCTACCATTGGCTCAACTTTGGCGATCGCAGCAAAAGCCAGGGATTCTGGAATCAACGCTAATGCCACAGTTATCCCTGCTAAAACATCGCCTCTGATATTGGAAAAATATAAGCTTTTAAACTTTTCTAAGTTTAGTTTCTGCCCGAGTTTGATATTTACTTTTTTAGTTTTTTTTTTAAAAAAAACACTGCTACCCCCAGAGCTAATGAAACGACTTCTCTCAATCAAGCAGTAACTAATATTGCGTCAAGTCATGTTAACATCACGGAAATGACATTTTTCAACAATACCTAGACGAAATCCAAAGTTTTTACAATTTCTTCATATTTTTGCGCGGAAATATGAAATTTTTAACTGAATTCCGCGAAATTCCCCATCCTTCTATAGGAATCCTATTTCATTTGTGTGAAAGTGCCTGCGCGTAAGCGCATAAATTGACCTTATTCAGAACCCCGACTTCTTTAAGAAGTCGGGGTTCTTGTTTTTTCACAAATCCTCATCGGGGGACTGCGCTCAACTTTTTGGTTCAAATAGTTGTTAATGAATTGCTGGGTTTCTCGATTTCTGGTAAAGAATGCTGTGTAAAGCTTGCAATAATTCCTTTGTCATGTAGGGCTTAGAAAGAAATGCTTTGACTCCCCTAGTCCCCGCCAGTTTATCCCTGGCTACCAAACCGCTGACAGCAATAATCAACACACGCGAATTCATTTTTTGCAATGCGCTAATGGTGGCTGCTCCATCCAACGATGGCATCATCATATCCACCAACACCACGCTAATTTCATCTTTGTGTTGGGCATACTGTGCGAGCGCCTCAATACCATCGCTGGCTGTCAACACTTTGTAATTGTAAGTTTCTAACGAGATTTTGGTCGTCTCTAAAATTGGGGCTTCATCATCCACAACCAGAATCAATTCTCCATTTCCTGTTGGTAGTTCGAGGTTTTCTGCAAGCGGCGTTGCTGTTGCCTCCACTGCTGGCAAGAATACTTTAAATTCAGTTCCTCTTCCGAACTTGCTGTACACGTTTACAAAACCACCGTGGCTTTTGATGATGCCCCTCACGGTAGAAAGACCAAGCCCTGTACCTTTGCCAAAATCTTTAGTGGTGAAAAACGGCTCGAATATTCTATCCACTATTTCTGGCGACATACCAACTCCTGTATCTGCAACAGTTATCACGATATGAGGACCGACGCTTGCCTCAAGATTCATCCGGGCATAGTGTTCATCAATGAATACGTTTTCGGCACAGATACTTAGAGTCCCGCCGCTTGTCATGGCATCGCGAGCGTTGACGACTAGATTCATCAGCACCTGATGTAAGTGTGTGGCATCTCCAACAACAGCCCAAAGGTCTGACTTTATATTCGTGGAAAATTCGATGGATTTGGGAAATGTTTCTTGGACAATCTGCTGAATTTCCGAGAACAAGTGACTGACTTGCACAATCGTGCGCTTACCTTCGACTCCGCGTGCAAACTGTAGCACTTGCTTGACCAAACCCGCCCCACGTTTAGCGTTAGTTTCTATTGTCTGAAACATGTGCTGACTCCGCTCATCAGTATTGGGGAGTTTTAGCTGCAGCAGTTGCGCTGCCGTCAGAATTGGAGTCAGTATATTGTTCAGGTCATGTGCAATACCGCCAGCAAGTGTGCCAATGCTCTCCAGTCGCTGCGCCCGGAGAAACTGTGCTTCAAGTTGTTTTTTCTCTGTAATGTCAGTGTTGACCGTAAGAATTGATTGAGGTTGCCCATCAGTATCGCGCATCAAAGTCCACCGGCTGGCAACAATAATCTCTTTACCTTCCTTGTGTATCTGAGTCAACTCACCTTGCCACGATTCACACTCAGCTAAACTTTCCTGGATATTTTGCAGTTGAGATATTTGGTTGGGATACAGAAGCTGATTAATATTTTTGCCGATCGCCTCTATTGCCTTCCATCCGTATAAATTTTCAGCCCCTTTGTTCCAAAAACGGATTCGGTTGTCCAAGTCTTTAACAATAATTGCATCTGTCGTGATATCGAGTAGCGCAGCTTGTTCGCGCAGTTTCTCCTCTACCCGTGTGCGTTCCGAAATTTCCACCTCCAAACGCAGATTTTGCTGTTGAAGTGTCTTAGTTAGGTTTGCAATCCTCAGATGGAGTTCAATACGGGCTAAAACCTCTTCGTGCTGAAGCGGTTTGGTGATGTAATCGACTGCACCAAGACTCAAGCCTTTGACCTTATCCACTGTTTCCGAAAGTGCGGTCATGAAAATGATCGGAATATCTTTTGTTGAGTCATTAGCTTGCAGACGCCGGCAAGTTTCAAAACCGTCTATCCCCGGCATGAGTACATCCAACAGAATCAGGTCGGGTGGCGCATATTCTGCTCGTGCGATCGCACTTTCGCCATCTTCTGCAACTAAAACTGTAAACCCAGAGTCAGCTAAAAAATCGAACAGTATTTCTAAATTGGTGGGAGTGTCATCAACGATTAAAATGGCACTTTTTTCAGTCAAATCACTCATACAAATTTTCTTATTCAATGTAGCATCTGTTGGCAAGGTCGTGCAAGATGTGAATTGATATCCAGCTTTTGTTTTCCTCTCCCAGTTTGTTTTACTGGCATATAAGCGAGGGTCCCTTCAAGCAAATTCCGATGACTAATGCTCTAATTTTCAAGGTAGGTTTCATGAAATGGTGGATGAATGCATCGATCCTAAATTTTGCTCTCGTTTGACTTCTGTAATCTCATCATTTTTTTACATATATCTTTGCCATATACTCGTTTTTGTAACTGAAAGTAAAATTATGTTACTAAAATTTAACTACTTAGAAGTAACTGCTCACACTTAATATCAAATTCTCTTAATAATTCTGATTCGGGAGCGTTGCGTGCCTCCTGCACAAGAGTAAAGCTGAAGTGTAGCGTAAGCACAACTCGCTTAGGACTCGCTTGATGCCTATCGTTCAAGTTCCTTCTCGTACGCAGAAGCTACGTGTATGCCTGCGGCACGCTTTGCGCTTAGGCTTAATTCAAAATTAAAAATGAATAACTAAAAACTATTTTCCCTACAGATAGAACTTGGTTGCTTGAATAATGTTGTATTTCTTTTCCTTTTCTCCATAAAAAAATACACTTCATAAACAAATAAATACATTCGCTTGTACCAGCTTTTATGAAAAATAAATATAAAAAATATAATATTATTATCATAATATCATAAATGATTTTTAAGACTTTTCAAGTTTCACTTTTGAGTTTGAGCAGGATTCTTCTAGGCAAAACTTCAGCGGAACGTGGATTAGTTTCCAATGTAAAGATATAGCCTTACCTTTTTCAGGTTATAAACAAAATATTCAGCAAACAAGACTTGCTCAAAGTGGAATTTGCATTTTTTTGTATAGCTCTTGTAAGTGAGTATAGCAATCCTATTTGATTTGTGTTGGCATAGCCTGGTTTGTAAGTCCGTACCTCTTCCGGAGGAACTTACGCCCTTCGGCGTACCCGAAGGGAGCGTGCGGTAAAATTTGAGAGTAGAGCCAAAAAGTTGCCCAAAGATAAGCTGACGGTGTAGGAGCTTGAAAGCTTATGCTTGGTCAAGGGATTGGCGAATAGGAAGTTCTTTGGGACGTGGGTGTGAGGAACTTTTGGGTATAACAATCTCAATGGTAAACCCCATGAAACGTCCTGAATGATAGACAAAGTCTAGTTAGAATAAGATCTACCTTTTGGATGCCCATGACTGAACAACGTGATGTTGACTCATCGTCGGCTGATTCTCAAGAGTTTAGTGAACCGACGGATGATGTGACGCTCAAGTCGGTCGATGATTCCTGGACAAGCCGCATTGGTGGTGTTTGGAATAACGCAACAGCACGCTTGACGCAACTTCTACCAACAGAGCAAGTGGCACAGACGGTTGTGAAATGGTTTAGCGTCAGCGAAGATCAGGTTGCAGAGATTTTGGAGAGAGTTCGAGCAGAACTGCCAACCACAGAAGCTTTGTTGATTGGTAAGCCCCAAGCCGGAAAAAGTTCAATTGTGCGGGGACTGACAGGAGTTTCTGCGGAGATTGTGGGGCAGGGATTTCGTCCCCACACACAACACACCCAGCGCTACGCCTACCCTTCGGGCGACCTACCGTTACTCATTTTTACAGATACGGTTGGATTGGGAGATGTGAACCAGGACACTCAGGTGATCACTCAGGAACTCGTTGGCGATTTGCAACAAAAGAACCGTCACGCCAAAATCTTGATTCTGACGGTCAAAATTAATGATTTTGCGACTGACACACTGCGACAAATTGCGGCTGGGCTGCGTGAGAAATATCCAGATATTCCCTGTCTGCTAGCAGTGACTTGCTTGCATGAGGTGTATCCTCCCGGTACAGCCGATCATCCGGCATATCCACCAGATTATGAAGAAGTCAACCGAGCATTCGCTGCAATGCAGCAAGCTTTTGCAGGACTGTGCGATCGCTCTGTCCTGATTGACTTTACCCTGGAAGAGGATGGCTACAATCCTGTGTTTTATGGCTTAGAGGCGCTGAGGGATATCTTGGCAGATCTACTCCCCGAAGCCGAAGCGCGGGCGATTTATCAGTTATTAGATGAGGACACTGGCAGACAAATCGGTGATCTTTACCGGGATGTTGGACGCCGTTACATTTTGGTATTTGCCATCATATCAGCGACGCTCGCAGCTGTGCCCTTGCCCTTTGCAACGATGCCAGCACTCACAGCATTGCAAGTCTCGATGGTAGGGGTGCTGGGAAAATTGTATGGACAGACGCTGACTCCATCGCAGGCGGGGGGTGTTGTCAGTGCGATCGCCAGTGGCTTCTTAGCACGGGCAGTCGGACGTGAATTACTCAAATTCGTGCCAGGTTTCGGCAGTGTGATAGCTGCTTCCTGGGCAGCCGCCTACACCTGGGCACTGGGCGAGGGGTCCTGTGTTTACTTTGGTGACTTAATGGGGGGCAAGAAACCTGATCCCCAAAAAATTCAGTCTGTGATGCAAGAAGCCTTTGAGTCAGCAAAAGAACGGTTTAAGGGAATTAAGCGTTGAGAACATCTGTGCTGTGTTATTTGAGTAACAGCACAGATGTGTTATCCACTGGCTGCAAACTCTGTATACTGACGCATATTAGGCTCGTGAAATGCCAGCACGATCACAGAAACCAGAATTTGCAATTTTCGCAGATGCCTAATAGGAGTAAGCTAATGTGCATTTAATTTGCACTAACTGGACGGGCTGTGCGGCCCATTCCACAAGGGGTTTCTCAAATTTTATGCAAGTTAAAGGGCGACGCCGCTTATGAATACGCGAACTGGCAGTAAAACCAAAACCACCACCTGGGTGGTGGAAAATGGCAAGATCCGTTCTCGACAAGACCAACTGACTACCGAGGAACCCTTGGAAATTCGCCTTGTCTCTTCCCAAAAGACAATAGCCGTTACCATGCGCACACCAGGGGCAGATTTTGAACTGGCTGCTGGTTTTCTCTACAGTGAGGGAGTTATTAGCTGCCGGGAAGATATCCAACGTATGAGTTACTGCGTGGATAAGTCGGTAGAAGGTGAGCAACGCTACAACATTGTAAATGTTAGCCTTCGGGAGGGATTGAATCCAGATTTACAGCCATTGGAAAGACACTTTTATACCAGTAGTGCCTGTGGAGTTTGTGGTAAGGCGAGTCTTGAAGCTTTGCGTTTGGGGGGTTGTGCGGCTATTGTTTCAGAACTTATCGTGACTGCTGAGATGATTTACACCTTACCAGATAAGCTTCGGGCGAATCAAGGTGTGTTCCATGCTACAGGGGGTTTGCATGCAGCGGCTTTGTTTGACAGCCAAGGACACCTACTGAACTTACACGAGGATGTAGGGCGTCACAATGCTTTAGATAAATTGATAGGTTCCGCTTTGCTGAGTGAGCAGTTACCATTAAGTAATTATATAGTGATGGTCAGCGGGCGCTCAAGCTTTGAAATTTTGCAAAAGTGTACAACGGCGGGTGTTCCGATTGTCTGTTCTGTTTCTGCGCCTAGCAGTTTGGCAGTGTCTGTAGCAAAGGAATTTGGGATTACCTTAATTGGATTTTTGCGAGGGGAACGGTTCAATGTCTACACTGGTTTAGAAAGAATAAGCTTTTTTGAAAACAGGTGATAGCAATGAATGAGTTTCAACTGCAAGGAATAAATCATATTGCCTTGGTGTGTAAGGACATGGCACGCACTGTGGACTTTTACACCAATACGCTAGGTCTAAAGTTAATCAAAACGATCGCCCTACCGGATGGTGGACAGCACTTTTTCTTTGATATTGGCAATGGAGAGGCGATCGCTTTTTTCTGGTTCCCACAAGCACCACAAGCGGCTCCTGGTATAGCGTCCGTTAGCCCAGATGCTTGGCGAACTGGTAATATAACTACAGCACACGGCTCATTAAACCATTTGGCATTTAAAGTTTCATTTGAAAAACTTCAGGAGTACCGAGAAAAACTCGTTGCCAAAGGTGTCGAAGTGACACCTATTTTACACCACGCAGATGTGAAGAGTGGTTATGTTCCAGAAGTTGACGAAACTACATTTATTTCCTCTGTTTATTTCTTCGACCCTGATGGCATTCTGCTAGAGTTTGCAAGCACTTTGCGCGAGTTGGGTGATCCAGACAGAGATATTCAACATCAACCGGCAACAGCAGTTAGCACAACAAACTAGTACCGTGCCACTATGGCACTGCGTCCGCATCCCCCCTTTGTACCCGCCACCTGCTGGTGGGTACAATGACACTGCTATCAACATGATGTATGCTCCAGTCCGATTGGAATGCAGATTTAGTGGACGTTTCTAACAAAATGCTACGCTAATACCCGTACCTTGGCTCAACCAGTTATCAGTTATCAGTGATAACTGTTCACTGTTTTGAGTCTGCCGCTGAACACACCCTAGTCACTCATGCCTCAACCAAAGTTAATTGATATTCCTAAACCGACGCGCTACCAAAATGCTGCGCTCAATTATTATCTGGAACTTTCAGGTTCACCCTATCTGCATTATGGCTATTGGGAGCCAGTACCTGCTTCTGGCGAGGAGCTGACTATTGCGCAGCTACGCACCGCTCAGGAAGCTTATGCAGCCAAACTTGTAAGTTTCATCCCAGAGGGAATAAAAACCGTGCTTGATGTCGGCTCTGGCATTGGTGGCAATGCTGCCTACCTCCAAGAGCGTGGCTTCACTGTTGAGGGATTGGCACCCGATCCGTTTCAGCAAGAGATGTTTGTGAAGCGGACCAACGGTCAAGCACCGTTCCACTTAACGAGATTTGAAGATTTCCAGGGAACCCACTGTTACGACCTCATCCTCTTCAGCGAAAGTAGCCAGTATATGGCTGCTGATGACATTGCTCAAGGTGCCGCTCGTCTGCTTAACCGTGGTGGCTACCTGCTGCTTGCCGATATGCTCCGCGTTGATGCCAAATACCATGAGGGCATCTTTTCCAATTGTCATGTCGGCAGTGTTCTTCATGATGCATTGGTGCAAGCTGGGTTCAATTTAGTTAAAGCTGAGGATATTTCAGCGCAGATTGCGCCAACGATTGACTTGGGTATAGGAACCTTCCGCACTTTTGGGCTGAGTACTATCAAGTATATTGCCGATTTGGTGGCGATCGCTGTCCCACCGTTGCATGCAATCGGGCGCTGGATGTTTAACCGCTGGCTTAAAAAGCTGATTGTTGAGGGGTTAGAAGCACGCACAATTTTTGACCAGCATCTGTGTTACGAAATCCAACTCTGGCAGCTGTCAGAAAAAGATAAATAACTTGATTTTGATGGTTATGATTTGAGAGCGTTAATTCATAGTTCATCGTTCAGATGACTTTTCAATTTACTGAAGCTATCGTTACCCTGGCAACTTTTCATCTTGAAACCTTAGTTGGTTTCTATACTCATTTCCTAAGTATAGAGCCAACTACTTACATCCCAAATGTTTATGCTGAGTTTCAATTTGCTAGTTTGAAATTAGGTATTTTTAAACCAAAACAGACAGACTTTTCGGAATTTGAAAACTCGGCTAAAAGTAAGATGAGTTTGTGTTTAGAGGTCAGTAACTTAGAAAGTGCGATCGCTCAGCTTACCGCATTGGGCTATCCGCCACCAGGAGCAATTATCACTGCTTCCCACGGTAGGGAAATATACGCTTATGACCCAGATGGTAATCGGATAATTCTACATCAATCAAAGTAGGGTGTGTGTTTGCGCTACTATATGGCTAAAGTTCTACAATAAGCCTCTTACCAAAGTTACAGCTATTTTCGGGTAAGTAAGTCGGCAAGAAAAAACCAAACTATGTAAAGAAAAGTAAAATTTCTGTATTTGGCTCGTAGTAGCGCTATGGCTGACGCCACGCTGCGCGAACAGCGCTAAAGCGCTACTACAAACCAGTGATGATTATTTGCGCCGACTTACTTAAATAGACCACATTTGCCGTAGGGGCACAGCATTGCTGTGCCCTTACAGTGTGGTTCAAATACGTGAAAACTGCTGTAAGAAGAATGAAAATGAAACCACAGATGGACACAGATGCACACAGATGATTTATCTGTGTTAATCTGTGTGCATCTGTGGTTTTAAATATTTCTATATGACTTTTGCAAGAAATGGAATGACAAAAGGGGCACTGTAACCTACTCATTACCAATGCTGGGTTACAATTTGCAAGCACAGCCCACAGATATTATTTTATCAGTTCGCTACACAATATCAATAGTCCTGAGTCATTTGACAAAGGACAAACGACAAAGGACAAAGAACAAATGTCAATAACTCAAAACTATAAACTAAACATCATTCAATGGTATCCAGGACACATTGCTAAAGCTGAAAAAAACCTAAAAGAACATCTCAAAGTTGTCGATGTCGTATTGGAAGTACGCGACGCCCGCATTCCCTTGGCAACACATCACCCCAAAATGAGCGAGTGGGTGGGAAGCAAAACACGGGTGTTGGTGGTAAATCGATTAGATATAATTTTGCCGCAAGTACGACAAGTGTGGACACAGTGGTTCAAGAGTCAGGGTGAAGTGCCTTATTTTACCAATGCTCAACAAGGTCAAGGTGTGGCTGCGGTGTCAAAAGCGGCACAAGCTGCTGGGGTGGCAATTAATGAACGTCGGAAAAGTCGCGGGATGTTACCCCGTGCAGTCCGTGCTGTGGTGATTGGCTTTCCGAATGTTGGCAAATCAGCTTTAATCAACCGTTTGCTGGGACGGCGAGTAGTGGAAAGTGCAGCGCGTCCTGGGGTAACTCGCCAATTGCGTTGGGTGCGAATTTCCGAGGAACTGGAATTGCTGGATGCTCCAGGTGTCATCCCTGCTAAGTTGGAAAATCAAGAAGCAGCATTGAAGTTAGCCATTTGTGACGATATTGGTGAAGCATCTTACGACAATCAAAAGGTAGCAGCGGCATTAGTAGATATAATCAAAGATGGTCAGACCAATGATCCTGATTTTTTACCAGAACATCCTTTGCGATCGCGTTACACACTCGACCCCACACCTCTGACAGGAGAAGCATACTTGCACGCTTTGGCAGAGTATCGTTACAAAGGCGATGTAGAAAAAACTGCACGTACACTACTCACAGATTTTCGTAAAGGTTCACTCGGTCCAATTCCTTTAGAATTACCACCAGAATAAACCCAGATGAGGGAGATGAGGGAGATGAGGGAGATGGGGGAGATCAGGGGGATGAGGGAGAATAATTTTTGACTTTTGACTTTTGAATTGCTCATTTTGCTTTGCAAGTATTTTTTGTCCGACTCCCCCAAATCCAACCCTCTTCGGGAGCAGTAATTTCAATCCAGCCACCATCGCGTTTTCCAGTAACTGTCACCTGAGTACCAGCTTTTATAACTTTTCCAGTTCTCCTACGCCCAGAAACAGCGCGTAGATTTGCAGGTTGCGTCACAACAAAACAATTGTTTTGTTCTTTGTTTTCTTCAGGTGTATTGTTCTGTGTTGTGTTCTGATTAGTTGTATTGTTCTGTGTTGTGACTTTAGTTTTTTCTTCTATTGTTTCTGGAATTTTATTATCTGCTGTTTCTTGAGAGGGCTGCTGCTGTTGCTGCTGTGGTGGAGTTGCAGAAATTATGCTAAACACAACTAAAACAATACCGCCGCCTGCGGCAATAAGTAATGGCAGTTTACGACGATATTTATCAAGAGAACCAAGCCTTGAGGGAGAACTGTTTGGTGAGGCGGGTGAATCAGGAGCAATTCTCACCGTACTCTGTGCAGGGGATGCAGGTGGTAGAGTGGCGTCAGGAATTGTTGTGTTATTTGGTGGAGTGTAACCAGGTTTTGCTAGTTTCTGGAGTGATTGCATCACTTTATTTGCTGACACATACCCTTCTCGTAAATAGTTACGTAGGACATGCTTGACGGTACCAGCAACAGCTGTTGGTGTGTTGGGATGGGTGATTGAGGCGAGTGCTTCCAGGGCTTCGTCTGCGAAGTGGAAGCGATATTTATAGTATGGGCGTACCATTTTGCTGATGATAACTGCCAAGTGATCGCTGACTTGAGCATATTGTTGCCAGATAATTTCCCCGCTTGTCGGGTCTTCTGCCAGTTGCTTGGGACTCAAGCCTGTGAGGGCTTGGATAGCAATCATGCCAAGAGCATAAATATCACTATTAGGACGAGGTCTACCTTGTGCTTGCTCACTTGGCATATAGCCTGGAGTTCCAATAGCAATTGTCTGGTTTTTGAACTGCTGTTCTGGACTCATCAGCGAGTACATCTGCACCTGTTTGACAGCACCGAAATCAACCAGAACCAGCTTGTTGTCGGAATGGCGGCGGATAATGTTTTGGGGCTTGAGGTCGCGATGGATAACATTATTATTATGAATAAAGTCTAGGACAGGCAAAATTTCATATAGAAGTTGAATGACCTGGCTTTCTTCCCAACGGTTCCCGCTTAACATCTCAGCAGACAGCGGATGTCCGTCGATAAACTCCTGTACCAAGAAGAATTCTTCGTTTTCCTCAAAGTAAGCTAACAGCCGAGGAATTTGGTCATGATTGCCTAGCTTTTCCAAGGTTTCGGCTTCCCTACTAAACAAGCGTCTCGCTGTTTGTAAAAAGTCGGGGTCGTTAGTCGCAGGTTTGAGATGCTTGACTACGCAAGTGGGATTCCCAGGACGACGAGTATCTTGCGCTATGTAAGTATGACCAAATCCGCCTTTACCCAAGAGTTCAACCACCTGGTAACGCTGGTCTAGTAAGGAACCGATCATCGTATAGCTTTCCTCAGGTGAAATGTTCAGCACAATAGACTTTTTCAAAAAAAAGTAGTTTTTCCCGGATTGCTGTAGAAATAATTGCTACAGAAATATATGTACAACAATCAGGTGATGGCAGCTACCCATGACAACGTAAAAATCGCAACAAAGACAATAACTTCATATTTAAATCATATCGGCAGCATTCAGTCTACTTGTACTGTGTCAGTAGCAGCAATACGAGTGCCTATCATCCATCCAGAGGTTTCACCCTTGTATGCTGCTCGCTGCTGCCTCTCTAGCGCCGCTAATGTTTCTTCCGTATCTGTATCTAGCTAAAATGTTATTTTTTCCTAGTTGTCGGAATGGGATCAGCAGTGCCATAAAGAAACAGTGAAGGATTAAGCCTTAACCCTTAACATATCCTTTACGTTAGCAATGCTGGCACTCCCTGCTTCCCGAATGGATTTATAGAAGTCATGACTAAACTGAAACTGCGCCTACAAGAAGGAAATTCCCAAAAAACCGTGACGGTGCATCAAGATGTTTTCACTATCGGTCGTTTGCCGCAATGCGACTTATACTTACCTTCTGGGGGAGTTTCACGTTACCATGCCCGCCTTGTGAAAACTCCTTCGGGTCTGTGGACTATTGAGGATTTGGGCAGCAAAAACGGCACTCAATTGAACGAACGCCTAATTTCCTCTCCCCAAGAGTTGCAAGACGGTGATGTTGTTTGGCTGGGGGATATGTGCCTGGTTATCATGTTGACTCCTGTTGAATCATCCACGTTTAAGCAAGGAGTCGTTTCTCCAGGAAAAACAATTCTTCGCAATGTTAAACAATTGCAAGAGCAATGGATTTTCGCTGATAACATCGATGGTGATATCAGCATCAAAGACAAAACGATCGCTCGCCTGAAAGACTTGGTAGACATAGCCAAGAATCTCTCCGCAGCAGCCTCCATAGAAGAGATTTTCTCCCAAGTCCAGCAAGTGGTGTTTCGTTACCTCAACAGTATTGACCGTTTAGCATTATTAATTGATGTTTCTGGGTGTGGCAATCTGGAATTATTGAATGCTGCTACGAGAAAGATCTCTGATCAAGAACATCTCCCAAGTGATGGTAGTTGGATTAGCCGTAGTATCTGCCAAAAAGTCTTTGACGAAAAAGTTGCCATTCAAACCGCTGATGCCCAAAATGATGAAAGGTTTGCTGGAGAAAACAGTATTCTGGTGAAAGACATTCGTAGTGCAATGGCGGTGCCTTTGTGGGATGAAAATAAGGTTGTTGGTGTTCTCTACGCTGATGCTCATTTCTCTTCTCACCATTGGGTAGAAAAAGGAGAGGAAGAACTCAGTTTTTTTTCGGCTTTAGCAAATCTTGTAGCTTCTAGCGTACAACGTTGGCTGCTAGCCGAAAAACTTAGAAGCGAAGAAGTGATTCGCCAAAGACTCGAACGCTATCATTCCCCAGCAGTTGTACAGCAGTTGATTGCTGTCGGTGCATTGCCAAATGGACGTTTACCTCCACAAGAAACTGAAATTAGTATTTTATTTGCGGATTTGGTTGGCTTTACGGCAATTTCAGAAAGGTTCACGCCAACTCAAGTTGCGGAATTGCTTAACAATTTATTTGAGGAGATGCTGCAAGAGGTGTTTGCCTGTGGTGGCACTTTAGATAAGTATATTGGCGATTGCATTATGGCATTTTTTGGCGCTCCTGAACCACAACCGGATCATGCCGATCGCGCTGTCACTGTTGCCAAGGGTATGTTAACTCGTCTGGAAACTCTCAACGCCAAAAATTTTTGGATCGAACCATTGCAATTGCGAATTGCCATTAACAGTGGTAAAGCTGTCGTTGGAGATGTCGGCAGTTCCCAAAGGGTAGATTATACCGCATTAGGAGCCACTATTAATTTAGCTGCGCGTATGGAAGCAATTTGTCCTCCAGGGGAATGCGTTGTCAGTGAAGCCACTTATCAAATGCTTTCTCAACCCTCATCCTTCCTAGAAATGGGAGATTATCGCTTCAAAGGTATCAATCGATTAGTCAAAGTTTATCAGACAAAAATGCACTAAGTAAGCATTTCATTAACTGGTAGACCATTAAAGTTGGCAATACTCTGCGTCCCTTTGCGCGTTCCTCCGCTACCTGGTGCGTTTAAAAACATTACGAATTAATGAAATGCTGTACTAAGGAGAGATTCGGTACGGGTGTCATGGAATCTGGAAATTCTCTGTTCAAAATTCACGGTGGACTCACTTACACTCCGGCATTCCTAGTCAAAGCTTTTGTGTACAAACCTAAGATAACAGCCGTCCGAAGGTTATAAGTCCACACAAAAGCGCGATTTTGCTGTAATTTCATAATTAAAAGTCAAAAAAAGATATCAAATTGTAAAATTTATTTTTAATAACACAACTACATCCTGCTAAAATCAAGCAGAGTTGATGAAAAGCACACTTTGCAAGGGGGGATTGTAGGCATAAGTACATATGGTTTATGTATATTTTGTTTCAATTTTGATTGCAAAAATTTAATATAAGTAGAGTTAGCATTTTTTGAAAGACTACAATGAGCGAAGTAGCTTCCGCAATAGATGTATATAACATATGGATGCTACCTCTGGTAATTTTTTAACGGGGAGGTCAGGGTATGGCGATCGCCACAATTAATCCTGCAACTGGGGAGTTGCTGAAAACTTTTGAACCATTAAGCGATGCAGAAATCGCTGAAAAACTAGATTTGGCACAACAGGCTTTTGAAAAGTACCACAAAACGAGTTTTTCAGAGCGATCGCACTGGATGCAAAACGCTGCTGACATTTTAGAGCAAGAAAAAGAAGATTTTGCCAAGATCATGACGCTGGAAATGGGCAAACCTTTTAAAGCGGCGATCGCGGAAGTGGAAAAATGCGCTGTCGTCTGTCGTTACTACGCTGAACACGCTGCGGAATTCCTTGCTGATGTGACCGTAAAAACTGATGCAAGCCAAAGTTTCGTAAAATACCAGCCATTAGGTATAATCTTGGCAGTCATGCCGTGGAATTTTCCCTTTTGGCAAGTGTTCCGTTTTGTCGCACCAGCGCTGATGGCAGGCAATGTGGGATTGCTCAAACACGCTTCCAACGTGCCACAGTGTGCTTTGGCAATAGAAGAAATTATACAAAAAGCAGGTTTTCCAAAAGGCGTATTTCAAACTCTATTGATAGGTGCTGCAAAAGTTGCTGACTTGATGAGTGACGATCGCGTCAAAGCAGCGACGTTGACAGGAAGCGAACCAGCAGGCGCAAGTTTAGCCGCCGCATCGGGAAAACAAATTAAAAAAACTGTCTTGGAATTGGGAGGAAGCGACCCGTTTATTGTATTGGAAAGTGCTGATTTAGAAGCAGCAGTTACCACGGCAACAACAGCCAGAATGTTGAATAACGGGCAATCATGTATTGCAGCGAAACGCTTCATCGTCGCTGAGACAATAGCAGACAAGTTTGAAAAACGACTCCTAGAGAAATTCCACGCGCTGAAAATTGGCGATCCGATGCAAAGCGAGACTGATTTAGGACCACTAGCAACTCCTGATATTCTTAAAGATTTAGACCAGCAAGTGCAAGCTGGTGTCAAGAGTGGGGCAAGAGTTTTGACGGGTGGACATCCTTTATCAGATCGTCCGGGAAACTTTTATCCACCAACCATTCTCACAGATATTTCGCCAGACAATCCAGTGGCACAGGAAGAGTTTTTTGGTCCGGTAGCGATGTTATTCCGTGTACCAGATATTGACGCAGCGATAAAACTAGCAAATGCTACACCTTTTGGTTTAGGTGCTAGTGCTTGGACAACAAACGCCGAAGAACGCGATCGCCTCGTAGAGGAAATCGAAGCAGGTTCGGTATTTATCAACGGTATGGTCAAATCCGACCCCCGCTTGCCCTTCGGCGGTATCAAGCGTTCTGGATATGGCAGGGAGTTGAGTATCCAGGGCATACATGAGTTCGTCAATGTTAAAACTGTGTGGGTAAAATAATTAACCACATCAGGTGCAATCAACCCAGAGGAATAGTAAATATGAATACAGCTGAATTACTCGTACAGTGCTTAGAAAATGAAGGAGTGCAATACGTTTTCGGACTCCCTGGGGAAGAAAACCTGCATGTTTTAGAAGCGCTGAAACATTCTTCCATTCAATTTATTACCACACGCCACGAACAAGGCGCGGCATTCATGGCAGATGTCTACGGACGTTTGACAGGAAAAGCCGGAGTTTGTCTTTCAACTCTTGGTCCAGGCGCGACGAACTTGATGACTGGGGTAGCAGATGCTAACCTCGATGGTGCGCCTTTAGTGGCAATTACCGGGCAGGTGGGCACAGATAGAATGCACATCGAATCGCATCAATATTTAGATTTGGTGGCGATGTTTGCCCCGGTAACAAAATGGAATAAACAGATTGTGCGCCCTAGTATTACACCAGAACTTGTGCGCAAAGCCTTTAAACGGGCACAAAGTGAAAAACCAGGCGCAGTTCACATCGATTTACCAGAAAATATTGCCGCCATGCCCGCAGAAGGCTACCCCTTGCGTAAGGACAACATTGAAAAAACCTTCGCTTCTTTTGCCAGTATCAGGGCAGCAGCAGCAGCAATTTCCCAAGCAGTGAACCCGATAATTTTAGTTGGTAATGGGGCTATCCGCGATCGCGCAAGCGATGCTGTCACACAATTCGCCAACCAGATGAATATTCCTGTTGCCAACACTTTCATGGGCAAAGGCGTGATTCCTTATACTCATTCCTTAGCATTGTGGTCAGTGGGATTGCAACAGCGAGATTTTATCACCTGTGGCTTCGATAACACAGATTTAGTGATTGCGATCGGCTATGATTTGATTGAGTTTTCTCCAAAAAAATGGAATCCCGATGGGAGAATCCCCATTGTTCATATTGGAGTCACTCCTGCGGAAATTGATAGTAGTTATATTCCTAACGTTGAAGTTGTCGGAGATATTACTGATTCCCTCTCTGAAATCTTAAAATTTGCAGATCGCGAAGGTAAGCCCAATCCTTACGCTATCAACTTAAGGACAAATATCCGTGCTGACTACGAAGAGTATGCCAATGATGACGGGTTTCCGATTAAGCCACAAAAGTTAATTTATGACTTGCGGCAGGTGATGGGACCAGAAGATATCGTCATCTCAGACGTAGGCGCACATAAAATGTGGATTGCCCGTCATTATCACTGCCATAGCCCGAATACTTGCATCATTTCCAATGGCTTCGCCGCAATGGGTATTGCCATTCCTGGTGCTGTAGCGGCAAAACTTGTGCATCCCAACCGTAAAGTTGTTGCTGCAACCGGTGATGGTGGCTTCATGATGAATTGCCAGGAATTAGAAACAGCTTTGCGCGTTGGTACACCCTTTGTTACCCTCATTTTCAATGATGGTGGCTACGGCTTAGTTGAGTGGAAGCAAGAAAATTACTTTGGCAAAGGGAGGTCATCTTTTGTGCATTTTGGCAACCCTGATTTTGTCAAATTTGCCGAAAGCATGGGTCTCAAAGGCTACCGCGTTGAATCTGCTACTGATTTTGTTCCCATCCTGAAAGAGGCTTTAGCACAGGATGTTCCAGCAGTGATAGATTGTCCTGTTGATTACCGGGAGAATACGCGCTTTTCGCAAAAAGCCGGCGCGTTGAATTGTGCAGTGTAGGAGTTTCGCGCCAAGACGCTAAGATGCAAAGATATCTTGGCGTTCTTGGCGGTTCTCTCTTGGTTGCAATACAGTCAGAACCCCGCCCCTAACCCCTCCCCGCATGCGGGGAGGGGAACTTTGGCGCAAGCCAAAAGCGGGGTGGGGTGAACAACGCGTACTACATCCAAACGAGAACCGCTATATGCCCTACGGACAGGCTGAGCGCAAAGCGCCCCCTTCGGGTACGCTAAGGCACTTCGTTGCATCACTGTTGAGAATGCTGATTTTCCTGCGGTTGAATCTTATCTTCCGCAGGTTTGCATTCTTTTTTGTCCACATCAGTTTTTATCCTCAGTCCCTTCATATTGATTGCTACTTCCACGCGGTAGCGACCATCAACCATGTGAATGGTAGTATAAGCTCCTGTGGTAAACATGAGCACTGCACAAAGTGGTAAGGTAAATTGCCAAATTTCTAAGTTGCGTTTCATTTTGAGGACTTTTAACTCAACACTCTTATTGAAATTTGGCGTTGGTTGAGTACTGAGTTGGGCAACAGTTCAGCATGAGACGACTTATCGTTGATTTTAGGTTGAGATCAGGATGGCTAGTCTTTGTAGAGTGCGTTGCAATACGGTTCGGATAAGACTTGATCCCCCCAACCCCCCTTAAAAAGGGGGGCTAATACCAAATCCGCTTTTCTAACCCCCTTTTAGCCCAGGCGATGTTCGTAATCGGGGAGTTTACGGGCACACAAACGCTCGTCCCCCTACGCGGACTAAATTATAAAGGGGGTATTAGATCCGGATTTGGTATAGTTTCCCCCCTTTTTAAGGGGGGCTAGGGGGGATCTTTGAGGGATGAACATGGCGTTCCCGTACCGTATTGGGGTGCATTGGTGCTTTTGGGTTACGCACTTCGCACTCTACATTAGTGTAAAACCCGCTATACTCTAAGCAGTTTTGCGATGATGAGTGATGGCGCGATCGCTTAGAGTTGCCCAAGAGTACATTCAAAAAGTTAAATCATCTCTCCAGCGTTCTGGCTATCCCAGCCAAAAAGCTTTCGCCACAGAAATGGGGCGTTCTGAGTCAACCATCAAGAACTTCCTCAAGGGGGAACCAGTTGATTACCTGAATTTTGTGGAATTTTGCCAGAAATTGGAACTAGACTAATTACTAGAAAACGGAATTTTGGAGTATAATGCAATAAGTCGCAGTAATTAAAAGTACAGAAGTTGGTACAAAAGTACGTGAACTTAGGAAGTTGTACTTAACTGCGATTCAAATATGAAAAGCCCGTCTAGTAATAGATTGGTTTGATTAGGTTGCAAGCAAGGTAATTTCAAGCATTACTCGAAATTACTCCAATCTAGTTAAAAGGGAAGTGTAGCACCCTAAGTCTTTCCTACTTCACTACGCCCCAATTGGTAAAGGCAAGTCCTCAAAAGCTAATGGAAGCGCTTATAGAGGAGAGTTTGGAATAGTAGATTCCGGTTTACTCCGATTTCTCGCTACACTGGCAAGAAATTGCTGATAAAAAAGAACCAGATACTGTAGAGACGCGCCATGGCGCGTCTCTACAAGGTTCAAACACAACTTTTGAAGAAACCTCACCCTTCATCACTGGTTTACCCATTACCCATCCTCGCCACTTTTTCGGACGACAAAAAGAACTCAAACGCCTTTTCGACTTACTTAAACGCCATCCTCTACAAAATGCCGCTATTATCGGTAAACGGCGCATTGGCAAAACCTCTCTGCTGCACTACCTAAAAAACATTACTACCACCCCACCAGAACAGTTGCGTCCTAGCCAAAAGTACGACTGGCTACCGCAACCAGAAAATTATCAGTGGATATTCGTAGATTTCCAAGACCGTCGCATGGCAAGCAGAGAAAGGCTACTGGGCTATATCCTTGAATGCTTGAATTTTAAAGTGCCAAATCCTTGTAACTTAGAGTACTTCATGGATGAAGTCAGCGATAATTTGCATTCTCCCACAGTCATCTTACTGGATGAAATTGGTGTTGGGTTGAAACGTTGTCCACAATTAGATGATGAGTTTTGGGAGTGTTTGCGCTCATTAGCGACTAACCATACAAGAGGAAATTTGGCTTTTATCTTAGCAACCCATGAATCACCGATTGAACTTGCTCGCAACACGGGGCATAGTTCACCCTTTTTCAATATTTTCGGCTATACCGCGACTTTGGGAGCGCTGACGGAGGCAGAAGCACGGGAATTGATAGCGAGTTCGCCTATTGCTTTCCCTGAGGAAGATGTAGAGTGGATTTTGCAACAAAGTCAACGCTTGCCACTTTTGTTGCAAATACTATCTAGAGAAAGATTATTTAGTCTAGAAGATGGAGAAACTGATGAGAATTGGCGCGAAGAAGGGTTGCAACAGATAGAGCCATTTGCTCATTTATTGGATATAGAAAAGGATTAGATAAATGGCATGACAATTAATTTTCCCCTAAAGCTGCATCATTTACCCAACAGTTTACCTTTAGAGGGTGCTGTTCGCATTGAGTTAGTAGAAGGAGTGCCGATATTTCACGCTTCTACCATAGTACAAGAGCGAATTGAAACATTAATAAATAAACAAAAAGATTCTGCTCTAACTTTTGAAGAAGAAAAAGAATTGAGTGTATATGAAGAATTAGACGATTATCTTAGTTTAGTTAACCGGACTATGAGAAATATTTTGCTAAATCCTATTGGCAAGAAGGTTTATCGCTATGATGACCCATTTGAATCGGCTGTGCCTATGGAAAATTGGGAAGTGCTGCAATGATTATATTGGAAACGCTCACACCCACCCGGAAATTAATTTCCGGGCTAATAGCTCAAGTCAGTTAAAACTGACTGAAACCATTGATAAATTAAGTTTTTCAGTCCTCTTGAGAGGACTTTCGCTATGAGCCTGGGAATTTATTCCTTGGCGGGTGTGGACTTAGACTGAGGAACCCGAAAAAAACCCAAACCCATATGCCCTGACCAGATGTTCCCGGCAACGCCTACACCGATTCACCCCAACAGCATCCCAACTGGATACTAGGTAGTTTGCAACTGCTGTTCTGGCTTTTATTTCGTCCCAGAGCGTGGCGTAACTACTTAAAGCGTATTGACTCCGTGCCAGACCGTAACTCTAATAGAACAACCTGCTTGCACTGGAGGAACCCGGCTCTGTGGCGATTCCTGCTACAGGGATACCTAGTCTTGCCTCTCCTAGTTCATTTAACGGTTGCCTTGGTTTTGTGGGTATTACATGGATCAGTAAAAGATATTTCGTTTTTCCTGGTGTTGAGCGTAGGATGGGGAGTTATGCTGGGCATGGTTTTGGGCATGACGTTTGGCGTGGCATTCGGCATGGTTTTGGGCATGACGTTTGGCGTGGCGTTCGGCGTGCTGTGGAACGTGGCGTTCGGCGTGCTGTGGAACGTGCCGTTCGGCGTGCTGTGGAACGTGCCGTTCGGTTTTGTGTGGGGCGCGGCATCGGGTGCGGCGTCGGGCTTGGTGTGGAGTGTGGTGTCGAGCGCGACACTGGGGAGTATGATGTTATGCATAACAGTGGGTGTGGTGGCAGGCGTAATGTCGGGCTTGGTATTCAGCGTAGCCTGGGGCGTGACGTCGGGCGTAGCGTTGGGTTTGGAGTGGAGCTTGGTGTTAGAGTTAGCGTGGCGTCAGGCGTGGGACTTACCATCGGGTATCGTATCAGGCGTGGCGTTGCTGATAGGGTCGGGCGTGGGAGCAACCATAAACTTGTGGCTGCCAGTAGTACTCTATCCATTCTTCCTCGTATGGAATAGCTTGATCTACATACTGGACAAAAGACATACAGGCACTAAACCCAGTCTTTTGCGTTTGCATTCTGCTTTTTGGGATGAGTTGCAGCGCCTGCCTCTAATTAGTCTGGACAAGCACGTTGTTCTAGTAGCAGAACGCAACCCAGTTGAAGGAATCGCCGCTATTAAATACTTAGTTGGGAGCCGCCATATCTGGGCAAAGAAGGCTGGACAGCAAGGTCTACAAGCTCTACAAATTGAACTGGATGCACGCAGGTTAGAACGCTGTACCAACTTGGATGCTATACGTAATGCTCACTATAAACAAGTAATTACTGAACTAGAAAGCCCAGCTAGCCCTCTGTTACATATTTTTAATCGCATCAGCGAGGACGTAAAGGCTGCTCTCAACCAAGAGAGTACTTACAACCAGCGCCTAGCCTTAAGCTCTGTCGTAGATCGTCTAGACGGTTTGTCACGGGAGTTAATCCGTAGTAAGGACAAATACGCCGTCCGGTTCTACAAGATCGCCCTATGTTGGCGTCAGGAAATAGCTAACGGTGTGCAGCAGTTGGCTAAAGTTGTCGAACTCCGCCAAGAAATTGACTCACCTTACATCATCGGCGTACCCCTCACCCAACAGCAAAAAATCTTCACTGGACGTAATGACATTGGTACACGCATTGAGGAATTACTCCTAGACCGACGCCGCCCACCTTTGCTACTCTACGGACAGCGACGCATGGGCAAAACTTCCCTCCTTTACAACTTAGGACGCCTGCTACCTAATTCCATTATCCCAATGTTTGTGGACTTGCAAGGCACACCTTCATCAGCAAATGATTATGCAGGTTTTCTCTACAATATCGCCAGAGACATGGCAAAATCAGCTAGACAGCAAAGTGCCTTAACCCTGCCATCTCTCACGCGCGAAGCGCTAGCGACTGATCCCTTCACTTGCTTTGACGAATGGCTAGACAAGGTGGAACAAGCACTCGAACAAAATACCGCCTTGCTTGCCCTAGACGAGTTCGAGGTACTTGACAGCGCCATAGCCAAAGGACGCTTTGATGAGCAAGATGTTTTAGGAATGCTGCGTAATTTAATCCAACATCGTCCCAAGTTTAAGGTATTAATTGCTGGCTCCCATACTATCGAAGAATATCAACGCTGGGCCAGTTACCTGATTAATGTGCAAGTGGTGCATATTTCGTACCTTAAAGAAGACGAAGCGCGGCAATTAATTGAGCGCCCTGTCAAAGATTTTACCCTCCGTTATGAACCAGACGCTGTTGAGCGAGTGCTGCAACTGACCCGCCGTCACCCTTTCCTGGTACAACTGCTGTGTGGTGAAATTGTCGCCCTGAAAAACGAGCAACACTTCTCTGTTCGCAGACTGGCTACTACAGCTAACGTGGAAGCAGCGGTGCCAGAGGCTTTGAGTAGTGGCAGTTTGTTCTTTGCAGATATTCAAAACAATCAAGTAGACGCTGCTGGGTTAGCTATCCTGCGCTTCTTGGCAGCACAAGGGGAAGGGGCAATAGTCAGTAGAAGTACTATGTTGCAACAACTGCCTGATGTATCGGAAAGCGCTTTTGAACTGCTGTTGCAACGCGAGTTGATTGAAGAGGTTGATGAGGGCTACCGATTTCAAGTGGAGTTAATTCGCCGCTGGTTTGCTCAGTAGATATTGTATCATATCATGTTCGGCTAATTAGTTATGATTTCCACGTTGACTGCACCCCACCCCTTTATCCCCTCCCCGCTAGCGGGGAGGGGACGTGAAGCGTAGCTTTACGGGGGTGGGGTTCTTAGGGGGATGATAAGTATTTAAGCAGACATGATATGTCCGGTAAATTAACCGAAATTCTCAAAAGAACCCCACCCCGATGAGTGCCTTACGCCAAAGCACCCCTCCTCGCTTGCGGGGAGGGGTTGGGGGTGGGGTGCTACGCGCCTTCGCTTTTTTACAATCTCACCGACTACCCCTTATGCAAAACCTGTTGCAGTGCTTCTAAAAGTCGGTCAACACTTTCTTTGCGACTGTTGAAGCCCATGAGTCCGATGCGCCAAACCTGACCTGCGAGTTCGCCAAGACCACCCCCAATTTCGATATCATGTTCATTAAGCAACTGGCGTGCAACTGCTTTACCATCTACGCCTTCTGGAATGCGGACTGTGGTAAGAGTTGGTAAGCGGAACTGTTTCTCGACGTGCAAAGACAGTCCCAAGTCCTCTAACCTCTGCCAAAGATACTCTACATTCTTTTGATGGCGTTGCCAGGAGTTTTCTATTCCCTCTTGGGCAAGCAAACGCAGTGCTTCCCGCAGTGCATAATACAGGTTAATGGGTGCTGTATGGTGATAGGTGCGTTCTTCGCCCCAATACTTGCTCAACAATGTCATGTCTAAATACCAGTTAGCCACTTTAGTTGAACGCCGCTGCAATTTCTCAACCGCACGAGAACCCAATGTCAATGGCGAAGCACCAGGAGGACAACCTAACCCTTTTTGGCTACAGCTATAAGCGACATCAACTCCCCACGCATCTAAAAGAAAGGGGGCTCCACCTAAACTCGTCACCGTATCTACCAACAGCAAAGTGCCGAATTCACGACACAAGTCACCGACTCCTTCCAACGGTTGACGTGCGCCTGTGGAGGTTTCTGCATGCACTAAAGCCAGGATAGCCGGACGATGTGTTTCTAGGGCTGTTCGCAGTTCATCCAGCGAAAAGACTTGTCCCCAAGGTTTTGTTATGGTTCGGACATCTGCACCATATCGAGAAGCCATATCAACAAGGCGATTGCCAAAGTATCCAGTGACACCAACCAAAACCACATCTCCTGGTTCTGTGACATTGGCGATCGCCCCTTCCATTGCTGCTGAACCTGTACCGCTGACTGCGATCGTCCACTGGTTTTTTGTCTGCCACACGTAGCGCAGCAGTGACTGAATCTCATCCATGATTGCTAGAAAAGCTGGGTCGAGATGCCCAACTGGGGGAGTATTCATCGCCTGTAGAACTGCGGGATGAGCATTCGAGGGTCCTGGTCCCAACAGCAGGCGAGATGGTACTGTAAGGGGCGAAAGTTGTAACTGCTCGTTGTTGTCGATAGAAAGTGTTTGCGTCATTATCTTTTTTACGGTAGATGATTATCAACGCATATATGATACGTCTTAATCGTGCAATCTCTTTCAAACTTCGACTAGCATATAGGAATCCTCCAAAGATTTTTGAAAAACTAGAACAGCCGAAACCGTGCCTGATAGAGGTTAGAGCATCAGTATACCTAGCAAGACTCAAGCCGGATTCCTATAGAGTCTCAAAGACTCATTCACAAAGTTCTGATACTCGTTCATTAACAAGATTCCCGACTTCGCCAAAGTTGTCGGGAATCTGAGCCAATGGATTTTCAGTGTACTGATAGAAATTGCCGCAACAATCGCAGATTTCATTTGTTTGCTTGACATAACATTTAAATTACGTTATTAGCTCCTAAAACTCAATTCGCTTGTTGTTTCTCAAATGATTCTTCTGTAAGTGGTTCATCCAATTGGGTGAATGCGAAATTGAGCTTGAGAATATAACCTGAAAGAAGAATCACTTTTATAAAAATTTGTTTGGTGGATATCTAAATACAGGAAAAACTGCCAAAAAGCGGAGAATTGTCTTTCCTGATACATCAATTAGTTGTAGATAAAAAGTTAGAGTGTGAATGAAACTGTGAAACTGCTGTATACACCCGATTCTCAACAAACAGCATTGCCGCTGCTGGAAAGAATTGCTGCCAATTTACCGGGGATGATTTTCCAGTTCCTGAAGCGGCAAGATGGATCTCAGTTTGTGATGTACGCCAGTTCTGGTAGTAGAGAACTATTTGAATTGGAACCAGAAGTGCTGCAAACCGACTTTCAAGCCTTGAACAAACTCATTCATCCGCAGGATGTTCAAGCTTTTGAAGAATCTATTGCCATCTCTTGTGCTACAGGAGAACCTTGGCACTGGGAAGGTCGCATTATCACAAACAGTGGTAAACTCAAGTGGATTCAAGGCACTTCTCGCTCAGATAAACAACCATCGGGAGACATGATCTGGGATGGTTTGCTCATAGATATTACAGATCGGAAGTTAGCACAGGAGAAATTGCAAGAAAGTGAGGCACGCTACAAGGCAATTTTGGATGCTATCCCTGATTTGATGTTTCGCATTAGTCGCGATGGCAAGTATCTCGACTTTAAAGGTGAGGGAGCAAATGTTACCATTCCCAGAAATGAAATTGTTGGGAAAAATTTGCAGGATTTATTACCTCCAGATGTTGCCTTAAAAAGCCAAAAGGCAATTGCGAAAACTTTGGATTCAAAAACTTTGCAAACTTGCGAATATCAACTGCCAACGCCTTTGGGAATGCGAGATTATGAGGCGCGGTTGGTTGTCAGTGGGCAAGATGAAGTTTTGGCAATTGTGCGCGATATCACAGAACGCAAACAAACGGAAGTCGCCTTGAGAAATTTGGCTCAAAAGTTTACCAAGGTTTTTCGTTCCAGTCCCAATCCTATATCCATCAGCACGCTAGCAGAAGGACGCTACATAGAAGTTAATGATAGTTTTGTGAAACAGGCGGGTTATGAACCACACGAAGCGATTGGTCGTACTGCTTTTGACTTAAATATTTGGGTGAACGAGAGCGATCGCACTACTGTGTTGCAAGAATTGCAAAAACACGGGGTGATTCGCAACATGGAATTTGAATTCCGCCGCAAGTCTGGTGAAATACGTACTGGGCTGTTTTCAGCGGAAGTCATTGATTTGGATGGGATTCCCTGCTTATTATCCGTGAATCACGATATCACCGAACGCAAAAAAGGAGAACTTGCCCTGCGCGAGTCCGAGGAAAAGTTTTCTAAAGCCTTTCGTTCCAGTCCTAACCCAATTACCATCCTCACTCTTAAGGATGGACGCTATGTTGAAGTCAACGATACTTTTCTGCAAATAACTGGCTTTCGTCGGGAAGAAGTCATTGGTCGTACTCGCAACGAGTTGAATCTGTGGGTTAACCCATCTGACAGCGCCAGAATACAACAAATGCTGGAAGAGCAGGGGTTTATCCGCAATTTAGAAATGGAACTTTACACAAAGCCTGGTCAGCCAAGGGTGGTGCTGTTTTCCGCCGAGGTAATTACCTTGGGCGGCGAGCCTTGTATGCTTTGTGTGACTAATGATATCACAGAACGCAAGCAAGCGGAAGAATTATTGCGTCTCTCCTCAAAACGCGATCGCCTCTTGGCTCAAACGCTATCACGAATTCGCTCCTCACTCAACCTAGACCAAATTTTGCAAACCACCGTCAACGAAGTCCGGCAATTTTTGGAAACGGATCGAGTTTTCGTGGCATTAAACCAGATTCATAACCCATCCGGAGTTCGTGCTGAATCAGTAAATCCCAAGTATCCATCAGTCCTCAATTGGAGAAATGAAGATAAAACTTTTTTGCAAGAACTCAAAACAGTCCTGAAAAGCAATCAGGTACGTATAGTTGAGGATACCACACAAATAGCAGCATCTCCCAAATTAAAAGCGGTCTATAAACAATTTCAAACCAGAGCAACCTTGGCTGTACCAATTATGCAAGGCGAGGAATTGTTTGGTGCGTTAGTTGCCAACCAATGCAGCGAACCGCGCCATTGGACGCCTATGGAAATAGATTTACTCCAGCAAATGTCGCAACAGGTGGCGATCGCCATTCAGCAAGGACAACTTTATCAAGAATTGGGGCAACTTAACACTAACTTAGAACGTCAAGTAGAAGAGCGTACTGCACAGCTGCAGCAGAAAATGCAGGAACTCCAAGAACTCAACAGAGTCAAAGATGTCGTTTTGCACACCGTTTCCCACGAACTGCGGACTTCTGTGATGGGGAACTTGATGGTGCTAAATAATTTGCTAAAAACTCAAGCAGCAGGAGATCACACAACATCCCCCTCTTCCTCATCTCCCTCACTCCCTCACTCCCTCACTCCCTCATCCCCCTCATCCCCCTCATCCTCCATCCCTGTACCTTACTCAATTATCAAGCGGATGATTCAAGGCAACGATCGCCAACTGGAGATGATTGAATCACTGCTGGAACTTCATTCTAGTGAAGCACAGGGAATTGTCCTGCATCGAGAGGTCGTTTCATTCAGCTCATTGGTTGGTACAATAATCAGAGATTTAGAGCCAATGCTGACACAACATCACTCAAGTGTGACAAATTTGGTTCCAGACGACTTACCATTAGTGATTGCCGATCCGGCGCATGTGCAGAAAGTTTTTGTCAATTTGTTGGCTCATAGCTGGCAACACAATCCACCAGGAGTCAAGTTTACCTTGAAAGCCACAGTGGAAACAGGAATGATTCGCTGTAGCATTCAAGATGACGGTGTAGGTATGAGCAAGTTGGAGTGCGATCGCCTCTTCGATTTGTATGTGCGCGAACCCCAAGCGCGTTGTTCAACAAGGATTGGCTTAAAAATGTATCTTTGTCGGCAAATTATTAGGGCACAAGGTGGTGAAATTGGTGTCACCTGCAACCGTAAGCGTGGGTTAACCTTCCACTTCACATTACCTCTGGCAAACCCATCCTAAGATGTTAATACGGACTGGCGTTCAATATCAATTGTTGAAGCGACAAGCAAGACTTGGGGGACAGTGTAAGATGTATGAACGCAACTTAAGTAGACAGGGAGAAATAAATCGACGTGTATAAAGATTTGTAAAAACGCCGCAAACCCTTACCAATGACTAATGACTAATGACAAAGATGTACAGTACAGACGCGCTGAATAAAAGCGTCTCTACAATGACTAATGACTAAGTATCTTATTTCGTTATTTAATTTGATGGGGTGATGAGGAAAAGTTAGGCGTTGCTGAATTTGATCATGAAATATGAGTGTAATATAATTGTAGCATAATCTTCAATTTCCAGCAAATCCCTGTAGAGAGGTTGCATGCAACGTATCTACATCAATGAGAATTTTGGAGAATTTTGAAATTCATATCTTGATTGAGCAACGCCAAAAGTTAAATACGAGGGTGCGATGGCAAAGACGAAGAACGCAAAAGCCTTGCTTGCTGTGGGAAGATTTGGTCAGAGGCTAATGGCGACCGTATTTAGAACAGTACAAAAGTGTTTGAAAAAAGCTTTTTCTGTCACCAGTTCTCACGGTGATGCCATTTCTGATTACGAAGCTTGGCGCGATCGCTTTTTATGGCAGAGATTGCATCTGGCATTGTGGATTGCGTTAATCTTGGTCTTGACGTTTAGCTTCCGGGACATTTACGATGCTTTATTCCACCTTAAGGAGTTGGCAGAAGTTCCTAGGGAGTTCAAACCCCTTATCTTTGTCGTGTATGGTGCGATAGTACTAAGTCTACTTAGCTGCATAGCCCTCCATAGAACTCAATTCGGTCGTCGTCATCCAGGGTTTGTGTTCCTTGGCTTATCCTGGTCGATAACTTTAGTTGAGCAAATTTGGGCGACACTCAACAATTTCGCCCTACCCGATATTTTGGCTTGGTTTCTGGTGTTCCTAAGTCAAGCTACACTCATGCCAGTTCGTTGGACACTACACCTTGTGTCTCAATTGGGTGTACTGATTTACTATTTCAGCGTGAATCCAGCACTGGGAATAAAGCTACCACCGCCGGATAGTGATAAGCCGATATATAGTGTAACATTGATTTTAGCTGTGTTTTGGTACTGTTTCATCTGTAACCTGGGCGTATATCTGTACGATCGCCTGCAACACTCTGAATTTTTCGCCCGCAGAGAACTGGAAACAGCGTACCAAAAACTAGGAGCTACGGAAGCCAAATACCGCAGTATTTTTGAAAACGCAATTGAAGGTATTTTCCAAAGCACGGCCGATGGACGATACATTACAGCAAATCCCGCTTTGGCACGTATTTATGGATACAGTTCTCCAGAAGAAGTGACGGCATTCACGGATATTGAACATCAACTCTATGTTGATCCTAATCGTCGCGCAGAGTTTATGCGCTTGATTGAAGAGTATGGCAGTGTAGATGAATTTGAATCCCAAATCTATCGCAAAGACGGCAGCATTGTCTGGATTTCCGAAAAAGCATATGCAGTCCGCGATGAAAACGGAAAACTTCTTTACTACGAAGGGCTGATTGAAGATATTACCAAGCGCAAGCAAGTAGAAGAAGCGCTACAAGAACAGTTAATTTTTCTACGAGTTTTAATTAATACTATACCAACTCCCGTTTATTATAAAAACGCCGAAGGCGTATACGAAGGCTGTAATAAGGCTTTTGAAGAAGACTTAGGTTTGAGTAAAGAGCAGATTCTCGGCAAGAGCGTGTATGATATTGCACCAAAAGATTTAGCAGACAAATACCATCAAGCGGACATAGAGTTATTTAAGCAACGGGGAATTCAAAGTTATGAAGGTCCTGTTATTTATAAGGATGGCAGTAAGCATGATGTGATATTTTACAAAGCAACATTTTCCAAGGCAGATGGAACGCTTGGCGGTATGGTGGGAGTGATTTTGGACATCAGCCAGCGTAAACGCACAGAAGAAGCACTACGAGTATTTTTCCACGCGGTTTCCCATGACTTACGCAACCCAGTACTGGGAACTTTGATGGTTCTAAAGAATTTGCTTTCTCGTTCAGAGGAAAAAATCTTGCTTCCTCGGTCGATTTTAGAACGGATGGTGCAAAGTAGCGATCGCCAACTCAACTTAATTAACTCATTGATGGAAGCGCATGTCAGCGAAGTGCAAGGTGTTGTTTTGCAACGCCAAACCGTGCAGTTGCACACGGTGGTAGAAGCAGCCATTGCAGACTTAGAACCAATGCTGAGAGAAAATCAAGTTCTCCTGACAAATTTAGTTGCAGCAGATTTACCAAAAGTCAATGTCGATTCCACACAACTGTGGCGAGTGTATTCTAACTTAATTGTCAATGCTGTCAAACATAATCCCCCAGGATTAAGCATCACCTTGGATGCTACTGTTGAAGGTGATAAGATGTGTTGCACTGTTTCTGATAATGGTGTGGGCATGAGTCAGCAACAGAGTGAGCATCTGTTTGACCTTTACTTTCGCGGTGGCAATGTCCGCAATTCTTTGAGCTTAGGATTAGGGTTGTATCTGTGTCGGCAAATTATTACAGCACACGGTGGTGAAATTGGTGTGAAAAGCGCCCAGGGAGAGGGGGCAAGATTTTGGTTTACTTTGCCGCTATAATAGGATAACCTTAGCGTTCGCCCCATCTAAAGTTTAAAAATTCACTGTTATTTTTCTTTTGCCAGAGTGATATAAGAGCGTTAGGGGCTACCAAATAATAAATTGTCCAAAAAAAGTCAAGAGACAATGTTTGATTAAGAATGGTAATAATTATGAAAAGAAGAGGAAGCGGTTGCCGACAGCAACCGCTTCCTCTTAAAAAATATGTATTCCAAATGTCTTCACAGAAGCTGACTTCGGGTGCATTAAGAACAAATAGTTCCCTGCAAGCAAAGAGAAGTCAGCGTGGCTTCAACCGTTGCAATTCAAATAAGCCAACTACTTGATGAAGGTCAGCTCAAACTGGGCTTTTGGTTCATTGGCGTACTCAGACTCACGGATTCTTGCCAGTACAGCATCAGTGTACTCATCAGTACGCTGAGTACGGGCGAGGTATTGCTCATTAATAACAGATTTTAAGGCAATTTTACTACCATTTAAGGCAATCTTGCTACCATCTAAGATGATCACCTCAAACTGAGCGGCTTCTGATGCTGTTGACAAACTAGCTACGGCAGAACGGTAGGGAGGAGTACCCGATGTCTGTTCGTTATAAGCTACGAACTGACCGTTATTAGCCTTGAGGGCAATCTTATTACCGTCTAACTTAACCACTTCAAAATGAGTCGTTGGGTCGCTCTTGAAGTTGGTAGCTGCTACGCTGGCAACCACAGCTTGTTTACGAGCATCTGTACGAGCGAGGTACACACCATTATCCGCTTTTAAGGCAATAATTCGACCAGTTTGTAAACCTTGCTCTTGCGGCTGACTGCTTGGCTCTGGATACAGGGTACGACCCAGTTTTTTTTCTGGATCTAATTGCTCACTATTGGTAATCCATTTACCACAGGAGAAAAGCCACTCCTGACCCGTTTCTTCATCCTTGACAATCACTTTTTCCAAGAACCAGGCAGGGGCATCATTTCTATTGTCATGACGGACATGGACACTTTCGAGATTACCCAAGTCTGTATATTCGATGTCAAAGTAGCGGGTTGAGCCAAGCGGGAAACTCCCGATCAGATGATTTTCTGCGCTGACACCTAGTGTGCCATCAAGAGTAAGATAGACGTTAGCGTTAGTTTCTGAATGTTGCTTATCCCCTGTAACAACAGTTACCTTGTAATTTTTGATAGGGAACAGTGCATGAGTGGGGATGATTTCTTGTTCTTTACCAGGATAAGACCAAGACAATTTGATCTCAGCAGGCCCACCCTGATTGTAGTACTCCAGAGTAATAGGATACTTGCGCCCTTTTCTCAAGGTGATGACATCGCTTTTGTCTTTTGTAGAGGAGTGTGCTGTCCAATTTTCAATGAGCAATTGGTTATTAACAAACAAGCGAACACCATCATCAGAAGAGGTGTAAAAGGTGTAGTCTCCACTCACAGGAGGAATAAGCAGACCTTTCCAGCGTGCAGAAAAGGCATTATCTACACTCGGTGCGGGTTTATCTGTTCCAGTCCAAGTAAAATCAATTTTCGGGTCAATGCGGACATGAGCCGACGGATCTAGTAACGTATTGTTGTTGAAATAGTAACCTTTTAAACCAGACATCATGGTCTCCTTTGCTTCAAGTCAAGTACAGTTATGTTTTGAGAGTGAGCGGTCAACTACTTAATCACGGTCACTTCAAACTGGGCTTTTGGGTCATCCGCATAGCTAGACTCCCGGACTCTAGCTACTACAACATCATTAAACTCATCAAGACGTTGAGTTCGTGCCAGATAAAGCTCGTTAACGGCTTTTAAGGCAATCTTGTTACCATCTAGAACGATCGCCTCAAACTGAGCTGCTTGTGTTACTGTCGAAGCTTTGGCTACAGCAGAACGGTAGGGAGGAGTACCTGCTTGATCTTCTTGATAAGCTACGAACAGACCATTATCAGCCTTGAGAGCGACTTTATTACCGTCTAACTTGACTACTTCAAAATGAGTAGATGGGTCGTTTATCAGGTTGGCTGCTGCTACTCTGGCAACCACAGCTTGTTTAAGAGAATTGGTGCGAGCGAGGTACACACCATTATCGGCTTTTAAGCCAATAGTCTGACCGTTACGTAGACCTTTCGGTTCACTGCTGTCCCCTGGACGCAGAGTACGACCCAGTTTTTTCTCTGGATCTATTTGCTCACTATTGGCAAGCCATTTGCCACAAGAGAAGACCCACTCCTGACCCGTCTCTTCATCCTTGACAATCACTTTATCCAGGAGCCAAGCAGGCGCATCATTTGAATTGTCGTGTCGGATGTGGACACTTTCAAGATTGCCTAAGTCTATAGAGTCAATGTCAAAGTCGCGGGTTGAGCCAATGGGAAAACTACCTTCAAGATAGTTTTCTGCACTAACCCCTAGAGTGCCATTAAGAGTGAGGTAGACGTTAGCGTTGGTTTCTGCATTTTGCTTATCCCCTGTAACGACAGTTACCTTGTAATTTTTGGTAGCAGTAAATACGTCTGAAGGGATAAGGTCTTCATCTTGACCAGGATATGACCAGAATAAATCGATGACAGCACGTCCCGTTTCGTCATAAAACTCAAGAGTAATCGGATACTTGGCTCCTTCAAACAACATGACGGGTTTGCTTACGTCTTGTGTAGGAGAGTGGGGAGTCCAATTATCGATAATTAATTGGTCATCAACCCACAATCGCACACCATCATCTGAATAGGTGGAAAAAGTGTACTCTCCATCTACGGGAGGATTTAGCAGACCTTTCCAGCGTACAGAAAACCCATCTGGATTAACAGTAGGAGCGGGTTCTTTTAGCCAACTAAATCCGATTTGCGGATCAGTGCGCAGATGGGCGGAAGGTTTTTGTAACGTGGTGTTGTTGAAATAGTAGCCTTTTAAACCAGACATAAGAGTTTCCTTTGCCTCAACTAAAGTCGTGTTTTGACAGTGCTTGATACCAATGAGTATCTATAGCCTCTGACATCCCTGCAACGTTGATGTCATTCAATGGTGGACAGCAATGAATCCAACTATCATCGCCAAGTAAATTGAGCTGTGGGGTCTGATGCAACCTGACTTTCTGGCACTTTCGCCACAAGATTTAGTCCGACGCGAGCTAAATACAGACCGTTATGCGCTTTAATAATCAGCTTGCCGTTGTTCAACGTAAACAGTTCAAAGTGACCAGTAGGGCCGAATGACCACTGTCTGGTTGTTAAATTAAAGTACCCTCTTGTACCCCAGACATAGTTGTTACCAAGTACATTCATGAAAACTCCAGGGAACAAATGACAGATATTCAGCAATACCTTGTTACCACCTGCCGACTGTATATGGATTCTGCGGTATAAGGGTAAAAAACAAGGTATGAATGTAATCACAGGTGCTGAACCGAAAAAAGCTTTACAATACACATTCAACCTGTTATCTCCATACAACAACAGGCTTCGACCTGCTAAATTTATAGGTTTACCAGGGCCTGATGAAGCAGGAGGAGGAGTAGGTGGGGTAGGAGGTATAGGGGGCGTTGGTTTAAACGCACTGTATGGAACAATATCTTGATCCATACCATCGGTATACCAGGATAAAGAAATTCTCGCCCTTCCACTCTTGTCGAAAAATTCCAGCTTGAAGGCATAATCCTTACCAGCTTCAAATTTGGTTGGAAGAGAGGTTACCATCTCAAGGCGACCATCCCAGTTATCGAGGATCAGTTTATCGTCAATCCACATACGGACACCATCATCACTTTGAGTGGTATCAGTCATAAACTTATACTCGCCAGCTTTTGGAAAGTTGATTGAACCAGTCCAGCGTCCAGAAAAGGCATCTGAGTTTACACCGCTACCAGGAGATCCGCTCTTCCAATTAAAATCAATTGCTTGGTCAACACGACTCAGTACTGGAGTCCCACTTAAGCTAACGTTATTGTAGAATGAAGCTTCTAAACCAGACATGGTGGTTTTTTCTCCTTAATTACCATTGTTTCAATTGTTGTCTGTCAGCTGTTACAAAAAGTTGACAAGCTTAATCCACTCCAGATAGCAGTATCTGAGAGGGAAAAGCAGATATGGAGTAGAGCCAAGAAAAATTCGCTATTCGCTTTGGTATCTATTCTCTGATTTTTGTAATGAGAATGCAAGGACAGTTAAGACAGTTAAGAAATTCATTGAAACGAATATATAGACAGTTAAGACAGTTAAGACAGTTAAGACTTCCTAGGCGATAAGCCAATACGCTTGGTGGTAAGATTACAACCCTTATCAGGACCACAATGTAGAGACGCGCCACCTCTCGTCTCTACAGAGAACGCGAATCCCACCAAAAATCCTTAACAGCAACCGTATTGGGCGATAAGCCAGTTAAACAGACAGTTAAATAACTAATTGAAAAGATGAAAAATCTGGGTAGCAATTTCTTTGTGACACCCAAGGGCATGAATTGTAACGATACATCCACTTGTCTAGGAAAAATGAAGCGGAGGAGCTTACGCGCTTCGCGTAGCGTGCTTGTAGGGCTTATGATTTAGGATTGCTATAATCTTGCAAAGACTCTGGCTATGGTCTCATCAGAGGAGTAGTGCCAAAAACTCTTGTAGCCGTAACTAAACGAACTTAATGCCAAGAATTGGTTGTGGAGTTGGGGGCTGTTGAAGATAATCAAGATATTCTTGACCATCAAATACCCCCTCACACTAATGACTAAAACGTCTGCCCTGTATAAATCGAACGGACTTCACCGTTGCGGCGGATGGTGACTTCGCCTTTGGCAATCTTCACCAGAGTCCAACCGCTTGCGCCGATCGCTTCACCGACTTCGACACGACGAGTGACACCGTCTATTTTAAACAAGGCAGCAGATTTGTTTCCTAACTCAAATAATTTTTCTAAGGTATGCGAAGGAGCAGTAACATCAGCGGTGCTTACTGTAGAAGCGACTTCCTGATTTTCAGATACTAGACTAGGAGATGCAGCTGCATCTGTGGCTCGTTTTGGTGATACAGCCTTAAGTTCTGGACGTACAGCAGCAAGCGCTTGCACAGTAGTCGTAGGCTGTGCCGTTTTCACAGGCGCAGGTTTAGAAGCTTTCCCCAAGCTACTTTCAGACACTGTAGCCGAGTTGAAAGTGCCAGCAGTAGGTGGAGGTGCGTAGCGCATGGGCTGCGGCGCTTGATACACGGGGATGTAGATGCGCTCAACAACTCTTGTAGACTGGCTAGGGGCGCTTGCGATATGATTTGCACCTACGGGTTGAGGGGTAATATAAGCAAGGGCTGTTTGGTTCGCTGAAGACGCAGACCTGATACTGCTTTTTGCTTCTTGTCTGTCAATGACACTTAGCGCTCCTAGCATATAATTAACCAAATCTGCCTCAATTTGGGCTTTTGTCGGCAATGGAGACTGCGCCTGCGGCTGAAGCAGGCTTTGGTAAAGTGATTTGGAAACGAGACGATTGAGTAGCCCGGAGTTGAAAACCCAAAGAATACTAGCAGCAGCTAAACCTATGGTGACTGCAACCCAAAGCACTATGCTGTTTGTGCGTTGCGATTTTTGGGACGATTTGCTTGCTTGTCTGCTAACCGCTGGAGTACCAACTACTAGTGTACTCAATGGGTTGTTCCTAGCTTGGGCAATCTGTATAGGACGAAGCTGTGTTTCTGGAACGACAATTTCCGGTACTGTAACCGTTTGCACTTGACGAATGTCCTCTTGCAGTACAGTTTGGGAAGGCAAGTTATCATTACCATCCAGAATTCGGTCAATTTCGGCAAAGAGTTCATCCATCAAGTTATCAGCATAGGTTTCTATCGACCAGGGTTCGCTGGCGATTAACTCCTCTGATGGTTCTGGAAGAATGAGTTGCGTATTGGCTTTTTGTGACATGGCGTTCTTAATGTCTGGCTCCTGGGAAGATAAATGTCGTTTTCCCTGCCTGCAAACAAAGACTTTGGATCAAGTCTCCAATCTCTCGTTTTAATAAACGAGTGGATTGATAATTGATATGAAATTTTAGTTGAATTTGGGGACGGTTGATGATGCCAATTATGAATTTAATGTCATCTATCATACCAATCTCCTCAAATTTCACTTACCACTATACTCGCTCTTGTGGAATTGTTTTCAACTAAATTGGGCAGGAGTCCGCGCGCGAAATCTTTGATTTGGTGTTGGGAGGAATGCGCGGTTTGAGTTGTTGCCTCCTCCGACCAATTCCTCACTTTGTGAGGAGAGGAAGGAGGATAGTGACAACTCAAACAATTGTCTATGCCACCACCACGCATAATCTTGAACTCCGTTTTATTAACTTGGTACTGCTAGGATTAAACTGACCAATACGTGACCAATTGTGGTCATAAATCGAAATATTTTTTGTTTTCCCAGAATTAGTAAACCCACCTATCCAACCACGTATTGTTTCACCCTTACGAACGACTTGGACATAATCACCTGACCGAAAACCAAATGGTGTTATTGTTCCACCTTGTCGCTTTAAAACCCCTCCTTTAGAGTAGTTTTCTTGATACAATTTACGCCTAAATAATTTAGGGCGTGCAACAACTATGAAAGGTGCAGTCGTTACGATACATTCCCCTACCCAATGATGTCCACGTGTTTTAGCAGTGTGGAATTCTTTATATTGAATAAAGAATGTTGCCGCTAAAGATATTGCATCATTTGCATGAGTTTCTGGGCTTTGAATTGACTTGTCTTTCTTGTTTTTCACAAGCCCTAAATGCTCGCGGTATTTCCCTGTGTCGAGTGAATCTACTTCCACAATAGGCGCTATTTTTAACGCTTGTAATCTAAACCATTCCTGCCCAACCGTTACAGGAGAAATGCCGAACCCATTATTTTTGGAGTTACCACCACATGATTCGTCTCTAATTTCTGTGATGGGGAGTATTTTTGACATCTCGGTCAAAATGCGTAGTTCCATTTCTCGGTTAGCTTTTACGCTAGGAGGAATCTTATTTTGACGACGATTATCAAACCGTTTTTCTCTATGATTCCTCTGATTAAATGGCACTTTCCGATTAATACGCTGCCCTCTGCGAGTACGACGTAATTCGGTACGTATCGCCATTTTACCTGTCACAGATTGTCTATCTTTACTTGCTTTCTTTGACTTGTAAAATCCAGGTAAGCAAGCATGAAATAACACAATTGTTGCTAACTTAGTCTGGAATGCAATTCCTGTAAATGCTTTCCCTCTATCTGTGCCAACCACGATTTCTTGCGTTACATATCCAGATGGTTCGCGTAATAACTGAGCATAAAATACGCCTAACTTATTACGTTTCCCGACTGCTTTCCCCACTTTTATCCATTTCCTCGCACGAGCGGGCGTGGTTGGCATAAGTGGTTTCCCGGACGGTGATAATACTGGTACTCGTATTGTTTGATTCATGGTGATAAACCAAATTATTACTAATTTGTATTTGGATTAAACTCCGTCCCTTCGGGCAATTCGACAAGCGTATCTCCTATTCACGACTAGACCATAAAGAGGTACAAACTAGGGAGACATTTGTACGTTTAGCCTTACCGAATCTCATGCCCTAACCAACTCTTACGTTGCATACCGTGAACCTAGATGAACTAGGTGTTTTGCAAGCCTACACTGTCCCGAAGGGCAGTGTAGGTAGTTGACGCCAAGGCTGGAAATTCACTCAAGGTTTTAGTTTTACGCAATTCTAAATAAATGAGCAAGGCATTGATATCAGCTGGATTCACCCCCCCAATGCGAGCAGCTTGACCGATAGTTAATGGTTTGACCTTGGTCAGTTTTTCCCGTGCTTCTTTAGAAAGAGTATCAATAGCTTGGTAATCCAAGTCCGCAGGTAACTGGCGGTGTGCTTGACGGGCAATTTGGTCAATCTGATTTTGCTGTCTTTGCAGATAGCCAGAATACTTGATGTCAATTTCTGCGCCTTCTTTCTCAGCTTGGTTAAGATTGGGGTTTCCCAGTCCGTGCATGTCGAGGTCTATGTAGTGCAACCCTGGACGCCGCAATAAGTCTGCTAACGTAATTGAGCCTTTGATGACTTGCTGGGTGGCAAGGGCGATCGCCTGCCCAATGTCATCATGCTCTTTCACTCTAGTAGCGTACAGCCGTTCTTTTTCTGCTGCAATTTTTTCTTGTTTGCGAGTAAATAACTCCCAACGTCGGTCATCAATCAAGCCGATTTCCCGTCCTAATGGTGTCAAACGTTGGTCAGAATTATCCGACCGAAGTATTAATCTATATTCAGAACGACTGGTCAGCACACGGTAAGGTTCCCGCAAGTCTTTCGTGCAGAGATCGTCAACCAACGTACCGATGTAACTTTGCTCACGAGCAAAAACAATCATTTCCTGACCGCGAACAAGACGAGCCGCGTTAATTCCAGCAACAATGCCTTGAGCCGCAGCTTCTTCATAACCGGTTGTTCCGTTAATCTGTCCGGCACAAAATAGCCCTTCTACCTTCTTGGTCATCAGTGTCGGATAACACTGAGTCGCAGGTAAATAATCGTACTCGACTGCATAAGCTGGGCGCAGCATAGTGCAGTTTTCCATACCAGGAAGACTACGTAACAGTTGAAGTTGCAAATTTTCCGGCAACCCTGTAGAAAACCCTTGGATATAAAGTTCCGGGATATCCCGTCCCTCTGGTTCAATAAAAATTTGGTGGCTTTCCTTATCGGCAAAGCGTACAATCTTATCTTCTATACTGGGGCAATAACGCGGTCCTTTAGCGTCCACCCACCCCCCATAAACTGGGGATAGTTGGAGATTTTCCCGAATCAAGCGATGGGTTTCGCTTGTCGTGCGCGTCATGTAACAAGGGAGTTGTTCCCGTTCTACCCATACTTCTGGGTCAAAGCTAAACCACCGGACTTCCTCATCTCCTGGCTGAGGTACCATCTTGCTATAGTCTACAGACCGCTTGTCTACCCGTGCGGGGGTTCCTGTTTTCAGTCGTCCTGTTTCAAATCCCAAGCGATTCAGGGTTTCTGTCAAACCCACAGCGGCAAATTCTCCAGCACGTCCCGCCGCCATAGACTTGTTACCAACCCAAATCCGTCCTCCCAAGAACGTACCTGTTGTTAAGATGACCGCCTTGCATTGGAACGCGACACCAAAATATGTCTCAACGCCAACGACTTCATCGTTTGCACCCAGAACCAAATCTGTGACCATTGACTCGCGGATTGTCAAGTTTTCTTGGTTCTCGACAATAGCCTTCATCACAGCTGCATATTCTCTCTTATCTGTTTGAGCACGCAACGCCCAAACTGCAGGTCCCCGCGAAGAGTTGAGAATGCGCTTTTGCAAATAAGTGCGATCCGCCATCTTGCCAATTTCCCCACCGAGTGCATCCACTTCATGAGTCAACTGGGATTTTGCCGGACCACCCACCGCTGGGTTACAAGGTTGCCAAGCAATTTTATCCAAGTTAAGTGTCAACAGCAGGGTACGACAACCAAGACGTGCGGTAGCAAGGGCTGCTTCACAACCGGAGTGACCTGCACCGACGACAATCACATCAAAAGCGTCTTGGAATTCAACGGAAGTGTGCATGGTCATACTTTAAGCAAGCATATAGTCATTTTCAATTTTAACCGATACAGTGGTTGCATTGCCGTAAATTTATGGTAAAAAAGTAAGCAAAATTACTCTAATTCAGCCCATAAGAATTTACTTTTTCTTTTGGGTTGAATGATAGAGAGCAATATATTGAATTTTTCGTGAACAACAAGATTCCGGACTTCTTAAAGAAGTGGGGAATCTGAGCCAATGGATTTATGCGCGAAGCGCAGGCTGCGCCAACACAAATCCGATAGGAATGCTGCATAACACTTGATAGTGTGATTGTCACAATCAAAACGTGATGATGTATTTACGACAAATATGAAAGTGAGACGTTTTTTAAAAAAGGCTGTTTTTTTCGCTTTGATTGGTTTTATTTCTTTTGCCTTAGTCGCTAGTCATGGAATGACAAACCACAAGTTAATGGCGAATATTCCAAACCAACAAGATTGCTTGATGACTTATTCTTTAGGCAAGAACGGAGAATTAACCCAACGTTGTACAAATATTCCTCAAACAGTATCTCCCACTCCAAGCACCCAAATCACTCCCAACCTCAATTTAAGCGAAAAAGAGCGATTTTTGGCATTAATTACAAATAAGTTACCAACAATTCCTGCTCCGAATACATATGAATACATACTACTGCGTGCTTACGGTTCTGCATTTCTCAATCAAAAGCCTGAGATTAAACTACCACCAAAAGTTGTCTTTAATAACGAGCAGGAAACAAAACAGTTTCAATCTACTTTAACAATGGGTAAAGTCAATGGTACGAGTAACTGTTATTTACAAAAGTCAGCAGCAGATGCCTTAAATATAGCAAAATTGCAAGTACAAATACCCTTGAAATCAGGTTATGGTGCTAGTGATTGTACTCGCAATTTTGCTACCAATTTGAGATTTTGGCAGAAATACGCAAACAATAATACTTTGGAACAAGTGCGCCAGGGAAAGGAAACAAAAATTCTCGGTCTTGTTGCACCACCAGGCGCATCGCAACATCTATGGGGACTTGCAGTTGATTTAAGAGTATCAAATGAAGCGCAGAAACAAGCTTTGAATCAAAATGGCTGGTATCGAACTGTAGAGTATGATATTCCTCATTGGACTTATGTAGGTTTAGCGCCAGACAAATTGGCTGAGTTTGGTTTTCAAAATAAAGTGGTTGAGGGAATTAACTATTGGGTGACGCCGCTTTAATGTGATTTATAAAGTGAAAATAAAAATGAAGCATATCCAAAATGGCTAAAGATGTTTTCCATCAACAGGTAAAAAATGCATTAATCAAAGATGGATGGATAATCACTCACGATCCGTTTACAATTCGTATTAGTGAGGCAGTTAAATTACAAATTGATTTAGCGGCTAAAAATGCCATTGCGGCAGAACGCGATACCCAAAAAATAGCAGTTGAAATTAAGAGTTTTATTGCAGATTCAGACATCAGTGAATTTCATACTGCGCTTGGTCAATATCTTAACTACTGTCAAGCGATTGAAGAACAAGAACCAGACCGGATAGTTTATTTAGCCGTTCCTATCGAAACTTATCAAGATTTTTTTCAACTTGCCTTTGTCCAACGTGCCCTTCAACGTTACCCTTCGGGTTCTTGCCCAAGGCTTCGCGGCTCGGGTGAGATCGCCGAACCCCGAACGGGGCACTGGCGGAGGCAATCGCGCTGCAATACCATCGATATTCCTATAAAGTAAGTCGTTGTGGGTTTGCTGTGTTAGGTAGATGCGATCGCTGTAAAGCGGGCGCTTTGCGCCATCGCACGGAGCGCCTGCTACCCTGCGCCGTGGTTCCCGCCCAACTTTTGTGAATTTTGGCGTAGCCTTTTTATGTCTGCTTTATTCCAACCCGCCCAAATATCAATATCTGTGCGATTGCTCTTGAGTTTATTACAAGTGTCACACAAAAGTATGAAATTGTTTGTAGTATTCGATGTATATCCCCAGAGTTTATCTGGATTACCTGGAATTTTTTTGGGACTTAAAGGCTCTACATGATCAATAGTAAACGGATTATCATCACTAAAAAGGCACTGACATTTTTTGTTAAAACAACGATTCTTTTGTACTTTTATTTGTTCTTGAATCCATTGATCATAAATTCCCAAACTTTTTAGATGGCGATAGAGAACGCGGGGAGAGCATTCGTTTTCCCATTGTTGATTGGCATCGTCAATAGCACTTATTGCTATGTCAGATTTTTTCTTGATTTCCTCTAGTTCGTTTCTCAGTTGACTCAAGCTTTTCATACAGCCCCTGTAACACTTTGCAAAAATTCTTGCTGCGCTTTTGGCGATAGATGCTCCAAATACTCTTCCATGATTTTGCTGTGTTCTTCCAAGGCTTCAGAAATAGCTTGTATTGCCTGATCAGATCTTTTGCAAATCCCTGAATAATTTTTATTAAAATTATTGATTTCATCAACAACTTGCCCCATCTCCTCAGACTCTAGTATCTCAGCCCAAACGTCTGAGGAGGAACCTTTTATTTTGCTAAGCAAATCCTGAAGAATCTGCACCGTTTTGTACTGAATTCGCAATGTATTATTTAAGGTGTCATCAATTTTCTTTGCTACGCCCTGACAAATATAGCCACGTTCCCTTTTTATTTTTGTATACATCACTCCATGAGTGAGTTTGCGAGCCAGATAATCGGAGCATCCTAGTGTTTTTAGTTGCTTTCTCGTAACAGTTTTCATGAATCTATCTTTTGATATCTTACTGATTAACCAATATCTAAAAATTTCTTAATTTCGGATGGAATATATTTAAGTTTTGATATTATAAAATCTCTAATCTTCTTCAACGCCGTCTGCTGGAATTCAGACATTTCTCTTAAATACATATTCTCATCTTTGAGAATTTCTCCATTTTGTTGGAGCTTTTTAATTAAAATAGCGTTTTTATTTAAAAATTTACGTTGTACTTCGATTTCTGTTTCTTGCCTCTCAATCTCTTGTTTTTGTTCCGCGATCGCCTTAAAGTGCTTCTCAATTGTCTTTTGCTGCTCTCCAATCTCTTTTTGATTAATTTCTATCTGCTTTCTATCTTTTCGGATCTGCTCCTCAAGAGCAGACATTTCTTCTTTCAGTCTGGTGATATCCTTGTTTCGTTGAGTCACAAGGCCTTTTTGATATGCCTGTTGCCTTTGACGGGACTTTGTCTCGGGACCTGCAAAGGAAGCAAGTCTAAGGGACAATTCGTTCCATTCTTCTTGGGAGAAGACGTTGAGAACATCGTCAACAGTGAGTGATGGTTTGTTTGCGATCGCCCTTTCAACATCTGCTACCGTCCATCCTAAGGAGATCCGAAGGACTTTTTTCCTCTCCGCATCCAATTTGATGATAAATTTCGGTTCCTCTGCCATTTTTACCCCCCCAAAACACCAATCATTTAACAGTTACCAGTTACCAGTTATCAGTTATCAGTGAGCCAGCGCTATGCAGGAGGGTCTCCCGCTCTCACGGCGACTGGCGTTCGCCGTCAGGCGTGCCGCAGGCATACCCGAAGGGTTATCAGTTTCATCGTTGGGGTAAACACCACACCAATTGGACCAGAGAGCGTTGGTGGTGAGCCACTGCGGTCTTGGGGTTTCCCCAAGTAGAGCAAGTGGCGTTCGTCGAAGACGTGCCGAAGGCATACCCGGAGGGCGGGTTTAAATCCCCCACCATAGCAGGCGTCACTGCGTAGGTAGCTGTTCACTGTTCACTGTTTTAAAGCCACCTTACTAGGCTTCAGTGCCAACTTGCTTCATTGCGGAATGATTTTAAATTTATTAAAGTCTTTGCAGACAGAAGGTTTAGCCTTTTAGTAGCATCATTTTTTCTAGTAATTGCAATCATATTTTATCAAAAAAATTATTTTGCCAAATGCTAAGTACAGAATTTCACAAGTTCGTAACGAATTAATTTCAGAAAGGCTCTGCGTTACTCTGCGCTGACTCCGCGTCCCTCTGCGTTTTAAAACGCTACGAATTAATGCAAAGCTGTACTAAGACAAATGAACTTTGGGAGAATCTCTCAAAATCAAAAAGCGACCACTTTTGCAAACGATTGGTGCCCAGTGCCGGAGGCAATCGCCCTCCCACCTGCAAGATGTTAATCTTCATCAAGTCAATCTAGCCCAAAAAGCTTCGACGACAATAATTTATGATGACGACAAAGAATCTGTGACTCGATAAGCCAGAGGCTTGATAAAATCTGTTTTCCGCCCACGACAATAATTACTACAATAAAAAAGCACCTAACCTCTGGAGTTCTAGCAGTGGGCTTATTTGACGACTTTAACCGGTTTCTGGAAAACCGTTTGGAAGAATTCTTGCGTAATAATCCGCATTTGGAGCTAGAAGCGCTGTTGGAGCAGCTGCGTGAGCAAGAGGAAGACACTTTGAAGCTGATTGCAGATTTACAATTGCAAGAGAAGCGATCGCAAGAGCAAGTTATGTCCACTGCTCAAGAAATCCAAAGGTGGCATATCCGTGTAGAAAAGGCAAAAACCGCTAATAGAGAGGATTTGGCGGCTGCTGCTGCACAGCGAGAAACTGCACTGTTGCGCGAAGGAAATCAGCAATGGGGACAGATGCAAGGGGTGAAAGAACGCATTACCCAAGCTAAAGAGTTATTGCGGAAAATTCAACAACGGCGACAGGAAGTGCAAGCCAAAGCAACTGAAGCACAAACGGCGCGTGCTAAAGCTCAAGCGCAGCAACGCTTCGAGACAAGCGGCTGGGATGCTAGGAGCAGTTATTCTAGTGGGTATGACGATTTAGAGGAGAAGTTTCGCCGTTGGGAAACTCAAGATGAGTTAGAACAAATGAAGCGAAATATGGGGAAATAGTCATTTGTCCAAAGTCCAATTGTTAATGACTAATGACAAATGACCGATGACAAATGACCAATGACTTTTCCCGTATATTTTTGGTTGGGTTCGCTGCGGATTCATCCTCATTTTTTGTTTGAGTCTTTGGCTTATGCTGTGGCGTTGCGTTTAGTATTACGTAATGTCCGCAAGGATTCTATTGCACCAGCACAGCGCACCTCAGTCATTGTTGGTGGTATGGTGGGTGCGCTACTGGGCGCTAAAGCCCTGGTTTGGCTGCAACATATTGATTTACTCTGGCAACATCCACAGCAATTACTATTCATCTTACTGCAAGGAAAAACAGTAGTAGGGGCGCTGTTGGGTGGACTTATTGGTGTGGAAATTACCAAAAAAATGATTGGTGTCAATCGCTCTACTGGTGATGTCTTTGTTTATCCTTTGATTATAGGAACGGCTATTGGTAGGATTGGTTGCTTTCTGACAGGATTAAGTGACCAAACCTCCGGAATTCCTACAACATTACCTTGGGGAGTTGATTTTGGTGATGGTATTCCTCGTCATCCTACACAAGTGTATGAAATTATATTTCTGATGATTTTGATGCTATTTTTACACCTTCGCAGTCGCTATCAACGACAAGACGGTGATCTATTTAAATTTTATTTAATTTCCTATTTAGCCTTTCGTTTTTTGATAGATTTTATCAAACCGGATTTTCGTCCCTTGTTGGGACTAAGCGCAATTCAAATTGCTTGTCTTATTGCTCTTTTTTGTTATCGTCGCAATATTCCCCAAATGTTCCAAATACGATAATGAGGCATGGAACAAAATATCCTTGTAGATGTTTGAACTAGCCTGCAACGGTTATTTGTTGGTTACATTCCAGCCGCTGTTGTGGGTATTTTTATTGCAATACGGTTCAGTTAAGATTGATGTTTAACTCATCCCCCGGCTATGAAACCATCACAACGTTGCAGTTTCATAAAAAGCCGGGGGGAAATCGAAGTCATTAGTCCTTAGTCCTTAGTCATTAGTAGGTTTTTCATGATTTTCCGTGGCTTTTTTATACGTCGGACTATTGACCCTAGACTAAGGACGCTTGACGGTGAGGCGATGATTCATCCCCGCACTCTTATGGGACGGGGCTTTCTCACCGTCTTTCGGTAAAAAATCACGTGTGTAGAGACGCGCCATGGCGCGTCTCTACATTGTGTTCCTGATAAGGGTTCTGGTCTTATCACCAACCGTATTTCTAAAAGTAAGCGATAATATAGAGCATACCAATTTAGCAAGTATGCTCTGAGTATGTTTGAGGTGATTAGCACGAGTTTACTCAAGGGTGTTCTACCGAAAGTTGCAGAAGCAATTATTAAAAAGGTTAATAGCCAGTTAAACCCAACAGAGTTGGAGAAGGCTCTCAGAGATGGGATGACAGCGGCTATGAAGCAGTATGATAGCTATGATAGCCAAAGACATGACAAAGCGCTTTTTTACTACTGCGATGATAAGCAGACTACTGATTTCTTATCTGAAGTCTTTAAGTATTCGGGGGTTCAGGAGGAATTAGAGAAACCGCTGCTAAAAAATAATGCAGAAGCGCCGTATCCACTCCACTTAATTGAGGCGTTTAAGCGGGTTGCAGAAAATCAAAAGATTAAATTAAATGAAGCTGGTATTGAACCCTGGGTCAACAAATTTGTTGAGGTTTATTTTCAAAAAACGGACGCTTATTTAAAATATCAAATTACCAAAACTAATTACTTAAACCAACTTATTAGCTATTCAAATAAAGTCTATTTTTTAGGTATTAATGTAAGAGGGACGGAGGATGAAAAATCGGAACAATTAGAAAATATTTTTGTCATGCCGGATGTTGTAGAGGAGGTACAACCAAGCCAGATAAAAGCAGAGTTTGAAAGAAAATTATTGTTAACTGATGAAGCGGAAACCCTAAGATTTGGGTTAGGAAAACGAAAAGACCGCCAGGCAGAATTAATTGATGAGCAACGTCAACGGGTGCAATGGGAAAGCCGCTCTGAAAAAAAGTTTTCTGCACAACAACTATTAAGTGAAATCACGTCTCCCAAATTCGTTTTGCTAGGCGCACCGGGTTCTGGTAAAACGACTTTGATGAGTTACTTTGCTGTGATGCTAGCTCAGAAAAAAGCACAAACCCTGGGTTTAGCACCAGATACCGACTTTCTGCCAATTCTGATTAGACTTCGGGATTTATCAAGACACGGAAACATCAGTATTTTGGAGTATATAAACCAATTCGCCCGCAATCATTTATCTGTTAAAAAGCTACCACCTGGATTTTTTGAGTATTGGCTAGAAGATGGACGGGCGTTAATTTTACTAGATGGTTTGGATGAGGTGGCAGAAACAGCCAAGCGCTATGAAGTGGTGCAACGCATTGAGTTGTTTCTCAAACAATTTCAGCAAAATCGAGCGATTATTACCTCTCGTCCTGCGGGTTACAGGCGCGACTTTTTCCGCACGGAGGATTTTCCTCACTATCAACTCCAGTCATTTGACGATGCCAAAATTGAGGAGTTTATCAACCGTTGGTACGACAGCCGCGTTCTAGATAAAATAGAGGCGCAACGACGGAAAGATAGCCTGAGAAAAGCACTTTCGGAGAATGACAGAATTCAACTGCTGGCACGAAATCCACTGCTGTTAACGATTATTGCCCTGATTCACCGCTATCAAGCTTTTTTACCAAGAGAGCGTTATAAGCTTTATGAAAATGCAGTAGAAACTCTACTCAAGTCTTGGGATGCTAACAAAGAATTTACAAATCATTCGGTCTTTAAATATCTCCAACTGAATGACGACTTGCAACCGTTGCTAGAAACTTTGGCTTACTGGATTCATACACAGGGAAGTACAGGGGATAAAGAAGGTGGTACACTCATTGACCGGGATGAACTGATTGAACAATTAAGCGGAAACATCAAGAAGTTAAAACAGATTGAACGGTACCAGGCGAAAGAAGAAGCAATACGCTTTGTAGATTTTATTCGCGATCGCACTGGTTTACTCAATGAACAAGGGCAAGACTGCTACGCCTTTGTTCATAAAACGTTTCAGGAATATCTTTGCGCCCAAGAAATCATCTACCAGGGAGAAAACGAGGATGATTTCGGCATTGTGCTGAATCATATCAAAGAACATCTTCATGACCAGCACTGGCGAGAAGTCTTGCTGCTGCTTATTGCACAACAAAGACCCAAAAAAGCTGCTCAAGCAATTCGAGCAATTCTCGACCAAAACAGCGACTATGAGCAATGGCTGCACCGCGATTTATTATTTGCTGGTAACTGTCTTGCAGAAAATCCCAAAGACCTGAAAGTTGCAGATGAGCAACTACCACAGCAAATTTTACAGGCATTGGTTGAACTACAAACAAGTGACTCACCACAAGTTACTTCTAAAATTCGCTCACAAATCTTTCAAACTCTTTGCAGTCTGAATGAAACTGCCTTTGAAACTCAAGCCCTGCAATTGTTGAAAGACAGAGCAGAATATATAGATAAAATAGATAAAGTAGAATTACAAGAATATCGTGCAGCATTGGGCGAAAAAGAAGCAGCAATAGACACTCTGCTGGCTCTGCTCAAAGATGAGGACTCTGATGTCCGTTACAGCGCCGCCGATGCGTTGGGCAACTTAGGCAAAGGCTCAGAAGTGGTGGTGCAAGGGCTGCTGGCTCTGCTCAATGATGAGGACTCTGATGTCCGTGACAGCGCCGCCGATGCGTTGGGCAAGTTAGGCAAAGGCTCAGAAGTGGTGGTGCAAGGGCTGCTGGCTCTGCTCAAACATGAGGACTCTGGGTGTCCGTTCCAGCGCCGCGTATGCGTTGGGCAAGTTAGGCAATAGCTCACAAGAGGTGGTGCAACGGCTGCTGGCTCTGCTCAAAGATGAGGACTCTGATGTCCGTTCCAGCGCCGCGTATGCGTTGGGCAAGTTAGGCAAAGGCTCAGAAGTGCTGGTGCAAGGGCTGCTGGCTCTGCTCAAAGATGAGGACTCTGATGTCCGTTCCAGCGCCGCGTATGCGTTGGGCAAGTTAGGCAAAGGCTCAGAAGAGGTGGTGCAAGGGCTGCTGGCTCTGCTCAAACATGAGGACTCTGATGTCCGTGACAGCGCCGCGTATGCGTTGGGCAAGTTAGGCAATAGCTCAGAAGTGGCGGTGCAACGGCTGCTGGCTCTGCTCAAACATCAGTCCTCGAGTGTCCGTTCCAGCGCCGCGTATGCGTTGGGCAAGTTAGGCAAAGGCTCAGAAGAGGTGGTGCAAGGGCTGCTGGCTCTGCTCAAAGATGAGGACTCTGATGTCCGTTACCGCGCCGCCGCTGCGTTGGGCAACTTAGGCAATAGCTCAGAAGTGCTGGTGCAAGGGCTGCTGGCTCTGCTCAAAGATGAGGACTCTGATGTCCGTTCCCGCGCCGCCGATGCGTTGGGCAAGTTAGGCAATAGCTCACAAGAGGTGGTGCAAGGGCTGCTGGCTCTGCTCAAAGATGAGGACTCTCGTGTCCGTTTCAGCGCCGCCGATGCGTTGGGCAAGTTAGGCAATAGCTCAGAAGTGCTGGTGCAAGGGCTGCTGGCTCTGCTCAAAGATGAGGACTCTCGTGTCCCTTACTACGCCGCCCAAGCGTTGGGCAAGTTAGGCAAAAAAAATCGTGATTTAGTCACTGCTGTTGTTCAATGGATTGAGCAGCACCAGGATTCAGAATATGTTGGAAATGGGATTGATGTGCTGTGGGATTTGGTGACAGGTGAGTGAGGTAAGCAATTCAAAATTCAAAATTCAAAATTAGACTTCTTGCAAAAACACGAATAAGCTTATACCAATTCTCTGTGACATTGCACTTTATTTACCCCCCGCCTACCGCGTCCCTCCAAGGCATCGGGGGGACTACAGGGGGGTTGAATAAGCGTGCATCTTCATGGAGAAGTTGAGTGTATGCAAATGAAAGGCGTGACAGCTTATATCATGTTCGGCTAATTAGTTATAATTCCCACGTTGACTGCACCCCACCCCGCCAAAGCTGCGCTTAGGCTCCCCTCCCCGCACGCGGGGAGGGGATAAAGGGGTGGGGTTCTTCAGGAATGATAAGTAATCTACCGAACCTGATATTACTTGCTTGTCGGTGTAGGATAAAAAACAAAATTCTTTAACTATGCCCACTCGCAACTACCTTTTTTATGCTCTCACAAATAGCGTTTGCTCGCAGTGTCTCGTCAAAGTAGAAGCAAAAATTATTTTTCAGGACGGTTGCGTCTACTTGGTGAAACACTGTCCCACCCACGGACGAGAAGAGGTTTTGATTGCCGACGATATCGAATACTATAAACAATCTCTGGAATTTATCAAACCTGGGGATATGCCATTGAAGTTTAATACACCGATAAAATATGGCTGTCCTTATGATTGCGGGCTTTGCCCAGATCATGAACAACATAGCTGCTTAACTTTAATAGAAGTGACAGATAGGTGCAATCTTTCCTGTCCCATTTGCTATGCTGACTCTGGTGCAGAAGAAGTTTCCGCAATTTCGCATCAACCCCGCCGTCACCGCAGTTTAGCAGAAATTGAAAGAATGATTGATGCGGTGGTGGCGAATGAGGGTGAACCGCAGGTTGTACAACTCAGTGGCGGTGAACCAACACTGCACCCAGAGTTTTTTCAAATCATGGATATTGCCAAAAGCAAGCCAATTCAGCATTTGATGATTAACACGAATGGCGTCAGGATAGCAAAGGAGAAATCTTTTTGCGATCGCCTGAGTCAATATATGCCTGGAATTGAAGTTTACCTACAATTTGACAGCTTTGAGGCGGAAGCTTTACGCGAATTGCGTGGCGCAGATTTACGCATTATTCGAGAACAGGCGATCGCAAATCTCAATGAATACAATATCTCCACAACCTTAGTCCTCACCCTAAAAAAAGGGCTGAATGACCACGAAATCGGCAAAATTATTGAGTATGCATTGCAACAGCGATGCGTACGGGGTGTCACGTTTCAACCCATCCAAGCTGCTGGACGGTTAGAGGGATTTAATCTCAAGCGAGACAGATATACTTTAACAGAAGTTCGCAGGGCAATTTTACAACAAAGTCCTTACTTTAAACCAGAAGATATTCTCCCAGTTCCTTGCCATCCCGACTGCTTAGCAATGGCGTACGCGCTGAAACTCAATGGTAAAGTGATACCACTGACTGGGTTAATCAATCCAGATACGTTTGTAAAAATTATGCCCAACAGCGTACTTTACGAACAGAATGAAGAACTAAAGCGCCACATTTTTCAGCTATTTTCTACGAGTCATTCACCCAGTTCAGCCGCAACTTCATTAAAGCAGTTGTTATGTTGTTTGCCAATGGTTGCCGTCCCTCAAGGTATTAGCTATTCCAATATCTTTCGGATAATGATTGTCCAGTTTCTTGACCCTTTTAACTTTGATGTTCGTTCAGTGAAGCGTTCCTGTATTCATATTGTCCACCCCGATGGTAGGATTATTCCCTTTGATACTTTCAATATGTTTTATCGTGAAGGTAGCGCTGGCTATCACTTAGTTAATAATCGTTTTATTTAATTAAGTAGAGCTTGTCTGCGCTTATTAGGGTGTTAATTTATGTCACAAAAAAATGAAATTTTAGGTGTTTTTTTAGGCATACTCTTGTTAATTGCTATGCATATTTTAGCGATACTAGCAATAGTTTTACTTAGTTTTATTAGAGGTATTTACGGTGGTCAAATTTTGATTATTGGGGCTTTTGGCTTTTTCTTGTGGCAACTTCTCTATGTCATTCCAGTCACTCTTTGGCTAAAAAGACGGCGGCAATATGGCTTAATGAAAGGAGTAATTATTGGTGCGGTTATTACCGCTTTATTAAATGGAGGTTGTTCTTTATTGTTTTCTTTTCAAGGATTTCGATAATATGCTCAGTTTAAAAATAGCTCTTGTGGGGTTGGTCTAGAAAGCCGTCTCTCATCTACAAAATAAGTGAAGACTTCTGTCCCACAAGAAATAGGTTAACTTTTTATTTCGGATTTTTGAGATTTTTTAACAGAATGTGCAATTGTGAAGGAAGGTGAATCATCAAGCAGGGGTTGTTCCAATGTTGCTTCACTCGTTGCATTACTCAAGTAGGAGCCAAAAAGCTTATCGTAGTTGGAAGCAACAGCCAAAAACGCCCCACCTAATATATATATAGGTAGCGGTAGGGTAAATTCTTTCACCCAGTCAAACAGTTCCGCTAGGGCAAACAGCACCAAAAAGCAGGCTAGCCAAACTCTCATGTTTCTACCCCTGGGATTCAAACGACTTTATTAATTGTAGATAGGTTAAAGACACTTTATATGTACCACAACAATAATTGGATGAAAACGGGGGTGATGTGTACGCCTTTCACATCCTACACCCTTATATCATGTTCGGCTAATGACCCTTAATTCCCCAAGAACCCCACCCCGCCTTTGACTTACGTCAAAGTCTCCCCTCCCCGCAAGCGGGGAGGGGATTAAGGGGTGGGGTGCAGTCAGCGTGGGAATTATGGGTAAGCAACCGGAGATGATATCACGCCTACTATTATTCTCCTGCGTTGGCAGACAAAGGAGGAATTTTTGCTAAAATTCCTTTTTTAAGCGGTTCTGGTCTTTCTGCCCAGGGTAACAATCCTTGAGGATGAGTGTAATACTTACTAGCACACTCTAACACCCCGGCTATTTGTGAGGGTGACAAATCTGGCGATAAATCACCAAAAAGATAAGTATATTTACCAACAGATGCCAAAGAAATTGTACAAGAGCGATCGCAAGCACTCATGCATTCTACTGGTTGAATAGCAAATTCTTCATGCAACTTCCAGTCTTGATACTGTTGTTGCAATCGCTTGAATAATGTTTCGCCACCACTTTCACCGACACGTTTTCCATCTTTCCACACACTTGAGCAAGTGGTGCAGACAAATAAATTATGTTGCGCTTTCATCCATACCTCGTAGACGTGCTAAAGCAGAAGTTAACTAGTCGGTGGGTATTCTGACTGACAAGGAAACCCTTGATTACAGCTGCGGGACAGCGTTGGACTTACACCAGACTTTCCCCGTTACCTCTGATGGCTGATCCCCAACAGAACCGTCTACCTGGCTATCATATAGCATTTGAGCAGTTGTGGAAGGAAAAACCTTTTACCAAGAAAGAACTCAGGAATCAGAACTCAGGAGTCAGAATATTAAACGCGCTTTTCGAGCATGAATTAAGAGTAGAGACGCCCATAGAGCGCGTCTGTACTGAGTGTTGGTAAGACAGCCCCCGGCTCCGTGGAGACCAAGAAAGTTTTTCCGCACTTATTTCCCCCGGATTCACTCGTTTTGGATATTCTGATTACTGTGTTCTGTGTTCTTCTTAACCTTTGTCCTTTGCTTTCGTTCCCCCGTGAGTCAAGAGGTTTGACAGCCTGTCTTTTGACGACACGCGGTGTGAACAAGAGAATTATGAAGGATATTCTCTAGAATGCGTCGATTCATAGAGGGAACACGGGATGAAAAAGATTTTTTTAGTATTGTTGCTGGGCATAGCAATTTTTACCTTTGCCTTGAATCGTCCAGCTTTTGCTGCAGATGCTGTTAAGGGAGCCAAAGTCTTCTCTACCAATTGCGCTTCTTGTCATGCGGGTGGAAAGAATTTGGTTCAAGCTAACAAGAACCTGACAAAGGAGGCTTTGGAAAAGTATGGAATGTACTCTGAGGAAGCCATTATCGCTCAAGTGACAAATGGTAAAAATGCCATGCCCGCTTTCAAAGGTCGTTTAAAACCCGAGCAAATTGAAGATGTAGCTGCATATGTGCTGGGAAAAGCCGATAAAAGCTGGAAGTGAACTACCTACACGCTCCCTTGCGGTGAGCGTGTAGGCTTCCCAATTCACCGGGGATTGCCTCTGTTTTCGTGGATTTTTTACGCCCAGAAGACTTTGGTCTTACATCCCCTCCAAGGGCAGAAGCGCTAGTTCCTAACGCCCATAATCGCAAACCTTCATTTCTAATATTTATGGCAGCATTGATGTCTCTATCATGCTGTTTCTGGCAGTGTGGACAATCTACAAACCTGACACCCAATGAATCATAACCATTTTGCAGTATTGGTATTGGTAGTAGAGTCTCACTACAAAGTTGAGAAGATGGGAAGAAACGACCTATTTCTTGATAAGTATGTCCAAATCTCTCAGCCTTGTATTTCAGCATGGTTAAAAACATTCCCCACCCTTGGTCACTAATAGATTTCGCCAAGTTAGGATTCTTCACCATGTTCTTAACTGCCAAGTCTTCCACACAAATCACTTGGTTTTCGTATGCTATTTTGCGAGATAGCTTGTGTAGAAAATCCTCTCGAACTCTAGCTATTTTACTAGAAACTCTGGCAAGTGAACGTTTAGCCTTACGACGTTTGTTAGACGTTTTGTCTATCTTTCTAGATAGCTTCTTTTGTTTACGCTTTCTATTGTTCTCTAGCAAAGCTAGTTGTTTCTTGGGGAGGTCATATTTTGACCCGTCAGAAGTTACTGCAAAGTTCTTTAATCCTAAATCAACCCCAATAGCTTCATTAACTGCAACTACTGGGTTGTCCTCTTGATTAAACAGAATAGAAGCGTAGTATTTACCATCAGCATTTTTCGATATAGTTACAGTCGTGAATTTTACGTTTGGTAGGTCTTTATGAAACACGGTTTTGACCATCCCCAATAACCCCGGAAACTTAATCACAGAATCCTGTGGCATTAGCTTCACATTTTGAGGATATTGGATTGATTGCTTACCATGCTTGGATTTGAAGTTGGGATATTTAGCACGTCCCTCAAAAAAATTGACAAACGCACTTGAAAGATTGAAAGTTACTCTTTGCAATACTTGACTGTAGGCAAGTCCTAACCATTCGTATTCCTTCTTTAATCCTGGCAACAACTTGTCCATTGCAGCCTTAGAAAGTCCTTTCCCTGTTTCTTTATATGCTGTGGTTGTGGCATGAAGCATATAATTCCACAACCAGCGAGTATTACCGAAACATTGAGCTAAATAAGATTCTTGCTCATCAGTGGGATAAATTCTAACCTTGACTGCTCTATACATGCTGAGTCCAGTTGGCGGTGTCGGTTTCCGTCCCGCCAAACTGGCGAACCCGGAGGGCATCGACCTGTTACTGTGTTTATAAAATCATGGTAACCTAACTATGTGCAGCATGACCATAAAAATAAAAAATTGTTCGTTTCCTCCATATCTCCCTCCCACGAAGAATCGTATTGGTCGGGAGATTGTCGTCAACTCACAAAGCAATTCATCAAGGGCACTGACCGCAACGGGCGTCAGTGTGAGCCTTCTTGCTGGTTCAGGTAAATAGGATGAATTAAGCAACACTAGTGTGAAATCGCGATTTCGTCACAGTACTAGCTTTCTCTTCCAGGGTTGCTTTCACTACCTGCTATATATTCAGATTTGCACAGCTAAATAACTAAAGTTAGTTCTTTTAATAAGCCTTAAATTAAATTTGTCGAAAATTGCATACAGTAAAAACGATTCATGATTTGATTACAGCAGTTTTCACTTATTTAGACCACATTTTTAGGCGTTCTTCTTTGCGTTTTTGCAACGCCAGTCGCCGTGAGAGCGGGAAAGCCGTCATTCGCGCTGGCTCGTCTTTGCGCGACACAAAAAAGGTCTATTTACCTGAAAATAGCTGTAAAGTAACCTCACAGAAACTGGTTTGGAAATTGCCTTTGCGCCCGCTGCGGTTCTATTAGAGGAGTCAAGCGCTATAGAACTATTGGTGACGGCTCAAAAAACCCCAACTTTTTTACAACGAGTGGCGATCGCCCTGTGGGCGGGTACTTCGTGCGATCGCCTTTATGCGGGGTTTTGCCCATCGCGCCTTTAAATCAATACGGGTTCAGTTAAGATTTTTTGTGATAGTGAACGCTCTTTACGGCAGCGCATAGCACGAATGTGCCGCCGTTGTACACGTGCTTTGACGTTGCATACAACGCCTGTTCCATTGGTTATCATTTTTGCAAGTTGTCTTATCGGCAACCGTATTGCCCTATATTCCTCCACCAATACACCGCTCACTGCTATAATTTTGACTGCTTTAATTGAGGAAATATCCCTGAGGTAAGCTAATGAGCGTCTTCATCACACTTTTTTTCATCAAGACAGTCCTGAGTTCTTCTTGAGTTTTGAACAGCAGTTTGGAAAAAGAAGGGGGAACTTCCAAGGGCACAGTGGCTCATCTGTTGGAGCTTAGGTTTTGCAACCACTGCCTTCTCAACACTGTTAACTCCCCTTATGACGAACGATCCAAGATTATTTGTGTAACGTACTAACGCTTTATAACTGCTCTATAATGTTAAATTTAGCAAAAATTTTCTATCTGTAACGAGACGTTTACGCTACGTAAATGGGAATGCTTTATTAGAGGAATTAACCAATGGGATATGTGATTGCTACTGCAAATATGAAGGGCGGAGTTGGCAAAACCACCCTTACTGTTAATATGGCTACTTGTTTAACGAAAAATTATGGCAAGCGGGTGCTTGTCCTTGATTTAGATAGCCAAATTAGTGCCACACTCAGTCTCATGTCTCCTGTAGACTTTGCTAAGCTGCGCAAACAAAGACGGACATTGAGATATCTGATAGATGATATTATCAACCCCTCGTCAAGGGCAAAGTTGACAATTCGGGATATCATTCAGACCCAGGTTTGCAATCTCCCTGGATTAGATTTATTACCAGGAGATATTGACCTGTACGATGAATTTGTTGTCTCAGAAATGCTGCATCAACAAGCAGTGAATCTGGGTGAAAATGAATTTGAAACGATTTGGAATCGGTTTGAAAGAGTCTTGCTAGGTAAAATCTTAGAACCAATTCGGGAAGAATATGATTTTATTATCTTAGACTGCGCTCCTGGATATAATCTTTTGACGCGTAGCGCTTTGGCAACTAGTAATTTCTACATACTTCCTGCTAAACCGGAACCATTATCTGTGGTAGGTATCCAATTACTGGAAAGACGCATTGCTAAGTTAAAAGAAAGTCACGAGCATGAAGCAAAGATAGATATACAAATGCTGGGTATTGTCTTCACAATGTCCAACGCCAACTTTCTCAGCGGAAGATACTACAAACAAGTTATGCAACGTGTTTCTCAAGATTTTGGTGAGGCAAAAATTTGTCAGACACAAATACCAACTGATGTGAATGTTGCTAAAGCAGTTGACAGTTTTATGCCTGTTGTTTTAAACAATTCCGGCACAGCAGGGTCAAAAGCATTCCTTCAATTAACTCAAGAGTTGTTGCAAAAGCTAGAGTCTGCTGAGCGTGAAAAGCAACAAAGAACTAATTTAGAATTTGCCACACCGTAGAAGAGATAAGGGAGATGAGGGAGATGAGGGAGATGGGGAAGAAGTAAAAATTCTCCCTTGTCCTCCTCATCCGACAGCATCCTCTTTTCCCCTTGTCCTCCTAAAACTGCCCTGCCAAGGCGGGAACACACCGTTCGCAAAGCAGGGGATGTTCAGCAAATTCTCCGACATGAGTTGAGTAGTTCCAGCAGCGATCGCATTTCTGCCCTTCTGCATTCACAACTCCTATTTCCCACGTATCGGACTGCAATTTGTACTCCAACCCTTGCACCCCTTCAGGAGAATCTAACAAGTCCACTTGCGAGGTGATAAACAGGTAGCGCAGTTCGTCTATTCCATTCTGACTCGCATTCAATGCTTTTACTGAGGAACGTAACTGCTCATCTGCTACATACAGCAATACCTTTGCCTCCAGGGAAGAACCAATCATTTTATTGACTCTGGCTTCTTCCAGTACCTTGTTCACTTCAGTGCGGAGTTGTCGCAATTGTTGCCACAATGCTGCTAATTCTGGATTTTGCCACTTTTGGTCTAACTGCACCCAGCCAGCTTCAAACACCGACTTGTAGGGTGTCTTGTACGGAAGAAATTGCCAGATATCCTCTGCCATGTGGCACAGCACAGGGGCGATCGCTCGTGCTAAATTTTCCAAAGCAATCTTCAGCACTGTCTGACAACTGCGACGGCGGAAAGAATTCGGCGCACTGATGTAGAGTCTGTCCTTAGCGATATCCAAATAAAAGTTGGATAAATCGACCACGCAGAAATTCTGCACCGTTTGGAAAAAGCGGAAGAATTGGAAACTGTCAAATGCTTCTGTAACTTCCTTAAACACCTCCGTCATGCGGTGCAGCATATAGCGGTCAAGCTGCGTCATTTCCTCAAATGGTACCGCATCCTTTTCCGGGTCGAAATCGTGCAGATTGCCCAACAAGAACCGCGCCGTATTACGAATCTTGTTTCTGATATCCGTCAGTTGCTTGAGGATATTTTTACCGAGAGGCACATCTGAGGTGTAATCTACCGACGACACCCATAAACGCAACACGTCTACACCATAGCCAGGTTCTTGTTTTTGATTTTTCCCACCCTCGATAACGATTTTGGGGTCAATCACATTTCCCAGCGACTTACTCTGCTTGCGTCCTTGTTCGTCTAGGATAAAGCCGTGGGTCAACACCTTTTTATACGGTGCACAGTCATTAACTGCCACGCTGGTGAGCAAACTCGACTGGAACCAACCGCGATGCTGATCTGAACCTTCCAAATACAAATCAACAGGATAGCCCAACTCTGGTCGCCGTTCTGCCACAGCTGCCCAGGATGAACCAGAATCAAACCACACATCCATCGTATCAGTCCCCTTACGGTAAGACCGACCGTTGTTGCGGTATTTTTCTGGTAATAACTCTTGGGCTGAAAGTTCCCACCAAGCATCAGAACCCTTTTCGGCAAATATCCCTTGCACGTGGGAAATAGTTTCCTCATTTAGCAGAGGTTCGCCAGTTTCTTCATCGTAGAAAACAGGAATTGGCACACCCCAACTCCGCTGACGAGAAATACACCAGTCAGAACGTTCCGCAACCATTGGTCTGATGCGGTTTTCACCTTGCGCGGGAATCCATTTCACTGAGGCGATCGCCTTTAGCGCCTCATCTCGAAATCCTTCTACTGAAGCAAACCACTGTTCTGTAGCACGGAAAATCGTCGGTTTCTTCGTCCGCCAGTCATAAGGATACTTGTGTTGGTAAGCTTCCTCCTTCAGCAGAGAACCCGCCGCCGTCAGCGCATCAATGACTGCTTGGTTTCCATCACCCAAGACATTCAACCCAGCAAACTGTCCCGCCTCTTCGGTAAAGTTGCCATTGTCATCTACTGGCGCAAGAATAGGCAAGCCGTAACGCTGACCAACGATGTAGTCTTCTTGACCGTGACCGGGGGCAGTATGTACTAACCCTGTACCTGAGTCAGTTGTGACGTAATCACCGCCAATGACAATCGGACTTTCGCGGTCAAATAAGGGATGACGGTAGGTGGAGTGTTCTAAATCTTTCCCTTTGATTGTGGCTTTTACCGTTAGCTGAGTTCCCAGAACCTCAGATAGACGTTCCACCAAATCAGCCGCAACGATAAGGTAGCGGAACCTCACCCCCTCAGTCCCCCTCTGCCCAAGGGGAGAGGGGGAGGAAACTTCCTTACTTTCTTTGTGTGCTTGCAAAGAGGAAGAAGCATTCTCTTCACTCCCCCTCTCCGCTTGCGGGGAGGGGGTAGGGGGGTGGGGTTCCACTTCCACCACCGCGTACTTCAAAGATGGATTGAGAGCAACAGCCAAGTTACCCGGAATTGTCCAAGGCGTTGTTGTCCAAATAGCCACACCCAACTCAGGTAAAAATTCCCCAAGTACAGGTTTGACAGCTTCCGATAAACCTGTCATTGGGAAAGCAGCATAGATACTACGCGAAGTGTGACCTTCAGGATATTCCAACTCAGCTTCTGCCAACGCCGTTTTAGAACTGGGACTCCAGTGTACTGGCTTCAGTCCACGATAGATGTAGCCTTTCAACACCATCTGACCGAAAACACCAATTTGAGCCGCTTCGTATTGCGGTTTCATCGTCAGATACGGGTGTTCCCAATCACCCCAAATACCGTAGCGTTTGAAACTTTCGCGCTGTTCATCAACTGTGGAAAGGGCAAATTCTTTCGCTTTTTGCCGTAGTTGCAAAGGCGTCAAGTTTTGCCGTTCTGCCGACTTCATATTCTGCAAAACTTTCAGTTCAATTGGCAAACCGTGGCAATCCCAACCAGGTACATAACGAACTTTACGCCCGCGCAGCAGTTGATAGCGGTTAATAATGTCTTTAAGAATTTTATTTAAGGCATGACCCAGGTGGAGAGAACCATTAGCATAAGGTGGTCCATCGTGCAATATAAATAATTCGCCTGGATTATTCTGAGACAGGCGTTCATAAATCTTATTGTCTTCCCAAAACTTTTGGATTTCTGGCTCCCGCTTGACAGCGTTCGCTCGCATATCAAAGTTCGTTTTGGGCAGGTTTACAGTATCTTTGTATTTTCCAGTTTCTGTCACGATTTCATGCCAAGGAATAGTAAGGTCATCTTCTCACTATTATCAGGGAGAAGGTTTTTAATTTGGATCCAAAACATCCAACCAGGCGACCCGAAGTGTGCCTGCCGAAATACTAGAATATTAAATTCATGGTACTCTATGTTTGTTGTCGGGGGTCTTCTTCAGGCGGATGCCAACCACCCTGCAGCCACAAACGACGTGCTTTAACGATAGAACCTTCATTGTGACGTTCATCATTGACGTCCAAACGATTACAGGTAGCTCGTCCAGTAGGAGTAACCCCGATTATTCTTAAACCATCTGTTGACCAAATAAAGTGATCTGACCACTTTTGCTTACGTGGATGAAATAAAGGGATAACTTCTTGTGTTTGTGGATCAATCCCAGTTGTAAAGTTATAGCGGTATCCATTGCAGCGCTGGCAAGCCAATGCTAAGTTATCAGGGTTATCAGAACCACCAAGAGATTGGGGAAGAATATGGTCGATAGCAAACTTGGCTGCACTGGCTTCTTCTAAAGAATGACAGTATTCGCAAAGAAAGTTAGCTCTTTGTCGTACTAACTTTCTTGTTGCATCATTAACTGTCATGACTCAGCAATTATTCGGGCGTTGAGCAAGGTAAAAATTCTGTCGAGTTCCAATATTCCTGTCAGTTCAGCCTCTTCTTCTGAAGTGAGGAAACCAGCTTTTTTCTTCTGTGAAAGTTCTTCAAGCCGAGACTGGAGTTCATCGGTAAATTTGAACAGATAGAGATTCCTGACTTTGCTGATTTTGACTCCAGATTCTACCCAGAATGAAGGTTGGACCATCATTTGAGTAATCATGTTTTTGTCTTGCTTTGTGGGTGATTGCTCGTATTGTAACAGTGAATCCTCGTCTTTCTGCTTCTTGGAAGGCGATCGCCCCAAAAGAGCGATCGCCTCGTCCCGCATGATTTACTACTTATGAGCTTTGCCCTGGGGGATTTGGTGGTACTTCCCCAGGTGGTGCTTCTGCTGGGGGAGCAAGTGCAGCATCAGGAGCAATTTCCTCAACTGGAATTTTTGCTAATTCCTCTGCCACAGCCTCTCCTTCAGCAGCAGCTTCAATTGCCGCTTCTACCAATTCCCTTGATGGCGGATTCGGTGGAACAGCTTCTGGGACACTCTCAGTTTTAACTTCCCTAGGGGCAGATGGAACTGCTTCTGCTGGTTGATCTAATGTCGGAGTTTTTGCTTCGATATCAGTCACGCTAGCAGAGGTCACTACTGATTGTTCTGTTACAGGAGTACGTTGATCAACAATCTCAACTGTAGATTTACCTGCTGGTGCAGGAGTTTCGGTCGTTTTAGGTTTGTCAGGTGTCTTTTTACCCACAGTTTGCACTCGGTCTTTCGCACCCGAAAAGGTTCTACCAATACTCTTTTGCACCTGCGCTAGCCTTTCGGGAAGCGATAACTTAGAAACCTGCTCCTGAATGTTTGTTTTTACTGTTTCAGTGCTGGGTATTTGGGTTTGTTGTGCCTGTGGCGTCACTTGACGACGTAATGACAGTGTTTGCCAGCCAAACCAACTCAAAAGAGCGACACTAGCCACATGACCCAGCAAAAGACCTCCAGTAATGCGTTGGGCAAATATCCATAAGACCAAGGCGTAGAAGAGTCCTACACCACTCCATATAAAATCATTCTTACGGTGGATTTCAGGGAAAAAGAAAGCTGCTAAGTAAAGCGCTACACTTCCAAGACCGACAGTCAACGCTAGGACATATGCCAGCATTTTGTGGTTACTCCTTACTGTGTCATTTCACTAGGGATTTGAGATTGGGGATCAGAAGTTGGGAATTTTTCGCTGTCAGTGGTGGCTGTTAGTTGTCAACCCTCTAACCACTCAACAGTCCACTCAACAGTAGAAGTACTCACTCCCAAGTATCTACTCCCCAATCGCTTAACTAGATATCTCAATTTTGCAAATTTTGCCAGAAAGTTGTTGATTCAGATACAAATTAAAATTTTTTATGTGTGTAGCTTGGGTATCCTTGCTTTGTGCATGAACTCTTAATGTCTTCTTTAGGAGAGAAGCAGAAATCTCGGACTACCCTTAAAGATAAAGAGAAACTGCAAGAGTTAGCCAGAATTTTATGACACAGCAAAGCTTTGGTGTGATTGGTTTAGCTGTTATGGGTGAAAACATCGCTCTCAATGTGGAGCGTAACGGCTTTCCAATCGCAGTTTACAACCGCTCGCGCGACAAAACTGATAAATTCATGGCGGAGCGTGCCCCAGGAAGAAATGTCAAAGCCGCTTTTACTCTAGAAGACTTTGTTGCTTCCTTGGAACGTCCCAGAAGAATTCTCATCATGGTGCAAGCTGGTAAACCTGTAGACGCAGTGATTAATCAGCTCAAACCCTTGCTGGACGAAGGCGACATTATTATCGATGGTGGCAACTCTTGGTTTGAAGACACGGATCGCCGTACCCAAGAATTAGAACCTGCTGGGTTTCGGTTCATTGGTATGGGCGTCAGCGGTGGTGAAGAAGGAGCACTCAATGGTCCTTCACTCATGCCAGGAGGTACGCAAAGCTCTTACCAGTATCTGGAGCCAATTTTTACGAAAATTGCCGCCCAAGTCGATGATGGTCCCTGTGTGACATACATTGGTCCTGGTGGTTCTGGTCACTACGTCAAAATGGTACACAACGGTATTGAGTACGGCGATATGCAGCTCATTGCCGAGGCATACGATTTACTGAAAAATGCCGCAGGACTTGACCATAATCAACTCCATGAAGTTTTTGCCCAATGGAACACCACGGACGAACTCAATTCGTTTTTGATTGAAATTACGGCAAATATTTTCCCTTACATTGACCCAGATACAAATTTACCTCTGGTAGATTTGATTGTTGACTCCGCAGGTCAAAAGGGCACTGGACGTTGGACGGTACAGACTGCTTTGGAATTGGGTGTTTCCATACCGACGATTATCGCCGCAGTCAATGGTCGCATCATCTCTTCTTACAAGCAAGAACGGGTAGCAGCATCTAAAATCCTCACAGGTCCCACTGGCAAGTATGACGGGGATACCAAAGAGTTTATCAACAAGGTGCGTGACGCCCTCTACTGCTCGAAAATCTGTTCCTACGCCCAGGGAATGGCGCTGCTTTCTAAAGCTTCCCAAACCTATAACTGGAATTTGCAACTGGGTGAATTGGCTCGGATTTGGAAGGGCGGCTGTATCATTCGCGCTGGATTTTTGAATAAGATTAAGAATGCATTTGGCGAAAATCCATCACTGCCAAACCTCCTGTTAGCTCCTGAATTCAAGCAGACAATTCTCGACAGACAAACAGCTTGGCGGGATGTGTTGGCAACAGCAGCAAAACTGGGAATTCCAGTGCCAGCATTTAGTGCATCTTTAGATTACTTCGATAGCTATCGTCGCGATCGCTTGCCTCAAAACCTCACACAAGCTCAACGCGACTACTTCGGCGCGCATACCTACGAGCGTTTGGATAAGCCTGGTGCCTTCCACACAGAATGGGTACCCATTACTGAGAAGTCCTAGTCAACTTCAACGGCAGAATCACTGCCAGATTAACAACCAACAACACCTTCAAGTTCTACGGTAAATTTTGAGTGACTCTGAAAACCTCAGAGTCACTTTTTTTGAATAGACAAGATTGCATCTGTTTGATTCTATCTGTGTCCATCTGTGTCCATCTGTGGTTCATTATTCTTTTTTTTGGAATGAATGCAAGAAGTCTAATCCTTAACTGAACCGTATTGCCATATAGCGGTTTTAAATTTCAGTAAAAATTAGTAAAAATAAAGTTTTATAATTTACAACCTAAAATTCACCATTTTTATATTTAGCCTTTAATTCTTCCAATTCTGCATCTATTTCGCTTTTGCTAGAAGAAGGCTGGGGTGTTTGCGGCTGAGGCTGAAACTCAGTTTTCTTATTGCTTTTGGCATGACCACCTTGAAGAAACAGAGTTTTCATTTCCTGTAATTCTATATCTATTTGACTAGTCGTTTTATTGATAGAAACAGGTGTAGAGGTAGGTGGTGATGAAGTAACAGGTTTTACTGGTTGGCTTACAGGTGTTGGAGTTAATTGCTGCCCCCCGTTTAAGTCTTGGAGAACTTCATCTACAGTTTGGTAGCGCCGAACGGGGATGCTTTCTAGCATTTTGTCCAGAATACGGCTCAACTCATTGCTCACCGGGCTTTTTAGATATTGCCGCCAAATCCAAGCGTCGTTGTTAATGTCGTATAAGTCAAAAGGAGAAAGTTGGGTTAAGAGATGAACGCAGGTAACACCTAAGCTGTATATATCACTGGCAAAAATAGCTCTTCCTCTAATTTGTTCGGGTGCTACATATTCTGGGCTGCCAATACTGGTTCCTGTTCTGTTTAACGCTGTGTAAGTGGCTTCTTTTGCAGCGCCAAAATCAACCAGAACTAAATTTCCATTGCTTGATTGGGGAGTTATACGACGAATAATATTTTCCGGCTTGATATCTCGATGAATGACTTGTCTTGCATGACAAAATTGCAGCACTGGCAATAAATCATTCAGCAGTTGGCGAATTTGAGTTTCATTGAAAGCACCTTTTTGTTCCAATTCTTGAGCTAAGTTCAGTCCATCGATAAATTCTTGTACAAGATATTGCCGATCATCTTGAGTAAAATAAGCCAAGAGTTCCGGAATTTGGGGATGCCTGCCCAATTCATCCAACCGCATTGCCTCTTGGGTAAATAACTCTACTGCTTTCTGCACTGTGCTAGTCCCTTGAGCTTGGGGATAGAATTGCTTAATCACGCAGGGCGGTTTAGAGGGTTTATCCTCATCTATTGCTAAGAAGGTTCTGCCAAAACCGCCTTGCCCTATCGGTTTGATAGCACGGTAGCGTTCTTTGAGAAGTAACTTGGAACCACACGTCAGGCAAAACTTTCCACCATTCGTGTTAACAGGCTTGGGACAATTGGGGTTTAAGCAATAGCTCATGTGACAAATAAAGGCTTTAGCGTAGCTCTTAATACACTGGGCTACGCGCTTATATGTTTTTATTTTGCCACGCCTAAACATGAAGACGAATGTTGGTAAGAAACAATTGTCAATTTTCAAGTGATGAACGCTGAGTTTTTTGCTGGAGGAGTGCTTTCCAATCTTGTAAAGCCTTCTCTGTCCACAGCCAATTTTTACCCAATTCTCTCATCTCAAAATTAATTGGATCTTCTTTTATGACCATTTGACGTAGCTTGATTGCTTCATTGAGATATTGCTCACGTTTTCCAGCAGGTTGATTACTTGCAGTTTTATACAAGCCAAGGGCTAAGCCAGCATAAGCTGTTAAAGCATCCCGAGGCACTGGCTTTGAGGGAGAAAATGCTGTGGGAGAAGCAGCAGTTCTATTTTGCTCTCTAACTGCTAAACTCAATGCCTTGAACCAGGAGTCATTTGCCCGGTTGATATTACCTTGTGCGTAGTAAGCAAATCCTAATGCGTTGCTATACAAAACTGAGTCTGGTTGAGCCTTAAGTGCGCTTTCCCAGTAACGACGGGCGTCATCGACGCTGTATTTGTTGTCTCCTGTCTGGATAGATTGCCACGCCAATCGCCCTTTGAAAAAGTAGATAGATGGATTGTCTGCTGACGCTTGGGGAACGGCGTTCAAGGCTGATTCAGCGTTAGAAAGTACATTACGGTTGAGCAGTTCTTCCACAGCCTGAAGCCCTACTTGCAAGTCACCCTGGCTCAATTTTTCGGTGGCGAGCGCACTGACAGATTGGGTGTCAACCGTTTTGAGATTGATTTGTGGGGTGTTAGAGTTTGGTTCAGACTGATGAATTGCCACTACCGACGGCTGTTTCGATATTTGTTGATTGTGCGACCACCAGTTGAAACCGACAACAGCGGCGATCGCACTCACTCCCACAGCGCCAACAACGCCCAATAATTTGCGTCTTTTGCCTCGTTTTGCCTTCGGTGTTTGTGATGCAGGCGTGGTTCTTTGAGCTAACGACCCGGCATTTGAGTCGTCCCAACCTGCTTGCAATCCAGCTTCTTGACGAGTCAGTTCACTATTGGAGGGGTGTTCGCGACTTCCAGATGCGCCCAGCTTACCATAAGAAGCCGCTTTGCGGACTTCTTCCCACATCCGGACATCGTTTTCCAGCGAAGCTATTTCACCGGAAACTTCTGTTTCGTCAAGACCATCTTCCCCAAATTGCACAAGTTCAGCCTTCATGGAAGATTGCTCGGATGTCTTTTGTTTATCTAGTTGCCGAAACAAATCCGAAACAATCGCTGAATCTTCTTCGTAGCTTGGGTCATCGTACTCAATTTCATCAACAAGGTCGCCCCAGGTTTCTTCACCCAGCCAGTCTAAGTCAGAGGGTTCCCTTGTCAAATCTGAGGGTAACATATCCTCAATGGGTAATGCCATTTCGGCGTCATGTGCCGGGTCTGAATAAATTGTCGCTGTAGTTTTTAAAGAGGAATTATACTCATTAAATAATTCTTCATCTTCAGGTAAGAAAACTCCTGGGCTGAGATAGCCATCGAATTCTGGCTGGAGATATAAAATTGGCAATGCCCAGTAAAGTTGGTGAGAACCATAGCCAGCAATCAATCCTTGGCGCATCCGACTCACGCACAAATCCAGAGAATATCCCTGAGATAAGTTGCGGTAAAACAATTGTGTCAGCAGCAGCGCCACTTCATCGGGGATGCGTTCTGACATTGCCAAAACGCTCCTAATCCCCCGCTTTACCAAGGTTTCTGTCAAATTGCGTTCGCCTGTGTCTCCTGTGGGGTCCGAAGAGGTGGCTGCATATGTTCCCAAGCAGGAGTTAAACACTGCCATCTGGATGTTATTATTGACCAGCAAACCCGCCAAGTCATCGCCACTTAGGGTTTCCCTTAAACCAGTTCTGTTACTGACAAGATAAATTTCTCCGCCGTTGGAGGCGATGTTACTGTGACCAGAGTAGTGCAGAACGTGGTATCGTCCTTGTTCTAGGGCTTGTGTCAATTCTTCCCGCCCTGGTTGTTCGAGTAAGGTGAGTTCTATCTGCGGTAGTGAATTGCCACCTTCTCCATCACGATGAAGTTCGGCTTGGAGTTTGATAGCTTCTTGTTTAAGCAGATCCAGACGCACAAGATCCGTAGGAGAAGCGATCGCCATCAGTACTTTTATGCCACCTTCGTCTGTTGGTATTGGCATACTTGTCGAAGGTAAACGAGAACCCCCGCCAATGCCACTTTGATAGCGAGAAAAAGCAATATACGGTCCTGTCGCAATCGGGCGATCGCCTGCATGCATCACTTCCCAAGGTAACCGCGCTAACCTTGTGTCTTTCAGTCCCAAGCGCAGACGCAACACCTGTTGGTGGTTTTGGGCAATCCCTTGTGCCGTAATCCAACTATCTCTGAGGGTGCCTTGAAACAGTGCGTTATAAAATTGCTGACCCAACGCCACCAAGTTGACGGAGTTTCTTGCTAAAGCATCTCCCTGCAGCACCGACTTCAACGGGTCATTCATCAAATGTCCCGCAGCCGTCAACCAATCACCTACAGGCCAAGTCACCAGTTCTTCTGCCAATGGCACCCCAGGCGCGACTTGTTCCGTCCGCACCAAGTAGTCATTTTGCCCTACTGGGGTTACGGAAATGTGAAATTCCTGGGTCACAACTGCTCCTGTTTGCCTCCTAAATTTGGTTTGAAACGCGATTCATTTTCCACTCAATGTTTTGCTTCTTCTGATACCTTAGATGCATCCTGCCACTGATTGTTTCTGATTCACGTTGTTTTGCTCATACCTGTATTACCTGTAAGAACTCATAACCCACGAGTCAGAATTTATTCTGTATTCTCTACGACTGGGTTCTGAGTCCAAGTTCCAAGCCTCGACATTTGGTTACTGCGGAGAAAAAATTCTTTGTTCATAAAACTACATTCCGTAGGCTGACTTCTTCTAAAATTTTGAATTCAGCAATTCAGTCTCCTTTCATCACTTTATCCGGATCTTGTTAGTTTCGCCCAGAACATTCTTAGTGGTAGATGCACCTTGATCTTCAACTCCCATGTAGGCTAACACCCTCTGGGAGTTTTCTGTCTTAAGAGTTGAAGACTTTTGCGCTCGTCTCAGGGAAAATAATTTCCCTACACCGTTCACACAAACCTACTCATATCTGGTCATTGCTAGACACACCTAGGACTTGCGCATTCGCGCTGGAGTCAACCACAGAGCGTGATACAACGGCAATCCCTGCTTAATTCCCTACACCCAAATTAATGCTCTGTTGATCATCAACTCCCCTAGTTTCTTAACACCCTCTAGGTTTTTTTCGTCGTTTACAAATCGCAACTATTTCTGATACACGTAAAATCATCCAGAAAAAGGTAGTTATCTCCTTACCATAGGATTGGTAGATGCACCCTGACAACTGACTTCCCTGGTAGAATTTCGGCTACTTACGGTTTTCTTATTTTTAGATAAAATCAAAATATTTTTACCTCCATTTTGGAGGATTCATCCGGAAGAGGGTAGTTATCTGTGGAACATAGGATTGGTAGATGCACCCTGATAACTGACTCCCCTAGTGGACTTTCGGCTGCTGGGGGATTTTTTTGACTACTAACACAACTATAACTCTAATTTTCGCGCTTTTTCTCCGGAACCTACTGGTTTTTTCCGAGAACATAGTATTGCTAGATGCACCCTGATAACTGACACCCCTGGCTAGCTACTAGCTACTTGGGGTTTTTTG